>CAYFYY010000006.1:70140-87573 GCA_964347475.1 uncultured Flavobacteriales bacterium
GGGCAACGACTCGATCGGCGCCTCGACCGCCTCGCCGGCATCGGCGGAGGTCTTCATCATCTCCTCCTGCAGCCCGTCGAGCACGGCGTCGCGCATCAACTCGCAATACAGGGTGATCGCGCGCATGGCATCGTCATTGCCGGGCACCGGGAAGGCAACGCCGTCCGGCTCGCTGTTGCTGTCGAGCACGGCGACAACCGGGATGTTCAGCTTGTTGGCCTCCTTGACCGCGATCGCCTCCTTGTTGGTGTCGACCACGAACAGGATGTCTGGCAGCGCGCCCATTTCCTTGATGCCGCCGAGCGCCCGCTCGAGCTTGTCGCGCTCCCGGGTCAGCCGCAGGAGTTCCTTCTTGGTCAGGCCGTGGGTTTCGCCCTCGAGCTGCTTCTCCAGGTCGCGCAGCCGCTTGATCGAATTCGAGATGGTCTTCCAGTTGGTCAGCATGCCGCCGAGCCAGCGGTGGTTCACGTAATACTGGCCACAGCGTTGCGCCGCGTCGGCGACGACCTCGCTGGCCTGCCGCTTGGTGCCGACGAACAGCACGCGGCCGCCGCCGGCAGCGACATCGCGCACGGCCTCGAGGGCGCGGTGCAGCATCGGCACCGTCTGCTCCAGATCGATGATGTGAACGCCGTTGCGCGCGCCGAAGATGAAGCTTTCCATCTTCGGGTTCCAGCGCCGCGTCGAGTGGCCGAAATGCACGCCGGCTTCGAGCAGCTGGCGCATGGTGAACGTGGGAGTCGCCATCGTCTACAGTCCTTCTCCGGTTGTCCGCCGCGGGTCTGGCCGGATCGCCCCGGCACCGGACCGAGCCGACGCGAATTTGCGCGCCGCCCGAATAGCCCGCGTGTGAAATAACGCACCCCTGCGGGTGCGTGGCGCGGGGTATACCGGCCCCGGCCGCAGATTGCAAGGGGATTCGGCGCGACGTCCTAGCAGGGGCACGCGCTTGAACCGCCGCCGCGGCCGTTGATATAGTGACCGCGGGCACCACCACGCAACCACGACAGGGAATCCGACATGGCGACCTACGAATGCGAGAAATGCGGGATGAGCGTGAATGCGACCTGCGGCAAGTGCGGCGCACCGCTGGTCAACGACACGTTGACGCTGGACAGCGGTACCGAGGTGCAGATCTCCCGCTGCCCCAACGATCACGGCAAGATCAAGTCGCCGCTGTGCTGCGGCCAGGACATGAACTGCACCATCGCCTGACCGGACGTCAGTCCGTCGCCGACATGGGCGCCGCCGGGCGGGTCGCCGGCCGTCCCGGCAGCATCGGCGCAACGCTCCGCGGCGCCCCTGATTAACCAAACCGCAAGTCTTGCCTGCCATGCTCGCCGCGAATGCCCGTTAGGACGGACGCTGCGAGGGCGAGCTCATGATCGAACGCATTCTCGAGGCCATCATCTTCGGCAGCCGCTGGCTGCTGGCGCCGGTCTATCTCGGACTGATCGGCGGGCTCTGCTTCCTGCTGGCCAAGTTCGTGCAGGAGTTCTTCCACATCCTGCCCACCGTGTTCACCGCCTCCGAGACCGACATCATCCTCGCGGTGCTGACCCTCGTGGACATCTCGCTCGCCGGCAACCTGCTGGTCATGGTCATCTTCGCCGGCTACGAGAATTTCGTCTCGAAGATCGACTGCGCCGAGTCCGTGGACCGCCCGGAATGGATGGGCAAGGTCGATTACGGCGGACTGAAGCTGAAGATGATCGCATCGATCGTCGCCATCTCGGCGATCCAGATGCTCAAGGCCTTCCTGCACGTGCAGGATTTGACGACGCGGGACATGGCGTGGATGCTCGGCCTGCATATGGCGTTCGTCGTTTCCGGCGTGCTGCTGGCGGTAATGGACCGTATCGCCCGCACCCCGGACGAAATGGCCGAGGCCCATGTGCGCGCACAGATGCTGCTGAACGGCGAGATCCAGCCGCACGGCCGCGCCGCGGCGTCGGGCCCGCCGGACGGGGTCGAGCGACGGGCAGCCGACAGCCCAATGCGCGGCGCCGCGCGTCCCGAGAGCGCCTGACGCGCTGCGCCATTCCGCGCTATACTGGACGCCGCAAGGCTACGGGGCAACGCAGTGCTGACACAGGTCCACATCCTTCTGACGTATCAGTGCACCTGGGCGTGCGACCACTGTTTCCTCTATTGCAGCCCCGGCGCGACGGGCACGTTCACCGGCGCCCGTCTCGCCCGGCTGCTCGACCAGGCGGCGGCGGTCGATACCGTCGAGTGGATCTATTTCGAGGGCGGCGAGCCGTTCCTGTATTACCCGCTGATGCTGCACGGGCTGCAGATGGCGCGCGACCGGGGCTTTCGCACCGGCATCGTCACCAACGGCTACTGGGCGACCTCGCCGGATGATGCCGAAGCGTGGTTGCGGCCGCTGATGGCACTCGACGTCGGCGATCTGAGCATGAGCGACGACGGCTTCCACGGCGGCGATGACGGGGCACCGGTCAAGGCCGCGATCGCTGCGGCGTTGCGCCTCGAACTGCCGGTCAACGTGATCCGCATCGGCAGGCCGGGCGCGGGCGGCGGCGCCGGGCGCAAGGGCGCGGCGATCGCGGGCGGCCCGGTGCGATTCCGCGGCCGTGCTGCCGACCGGCTGGCCGGCGACCTGCCGCGCCGGAATGCGAAATCGTTCTGCGAGTGCCCCTACGAGGACCTGCGCACGCCGGAGCGCGTTCACGTCGATGCCTTCGGTTCCGTCCAGGTCTGCCAGGGGCTGAGCATCGGCAATCTCTGGCACACGCCCCTGCAGCAACTCCTGGACGACTACGACGCCGACGCGCACCCGATCTGCGGCCCGCTCCTCGCCGGCGGCCCGGCCCGGCTCGCCAAGGTTCGCCGCGTCGCGGTTCAGGACGGCTATGTCGATGCCTGCCACCTGTGCTTCGAGACCCGACGCGCCTTGCTCGACCATTACCCGGAGGCCCTGACCCCGCGCCAGGCTTACGGCGTGGCCTGAAACGACGCCCGCCAACTACGGGCGAACGGACTGGCGGCCTGCCGCGACTGACCCGGTGGGACGTTACCGGGCCGCCGGTTGCCCTTCGTCGCGTGGAACGAGCCCATGAGTTAGGGTTGTCTGCGGGTTTGCGGCGACCCTATCGGGGTCGACAGCAGTCTCCGATCGTGCGTCCGCTCCCGCCTGCCGGCGCCATGGCCGTTGACCCGGCCTTCCAGAGGTTTAAGCTGATTCCGGGGGGGCGATGGCCATGGACGATAGCACCGCGCTTAAGGAAACCGTCCTGCACCGCTGGCACGAGGCGGCGGGCGCCAAGATGGTCGGGTTCGGCGGCTGGCACATGCCGGTGCAATACCCGACCGGGATCATCCGCGAGCACCTCGCCACGCGCCGCCATGCCGGATTGTTCGACGTCTCCCACATGGGCCGCTTCCGCATCACCGGCGGCGGCGCCGAAGCGTTCCTCCTCAAGACGCTGACCAACAATGCCAGGGCGCTGGTGCCGGGCCATGCCCAGTATACGATCATCGCCAACGAGGACGGCGGCGCCGTCGACGACGCCTACCTGTATATGTTCGGACGCGACGACTTCCTGCTCGTCGTCAACGCCGCCAACCGCGAGAAGGACTGGCAGTGGCTGACCGGACACAAACCTGCCGACGCCGAGATGGACGACGTCAGCGAAGCGCTGGCGATGATCTCGCTGCAGGGTCCCCGCGCCTCCGAAATCCTCGAGCAGGCGGCCGGCGCCACCGACCTGTTGCCCGAGAACAAGCGCAACCGGCTCGCGGTCGTGCCGGTCGACGGCCACGACGTGATTGCAGCGCGCACCGGCTATACCGGCGAGGCGGTGTGCTTCGAGCTGTTCGTCGACCGCAACCGGGCGGTCGAGCTTTGGCAGCGCCTGGTCGATCTCGGCGCCGTGCCGGCCGGGCTCGGTGCGCGTGATTCCCTGCGCCTCGAGGCGGGACTGCCGCTCTACGGGCACGAGCTCGGACTGGACCGCGACGGCGACGAGATCCCGATCTTCGCCAACGCCGTGGCGAGCATCGCCGTGCGGGCGGTCGACGGCGACTATATCGGTCGCGCGGCGCTGGAGCGGCAGCGCGACGAATGCATCCACATCCGGCGCGGCGAGCTGGCCGCGCCCGTCGCCGACAGGCTGCTCACGCACCTCGTCCAGCCGATCGCCGTGTTCGGTGCCCAGCGGCCGCTGCGCGCCGGTTTCGAGGTGTTGTTCGACGGGGCGCCCGCGGGCTACGTGACCTCCGGGACCAGCGTACCGTTCGCGCGCTTCTATGGCGAGGGCGTCACCGCGGTGCCGTCGGACGAACACGACATGCGGCCGATCGGCCTTGCCCTGGTGCGCTCGGACATCGAGTACCGTACCGACCGACCGGTGGTCCTCGAGATCGCCGATGCGCGGGGCAACCGGTTCTCGGCCGAGCTGGTGGAAAAGAACCTGTGGCCGCTGCCGCCCTATACGCGGCCCTATACCGGCTTTTCCGGGCCGCGCCGGGTCCGGCGCCTGGACGACACGGACGCCGCCGCGGCGGCAGCGCGGCTGCGCGAGGAGGCCGCGCGCAACACCGCCTGGCGGCGCACGGAATGCGTCAACCTGATCCCGTCGGAGCAGCCGACCTCTGCCTTCGTCGACGCGCTGTGCACCGCCGACCCGGCCGGCCGCTACAACGAGCACAACCGCATCAGGGCACTCGGGCCCGAAGCGTCCGAGGTGCGTTACTACAAGGGCACCGACTTCATCATGGAGAAGGAGGACGAGCTCAAGGCGGCCCTGCGCGCCTTCTTCGGCTGCACGCGGGTCGAGCCGCGGGTGATCAGCGGCCAGATGGCGAACGACACCGTCTACGATGCCCTCAAGCAGTTCCGCAACCGCCATCGCGCCGGCCGCCCGCCCCTGCCCCTTCAGCGCGTTCTGGTCCACGATTTGTCGAAGGGCGGGCATCTCAGCGCCCAGCCGATGGGGGCGTTGAAGAACTACGTCGCGCTCGACCCGCAGACCGGCCGGCCGGCGGTCGAGCACTTCCCGTTCGAGAAGGACAATCCCTACCGCGTCGACGTCGAGGCGACGAAGGCCCTGATCGCCGAGACGCGACCCGAGCTTCTCGTGTTCGGGCGCAGCGTGACCATCGAGACCGAGCCGGTGGCCGAGATCGCCGCTTTCGTCCATGCCGAGTTCGGCGCCGACAACCCTGCGCGACCCCTGATCATGTATGACGGCGCGCACGTGCTCGGCCTCCTCGGCCCCCATTTCCAGGAGCCGCTGAAGGAAGGCGCCGACATCGTCACCGGCTCCACCCACAAGACCTTCTTCGGTCCGCAGCGCGGCGTCGTGCTCGCCGACATGCCGCCCGGCGCCGCCTTCGAGCCGTTGTGGCGGCAGATCGAGACGCGTGCCTTCCCGGGCCACGTCAGCAACCATCACCTGGGAACCTTGCTCGGACTCCTGGGGGCGAGCTACGAGATGATCCGCTTCCGCGACGACTACCCGGCCCAGGTGATCCGCAACGCGCGGGCCTTCGCGCGGGCCCTGCACGATTGCGGGCTGACCGTCGAGGGCGACCCCGACGGCGGCTTCACCCGCACCCACCAGGTGCTGCTGCGCACCGCCCGGACCCGCGGCGGCTATGTGGCCGACCGGCTGGAGGCCAACAACATCATCACCAACCCGCAGGCGCTGTACGACGACGCCAGCTTCGCCGCCGCCAGCGGCGTGCGCATGGGGGCCCAGGAGATGACCCGTTACGGCATGAAGGAGGCGGATTTCGCCGAGCTGGCGGCGCTGCTCGCCGAGATCGTCGGCGGCCGCGAGAGCGGCCCCGTCGAATCCTGGCGTGATACCGTCACGGCCTTCCGCGGCCGTTTCGTTGAGATGCGGTACTGCCTCTGAGCGTTCGCGCCGGAAGGCGTTCGATGCGCAGCAGGTTGCACGTCCATCCTCCGCCGGGTCCGGTCCAATTGCGCTGTGACGATTGGCCGCGCCGGGCCGCACGACGCTCGCTTGCCGCCACCATGATCGAACTGTCCGGCGCGGCGGCGGCTGGCCCACGCGCCGGAGCCGCTCCCGACAGGCCCGAAATTTGCATTGGCCTTGAATCTTGCCGGTTCGTGCCGATCGGATGGTCGCGGCTGGAAAACCTTGGATTCAGCGGATCTTGATCTGATCGGGATACGGTAAACCGGCAGCGCCGGACAGGGGACAACGACGCGATGCGCCTGAATACGAAGATCAGCCTTATTTTGCTTGCCACCGTTGCGGTGTCGCTGCTGGCGAATGCCGCGTTGATGTGGCTGGGCGTGCTGCCCCGGTTCGATCAGCTCGACAGCCAGACCGCGTTCGCCAATGCCAGCCGGGCCGACGAAGCGCTGAAGGCGGAGATGCGCTATCTCTCGAGTCAGGTCAGGGACTGGGCGTACTGGACCGATGCCCATGAATTCATGCAGGGGACCAGACCGGATTATGTCGAGAGCAATCTGTTCGATGAAACGCTCGTTCAGCTCGACATCAACCTGTTGTATTTCGTCAGTCCGGACGGCGAAGTTCGATGGAGCAGGGCGCTCCGCAGCGAGGACGGCGACATCCTGGATCTCGAACTGGCGGAACTTCCGGCCGACCGTTTTGCGCCGGACCATCCCCTTGTTCGGCACGAGGAGACGATCAGCGTACACAGCGGAATATTCGCAACCACCCAATATCCGGTCGTCTATGCCAGCAGCACGATCCTGAACAACGACAAGGAAGGACCCGTTGCCGGCACCCTGATCATGGGCCGGATCGTCGATGCCGCGCGGCTGCAACAGTTGCAGACCCAGACGAGTGTCGATTTCCGCATTCTCCCGTACGATTCGTCGGCCGTGGATGCCAGCGTCCTCGGGCACCTCGCGCGTGCGGACGGGTTCGTCGCCAGAGTTGCCGAGAAACCGGCGGATGACGGCACTGCTCAAGGCACGTCCCGCACCGAGGTCTATCGAACCCTGGTCGACCCGGCTGGCGCGCCCGCCTATGTCCTGTTCACGCCGACCGACCGCCTCATCCACGCGGCGGGGCTCAGAACGGTACTGACGGTGATCCTGCTGCTTGGCGTGGCCGGCATCGTCGTTCTCGGCATCGTGTGGATGGCGCTGCGCACCGTCGCGGTCAAACCGCTCGAGCGGTTCACGAAGACCATCCAGAACATCGGCAAGGCCGGCGGACTGAGCGCGCGCACCAATCTGGACCGTGGCGATGAGATCGGCATTCTCTCGCGGCAGTTCGACGAAATGCTGGACGACATCGAGTATGTCCACGATGAGCTGGAGCAACGTGTTGCGGAGCGGACGCTGGAACTGCGTGATGCCAATAAATCCCTGACGCAGGAAATCGCCGAACGCAGGAATGCGGAACGAGCGCTCGCGAAGACCGCCGATCAGCTCCGCCTGCTGACCGACAACCTGCCGGTCGCGATCACGTACGTCGATGCGGAACGCCGCTATCGGTTCGTCAACCGGACAGCGTGCGAGTGGGCCACGCGGCAGGCCGAGGACATCCTCGAGCACACGGTTCACGAAATCATGGACCACGAGAACGACAAGGTCCGGCAACTCGTCGACCGGGCCCTTGCGGGCGAGCAGGTCCAGGTCGTCGAAGAGATCACCTACCCCGACGGCATAACGCGAACCGCACAGCTGATGTACGTTCCGCACATGGGCTCGAACGGCGATGTCGAGGGTTATTACACGTTGGTCGAGGACATCACCGAGCTGAAGCAGGCCGAGCAGGCGCTCCAACATGCCCAGCGGATGGAGGCGGTCGGACAGCTGACCGGCGGCATTGCTCACGATTTCAACAACATGCTGGCTGCCGTCATCGGGAATCTTCAGATGCTGGGCGATCACGTCAAGGACAGCGCCAAGGCGAAGCGACCGCTCGACACCGCCTTCAAGGCGGCCTCGCGGGCGGCGGACCTGACCCACCGTCTGCTTGCCTTTTCGCGCCAGCAGCACCTCGAACCGGAGTTCATCGACCTCGGCGACATGCTCGCCGGGATGGACGGGCTGCTGCAGTCCACCGTGACGGAGAGGATCGAGCTGGAGGTCCGAATCGGACGGGATCTGCCGCCGATCTGGGCCGACCCCGCACAGCTCGAAAACGCGATCCTCAACCTCGCCATCAATGCCCGGGACGCCATGCCCGACGGCGGCCGCCTCATCATCGACGCCACGAACTTCGAGATCGATGCGCGCCACGCCGACCGGCTCCCGGACGTCAGGCCAAGCGCCTACGTCGCGCTCTGCGTGACCGACACCGGAGTCGGCATCCCGCCGCACGTTCAGAAGCGCGTTTTCGAGCCCTTCTTCACCACCAAGGAGGTCGGGCAGGGCACCGGCCTCGGCCTGAGCACGATCTATGGTCTCATGAAGCAGCTGGGCGGGCATCTGTCGCTCTACAGCGAAGAGGGGCAAGGCACCTGTGTTACGCTCTACCTGCCGGTCACCGACACCAGGGCCACCGTCGTCCCGGCGGTCTCGGCGGACCACACGTCGTATCCCCGGGGTGCGGAAACCGTCCTCGTTGTCGAGGACGATACCGACGTGCGCGAGACCGCCATGGCGCTCCTCGAGGACCTGGGGTACCGCGTGCTGTCGGCGGCCGACGGGCCGGCGGCGCTCGAGCTGCTGCAGGAGCATGACCAGGTCGACCTGCTGTTTACCGACGTCGTCATGCCGAAGGGCATGAGCGGCCTCGAGCTGGCCCGCGAAGCCGCCCGCCGCAACCCGGACATCAAGGTGCTCTGCACGTCGGGATATTCCGAAAAGCTCGGGTTCCGCGGCGCTTCCTCCGACCAGCCGATCGAATGGATCAGCAAGCCGTACCTGCAGGAGGCCCTGGCAAAGAAGGTCCGCCAGGTTCTCGACGAATCCGCCGCGTAGGACCGGGATTGCGAGGAGCTTGAAAATGACGCGTATTCTGGTCGTGGACGACGAGGAGCTGGTCCGCGAGACTCTCTGCAACATGCTCGAGGATGCCGGCTACGAGACCATCGAGGCGGGCAACGGCGTCGAGGCTCTCCACGTCTTCGACGAGCACGAGGTCGACCTGGTGGTAACCGACATCTTCATGCCCGAGAAGGAGGGGCTCGAGACGATCGCCGAACTCAGGCAGAAAAGGCCCGAGGTCAAGATCGTCGCAATCTCGGGTGGCGGTGGCGACGGCAATATGGACTACCTTGAATATGCCACGCGCTTCGGTGCCAGCAGTGTCCTGACCAAGCCGTTCCTTCGCGAAGACGTCCTGCGCGTCGTGAGCGCGGTTCTCGAGCGGCCCGAGGAGGTCCGGCGCCATCGGCCGACGGTGACTGAGGCGTAACGGCGATACGCGAGCCTGCCTTTGCGCCGGATCGCCAATTCGAGACGATCGCCCGGCACCGACTGCAGCGCCGGATTGCGGGCCGGCGGTGCGGATCGTCGCCGCGCTGACAGGCAGCAATGCGGCCTTGCGTCCCGGCGGCACGGCGGTATCGTGGGTCCCCTGCAATCTCGTTCACTTCGGGGAGATCCGCCATGCGCCTCGGCGATTTCAAAGCCCTTACCTTCGATGTCTACGGCACGCTGATCGACTGGGAGAGCGGCATGATCGAAGGTCTCAAACCGCTGACCGAGAGGGCCGGGCGGGCGCTGTCGCGCAACGAGATCCTCGAGGCCCATGCCTATTACGAGTCGGAGACGCAGCGCCAGACGCCGGACAAGCTTTATGCGCGGCTGCTCGCCGTGGTCTACCGGCGCCTGGCCGAGGAATGGGGCGTGCCGGCCAGCTGGGACGAGTGCCTCGCCTACGGCCGGTCGGTGCGCGACTGGCCCGCCTTCGCCGACAGCGCGGCCGCGCTCGCGTACCTGAAGGACCACTACAAGCTGGTCGTTCTGTCCAACGTCGACAACGAGAGCTTCGCCCACAGCAACGAGAAACTCGGGGTGGCGTTCGATGCGGTCTACACGGCCGAGGACATCGGCTCCTACAAGCCGTCGCCGCGCAATTTCGAATACATGCTGGCGAACCTCGCGCGCCGGGGCATCGAAAAGCACGAGATCCTGCACACGGCGGAAAGCATGTTCCACGACCATGCCCCGGCCAACCGCTTCGGACTGGCCAACTGCTGGATCTACCGGCGATATGACCAGAACGGGTTCGGCGCCACGATGCACCCCGGCGACATGCCGAAATATAAATTTGTTTTCAATAGCATGATGGATTTCGTTGAAGCGCATCGGGAGGAATTGAAGGGCTGACGCCGAGACCGTGAGATCGGGCCGGTCGACCTGGTCCCCTCCCCCGCGATCGCATGCTATAACCCGCCCCGGATGTGATCAGCCATTCAAGGGGGGCGGCGTGGCGCAGCCGGAAGCACGGGCCGAGTCAGGGCCGGCACGCGCCGGGCTCGACACTGGGACGGCGCCGCATGCGCAGGACGCCGCGGCGGTGCTGGCGGCGCTCGACAGCGATCCCGGACAGGGGCTGAGCGAGGCCGAGGCGGCGCGGCGGCGCCGCCGCTACGGCCCCAACCTGCTGCGCCACCGGCGGCCGGCCAGCCCCTGGCGCATCCTCCTCAACCAGTTCGAGAGCATGGTGGTGTGGCTGCTGGCGGCGGCGGCGGCGCTGCCGCTGCTGCTCGGCGACATCGAGGAGGGCGTGGCCATCCTCATCGTCCTCGCCCTCAACACGGCGATCGGCTTCTTTACCGAGCTGAAGGCGGTGCGCTCGGTCGAGGCGCTGCGCCAGGTCGCCCGGGTCGCGACGACGCTGCGCCGTGACGGCGCGGTGCGCGCGGTGCCGGCCGAGAGCCTGGTGCCCGGCGACATCGTCATCGTCGAGGGCGGCGATATCGTCACCGCCGATCTGCGGCTGATCGCGGCGTCCCGGGTGCAGGCGGACGAATCGCTGCTGACCGGCGAGTCGACGCCGGTGGCCAAGGATCCGGCGCCGGTCGCCGCCGCGGCACCGCTCGCCGAGCGCACCCCGCTGCTGTTCAAGGGCACGGTGATCACGCGCGGCAGCGGCGAGGCGGTGGTGCTGGCCACCGGCATGGAAACCGAGCTCGGGCGCATCGCCGACCTCGCCGCCGAGGCCGAGCCCGAGCAGTCGCCGCTGGAACGGCGGCTGGCGCGGCTCGGCGGCCAGCTGATCTGGCTGACCCTCGGCGTGGTGACCGTGATCGGCGGCTTCGGCTTCGCCTCCGGGGCGCCGCCGCTCCTGATGCTGGAAGCCGGCGTCGCGCTCGCGGTCGCCGCGATCCCCGAGGGCCTGCCGATCGTCGCCACCCTGGCGCTGGCCCGCGGCATGTGGCGTATGGCGCGCAAGAACGCGCTGGTCGAGCGCCTCGGCGCGGTCGAGACTTTGGGCGCGACCACGGTGATCGTCGCCGACAAGACCGGCACGCTGACCGAGAACCGCATGGCGGTGGCGCGCCTCGTGCTGCCGTCGGGCGCCTGGGAGCCGGGCGCGGCGGCGTCGCCGGAGGTCGTCGAGGCGCTGACCGTCGCCGTGCTGTGCAACGACGCCACGCTGTCGACGGCCGGCAACGGCGCGGAGACCGCGACCGGCGATCCCACCGAGATCGCGCTGCTGCGCGCCGGCGCCGCGGCCGGGATCGAGCGGGAGGCGCTGCTCGCGACGCGGCCCGAGGTGCGCGAGGAGGCGTTCGATCCCGACACCAAGATGATGGCGACGGTGCACCGCAGGAATGGCGGTTTCATCCATGCGATCAAGGGCGCGCCGGAGGCGGTCGTCGCCCGCGCAACGCTGGTCCGCGCGCCCGGCAACGGCACCGAGATCCTCGACGAGGCCGGCCGCGGGCGGTGGCTCGACGAAGCCGCACGGCTGGCGGCGGACGGCCAGCGGGTGCTGGCGCTGGCGTCGAAGGAGACCGCGGATGCGACGGCCGATCCCTATGCGGAGCTCACGCTGCTCGGCCTCGTCGGACTGCTCGATCCGCCGCGCGCCGACGTGCCGGCGGCGATCGCCGACTGCCTCGCCGCCGGCATCCGCGTCGTCATGCTGACCGGCGACCATGCGGCGACGGCGCGCGCCATCGGCCGCCGGGTCGGCCTGCCGGACGGCGAGGTGGTCGAGGGCGGCGCGCTGCGCCCGCCGTCGGAACTCGACGCGGCGGCGCGCGAGCGGCTGGCGGCGGTGCCGGTGCTGGCGCGCATGAGCCCGGCCCAGAAGCTCGACCTCGTCGCCCTGTACCAGCAGCGCGGCGAGATCGTCGCCATGACCGGCGACGGCGTCAACGACGCGCCGTCGCTCAAGAAGGCGGATATCGGCGTTGCCATGGGATTGCGCGGCACCCAGGTCGCGCGCGAGGCGGCCGACATGGTGCTGGCCGACGACGCCTTCCCGACCATCGTCGCGGCGGTCCGCGAGGGCCGCGTGATCTTCGACAACATCCGCCGCTTCGTCGTCTACCTCCTGTCGTGCAACCTCAGCGAGATCTTGGTCGTCGGGGTCGCGGTGCTGGCCGGCCTGCCGCTGCCGATCCTGCCGCTGCAGATCCTGTTCCTGAACCTCGTCACCGACGTCTTTCCCGCCTTTTCGCTCGCCGCCGGCGAGGGCGAGGCCGGGGTGATGGCGCGGCCGCCGCGCGACCCGGCGGAGCCGATCCTCGCACGCCGCCACTGGGTCTTCATCGGCGGCTACGGCCTCCTGGTCACGGTCGCCACACTGGCCGCGCTGGCCATCGCGCGCGATATCCTGCTGCTGGCGGAGCGCGAAGCCGTGACGATCTCGTTCCTCACCCTCGCCTTCGCCCAGCTCTGGCACGTCTTCAACATGCGCGGCGCGCGCTCGCCCATCCTCGCCAACGAGGTCACCGCAAACCCGTTCGTGTGGGGCGCGCTGGCGCTGTGCACTGCGCTCCTGCTCGGCGCGGTCCACATTCCGCTGGTCGCCGATGTGCTGAAACTCGTACCGCCCGATCGGGCCGGCTGGGCCGTCGTCCTTTGCATGAGCCTCGCCCCCCTGCTGCTCGGCCAGCTCGGCAAAGCCGCGCTGAGAGGACACGGACATTGACGCGCGCGCTGCTGATCGGTCTTGCGATCGCGGCCCTGATCGTGGCCGCCGCGACCGCGCTCCTTGTGGCCGAAGGCCTGTTGTTCGACGACACGCCGAAGTTCAGCGCCGCCTGGGCGGCATGCGGCGACGATGACGTCTGCGTCGCGGTGTCGGTGCCGTGCGGCTGGACGGCGGTGAATAGCCGCCACCGGGAGGCGGCGGCGGCCTATTACGCCTACATCGCGACGGTCATCGATCTGCGCTGCGCCGCCGGCGAGGTGCCCGCAGAGCCGCCGCCCGCCTCCTGCCGGGCCGGGCGCTGCGTTCTGGACTGATCGCGATCGCGGCTAGCCGACGATCAGCAGGGCCATCCACGGCACGAAGCCGAAGACGATGATCAGCACCTTGTGCAGCGCGAGGAATGCGTAAACGATCGCGTTGTAGGTCTCGCGCGGCAGCGGGAACAGGCGGGTCTGCATGCGGTAGACGAAATCGGACGCGACCATGAACCAGATGGCGGCCCAGGCAAACACCGCGACGTTGATGATCGTGCACCACATGAAAAAAGCGGTCAGGGCCTCGATATCCATGATGATCTTCCCCTTCGTCCGAATATGAGACGATCCCTGTATGGACTCACGATTGCGATCGCACTGCTTTGGGCGCCGCTCGGCAGGCGATCGGCGCGGTTCGGGCTATGAGTATATACCGCCGCCGTGCGCGTGCGACGCGACGAATTGCGGCGGCTCTGAGCTGCGCGTTGCCACCGTCGCTAGCGATAGAAGCTCAGCCGGGCGATGCTCACGTCTGCGCAAAAGGCGCGTCCGATCGCGACCAGGCCGATGCGGCGCAGGCGGGAGATGTCCAGGGGCGTGTCCAGCCGGTAGGGCTCGAACGCCTCGAACGGCAGATCGATCGTCCGCCAGTCCGGTCCGGCGAAGAAATGCGCCCGATAGGACTGCCAGGGACGGATCGCGTCCGGGGTGCGCAGGTGCACCGAGTATCGCTCGCCGTTGCCGCGCGCGACCAGCCGCACGCCGGCGTGGCCCGCCGCGTCAATGGTGTCCCCCGACGTCGTCAGGTCCAGCGCGGCCTGGATGAACCCGCCGTCGTTCTCGAGCCGCACATCGCCGGTCAGGCGCAGGCAGGCAACGCCGTCGACAGTCGCGTGGGCCAGCATCGCCTGCGAAATCCCTCCCATGACCCGGTCGCTCACGCCGCGCCATCTTGTACCCAGCGCTGAGAGGAGGTCGGGGCGTGAAAAATCGTCGATCAGCATCTCTCTATCTTGTGCGTGCACGCCGGTCGCGGGCAATAGCCATCCGACAACGGGACATCCGCTCTGCATGCAGGCCCGCATGGCGTCCCGAGACGCCCGAAGCAGGGTTCGGGTCGTGCATTCCGCGCCCTCAAAGGTACCTATTTGCCGGAAGACTGGACCTTATGGCCTCCGCCTGCCCGCGGATGCTGCGCATCTCACCCTTGTCCTTTCGCTCGAGATTCCGCAGCTGCAGGCTCATCCGACGATTTCCCCGGAACCGTTCTCGGTTCCGCGACAGGAAATCCCAGTACAGCGTGGTGAAGGGGCAGGCGTCGTCGCCGGTCGCCGCGCGTGGATCATAGCGACAGCCGGCGCAGTAATCGCTCATCCGGTCGATGTAGTTGCCGGAGGCGGCATAGGGCTTGCTGCCGACGATGCCGCCGTCGCCATACTGGCTCATCCCGAGGACGTTCGGCAGCGACACCCAGTCGACGGCGTCGGCGTACATCGACATGTGCCAGCGATGGACGTCGTAGGGCCTGACGCCGACCAGCATGGCGTAGAGGCCCAGCACCATCAGCCGCTGGATATGATGCGCGTAGGCATGAGCGACGAGCTGGCCGACGCACTGCCGCACGCAGTTCATCTCGGTCTCGCCGGTCCACATGAAGTCCGGCATGGGCAGCTCGGCGTCGAGGGCGTTCAGCGCGGCGTATTCCGGCATCTTGTGCCAGTAGACGCCGCGCACGAACTCGCGCCAGCCGAGGATCTGCCGGACGAAGCCCTCGACCGCATTGATCGGCGCGTCCCCCGCCTCGTAGGCCGCGACCGCGGCCGCGATGGCGTCGCGCGGATCGAGCAGGTGCAGGTTGAGGACGCAGGACAGGCGGGCGTGATAGAGATACGGCTCGCCGCTGACCATGGCGTCCTGGTAGGTGCCGAAACCCGCCAGGCGGTGCGCGATGAAGTCGCGCAGCGCCGCCCGTGCCTGATCGCGGGTCACGGGATAGTCGAACCCCGATGCCGGTCCGGGGCTGTCCGGAAAGCGGCGCTCCACCATCGCGATGACCTCGCGGCTGATCCCGTCGGGCCGGAAGGATCGCGGCGCCTTGATGCGGCCCGGGCCATCCCGGCCGAACCTCGCCCGGTTGTCCCTATCGAAGTTCCAGCGTCCGGCGACCGGCTGGTCGCCGTCCATCAGAACGCCATGCCGGCGCCGCTGCTCGCGGTAGAAGGTCTCCAGCAGCAGCGACTTTCGCCCGGCCGCGTGGGCGCGAAACGCAGCCGGGCTGCAGAGGAAATGGCGGTCGTCCCGGATCTCGAGCGGACAGCGCAATTTCACCGCAGCCGTATCGAGCATGCGCTCGACCCGATAATCTCCCGGCTTGGCGACGATCAGCTTCTGCGGGTGGATCTCGTTCGCCCAGCGCTCGATCTCCGCCGCTAAGCTTCCGCGGTTGGCCGGATCGTCCAGCCGCACGTATTGAACGCGGTAGCCTTTGGCCTCCAGATCCGAAGCGAAATGACGCATCGCCGAGAAGAACAGGACCAGCCGGATCTTGTGCTGCCGGATATATGTGGCTTCCTCGGCCACCTCGAGCATCAGCACGGCGTCGCGATGCCGGTCGAAATCATCGAACGGCGCCGCATCTTCGGTCAGCTGGTCGCCGAGCACGAGGATCAGGTGCCTTACTCTGTCTGGGCCGGATGTCGTCATTGCGGGCGCTGCCCCCGGGCGGCTTTCCTCATCAATACCCCCTCCTGTGTTGCAGGCCGGCCCTCCTCTTGCCGGCGAGGTGCGCCGGCAGAGGCAGTCCGGGACGGCCCACCCATGTTGCTACGCAACGAACCCACCGACCGGATCACACCCGACCGCACGGTCAGCGGCGCCGCGGCGCCTAACCGAAGCATTGATTTCCGGTGGCGGATCGCGCATCGTCCCCCACCGCCCGCCGCTCGTTCGCGCCAGGAGACCGCCCATGATCGAAGCCGCACGATCCGAACTCACCCTGCCCGGCACGCTGCGCGTCGGCATCAACCTCGGCAACATCCTGCTGGTCACGGGAACCGGTCCGGCGGGCGAGCCGCAGGGCGTCGCCCCGGATTTGGCGGCGGAGATCGCCAGGCGCCTCGGTGTGAACGTGTCCTACGTGACCTACGCGACGCCCGGCGAGCTTGCCGATGCGGTGGCGCGCGACGAATGGGACATCGGCCTGATCGCGGTGGAGCCGAAGCGGGCCGAGCAGATCGCCTTCTGCGAGGCCTATGTCGAGATCGAGGCGACCTACCTCGTCCCGCCCGGCTCGCCGCTGCAGTCGATCGCCGACGTCGACCGTCCGGGCGTGCGGATCGCGGTGTCGGAGCGCGCCGCCTACGACCTGTATCTCAGCCGCACGCTGCAGCATGCGGAGCTGGTGCGCGGCAAGGGTCTGGCCGGTGCCTTCGAGCTGTTCGTGACGGAAAAGCTGGATGCCCTGGCCGGCCTGGCGCCGGCGCTGCAGGAGAACGCCCGGGCCCTGCCCGGATCGCGCGTCCTCGAGGGGCGCTACACCTCGGTGCGCCAGGCCATCGGGACCAAGCCGGCGTGCACGTCGCTGCACGCCTTCGTCGAGCGGTTCACCGCCGAGGCCAAGGAGAGCGGCTTCGTCGCCGGGCTGCTCGACAAGCACGGCGTGACCGGCAAGCTGCAGGTGGCGTCCCACGGGTAACGGCGAGATCCGGCACATTGGCATCGGCCACCCATGCGTGACCGCATGCTGGTGAGCCGTGCTTGGGTTTCCTTTTGTAGCTTCGCCCCTCCGGCCGCCCCCTCCCCATCCCCTCCCGCCATGGCGCGACCGCGCATCCTCGCAGCCCTCGGCGCAAGGGAGAGGGGCACGATCGTCCGGCAAGCGCCTATATGGCCCCTCTCCCTCGCGGCGGCGACCGGCCGACTGCTCCATCCGTCCATGGGGGAAGGGGTTGGGGAGGGGGATGAGAAGGCCGCTCGCCCGATCCGTGCAGAAGTCTGTATGCCGAGCGCAGTGCGGCGATAAGCCGGCGCCTGCGGCAGCCGGCTCACCCGCCGGGCCACCGGTCACTCCAGCAGCACGTCCTTGAGCGTCTTCATCTCCTCCAGGCACCGTCCGGTGCCGAGGGCGACGCACGACAGGG
>CAYFYY010000007.1:0-85429 GCA_964347475.1 uncultured Flavobacteriales bacterium
CACCGCCATCGTCGCCCTGGTCGCGTACCGGACGGCGAGGAACCTGCTCACCGGCCGGGGCTTCGGCGGCCCGCCGCCGGCGAAGGGGTAGAGCTCAAAACGCCACCTGGTCCCCGCCCTTGAGCTCCAGGATCTCCCTCGCCTCGTCGGGCGTCGCGACCGCCATGCCGAGGCCCTCTATGATGCTGCGCGCCATGCGCACCTGCTCGGCGTTCGATTCCGCAAGGCGGCCGCGGCCGGCCCACAGGCTGTCCTCCAGCCCGACGCGGATGTTGCCGCCCATCGCCGCGGCCTGGGCTGCGATGCGCAGCTGGCTTGCGCCGGCGCCGAGCACCGACCAGCGGTAGTCGCCGCCGAACAGCCTGTCCGCCGTGCGCTTCATGTGGATGACGTCCTCGGGGTGGGTGCCGATGCCGCCGAGGATGCCGAACACCGACTGGATGAAATAGGGCGGCTTGACGAGGCCGCGGTCGGCGAAGTGCTTCAGGTTGTAGAGATGCGCGATGTCGTAGCACTCGAACTCGAAGCGCGTGTTGTTCTCGTAGCAGGTCTCGAGGATGTACTCGATGTCCTTGAAGCTGTTGCGGAACACGAGGTCGCGCGTCGCCTCGAGGTGCTGGCGCTCCCACTCGTGCTTGAACTCCGTGTACTTGTTGAGGAGCGGGTAGAGCCCGAAATTGATCGAGCCCATGTTGAGCGAGGCGACCTCGGGCTTGAATTGCGCCGCCGGCAGCACGCGCTCCTCGACCCGCATGTAGGGGCTGCCGCCGGTTGTGATGTTGACGGCGGCATCGGTGCCCTGCTTGATGCGCGGCAGGAAGCGGGCGAACGCCTCCGGCGTCTGGTCCGGCTTGCCGGTGTCCGGATCGCGCGCGTGCAGATGGAGGATCGCGGCGCCGGCCTCGGCCGCGGCGATCGCTTCCGATGCGATCTCGTCGGGCGTCACCGGCAGGTGCGGCGACATCGTCGGCGTATGGATCGAGCCGGTGATCGCGCAGGTGATGATGACCTTGCCGCTTGCGGACATGTGTTTCGTCTCCCTGTTTCGTTGGACCCGCCGTGGCGGCCCGATCAGTCGATGATCGCCGTCGCCTCGATCTCGACCAGCCAGTCCGGATGGACGAGCCGACGGACTTCGAGGGTCGTCGAGACCGGTTTCGCATCGCCGAAGAAGCGCAGCAGCTCCGGCGTGCCGTCCGCGAGGTAGCGGTCGAGGTCGACGGCATAGACGCAGATGCGCACCACGTCCGCCGGCCGCGCCCCGGCGGCGGCCAGCGACTTTTCGATATTGTCGAGCACGGTGCGCACCTGCGCCGCCATGTCGCCGATTCCGACGACGCTGCCCTGCTTATCGAACGGCACAGTGCCGGCGACATGCACCTGGGTCGCGCCGGTCGCCTTGATCACCTGCGTATAGAGGCCGCGGTTCGGCCGGTAGGTGTCGTCGGGGTTGATCCGCTCGAGCGGCATGCCGTCCTCCCGGGCGCCGCGCGCCCCCGAAGCTCAATACGGGTTGGCGATCGGCAGCTCCTGGGCCGGGAACAGGGTGATCACCTGGCAGCCGTCACTGGTGACCACGACCTCTTCCTCGATGCGCGCCGCCGACATGCCGTCGGTCGCCGGGCAGTAGGTCTCGAGCGCGAACACCATGCCCTCCTTGATCTCCATCGGATCGTCGAAGGACACCAGGCGCGAGATGATCGGCCGCTCGTGCAGGGCGACGCCGAGCCCGTGCCCGAACTGCAGCGCGAACGCCTCCATCTCGTCGGCGAAGCCGAACTCCTCGGCCTTGGGCCAGACGGCGGCGACCTGGTCGGTGCCGACGCCCGGCCGGATCATCGCGATCGAGGCGTCGATCCACTCGCGCGCCTTCTTGTAGGCGTCCTGCTGGGCGGCGGTCGCCTTGCCGATGTTGAAGGTGCGGTAATAGCAGGTCCGGTAGCCCATATAGGCCTGGATGATGTCGAAGAAGGCCTGGTCGCCGGGGCGCAGCACGCGGTCGGTGAAGTTGTGCGGATGCGGGCTGCAGCGCTCGCCCGACACGGCGTTGATCGCCTCGACGTCGTCCGAGCCCATCTCGTAGAGCATCTTGTTGGCCTTGGCGACGAGGTCGGATTCGCGCACGCCCGGCTTCATCTCCTCGAACATCATGTGATAGGTGCCGTCGACCATCGAGGCGGCGACGTTCAGCAGCATGATCTCGTCCATGCTCTTGATCTCGCGGGCATCCAGCATGACCTGCTGGCCGTCGCGCACCTCGAGGTTCTGCTTCTGCAGCTCGAACATCATCGGCGGCTCGACGATGTCGACGCCGATCGGCTGGTCGGCGACCCCGGCCTCGACCAGCATCGCCTTGATCTCCTTCGCCGCCTTTTCCATCAGCCCGGCCGAGGGCGGCACCGTGCCGCGCAGGCCGAGCATGCCGGCATGGCAGCAGCTCTGCGGCAGCCACGGCGCGTGCAGCCGGTGGTGCGCCGCGGCCGAGCCGAAGTCCCAGACATGCGGCTCCATGTCGCCGGCCAGGAGGCAGTAGCGGGCGATCTTGTCGCGCGACCATTCGCCGATCGTGGTGCTGGAGATGTAGCGGATGTTGTTGTTGTCGAAGCACAGCAGGGCGCCGAGTTCGGAGTTCTGCATCGCCTGGCGCGTGCGCCCGAGCCGGTAGTTGTGCAGGCGCCGGAAGTTCACCCGCTCCTCGAAGTCGACGGCGCTGTTGCCCGGCGCCGGGATGGCGCGGTCCCAGTTGTAGCGGGGATCGATGTCCTCCGGCCGGATGATCGTCGGTTCGCTCAGCTTCGCCTTGTCGCTCATGTCTCGGTCCTCCCGGTTTCGTCCATTATACCCCTGATCGCGGCGCCGCGAAGGCCCCTCATCCCGGCCTCGCCCCCAGATGCCCGGCCATCCAGTCCGCCGTCAGCGAATCGTAGCAGTGGCGTCGGTTGTTGGCGTTGTGGCCGCCGCGCGGGACCACCAGGAACTGGGTCGGCCCCGAGGCCTCCTCAGCGATGCGCGCCGTCGATTCGGGCGGCACGATGGAATCGTCATCGCCGGTGACCAGGAACAGCGGGCAGGTGATCTTCGACGCGACGCCCTCCATCGACAGCTGTTTCGAGGCCTCCTCCGCCTCTTCCATCGTCGTCGCGCCCGAACGCTGCATGAAGGCGGCCTTGGTCAGCGGCGTCGAGTTGGCCCAGCCGTCGTGCCGGTTGTAGGGGCCGGACAGGCCGATGCAGGCCTTGATGCGCTTCTCGAAGGCGGCGGCGCGCGGCGCGTAGTAGCCTCCGAGGCTGACTCCCCATAGGCCGATGCGCCCGGCATCGATGTCGGCCCGGGTCGTAACGAAGTCGACGACGGCGGTCACCGCCACCTCGTAGTCGCCGCGGATCGCGAACTCGTACTCGCCCTCGCCCTGGCCGGGCCCGTCGAAGGCCAGCGTCGCCATGCCGCGGCGCAGGAACGGCGCCTCGTTGGTGCCGAGCTCCTCCTTCGCCGAATCGAGGCCGCAACACATGATCACCACCGGCGGCCGCTCGACGCCGCGCGGCTTGCGCAGGACGCCGTACAGCGCCTTGCCCTCGTAGGGGATCTCGACGCGCTCGCCGGGCGGGTCGAGATGCGGCAGCGCCATTGTATGGCACTCGACCGCCTTGGCATGCGCCGCCTTCAGCTGGTCCATGTCCTTGACGAACAGGAACTTGGCGAAGTGGTACAGCACGGCGGCGCGCTGCAGATGCTCGCCGGCGCTGATGCCATGCCCCTCGGCCAGCGCCTTGCGGCCGGCGTCCTCGTGCTCGGCGGCGCGTGCCGACCAGGCCCGGCACCAGTCGTCCCAGCGGTCAAGGCTCCCGGTCACCTCCTGGAAGTCCGACAGCGGCACGCCGTTGATGACGAACCGGCCGGCCCATTTGGCGATGACGATGTCGATCAGCTTGTCCCGTGCCATGTCCGGCCTCCCGTGCTCATGTTCCCGTGGTGCGGGCGGCGTCCGGCGCCGCCGCCTTCGGCTTGCCGCCGATGCCCTCGTACTGCTCCGACAGCCGCGCCCCGAAATAGAACGCCCGCGCATAGGAGGACCGCGCCCGCATCCGCGCATACCAGTCGGTAACGGACGGGCGGTCGGCCCACAAGGCCCCGAGGCCGAGGTCGTCGGCACGATCCACCAGCGGCAGCATGCAGAAATCGGCCAGGGTGATCCGCGCCCCGCAGAGCCATGCCCCCTGCTGCAGCGTCGTGTCCATGCGCGATGCGGTGAGCGCGATGCGCTCCTCCGCCTCGTCCAGCGTCTGCCGGTCGAAGCCGGTGCGGGCGAACTTGCGGAAGAAATGCTTGCGCAGAGGCTTGGCCGCGGCGATGCGCTCGAACTCGGCCGGGTCCATGTCGCGGAAATGCTTCGCGAAGCCCTGGTTGTAGGACGGGTAGCGCACCGCCGGGGTCGGCACCTCGTCGATGAAGCGCAGCCAGGCCCGCATGCGCGCGCGTCCGGCCGGGTCAACCGGCGTGAACGAAAGTTCCGGGAACACCTCGTCGAGATATTCGACGATCACCGAGGATTCGATGATCACCGCGCCGTCGTGGACCAGCGCCGGGACGACGCCGTTGGGGTTGATCGCAAGGTACTCTTCGGTCAGCTGGTCGCCGGCGAACAGGCGCAGCCGATGGTCGACGAAGTCGAGCCCCTTCTCGTGCAGGACCAGCCGCACCTTCTGGCTGCAGGTCGACTGTGCCGCGTTGTACAGCTCCAGCGTCATGAAACGCTCATCATCCCGGACACCTTTGCGCGGCAATGGAATGCGTCATCGCGAGGCTGCGAAGCAGCCGCGGCGATCCAGAAAAGAGCGCGTTTTGCGCGGCGTTCTGGATTGCCACGTCGGCCTTCGGCCGCCTCGCAATGACGATCTTGGTTTGCGTGCATGGGTCTCCAACCTGCCTCCGAGCCGGTCAGTCCTCGAGCCCGGTCGGCACGGCCACGTTCTCGGATTTGAGCTCGAGCCCCGAGGCCCGCGCCTGCAGCTCCAGCAGGGTCGCGAAGTCGGTGTCGGTAAACCCGTTGCCGATCAGCGCTTGGATGATCTCGCGCGTCGCGGAGGCGACCGGCATCGGCACCTCGAACTTGCGCGCCGCGGCGAGGCCGAGATCCATGTCCTTGCGCAGCAGCGGCGGCGTGAAGGTCGTCGTGTAGTCGAGGTTGACCAGGGCCGGCGACTTGTACTGGGTGAACATCGAGCCCATGACGCTCTTGTTGATGAACTCGAGCAGCGCGTGGCGCGGCACGCCGGCCTTCTCGGCCAGCACCGTGATCTCGACCAGCGACTGGATGACGACGCCGAGGAAGACGTTGTGGCAGATCTTACAGAAGCGGGCCAGCTCGCCTTCGCCGACATAGCTGACGCCGCGCCCCAGCCGCTCCAGATAGCCGACCGCCTCGTCGTAGGTCTCCTTCGGCCCGGAGGCGACGATGCTGAGCTTGCCGGCCTTGACCACCTTGCCGTTGCCGCTGACCGGCGCGGCCAGGAACGCCGCGCCGACCTTGCCGACGTCTTCGCGCGCCTGGGCCGAGGCCTCTTCGGAGACGCTGGTGCAGTCGATGAAGATCTTCGGCGGTCCACCGGACCCCGAGAGCACGCCGGTCGGCCCCGAGATCACCTCCAGGAGGTCGTCGGAGGTCGCCACCATCGTGAACACGATGTCGCGGTCGGCAAGGTCGGCCGGCGAATCGACGATCGTCGCGCCCGCCGCCTCGAGCGGCTCGGCCTTCGACCGGGTGCGGTTGTAGACGGCGATATCGCAGCCGGCCTTGGCCAGGCGCTCGGCCATCGGGTAGCCCATGCGGCCGGCGCCGATCCAGCCGAGTCTGTGCCGTTTGGGATCGAAATCTGTCATCGCTCTCCATCTCGTGTTTTGAAGGTGTGTTCCATGCTCATGACCTTGCGGGCCTCAGTCCCAGTCGAGGATGCGCGGCAGCCGCCCCATGCGGCGCAACGTGCCGACGATCCCATTGGGGAAGAACATCAGCGCCAGGATCATGACGATGCCGGTGCCGAGGATGTTGATCTGGCTGGCGCCGAACTGGGCGACGAAGAACTCGTTGAAGGCGACCAGCAGCACGGTCCCGACGACCGGGCCCGCCACCGTGCCCTTGCCGCCGAGGATGCACATCAGCACCATGTTCGCGGCGACCAGGATGATCAGGAAGATGTTGGGCCGCAGATAGGTCATGTAGTCGCCCCAGATGGCGCCCGCCATGCCGACGAAGAAGGCGCTGATGGCGAAGGCCAGGATCTTGTAAAAGCGCGTGTCGATACCGGCGCTCTCGGCCTTGATCTCGTCCTGCGAGATCGCCCGCAAGCCCAGCCCGAACTTCGAGTGCCGGATCGCGTAGGAGGCCAGCACCGCGGCCACCGCGATCGCCAGCATCGCATAGTAATAGGGGATCTTTACGTACTGCACCGGCAGCTCCATGCGCGGCAGACTGATGCCGTTGGAGCCGCCGACGAAATCCCAGTTGTCGAACAGGATGCGCGCCACCATCAGGAGCGCGATCGACGAGATGATGAAGGCCGGCCCACGCACGCGCAACGTGATGAGCCCGATGCAGAAGCCGACGGCCATGGCCGCAACGCCGGCGAACGGCGCGGTCACGAAGGACGGGATGCCGTAACTGGCCAGCAGCATGCCCGAGAAATAGCCGCCGACGCAGAAGAACACGTTGTGCCCGATCGAGATGTAGCCGGCAAAACCGCCGAGGATATTCCAGCCCGAGGTCATGGCGATGTACATGAAGCAGTACAGCATCAGGTGAAGCGGATAGTTCCAGTTGCCGCCGGTCAGCTGCACCAGCGGGAAGGCAAGGAGGACGCCGAACACCGCGAGCAGCGCGACGCGCGAACCGCCGCCGCGGCGCGCGCCGGCGAGCCCGGCCTTGTAGGCGGAGCGCTCGGCGAGGACGGATTCGATGCTGCGCTGCTGGTCCATGCCGGGCCTACTCCATCTTCGCGCCGAACAGGCCCTGCGGGCGCACCAGCAGGATCAGGAACAGCGCCAGGAAGAACGTCATCATCGACCAGGTCGAGCCGAAATAGGAGCCGACGAAGGCGGACACGATGGCCAGCAGGAAGGCGCCGACCACGGCGCCCATAAGGCGTCCCATGCCGCCGAGCACGATCAGCGACATGAGCAGCGCGATCCACTCCCAATGGCGCGCCGGGAAGAAGCTGAAGATGAAGCTGATCAGCGCGCCCGAGGCGCCGGCGAGGCCGATGCCGATGCCGAAGGTTACGGTCGACACGAGGCCGACATTGACGCCGAGTAGCTGCGCCGCGTCACGGTTCTGGGTCGTCGCCCGGATGGCGTAGCCGAAGCGCGTGTATTTGAGGAACGCGACCAGGGCGCCGATCAGGCCGATGCTGATGACGCCGGCATAGAACTGGCCCTTGGGCAGGAACAGGTCGCCGATGAGGATGGCCTCGACGGCATAGGCCGGCGAGGTGATGCGGTGGATGTTGCCGAAGGCGACGCCGAGCAGACCGTCGAACGACAGCGCCACGGCGAAGGTCAGCAGCACCGTCATCTCCGAGTATTTCGCGCTGCTCGCCTCGCGCTCGAAGATCAGCTTGTAGACGATGATGCCGAGGCAGAACAGCACGACCGCGGCGATCGGCATCGACAGGATCGGGTCGAGGCCGATCAGCTGGAACAGCCAGTAGCTGACATAGGCACCGATGATGATGAAGATCGGATGGGCGAGATTGATGATCTTCATGACCCCGAAGATCAGCGTCAGCCCCGAGGCCATCAGGGCGTACACGCCGCCCAGCGCGGCGCCGATCAGCAGGATCTGCAGGATATCGGTCATCGCACCCCCGCCGTCATGCCGCGCCGGCGCGCTTGCCGAGGTAGAGCTCGCGGATCCGCGGATCCTGAAGGATCCCGTCCGCCGGCCCCTCGAACAAGGTCTTGCCGAGGTCGAGCACGCAGCCGAGATCGGCGTTGGACAGGCCGACGACGGCGTTCTGCTCGACGATGATGACGGTAATCCCCTTGTCCTTGAGCAGCCGGATGATGTCGAAGACCTGCCGGACGACCCGCGGCGCGAGGCCGAGCGACGGTTCGTCGAGCATCACGATGCGCGGGCGCAGCACCAGGGTTCGCCCCATGGTGAGCATCTGCTGTTCGCCGCCGGACAGCGACTTGGCGCGCTGGCCGCTGCGCTCGCGCAGGATCGGGAACGCTTCCAGCACCTCGTCGATGCGCGAGTCCAGCTCGGCCTTGTCGGCGAGGATATAGCCGCCCATGCGCAGGTTCTCGCGCACGCTCATGTCCGGGAACAGCGCACGCTCCTGGGGGACGAGACAGATGCCGCGGCGCAGCACCTGGTCCGGCCGCAGCCCGGTGATCGCGTGGCCGTCGAAGTTAACGCTGCCGGCGCGCGCCGGCAGCAGGCCCGCCACAACCTTCAGCAGGGTCGACTTGCCCGCGCCGTTCGGGCCGATGATGCAATGGGTCCGACCTTCCTCGACGGTCATTTCCGCGCCGTTCAGGATCGCCGGCCCACGCCCGTAGCCGGCGACCACATCGCGCACCTCGAGGAGCGCCGCCGCGTCAGGCATGGCCGGCCTCCCCGCCGAGATAGGCATCGAGCACCCGCGGGTCGGCCTGGATGGCCTGCGGCTCACCCTCGGCGATGACCGAGCCGTACGCCATCACGACGACCTTGTGGCTAAGGCTCATCACCAGATCCATGTTGTGCTCGACGATCAGCACCGTCAGGCCCTGGCTGTTGAGCTCCTGGATGTGCCCGACGATTGCCTCGAGGAGTGCCGGGTTGACGCCGCCGGCCGGCTCGTCGAGCAGGATGATCTTCGGCTCCGACATCAGGAGCGCGACGAAATCCATCAGCTTCTTCTGGCCGAACGACAGGTTGCGCGCCTCCTCGTGCGCAAGATGCGTGATGCCGACGAAGTCGAGCAGGTCCATCGCGCGCGCCTCCTCGGCGCGGCCGATGGCCCGGCGGAACAGGCCGGCGAGGCCGTCGACGCGGGCCTGCACGACGAGGTTCTCCAGCACCGTCAGGTCCTCCAGCGTGCGCGTGATCTGGAAGGTCCGGCTCAGCCCGCGCCGTGTGATCTGGTGCGGGGGCAGCGCGTCGATCCGCTCGCCGCGCAGCCACACCTCGCCGGAATCGGCTTCCAGCGTGCCGCTGATCAGGTTGAAGACGGTCGTCTTGCCGGCGCCGTTGGGGCCGATCAGCGCCGTGATCGAGCCCTCCGCCACCGTGAACGAGCAGTCGTCCACGGCATGGATGCCGCCAAAGGATTTGCACAGCCGGCGAACTTCGAACATGCCCTCAACCCAAATGCAACCGGAAACGATTCCAGACCGCCGGCCGGCGGGCCGGCGCGCCGCAATTCGCCAAAGACCGCGGCGCCCCGATTACCGACTCACCACTGCGGCTTCGGGTAGAGGATCGGCACCGTGCCCTCGAACTCATCCGTCGGATAGATGAATTTGAGCTCGCCGCCCTGCCACTGGGTCATCAGATGCGGCCGGTCGATCGGCAGGCCACGCTTGTCCCAGTGGAACGGGCCGAGGATCGTGCGCACCGGTTCGGCCGCCGTACGGGCATGCAGCCAGTCGGCGAGCTTGCCATTGTCGGTCGTGCCGGCGCCGCGGATCGCCTGCTCCATGCCCTGGCACAGGGCGAACGGAATCGCTCCGTCCTCGTCCGGCTCGGCGCCGTATTTGGCCTTGAAGGCGGCGATGAAGTCCTTGTTCCCGAACGGCTTGCCGGACAGAAGTCCCTTCCAGTCGGCGGCCGGATGCCAGCTCGAATGGATGATGACGCCGTCGGAGGCCTTGCCGACGGCCTCCTGATATTCGTTCTGCGTGCCCTGGCTCATGAAGATCGCCTTGGGCTGGTACTTGAGCGTCTGCAGGGCGCGGGTCAACTGCACCGCCTCCTCCGCCGACGCGGTCAGTCCGACCAGGAACTCGGCGTCGCTGCGCTTGATCGAGTTGGCCAGTGTCACCCAGTCCGAGAAACCCTCCTCCGGCCATTTCTCGTTCAGCACGACCTTCATGCCGAGATCGGCGAAGTTGCCCGGCGCAAGGTTGGCCACGACCTTGCCGCTGCCCGGCAGCGTGACCTCCTCGCCGAGCAGGCCGGCGGCGATGCCGTTGGCGAAGAAGTCGTCGGCGCGCACAATGGCGACGGTCTTCGGCATGTTCGCCGTGCCGACCAGGTCCTTGAGCATGCGCTCCACCGACTCGCCGATATGCTCGGCCGCGTTCTGCTGGAAATAGAACAGGTTCTTGTGGCCGATGCTGTAGATGCGCAGCGCCCCGCCCGAGGGAATCGGGTTGACCATGCCGTAGCGCTCGGTGATCGCGCTGACCGGGAAGGTCAGCTTGCTGGAAAACGTGCCGAAGATCACGTCGACCTTGTCGACGTTGATCATGCGCTCGTACTGGCTGATCGCGGTCTCCGTGTCCGAGCGGTTGTCGCTGACGATCAGCTCGAGCTTGCGGCCGAGGATGCCGCCGTTCTCGTTGATCATGCTGACGCACAGCTCGTAGCCGACCTTGTGCTTGTCGCCGGTCACCGAAAACCCGCCGGTCAGCGGCAGCGAGGCCCCGACCTTGATCGGCTGCTGCGCCCATGCGGTGCCCGCCAACGCCGAAACAGCAAACGTCGCGGCCGCAAGGGCCGGTAAGAGTCTGAAATTCATCCTGTCCTCCCTGTACGACATGCAAGTGAAAATGCGCGTGCCCGTGTTTTGCCGGAACCTACCCGCTGCGAAGGTGCCCGCCGGAAGCGGCGAAAAGCCTTTTCGCAATCGTTTGCACGTGGTAGGCTGAACCTACTGCCCGCGCGCGCGCCAAGTCAAGCGCTTTGTCCGGCCCGGCGGCCTGCCGACGCGCCGGCCGGAGCGAGATCCGCCGGGGCGGATTGTCTCCACGACAGTCACGGAAACCACCCGCGAACGTTGCGCCCATGGTCGAGAAAACGCCCCCACCATCCGCCCGCAAGGCCACGACGATCAAGGAACTGGCCGAACATGTCGGCGTCCACGTCTCGACGGTATCGCGGGCGCTCAATCCCGAGACCCGGAACCTGATCGGCCCCGCGGTGGTCAATCGGGTGCTCGCCGCGGCCGACGAGCTCGGCTACGTTCCGAATTCGATGGCGGCGGCGCTGCGCACCGGCCAGTCGCGCACCGTCGGCATTCTGATACCGGACCTGATGAACCCGGTCTTCCCGCCGTTCATCCGCGGTATCCAGGACACCCTCGACGAGGCGGGGTACACCGCCATCATCGCCAATTCCGACGGCGACAAGGACTACGAGCGGGACATCGTGCAGAAGATGAAGGCGCGGTTCGTGGCCGGCCTGATCATGGCGACGCCGCTGTACCGGGGCGACCCCGCGGTCCGCGAATGCCTCGACCGGCACATTCCGGTCGTCCTCATCAACCGCGCGGTCGACGAGGGGGCGATCAGCGCCGTGGTCAACGACGACAGGGCCGGCATCATGGCGGCGGTCGATCACCTGGCGCGGCTCGGGCACCGGCGCATTGCCCATATGGCGGGGCCGCAGGCGACCTATACCGGGATGACGCGCTATCAGGCATTCGTCGCGGCGATGCAGGCCCACGTGTTGCCGGTGGACGAGGATCAGATCGCCTTCGCGGACGGCTATACGATTCCTGCGGGCCATCAGGTCATGCGCGCGCTGCTCCGCCGCGGGCCGGCCTTCACGGCGCTGATCGCCGCCAACGACCAGCTCGCCCTCGGCGCCCTCGACGGCCTGTCCGAGGCGGGTCTGCGCGTGCCGCGCGATGTCTCGCTGGTCGGCTTCAACGACATGCCGCTGGTCGACCGGATCGACCCGCCGCTGACCACGCTGCGCATCCAACATTACGAGATGGGCGCCGAAGCCGCCCGCATTCTGCTCGAAGAGCTGACGGCACGGAAATCGCAAAGCCGCACCGTCATGCTGAGGCCCGAACTCGTCGTGCGCGGCTCCACGGGACCAGCCCGCAGAGCGAGGTCATAAAGTTTTTTTTAGTACTAAGGAATAATTTACGCGCCCCTCCGTTTTACAACCAGAAGTACGGGCAAATCCGGGGGTTCCGATGCGCTTCCTGAAGATGTTCTTTGCTTCGTTACGCATGGCGAATGCGCTCGACAACGATTTTTACAAGCACGAGGCGTCGCACAACGAGGCGCTGATCGACGAGCTGTGTCGGCAGGACGAAATGGCCGATTCCAAAGCCACGGATACGCATTCGCACACCGGCATCGGAGCCGCCGCAAAGCCTGCCTGAACGACATCGTAATTTCTCCTCAGTTCATCTGCAGGCGTGACCAGCTCGTGGGCAGGGATTCGGTCACGCCACGCCAGGCGCCAGGGTGGGGGGCGCCTGGTTTTTTTTGCGTCGGCCATCCTAGACCCTCGGCGTTTTCGTCGACCTTGTGGTCTCATAGAACCGCGATCCTGCGTTAACCTTCCCGCAATCGCGCATTGCGATACTGGCCGCCGCACGCTGCGGGCGATCCCGGCCGAGGCCCCTTAAAGGTTTGAACACGCCTGTCCGGCGCCGGAAGCGATGGACCACCGAAAATCGGACATACCCGCTGGGGCGGCGACCTTTGGCCTCGAGAAGACGGTCGGAAAGGACGGGAGCAGGCTGTTCCCGGTCCTGGATTCGCAGGCCCGGGCAGCGCCGGATGCCGAAGCGATCAAGGCCGCCTTCGACAAGATGATGCGCGGCCTCGCCCACGGTTCCGGTGACCAGACCTACGCCGGATACAGGGCGCTGTACGAGGTCGGCCATGCCGTCGTTCCGGAACTGGAGCAACGAATCATGCAGGCAGACTGGAATACAGTCTCGCGAACGGACACGACGCGGATGCAGACGGCCCTGGTAACTCTCCTGCATGATATCGATGAGGCACGGTCCCGGGATGTCATCGACCGGCTGCTCCACGCCGGCTGCCACCCGTCCCTGCGGGGCGTGCTGAACAGCATCCGGCGCTACGATTCGAGCGGCTTCTGGGTCCACGATATCCGCGGGCTGCGGGTCCTGGTGTCGCGGGAGATCGACGAATCTGAGGACGTTTTCGCCCATTTGGACCTCTGGCTGGCCAGCGTGCCGATAGAAGATCTGGCCGGCATCATGCGGCTCCACGTCGTAAGAAGCCCGCCTGAAGCGGATTACGCGGGCCAGTACATGCCAATCCTGTCGACGATCACGGTTATCTGGGAAGAACCGGTCTTCGGCGGCAGGATATTGGAGCGGCTTGTGCGCTTCGGCGTCGAGAAAACCCTGTATCACGAAATCGGCCACCATGTTCACCGGCACAGCTTCGGCCGACAGCCCGAACAGGAGAAGGAGGCGGACCGTTACGCGGCCGCCCGTATGCGAGCGAACTATCCCTGGCTGGCCGGCGTTGCCGGCGTGATCCGGCGTCTCCTGCCCGCCGGTTTCTGCCGGAGGCAGCCGCGCATTCGAGATACTTAGTAGGGTATCGTTCTCGAATATCTTGCCGGAGCCCCCCACACGCCCCTGGAAACCAGTGCCCCCCGCGCGCGACCCCGCCGCCCGGCTGGCGGCGCGGCCGCCGCCTTGCGCGGAGGTCATGGAGGCGCGGCGGATCTCCCGCCTGCGGCTGACGGTGCGGGAGGACGCGGTGGCGGCCGGGCTGGTTGGGGAGCGGCCCGGGCACGGCAACCCCGCCACGCCGCATGCAATGCCCGCCGGGCGGGCGCTGATCGGCCGGTATGCCCGCGTCGCCCCTTACGAGCAGCCGCAATTCGTTTGGAAGTGACGGCGCCTCTGCGTTGACAGCGTCGCCGCCGCGGCGGGATACTTCTTCGCCACGCCTAAGAGACGGAGGACGCCATGAATCTCGGACTCGAAGCGGTGCGGCCGGCGGTGGTCGCCGTCGACCTGCATCGCGGGCATCTCGACATGGAGGTGGCGACCCTGCCGGCGCCGCCGGATGTCGCGGCCCGGGTGGTCGCCGCCAACAGAGCTTTCAACGCGCGCTGCCGGGCGCTGGGCATCCCCATCGTCCACGTCGTCTCGCAGTACCGCGACCCGTCGGAGACGGCGGGCAACCCGTACTGGCGCACAAAGGCGGGCCGGGCCGGCGACACAAGGGCGAACCAGTTCCGCCACAACCTCGCCGGCAGCCCCGGCACCGAGATCATGCCCGGCCTGTTCGAGGCCGGCGACCTGGTGATCGACACCAAGAAGCGCAAGGACTGCTTCCATGCCACCGACCTCGATTTCCTGCTGCGGGCGCGCGGCGTCAACGTGCTGCTGCTGACCGGGGTGAACACCAACAGCTGCGTGCTGTGCACCGCCGCCACCGCCAACACGCTCGACTATCTGCCGATCGTCGTCGAGGACTGTGTCGGCTCGATGGACGGGGCGGCGCAGCACGAGGCGGCGCTCCTGTGCATCCGCACCGCGCTCGGCTTCGCGATGCCGCAGGACGACGTCTTCGCGGCGCTGGCCGCCAACGGCATCGGCTCGCAAGCGGCCGAATAGGGCCGCGCAAACCCGCAGAAAACGCCTTTGCATGGGGTCGTTCCACACGGCCGTCGGAGTTTGAGCCTTCAACGACCTATCGGGACAGAAGGACCGCGCGTCGCCACTGGACGCCGGATCGAAGATCCGTCGCCCCGATCCCGTTGCCATCCCGACGCGCGGCGGCGCCCCGTTTGCGACAGCCCTTTTTCAGAAGCGGCAGTCGCTCTCGGGCTGGTCGATGCCCAGCGTATCGAGGATGTCGGTGCGATGCAGGAACCCGTCGAGCGGCGCGCGTTCGGCGACCGCGTTGTGGGTGTGCAGCAGCAGCGGCTGGCGCAGCTGGTTGTTCCATGGCCGGAAGCTCGCCGGGTTGCCCTTGTAGGCATCGAAGGTCAGCGCGTCGCCCTTGAGATAGGTGGACAGTGCCTCGAACTCGGTGCTGCCGGTCCGCGTCAGCGCCTCGACGATCAGCCGGACGGCGGCCCAGGCGGCCCAATCGGCGTCGCTCATCTCGCGCCCGGCCAGCTTCTCGAAGCGCTGGTTGAGCTGCGGCGCGCCGTGCCGCTCCCAGGCCCAGTGCCAGGCGCTGGCGATCAGCCCCTCGGTGCCGACGACCAAGCGCGGCTGTTGGGCCTGGTAGGGGACGTAGCGGCCGAATTCGCCGTCGCTGTCGGCGAGGAAGACGACGTCGTGGGCCGGCTCGGCGGTCAGCAGGCGGACGTTGTTGCGGCCGCGCTCGCGCGGATCGTTGCTCAGCACGAAGGGCTTCGCGGCGACGATCCTGAGGCCGAACTTGGCGGCCGAGCGGGCGAAGGCGTCGGCCAGCGCCGCATCGTCCGGCAGCGGGCCACGCAGCACGAGAACCCGGCGCCAGTTCTGTGCCGCAAGATACTGGGCCATCGCATCGGTCAGCATGGCGCGGCTGGGGATCACGTGCATCAGTCCGGCGCGGCAATCGGCGCGGCGCAGCCGGTCGGCGGGCTCGGAGATGTTGAACAGCAGCACCCCGTCGTCGCGCAGCGCATCGGCCAGCGCCAGCAGCGCCGCCGCGTCGGCATCGACGACGACGAAGCGGGCGCTGCTGTCGTCGCGCAGCCCCCGCACGGCCGCCGCGAGTGCATCGGGCGTCGCCGCCTCGGCGCGCGCGAGATTGAGGTCGAGGCCGAGGGCGCGGCCGATTACCCGGCTCTCGCGCAGCGCCGCCTCGGCGCCGGCGTAGGGACGATGTCGGGTCTTCAGCTTGAGTCCGGCATAGCTGCGGATCTCAGCGTAGCGCGCATCGTCGACGATCTCGAGATAGCCGATGGTGAACGGCGTCCGTTCGGCGGCGGCCACGGCGAGCGGTACGAACAGCAGCAGGGCGAGGGCCGGGACGGCACGCATCAGTCGTCGATCAGGATGCCGTAGGGGACCATGCCGACCGGCACCGACTTGAGCACCCGGCGCGACTCGGTGTCGATGATCGAAATGTCGTCCGACAGCCCGTTGGCGACGTAGAGGCGGCGTTCGTCGCGGGTCAGTGCCAGGCCCCAGGGTCTCTTGCCGACGAGGATGTATTGGAGGATCTCGCGGCCCGCGACATCGACCACGGCGACGTGGTTGGCGCGGCCGAGCGCCACATAGGCGGTCGTGCCGTCGCCCGTGATCAACAGGTCGACCGGGGTGACCTGCTCGCGCCGGAAACCGGGCGGCAGGAACAGGATGTCGCCGATCAGCTTGTTGCTGGCCGTGTCGATGATGTCGACCTCGCCCGCCAGTTCCGCGGACACCCAGAGCTCCTTCTCGTCCGGTGTCAGCGCAAAGCGGCGCGGCCGCGTACCGACGAAGATGTCGGCCCGCACCTCCATGTCCTCGAAATTGATGACGTGGACCAGGTTGGCGGCCTCCGAGGCGACGTAGACGGTCTTGCCGTCGCGGGTGAACAGGACGCCCTCCGGTTCCTCGCCGAGCTCCGCCTCGCCCTCGACCCTGCCGGTCTCGACGTTGACCTTGGTCGCCGCTGCGTCCTCCTCGTTGGAAACCACGAGATATCGCCCGTCGGGGCTGAGGTCGAAGGTCTCCGGCTCCTCCATCTTGCGGATACGCTGGACCAGCTTCGCCGTGGCGACCTCGTACACCGCGATCACGTTGTCGTCGGCACAGCCGACGAAGAAACGGGTGCGATCGAGGTTGAAATGGATCCCCCGCGGCCGCGCGCAGGTCGCGAACTCGTCGACGACCGTGTCGCTGCGTCCGTCGAGCACCGTGATCGTGCTGCTCTTCTCGTTGGTGATGTAGATCCGCCCCGTCGGCTCCGCGTGCGCCGGCGCCGCCGCCCACACACACGCGCAGATCGCCAGCGCAATTCGGCCGACAGACCGCGCCGGGCCATTGCAAGTCCCATACATCGAAACGCCTGCCTGACCGCTCTTACCTGATTCGTCTTTTCGCCGATGGTAGCGACACCGGCCGCCGATTGCCAATGGCTTTCCCACGGACCCCCACAGCCGCCGCTTTCAAAGCCTGTGCGCGAAACTCGCGGCGGCATTGCGACAGAATGTCACAGTCAAAATTGACTACGAACAATTAAGGCGCAATAATCGGTCGTTGGATCGTCGCGGAAGGTCCCGGAGATAAGCCCCGGTGAACACGGGGTACCCGGAAATAGTGACCGCATGGTGCGCATATGCATGGCACAGCGATCCGGAGTGCGGGGGGCAGGAGCAATCACCAGAAACCCCATCGTGTCTCGGTGACCGAACGCCTTTGCCCGAAGACCAGGGAGGAATTATGGGACATTCAACAGCAAGTAAATCGATGAAGCTTGCCGGCATCGCCATGGCGGCCGGCCTCGTCGTCGGCGCTACAGTGGCGGCAGCGCAAGAAGTCGACAGCGGCACCCGTTACGGCGACATGCAGGCCGTGACACAGGACATGCTGAATTTCGCCGCCGGGGACGGCAACAATTTCCTGCACACGAACGGCAACTATAATCAGACGCGCTACTATCCGGCGCGCCAGATCAATGTCGATAACGTGAAGCGACTCCGTCCGGCGTGGATCTTCCAGACCGAAATCGTCGAATCGCAGGAAACGACCCCGATCGTCGTGAACGGCATCATGTACATCACGACGTCGTTCAACCATGTCTATGCGCTGAATGCCAAGACGGGTGAGCAGATTTGGCACTACAAGCACAAGATGGGCCCGGTCACCACCTATTGCTGCGGGCCCAACAACCGCGGCGTGGCGGCCTACGGCGACAAGCTCTTCATGGGCACGCTCGACGCCAAGTTGGTGGCGCTCGACGCCAAGACGGGCAAGCTGGTCTGGGAGCAGCAGATCGCGGATCCGGAGCTGGGCTATTCCGAGACCATGGCGCCGACGGCGGTCAACGGCAAGATCCTGATCGGCACCAACGGCGGAGAGTTCGGCATTCGCGGCTTCGTGAAGGCCTACGATGCGAACACCGGCAAGCTTTTGTGGACGTTCAACACGATCCCCGAGAATTCGGTCGGTGTGTGGGCAACGCACGATGCCACCGGTCGCGACCTGAAGCGCGACATCGAGAGCGAGAAGGCGGTGCTGCAGAAGCTGGGCGATCCCTACAAGACGCTGGGCGGCGGCGTGTGGCAGAACCCGGCCGTCGACCTCGCGCGCAACCGGATCTACTTCGTGGTCGGCAATCCGTCGCCGGACCTCGACGGTTCGATCCGTCCCGGGGACAACCTCTATACCGATTCGCTGGTAGCGGTGGACCTGGATACTGGCGAATACGTCTGTCACTTCCAGTATATCGCCCACGACGTATGGGATCTCGATGCTGTCAGCCCGCCGATCCTGGTCCAGGTGAAGGACAGTGACGGCAACACGGTCGACGGCCTGCTGCACGGTGGCAAGACCGGCCATGTATATATCCATAACCGTGAGGACTGCTCGCTGATCCGCTTCTCCGAGGCGATGGTGCCGCAGGAAGACATGTGGACCCTGCCGACCAAGGACGGGGCGCGCATGCTGCCGGGTGCCAATGGCGGCGTCGAATGGTCGCCGATGACGGTCGACGAGAAGCTTGGCCTCGTCTATGCGATCAACCTGCACCAGCCAATGACCTATCACGTCGAGAGCACACCCTATCCCGAAGGCAAGCTGTGGCTTGGCGGCGCCTTCAAGGTGATCCCCTCGGAGGAGCAGTGGGGCAACGTGACGGCCGTCGAGTACAACACCGGCAAGATCCGCTGGAAGGTCAAGACGCCGCAGCCGATGATCGGCGGCATCCTGGCCACGGCCGGCGGCCTGTTGTTCACCGGTGAGGGCAACGGCCTGTTCAAGGCCTACGATTCGGCCACCGGCAACGTGCTGTGGAGCTTCCAGGCCGGCGCCGGCGTTAATGCTCCGCCCGCGTCGTATACCGTGGACGGCAAGCAGTACATCGTCGTCGGAGCCGGCGGCAACGTGCAGCTGAACTACAAGCGCGGTAACAACATCATCGCCTTCGCGCTGCCTGACTGACCGGGCTAGCACGAAGGTCGAAACCTTCGGACGGGCCGGCTGCCCACGGGCGGCCGGCCCTTTTCCGCCACCGGCGCCCCGCTGCGGTGGGCTCGATCGGCGCGGCAGGGGAGCGGTTCGCTGACCCGGAGGAACGAACGCAGGACTGTTTGACGAGATGACAAGGATCCGAATCCTCCCTGTTGTGCTGTGCACCGCCCTCTGGCTTGGCGCGGTCCCGTCGGCGAGAGCGGACATACACTCCCGCATCCCGGAGCCGGCGGGGCCGACGGACCTGCCCGAGGCGTATGCGCCGGTCGAGGAAAAGCTGACGCTGTGTTTCGACTGCCACGGCGCCAACGGATACACACCGGACCCGGCATACCCGATCTTGGCGGGCCAGGAGTACTATTATCTCTACGTCCAGCTGCGGGATTTTGCGGCCGGGCGTCGCGCGTCCGACATCATGGGGCCTGTGGCGTCCGAGCTCAGCCGCGATGAGATGAAGCTGCTTGCCCAGTACTTCTCCGAGCAACCCTGGCCCGATATCGGTTATCGCGGCGCCGCGGACAAGGTGGCATCGGGTGCGCGCGCGGCGGCCGCGGGCCAATGCGTCCAGTGCCATCTTGGCGGCTACGAAGGCAACAGCCGGGTGCCGCGGCTGGCCGGCCAGTATCCGGCGTATCTCTACAAGACCATGGTGGACTTCAAGACCAAGGCGCGCGCCAACTCGCCCGCCAAGTCCTCGCTGATGGAATCGTATAGCGAAGACGACCTCGCGGCGCTGGCCGAGTTCCTTGCCGACAAGTAGCGGTGTCACCGCTACGCCGCAAACTCGATAATCCTGGAATGCGGCACCGGTTCCGCGCCTTGCCGCATGCGGTATGCGCCCTAGATTTCGGGTGCAAACCGGTTCCGGGGCGGCGGCCCCGCACTCTGACATGGAGGCAGCCGGACATGACCCGCCGAGGAACATTGCGCCGCGTTGCGGCCCTGGTGGCGGTATCAGTACCGTTGGCCACGGCCTGTGTCGCCGCCGAGTCCCATCCGTCGCAGCATTACGACTTGCGCCTCGCAACCGTCGCCGACGGTCTCGAACATCCCTGGTCGCTCGCCTGGTTGCCGGACGGGCGCATGCTCGTCACGGAGCGTGAGGGCCGGCTGCGGATCGTCGCGCCCGACGGAACGCTCTCGGCTCCGGTCGCCGGGCTCCCCAAGATCGCCGATGTCGGGCAGGGCGGGCTGCTCGACGTGCTGGTCGACCCCGACTTCGCGACCAGCCGCACGATCTACTTCTCCTTTTCCGAACCTGGGGCGGGGGGAGCCGGCACGGCGGTCGCGCGGGCGGTCCTCAACGGCAACCGCCTGAACGACGTTACGATACTGTTCCGACAGACGCCGAAATCGGGCGGCGGCCGACACTTCGGCTCGCGGCTCGTTCTGGCCCGCGACGGCACCCTGTTCGTGACCGTCGGCGAGCGCGGCGAGAGCGAGCGCGCGCAGGATACGACGGTCAACCGCGGCCAGGTCGTGCGCATCAAGCGAGACGGCAGTATCCCCGCAGACAACCCGTTCGTGGGTCGAGAGGGCTATCGGCCGGAAATCTGGTCATACGGCCACCGCAACCCGCAGGGCGCGGCCCTTCATCCGGAGACCGGGGAGCTTTGGCTCCATGAGCACGGCGCCGCCGGGGGTGACGAAGTCAACATCGCGCGGGCCGGCCGCAACTATGGCTGGCCGGTCATCGCCTATGGCCGTCATTACTGGGGCGGCAAGATCGGCGAAGGCACGCACAAGGCGGGAATGGAGCAGCCGATCCACTACTGGGATCCATCGATCGCCCCGTCCGGGATGGCGTTCTACACCGGCGACAGGTTCCCGGCGTGGCGCGGCAATTTGCTGGTCGGGGCGCTCAAGTACCAGCTTCTCGCGCGCCTCGTCCTCGACGGCGAAGAAGTGGTGGAAGAGGAGCGCATCCTTACCGATCTGGGGGAGCGCATCCGCGACGTCCGCCAGGGACCGGACGGCTACATCTATCTCCTGACCGACGAAGGCGACGGCCGGATCCTGCGCCTCGAGCCGGCCGACGGCTGACCGCGGACACAGCCTACGGCTGGAGCCCTGCTGCGAGCAGGGCGGCTATGCCGTCGCGCGCCGCACCGGCGGCAAGGTCAGCGGCGGTCTTGCCGTCCTTGTCCTTCAGGCTGGAGCGAGCGCCGGCCGTGATCAGGCGCTCCACCACCTCAGCATGACCCATTTCGGCTGCGATCATCAGGGCGGTCCGGCCGCGGTTGTCCTGCAGGTCGACCGTGGCGCCGCGTGCGATCAATGCGCTGACCGTCGCCACGCCATCGCCGACGGGCACGTCGTTCGCATGGCCGGCAGCCCACATCAGGGCCGTCAGGTCGTTCCCGTATCGTTCATCCGGCGCAACCCCCGCGTCCAGCAAGAGCGCCACGGAATCGCTGAACCCCTTGGCTGCGGCGTAGACCATCGCGGACTTGCCGGTGCGATCGACGAGCCTGGCGTTGGCGCCATGCGACAACAGCGTCTCGATAACGTCATCGTCGCCATTAAATGCCGCCGCCGTCAGCGCGGTGACGCCCTTGTTGTTGCCCGCATCCACTGCCGCCCCGGCCTCGACCAGCATCATGGCGACCCGGCGGTGGCCGCCCTCAGCGGCGCGGATCAGCGGCGTGCTGCCGGCGAGATTCCGGTGGTTTATGTCGGAGCCCGCGTCGAGCAGGATCCGGACCGCTTTGCGGTGGCCGTTGGCCGCAGCCAGCAGCAGCGGCGTGTTGCCGAAACGGTTGCGGGCCGCGACATTGGCACCCTGCTCGAGATAGCGCGCCACGTCCTCGTCCCAGCCCTTCTCCGCCGCCTGGATCAGCGCCAGGTTCATCGTCATTTGGTTGACCGGAACACCGCGCGCCGAACTCGGTGTGGTGTCGCGATAGTGTGTGTCGGCCAGGGCCGGCGGCGCCGCCGCTGCTACCACCAACAGGAGGATTCCCCGCCACATGCCGGTCATCGGACGCTCTCCCTGCGTTTCTTTCTTCCCTCTTGCTGACGCAGGATAGCAGATGCCGCGCTCGCCGCAACCGGGCGGCGTTCGAAATAACGCGGACGAACCCGACCCGGTCGCGGCCCGGGCGCACGCCGTGGCGGCTGGAGTTCTATGGTACCGTCACGGCGTGCGGTCCCGAGGGCAACGGCCGAGGAGAGCCACCAGTGTCGCTGAAGATGACCGCCGCCGGTCCATCGTCTTCGCCGGTTCCAGAAGACTGCCGCAGTCGCTGCTGTCGAGCATTGACAACCATCAAGTGCCGCTAACTACCGGCCTCCCTAGCCGCACTGCGGGCACCAGTCCCGCCGGTCAGACAGACGGGGCACACGCAGCCCGTCGCGCCGGTACGGACGATCATTGCCTCGTAATCGAACTGGCACTCGACCTTCAGGCACCAGCAATCGGCGGAGCCGTCGCAGTTAAAGCCGCGCCCGCAGTTGGGGCAGAGCGTACGCCGCACCATCATCGCCGGCCGTCGGTCACATTCCGGCAGCGAAACGCTCGCGCACCACGCGCGTGAAAAGGGTGTCGACCAGCACGCCGCGCAGCGCCGCCTCCTCAGACACCTTGTCCGGGTCGAGCGAACCGTCCTCGCGCATCCGCACCGCCGTCTCGCGTGCCTTCACGACCATTGGATCCAAGCGGCTTGCCGCCGACCCGGCGATGAAACGGACCAGCTTGTCGGCAGCCGTCATGGCGTTCAGATAGTCACGGTCACCCTCATTCTGCAACACCCCGACCCGGTCCTTCATCCAGTCGACCCCCGCGCCCGACGCATCGCCCAGCGCATGAAGTACGGCGTCGGCCGCGGCGATCGGTTCGAGATCGTCGCCGTGCCGCCCTTGGGTCAGCTGCAGCGCCGCGCAGAGCAGGAATCCGAGGACGTAGGCATCCTCCCAGAATCCATCGGACGCCGGAAGCGCGCGCATACGATCGTCGACGAAGACATCGATCACCTCGTTCGCGGTCTGCCGCGCTTGTGCTTCGATCGGTTCGCTCATGAAGGCCCCTCTTCCTCTGCCGCCCTGCATACCATTCGCGGGCGGCGAATGCACGCCTGACCCGGGTTGCCCGGCATTCGGGCTGTCGCGCCGGCAGCTAAGCGGAGAGTTCCCCAAACACCCGCTGCAGCAGCTGCGTCGTGCGCTTGGCCGGGTCGCGGCGGATCGCTGCCTCCTCCCTGGCAACGTAATGGAACAGGCCGTCGAGACTCTTCTCCACCGTATAACGGGTCAGGTCAGCCTTGACGTCGGGCACGAACGGGACGGCCTCGTACCGCGCCATCATGCGGTCGAAGGCCCGGATCGCACCGACATCGCCCATCGAGTCGAGAACGATCGGTGTGAACCGCTCGGTCAGCGGCACCGTCATCTTCCCCCGGAAATATCGCGTCGCGGCATCGTCTGGGCCCTTCCAAATGGTGCGCACGTCGGACAGCGTCATCTCGCTGATCGCTTGCCAGAACACGTCCCGCGCTTCTGGCGCGGCGCGCTCGGCGGCGCGGTTCAGCTTCAGTTCGAGATCGGCGGTCAGGCTGTTGAAACCGATCCGGGTCAGGACATCGTGCACCGTATCGAGCTCGCCGGGCAGCGGAATGCGGATCGCCGGATCAGCATAGTAGCCGTCGAGTGTCCCCACCTGGTTCACGACGCGACCGGTACCGACCTTCAGCGCCTCTTTCAGGCCGGCGCCAATCTCGCGGTCCGTCAGAGGCGCGGCCAGCCCTGCGCTGTTCAAGGCCGATTGGAGGTTGAGGCCGCCGCCCCCCAGCGTCGTCTGGCACCCTGCCAGAGCGCCGCCAGACAACATAAGCAAGACGTCCCGTCGGCAGATCATTGCTTGGCTCCTGTTCCGCATGTCGCGGGATGATAGCGGTAAACCGTTGCTCGGATGTAAACGGTCGCGCGCGGCGCCAGGCAATCGCCCTACATATCCGGCAGCGGCAGCGCGCCGCAGTCGTTGCCCTGGGCCGTGTGACCGACGACATAGCCGTCCGCGTCGACCTCGAAACTGGCGACGCAGTTGGCTTTCCAGGTAATGACCGGCGCCTGCCGCGTTACCGGCACCATTACCTTCTGCCCGTCGACCATATGCGTCTCGGTGACCGTGTAGACATCACCGCCCTGGCGTTCGGTGTCGCTGCGGCGCCAGGTCAAGATCCGGCCGCCGCCCTTCATCTCGTATACGGCGTCCGGCGCACCCAGTTTCAGGACAAGCTCCCGCTCCGATGCGCCGATCCACTCATCGAGGCCAACCGGCGCATCGACATAGTCCTCTGACGCGCCGCAGCCGGCGGCGGCCAAGGCGGTAGCACATAGAAGAGGAAGCAGTCGCAACGACATCGTGACCTCGCGGTCGAGACCGTCGCACCATGGCACGAATCAGAGGCCGCGTCACCCCGGCGCGGGCCGACCATCAGGTCGCCCGATCCTCGCCTGCAGCCGATCGACAGGCGCGCTAGGACTCCTTTCACCTTTGCGTGGTACATAATTTGTTTGTCCCGCGATCACGACACAGGCGATCGCGGTGGCGATGGCTGGGCCCCGGCGGGGGCCCGGCACCCCCGAGACACCATCGGCACGTCGCGCGGACCGGCCGGTGCCGCGGGACTTTTAAGGTGGAGAACACGGAATGAAGAAGCGAGAGCGCCCCGGCGCTTTTCCCTCGGCCCGGCAGGACGAGGAGGCCGCCCGGCACTTCCGGGACACGCCGCAGACGCGGTCGCCGAGCTACCGGCTGGCGTTCGCCGACCCGGATTTCCTGCTGCGCGAGGATTTGCGCCCGGTGCGGCTGCAGCTCGAGCTCCTCAAGCCCGAGCTGGCACTGCAGGAAGCGGAAATCGTCTCGACCATCGTCGTCTTCGGCAGCGCACGCACGCCGCCGCGCGAACATCCGAACGCCGACGAGCGCATGCGCGACTACGAAGAGGCGCGGCGCTTCGCGCAGATGATGGCAGAGCGGGAGCGCAACAACGGGCTGCACAGCGTTATCGTCACCGGTGGCGGACCGGGCATCATGGAAGCGGCCAACCGCGGCGCCCGCGAGGCGGGGATGCGGACGATCGGCCTCAACATCGTGCTGCCGCACGAGCAGGCGCCGAACCCTTACATCACACCGGAGCTGAGCTTCCAGTTCCATTACTTCGCGATCCGCAAGATGCATTTCCTGATGCGGGCGCGGGCGCTGGTCTGCTTTCCCGGCGGCTTCGGTACGCTGGACGAGCTGTTCGAGACCCTGACGCTGATCCAGACCAATAAGATCGAACCGATCCCGGTGCTGCTGTTCCGCGAGGCGTGGTGGCGGCGCATCGTCAATTTCGAGGCGATGGCCGAGGCCGGCATGATCGCGCCCGAGGATCTCGAGATCTTCGATTTCGTCGAAAGCGCCGAGGCCGCCTGCGAGTTGATCGACGCGTTCTACCGGCAGGAGAGGTAGGCGGCTCCGATTGTCGCGCGACTACTCGGCGGCGGCCACGGTGGCGTACCGTTGCACGCGCAGCGCGGCGGCCGGTACCCGGGCGTCGGCGGCGGGCTGAAAGACCACCGAGATTTCGCGGAATGCGCGGTGGGCGCCATCGGCGTCCTGATGCGCCGCCAGCTCGAACGAATCGAAGCCGCAGCGGGCCATGGCGAACAGCTGGTCGCGGAGCACCTGGCCGGTGGCGCGGATCTCACCGTCGAAGCCATACCGCTCGCGCAGCAGCCGCGCCGTGGTGAAGTGCCGTCCGTCGGTGAGCAACGGGAAGTCAAGGGCGATCAGGTCAAGCCGGTCGAGATCGCCGATCAGGGCGTGCAGCTTCTCGTCGCTGGCAAGCCATACGCCGACTGCCGCATTGCGCCGAGCGAGCGTCTCGCGCTCAGCCTGCCAGCGCGCCAGCGACACGATGACGGGCGCCCCGTCGGGCAGCGGGGCATCGTCCGCAACACGAGTCCAGATATCGGTCTCGGTGATCGGAGGTCCATCGATGAGTCGGATGATTCGCATGACAGGAGCTCCCAGTTCGCTTGCGGTCATGACGGGCTGTAAAGGGCGGCGCGGAACGGGTCCTGGCCGACCCGGCGCACTGTGTCCAGGAAGCGCTCGCCGTCCTCGCGCTGATTGACATAAGTCAGGATGATCGTCTCGATGGCGTCGATGACGTCGTCGGCGCCGAAACCGGGCCCGACGATGCGGCCGACCGCAGCGTCCTCGGCGGAGGAGCCGCCCAGCGTGACCTGATACGATTCGGCGCCCGACTTCTCGAGGCCCAGAATCCCGATATGGCCGACATGGTGATGGCTGCACGAGTTGATGCAGCCGGAGATGTTGATCGACAGCTGATCGAGATCGTACTGCTCGTCCAGCGCCGCCAGCCGCTCGCTCAGGCGCTGCGCGATCGGGATGGACCGCGCCGTGGCGAGCCCGCAGTAGTCGAGGCCGGGGCAGGCGATGATGTCGGTGACGCGCGACAGGTTCGGCGTCGCAAGGTCGAGCCCGTCGAGGGCCCGCCACAGATCGAACAGCCGCGCCTGCGGCACGTGGGCGAGCACCAGGTTCTGCCGGTGGGTGACGCGGATTTCGCCGAAGCTGTAGGCATCGGCGAGGTCGGCCACCGCGTCCATCTGTGCTGCCGTCAGATCGCCGGGGATGCCTCCGATCGGCTTCAGCGATATCGTCACCGCGGCGTAGCCCGGCCGCTTGTGCGGGAACAGGTTGGCCTTGGTCCAGCGCGCAAAGGCGCTGTCCTCGAAACGGCGCGCCTCGAACTCTTGGCTCTGCCCCGGCAGATCGGCATAGGCAGGAGGGCGGAAGTGGGCCTGCATGCGCACGATCGTCGCGGCAGCCAACTGCAGCCCGGAGTCCTTGATATGCGACCACTCCGCTTCCACGAGCTCACGGAAGCGCTCGATGCCAAGCGTTGAGACGAGGATCTTGATGCGCGCCTTGAAGAGATTGTCGCGCCGGCCCTCGACATTGTACACGCGCAGGATTGCCTCGAGGTAGCTCAGCAGGTGCTCCTTAGGCAGGAACCCGCGCAGCAGCTGGGCGATCATCGGAGTCCGGCCGAGCCCGCCGCCAACCCAGATCTCGAAGCCGACCTCGTCGTCGAGCCCGCGCACGAGTCGCACCCCGATGTCGTGCACGCGCATTGCCGAGCGGTCGCTGGCCGACCCCGTGACCGCGACCTTGAACTTGCGCGGCAGGAACGAGAACTCGGGATGGTTGGTCGACCACTGGCGGATGATCTCCGCCCACGGCCGCGGATCCTCGATCTCGTCGGCGGCAACGCCGGCAAACTGGTCGGTGGTGATGTTGCGGATGCAGTTGCCGCTGGTCTGCACCGCATGCATCTCGACCGCGGCCAGCTCATCGAGGATGTCCGGCGCGTCCGCCAGCCGGATCCAGTTGAACTGGACGTTCTGCCGCGTCGTGAAGTGGCCATAGCCGCGGTCGTAGCGCCGCGCGATGCGGGCCAGGGCGCGCAGCTGGTTGGACGTAAGCAAGCCATAGGGAATGGCGACGCGCAGCATGTAGGCGTGCAGCTGAAGATAGAGCCCGTTGCGCAGGCGTAGCGGCTTGAACTCGTCCTCGGACAACTCGTTGGCGAGCCGTCGCCCCACCTGGTCGCGGAACTGGGCCGAGCGCTCGTCGACGAAGGATTGGTCGAGGCTGTCATAGGCGTACATAGGGCGTCTCCGTCAGCTCTGCCCGACCGTCGGCCCACCGGCGCGGATCCGCTCGCGCAGCCGGACCGGCACGAGCATCGATGCGTTGGCGGTGCGCATAACATCGACCTCGACCTCGTAGGGGGCGATAACGCGCCCTGCCGCTTCGTCGGCATGCGCCTCGGCCAGCATCGCCGCAACCGTATCGTCGTCGTCGCGCGCCGCGGCCCGGTCGATCTCCTCGTGCCAGGCGCCGGCCCCGTCGCGCCACACGACGGCGCCGTCGGTCAGCCGGCTGGCGGTGATGACGCGGTGTGACACGGCGAACCCCTGTTTCAGTCAATCGGGCGCGTAAATTTACGGCTATCGATCGTATAACAGATAGTGCGTCACTGAGTCATGTAAAATATTTTTTATTACATCTTTTAAAATGTTCTTTATGCACGCACACCACCGATTGGCAACCGATCTACTTGGCCGGTTCGCGAAATTCAGGCGGGAACGGCACTCTCCGGCGCAGACGATGGCGAAATGAAGCGCCAGTAGACCCAGCCGATGGCGATTAGGCTGAGACCGAGCCCAAGGAACGAGGCAACGCGGAACAAGCCACCGATCTCCGCCATGTCGAACAGGAAGACCTTGCACACGGTCAGCATCAACACCGCCATCGCGGCATGGCGCACCGGTTTGTTGTTGCGCCATATTCCGACCGCCAGCAGCGCCAGGGAATAGACCAGCCACAGACCGGAATAAGCGTACCATTCACCGTCGGAGGTGGCATGTGGGTTCAGGTAGGTACCATGGAACGCATGGCGCAGTTCGAGCGACAACCAGACGAAGACCAGAACAAGGCCGGCAATCCCTGCGCCGCCCGCAACGGGCTTGAGGTCTTGCCGCTTAGTTTCGGAGCGAAACGCTAGGCTGAATCCGGCCGGAATCGCGTAGGCCAGGAGCAGCAGGTTCGCGACCGGCCAGGCACCGACGGGATCACCGGTCAGCAACGGGTTTAGCCCCAGCAAATGCAGCAAAACGATCTGCACTGCCGTAAGACCGCCCAGGATCCGCCAACCCCACAAGGCGACCAGCCGCGGATGCTCCGCCCGGCATTGCCACAGCAGGGCGAAGGCGATGGCGGCCCAGGCGATCGTGCGCAGGCTCGTCTCCAGCAGGTTGTCGCCGGGCAGGAACTGGCCGCGATTGACGATATCGGCGATCTCCAGGGTCCAGAACAGCGTCAGGAACGCCAGCGCGCCCGCTTCCAACGCCAGCACGAGGCGGTCGTCCCCGGTGCGCCGGAACGACCGCGCGGCGAAGTAGAAGGCAAGCGTCGGCAGCCCATAGCCGTAGAGCATCCAGTTGAGCCCCGGCGTAGCGCCCAGCCGGTAGTCGAACAGCTCGTAATTGAACACGAGGCGGATCAGCACGCTGCCCGCCACGACCAGCGCGACGTGTCGTAGTGCCCGCACGTTGGTGTGGTCGTGGATCCAGGCCATTGCCGGCAGCTGCAGCGACAGCGCAACGGTCAGCCACGCGTTCTCCAGCGCCATCGCCAGAGCCAGCGAGACCGCAGCGACGACGCCGACCGCATAGCCGGCCAGTGCGCCGTCTATGCCCGCCAGGTCGCGCTTGCGGGCAACCCAGGTCGCCGCCACCAGATTGAGGCCGGCGAGGATCAGCCCCATCGCGGCCCATTCGAGGGCGACCTCGAAGTCTCGCATGCGCCAGAACGCGATCGCCAGTGCGGCGACGGGACCGCCCGCCGACACGCTCGCCCACAGTCCGGGGCGCGCGGCGCCACGCAGCAGCACGAGACCGCCGATGCCGAACAGGGCGGCATAGCCGAGCGCGGCCACGGCGAACGGTTGAAGCCCCGGCGGCAGGGTGTCGAGGATGTCGATCTCCCCGGGCCAGTACGGCAGTTCCCAGCTGGCCAGGATGATCGCGGCCAGCGCCGCGCCTCCGATCGCGAGCGCATCGAACGTCACGTCGCGCCGCCCGGCGATCAGCAGGAATGCACCGAGAATGCCGGCCCAGACCACCGATCCGGTGCCGAAATCATCGACCCAGACCAGCAAGAGCGCCAGCACCAGCATGGCGCCGCTGGCGGACCAGGCGAGCAGAGCCGGGCGCGGCAGCGCCCACAGGAATTTCGGCCAAGCGACCGCCGTGTCGTGCCGGGCAAGGCCGGCCGGCATGTAAGTGAACAGGACAGCCGTGACCGTCAGATAGCCGCCGACGGCCGGCGCGCCGAGATTGTACCACTGCTCGATCATCCATATCACGGGCCACAAGGCAGCGCCGGCCAGGGCGCCCCAGGCGAGCCAGCCCCAGCCCTTGTAGCGCAGCACCGCCAGGGCCGCCGCGTTGACCGCGGTCAGGTAGGGAAACAGCGAGTAGGCGGACGGATGGCCGGTCTGGACCAGGCCCGGCACCAGGAAACCGCCGAGGATGCCGAGCGCGGCGACGACTGGGCCGTGCTTGATCGACAGCACGATGGCGGTGGCCCAGACCCCGCCCAGCATCGCGAAAGCCGGCGGCGGCGCCAGCAGGTCGTACCGCGCATAGGCCGCATAGATGCTGACGAACAGGGCCGACACGCCGGCCGCGACCAGCGCCGGGGTCACGATGGTCGGTTTCAGCGCCGCGATCTTTCGTTCGGCGGGGTGGCGGCGCAGCAGCTCGCCGCCGAGGATCAGCGCGACGCCGATTGCGGCGCCGAGGGCGCACTGCACCTTCGGCCCCAGCCAGTCCATCTCGATCGCATGGCGGACCAGGAACACGACGGCAAAAGCCACCGCGACAGCGCCCACCACCGGCAACACCAGCGGTGCGAATCGTTCGTCGAATCCGCCCTTTTTGGGGCCGCCCGTCGCCGCGGTCGCCGGCGCCGGCGCCTCTGGCGGTGACGTCGGCGGCGGCGAGGGCGCGGCGGCGACGCGCGGCGGCTCCGCCGCCGGCTCGGGGACGACCGGTTTCGGTGCGGGAGTTTCCGGCCGCTCCTCCGGCGCCGGTGAGGCGGCGCCGGACACCCGGCCCTGCAGGTCGCGCAGCACCCGGCTGGCGCGCGCGAGATCCGCCCGGAGATCGCTGATCTTGACCAGCGCAACGATCGCCATGATCGGCGCGGCAAGGACAAGGCCGCCGAAACCCAGCAGCATCAGGATGAACAGGACCTCCATGGCCGTCCCCTTTCGAATTCCCGCACATAGTGCGCAGCCAGACATGTTTTGCCGGAAAATATGAAATGCAAAGTTAACCGCGTTTCCCGACGTCGCGGGTCGACTCGTACAAGACGATCCGGGCCGTGCGGCGCTTGGCTCCGGTCTTTGCAATCTGGTAAGAGATTGCCGTTACGATCGGCGGCTGCTTGCGGGCGGACACGGCAGAGGACGGCATGCTGGCCTTCGAAAAGGACGAATATCTCGAGCGAATCGAGAACACCAAGCTGCGCATGATGCAGTTCGGACTCGACGTATTGCTGGTCGCCGACCCCGCCAATATGAACTACCTGACCGGTTACGACGGTTGGTCCTTCTACACGCCCCAGGTCGTTGTGGTGGCGCTGGCTCTCGACGAACCGCTCTGTGTCGTCCGAGGGATCGACCTCAACGGCGCGAAGGTCACGACCTTTCTCGACGACAGCAACCTCGTCGGCTACCCGGACGACTACGTCCAGAACAAGCGCATGCACCCGATGGACTTCGTCGCCGAGATGCTGGAGGCGCGCGGTCTGGCACGGGGCACCATCGGTGTCGAGATGGACGCCTATTATTTCACTGCGGCCGGCGCCGAGGCGTTGCATCAGAGCCTGCCAAACGCGACCTTCAAGAACGCCTACACGCTGGTCAACTGGATCCGCATGATCAAGTCGCCGCAGGAGCTCGCCTACATGCGGCAAGCGGCGAGAATCCTCGAGACGGTGATGGAGACGGCGATCGCCGCAGTGACGCCGGGCGTGCGCCAGTGCGACGCGGCAGCGGAGATCCTCGCTGCGCAGGCGCGCGGGACCGCTGAATTCGGCGGCGACTACACGGCCATTGTGCCGATGCTGCCGAGCGGCGCCGGCACCTCGACGCCGCATCTGACTTGGTCGGACCGGCCTTTCGCCCCTGGCGAGGCGACGATCCTGGAGCTCGCCGGCTGTCGCATGCGCTATCACTGCCCGCAGGCGCGCACGGTGTTCCTCGGCTCCCCGCCGCAGAATCTGACGGACACGGCAAAGGTGGTCGTCGAAGGGCTGAATGCCGTCATCGCCGCAGCGCGGCCCGGCCTGACCTGCGAGGAGATCGAGGGTGTGTGGCGCCGGATCATCGCCCGGGCCGGCATCGTCAAGGAGTCCAGGATCGGATATTCCTGCGGGCTCAACTACCCGCCAGACTGGGGCGAACACACGATCAGCCTGCGGCCGGGCGACAAGACGGTGCTGCAACCCGATATGACGATCCATGTCATCCCCGGCATCTGGCAGGACGACTGGGGCATCGAGATCAGCGAATGCATCCACCTGACGGACACCGGTGCCGAGCCGCTGGCTCGCACGCCACGGGAGCTGATCGTCAAAGCATAGGGCGCAAGGACAATGCTCGTCGCACGTCGGCGCCGCCGTGGCAGGACACGCCGGATCCGGGAACGGCCGCTAGCGCATGGCGCCCCGGTCCGAAATCGGCTTCGCGTAAGCCAATTCCACATCCCAGGGGAAAAGAATCCAGGTATCCTGGCTGACCTCGGTAATGAACGTATCGACCAGTGGCCGGCCCGCCGGCTTCGCGTAGATCGTCGCGAAATGCGCCTTCGGCAGCATATCCCGCACCACCTTCGCCGTGGTCCCGGTGTCGACGAGATCGTCGACGATCAGCCAGCCTTCGCCGTCGCTGTCCAGGCCTTTCAGGATTGTCGTCGCGCCGTGGTCTTTGTGTTCGTACGACGCAATGCAGACCGTATCGACCAGCCGGATGTCGAGTTCCCGGGCGACGATGGCCGCCGGGACGAGGCCGCCGCGGGTGATGGCGACGATTCCCTTGAACGGCCCCTGTTCGTGCAGTCGCCACGCCAGGGCCCGCGCATGCCGGTGCAACTCGTCCCACGAGACGGGAAATTCCATCTGTGCCGATTCGCTCATCACCCCGATCCTCCTGTGCCCCCCAATTGGTGCGTTCTAGCCCATGGACTTGGCGGCAGCAACGTCGATACCCTGCGTTTTAGAGGCATTTTCGGCTTAACCGCCGATTCATACCCGTCGTTGATGATGTTTCTTGGTCTCGACCGTTTATGATCCTAGGGTGTCCGGTTCGGAAGGCAGATTCACCGTGGAGATGCGGGAAGTCAGCGCCTGCCTCGGCATGATCGTTGCTCTGGCTGGTTGTGAGAGCACTACCAGCGATTCGCGTGCCTTCCGCAACGATAACCTGCCCATTCCCGATCCGCTGGCAGGTCAGCAACTGCCAGCAAATTTCGAGACCGCAGAATTCTCCGCCCAACATGGTCTCAACCAGATTGGCGCCCAGCATGCCTATGCCAAGGGGGCCTCTGGCGGCGGCGTCGTGGTGGCGGTGATCGACACCGGGATTCAAGTCGACCACAGCGACCTCGCCGCCAATGTTTCCCCGGACAGCATCGACATCGTGCGCGGAGACCCTGTCACGGACGAGGATGGCCACGGAACGCACGTCTCAGGGACCGTCGCTGCGGAAAAGAACGACGTGGGGATGCACGGCGTTGCCTTCGACGCAACGATCCTGGCGATCCGCACAGATACCGTGATTGCCGACCCGGTATTCTGCGGCGGGCCCGCCCAGTGTTCAGTGTTCTATGAAGCCGACCTTATCAACGCGATTCGCTATGCAACCGGCAAGGCACATGTGATCAATCTGAGCCTTGGCGGCCCGGTCCCGCTCAGCTTCCAGTTCGAGCAGGAACTGCGTCGCGCGATGAATGCGGGTTCTATCATCGTTGCGGCCACGGGCAACGACGGAGCCACGGAACCCGGCTGGCCGGCAATGTACGCGGGCTCTCCGACCGTCAACACGAGCGGCCAGCTGATCGCCGTGGGTGCCGTTGACAGTACCGGCACAATCGCGGCCTTTTCCAACGAATGCGGCACAGCGAAGGATTATTGCCTCGTAGCGCCAGGCGTAAACATCTATTCGACGGTTCCCGGCGACGCCTACGCATTCTACTCCGGGACTTCGATGGCTACGCCGCACGTCTCCGGCGCGGCGGCATTGCTGATCCAGACCTGGCCGATGCTTCCCCCTTCGGATGTCGTAAGCATTCTGCTGACCACGGCAACCGATCTGGGTGCGGCCGGGGTGGACGTCGTGTACGGCCACGGGTTGTTGAATTTGGACGCCGCAATGCAGCCGGTCGGCAGCCTGGCGATTCCGCTTTCCGGTTCCGCAACAGGCCAAACCGTTACGCTGGATGGTACTTCGCTGTCTCTGGGGCCGGCGTTCGGCAACGCGCTCAGCGGTTCGACGTTGCTTGCACAGGCTTTCGCCCTGGATGATTTCGATCGCAATTTCGTTGCCGGGTTGGACGGGCGTGTCGTTCGTGCCGACCGGAACTTCGGTCTCGACGCTCTTATGGCCGGCGGCATCCAGCCGGTCGAAGCCGCCTTGCCCAACGGCGCGAAAGTCTCCCTCGGCGCGACAGAGCAGGCGAGCGCTGGTCCGGGGTGGGACGCCATCGGCATGGCCTCCGAGCAAGAGGCAGAGCGCGACGTGCGTGGGATGAGCCTGGCGTTCTCGGGGAGCGATGGCACCGCCTACCGCATCGGCTATGACGTAACGCCGGCGCAGATGGTCGACGACATCGCAGTCACCCCGGCAGCAAGCCTGTTCTGGATGTCTGACGAGCTTCTCAACCCGCAACATGGGCTGGTCGGGACTGGGGCGGCCTTCACGGCAAGCCGCGGGCTCGGTGCCGGGAGTGTACTGACCGTTGGCCTGGTCGATGAACTTGGTCAGCAGAGTGGCGACACCGGCAACGCGCGGATCGGCGAAATCGCGGTTGCCCATCTATTCCCGGGCGGTGCTGCCCTGACGGCGCGGTTCTCGCATGTCGACGAGCGTAGCGGCTTCCTCGGCAGCGACGCGGATGGTGGCTTCTCGGTCGAGGGGGCCAACAGCCGGTTCTACGTCCTCGGTGGCCGTCTGCCGCTCGGCGCGGGGGTAGAACTGCTCGGCAGCTACACGTTGGGAACGACCGACATGACGGCCGACGGGACTAGCCTTCTGAGCGACTGGAGCGGCGCCCGTGCCGATGCTTTCGGGCTTGGCATCGTCAAGGACAATGCACTGGGCACCGGTGGGCGGATCGGATTCCTGGCTGGGCAGCCACTGCGGGTCAACGCCGCCTCTGCCAACCTGACCGTGCCGGTCGACTATCAGCTGGACAAAACGGTCGTGCAGGCTTCCGAACGGGTTTCGCTGGTGCCGACCGGCCGCGAGATCGACCTGCAGATCGCTTATGACAGGACCATCGGGATCCAGGGAAACCTGTCGGGCTGGCTGATGATGCAGCTGGAGCCCGGACATGATGCCGAAGCGCCGCCAGCGTACGGCATCGGCGTGCGCTTCGCGACGGCCTTCTGACGCCGAATTGACCGGTTGGCCGCGCGCCGTGCTATGACGGGACGATCAGTGGCGCGGCGGCAGCTGCGGCCGATCAACGGGAAGTGATGGCGCCCCACCGTGCGCTGCTTGACTTCCATATTCGATTATTACAATCTTCTAATGAAATAAAGCGTCGGGGTCGCCTGCGGCCTCGCCGGCGCGCTCGGTTTCGACAATCTTGTCAGGGCGGGGCATTGACCTGGAAAGGAAATAGCGACGATGTCGGAGAACAACAACGCGAAGAGCATGTCGATCATCGTGACCAAGGGCTCGCTGGACTGGGCCTATCCGCCCTTCATTATCGGCACGACCGCTGCGGCGATGGGGCTGGATGTCACGATGTTCTTTACGTTCTACGGCCTCGGCCTTCTGAAGAAGAAGCTCAACCTCCAGGTTACCCCGCTCGGCAACGCGGCCATGGAGATGCCGATGCTGGGTGGCCATATGACGATGCCGAACATGGTGGGCATGTTGCCCGGCGTCGATAAAGCGGCGACCGTGATGATGAAGAACCTCATCAAGAAGAAGGGCGTGGCGTCGATCGAGGAATTGCGGGAGGCCGCGATCGAGTCCGAGATCCGCATGATCGCCTGCCAGATGACGCTGGACCTGTTCGAATACAAGCGCGAGGACCTGATCGAGGGCCACGAGCTTGGAGGTGCGGCGACCTATATCGACGCAGCCACCAAATCCGACATCAACCTGTTCATTTGAGGCGGCATCCGGCCGACCTTTCGCAACGCGACGCAATCAGCAAGGAGAAACCACACATGGCCGATCAGGTGCTCGACGCCAAGGGGCTGAACTGCCCGCTGCCAATACTCAAGGCGAAGAAGGCATTGAAGGATGTGCCCGCGGGCGGCACGCTGGAAATCCAGGCAACCGACCCCGGGTCGGTCGCGGACTTTGAAGCATTTTGCCGCACGACCGGGAACGAGCTGCTGGAATCCAAGACCGAAGACGGCGTTTACGTGTTCGTCATCAAACACACGGGTTGACGGGATCGCGAAACGCCCGGAAAATATGGAAAAATCATCAGCCGGCCCGGGATGTGACGCCCCGGGCCGTTTCTGTTCGGCAGTCCGAGTTGCCGCCAACATCCTGCAAGTATACGCAAGGCAGACCTTTGGCATAACGCTCACGGGCGGCTATGTGGCCTGAATTCGAAGCAGTTTGTGCTGGGTTGTATTTAAAGTAACCGGCTTTTCGATTTGATCGCTTCCGCTCAGATTGCACGCCTGTATGTCCGCTTTACGATAATATTCGCCAAATACATACCAGATGATATAAGAAAGTCCTTATTATTTGTCAAACAAACACGGAATTGGTTTCGCATGTAACGGACTGCTATTTGCAGGTTAACCACATATTTTTTTGCACAATACATTAGATGATGGTAATTTAGAGAGATATAACACACCGTGCTCGCTCGGTTCGGCGGGCATGAGCCAAGACAGGGGGTGCGTCTGGTGCTTCCGTCAACAAGCCAGGAAAGAGGGCCGTGGGCGGGATCTCCTGGGCACAGCAAGTTGGCATCTCGGTCTTCACACTCAGGAGGTAGCATGAAGAAGGTATTGTACAGCTGCGCAGCGGGCGCGACCGCTGCGATTGTCGCATGCGCTCCCGCTCAGGCGACGGAGGGGTATTTCACGCACGGCATCGGTGCCGTCAACAAATCGATGGCCGGCGCCGGCGTCGCCACCGGATTCGACGCCATGTCGCAGGCGACCAATCCGGCCGCGCTGACGCTTGTGGACCCGCAATTCACGGCGGATATCTCGCTGTTCAGTCCGCGGCGTGAGTACACCGCCACGAACACACCGTTTCTCGTCGCCAGTCCGGGGCTCGATAGCGATAGAAACTATTTCTTCATTCCCTCTCTGGCCGGAGCCTACGAAATAGACGACGTGTCGTCCTGGGGGTGGGCATTTTACGGTCAGGGAGGCATGAATACGACCTATGACGATCCAGTTGGACCGTTTGGCGGCGGAAAGACGGGCGTTGATCTCTCGCAAGCCTTTTTGCAGTTCACCTACGCGCGTGACATTACACCCCGGATCAGCGTTGGGGTCAGCCCAATTCTTGCAGCCCAGCGGTTCAAGGCATTTGGTCTTCAAGCGTTCGACAACGCGACGAATTCGTCGAATCCGGGCAACGTTACGAACAGGGGCTACGAATTGTCGTATGGTTACGGCGGCAAACTCGGCGTGCAAGCCGATATCGGTGGCGGAGTCCGGTTTGGAGCTTCCTACCAGACACGCATGTACATGAGCAAATTCGACAAGTATTCGGGGCTTTTCGCCGAACAGGGCGATTTCGATATCCCGCCGGCGCTGCAAGCTGGATTCTCGTGGGATTCGGGCGCTGGCGTGACCGTTGCCCTCGACTACAAGAGAATCTTTTACGAGGCTATCGACGCAGTCTCGAATCCCCTGTCACCGGGTACACTTACGGGTACGAGCAATCTGCTGGGGGCGAGTGACGGCTCCGGATTTGGCTGGGAGAACATCAACTCTTACAAATTGGGTATCCAGTGGCAGGCAACTCCAACAGTGGCACTCAGGGCAGGGGTCGGGTTTAACGACAATCCAATCCCCTCATCCGAGGTTATGTTCAACATTCTGGCGCCCGGCGTGCAGGAGCAGCATTACACGGCCGGACTGACTTGGCAGCAGAGCCCGAACAGCGCCTTCATGCTCGGTGCCATGTATTCACCCAGCAGCAGCGTGTCCGGGCAGGATCCGTTCAGCGTGCACACCATCGAGCTTGAGATGTGGCAGTTCGAGGTTACCGCCGGCTGGACCTGGACCTTCTGACGAAACCAACCGACGTCCGTACGGCAAGGGCCGGGCATCGTGCCCGGTCCTTTTCCGTCAACGGCAACCGACGGGCGGGGCTGAGCCCTGAGCTGCGCAAAAAAGTGTTGTTAGGCAGGGATTGATTCCGGGTGGTCGCGGCGTTTCCTCCTCAAGAACGAACAAGAAGGTACGTCACCGACGTCGGGAGGAGACGGTGAGACGAATCAAGATCACGATCGGTCCCGTCGAGCTGTACGCGAAGCTGCTCGACACGCCTGCAGGAGAAGCCATACGCAGCGCCCTGCCGTTCCTGTCGATGGCGCGGGTCGCCGACAGTGCGGTGGTGTTCTCGGCGCCGGGGCCTGTCCCGCCCCATTCGGGACTGCCGGCCATGGGCCGGCCCGGCGATTTCGTTCTGTGCGGCAGAAGCGGGACGTGCGGTATCGATTTCGGGATCGAACCTTTTTCGCGCAATCGCCGCCACGGCCCGCGGCGCTCGGGCGACGTCTGGGCGCGCGCGATGGGGGACATCGCGGCGCTGAAACACGTCATCGACGGTGATCGCGTGGCGGTCCACGGAGTCGAATAGCCATCAAATCCGGCACGTGGCGTCTCGTCGACGCCACCCGCCCGATGTGCCTGTCCACTGGACAGATCACAATGTTGCCGTCGCTCCGAAGAATCTCAACCATGCGTGTCTACCAATCCCGGTCCAGGGCAAGCACGAGTCTTCGAGGCTGAGATAACGTCGGCCGCGCTGACGGCACCCAGCCGCGGTGATCGTGGACGTTATTGCCTGTATCGGCGTGGACATCATTCCCGAAGAATCGGCCCGGCATGAACTGCAAACATTTTGCGCCCGTCAATACCGCCGTGCGACATCGCGTCAACTGGCGTTGGCCGCACCGATGCCCAAATATATTAGATATTTCTAATTTTTTGAGATCAGGAGGATGCCGATGGCAACGACGGCACGAGTCAAATGGATCGAAGGATCCCGTTTCATCGGGGAATCGCAGAGCGGCCATGCCGTCGTCATGCAGGGCCTGGCCGGGGAGGGGGAACCGTCGGTGGGCATCCGGCCGATGGAGATGCTGTTGCTCGGCATGGGCGGCTGCACGGCGATCGACGTCGTGATGATCCTGCAGAAGTCGCGCGAGGCGGTGACCGACGTGGTCGTCGAGATCGAAGCCGAGCGGGCCGAATCGGTGCCCAAGGTCTACAAACGGATCCACGCGCACTACGTCGTCACCGGCCGGGGTTTGAGGCCATCTGCGGTCGAGCGTGCGGTCAAGCTGTCGGCCGAAAAATACTGTTCCGCCACCGTCATGCTGGGGGCAACGGCCACCGTCACGCACGACTTCGAGGTCGTCGAGGCGGACGGTTAGCGCGTAATCGGTGACGTTGGGCTCGGCCGTATCGGCGCGACCTTACGACAGACGCCTCAATCGTCCGGGAGGTATCGGAAATGGCCGCTGATCGGGTAGGTGAACAGCATGTCTTTCAGCTCTGGCCCGCGGCCGATGTTGTGCGCGATCAACGGGCGCCTGCCGTCGGCCGAGCGGCGATCGGTGACGATGCCGATGTGCGGAAGGTTGCCGGGCAGACGCCAGGTGACCAGATCGCCGGGCCGATAGGTGTTCGGGTCATCGCTGACCGCAAGTGAGCGGCCGTGCCGCGTGAAGAATGTCTCAAGATTGGGCACGCGCCGATGATCGATGCTCCGGTCCGGTCGTGTGAGGCCCCAGCGCTGCGGATAGGCCGCGAATTCTCGGATCATGTCTTCATGGACCTCTTTTTGCAGATCGATGCCGAGTCCTGAGCGGTAAGCGCGAACGACCAGGTCGGTGCATACGCCGATATCGTCCGGCACGTCCCCGCCCGGATAGGCGAGGGTCCGGTACGAGCCATCGTAGACGACCCTGTGCCCGGTGCGCTCGATCGCCGCCGCCACAAGGTCCTGCCCGGACTCGCCCGGCTGCCGCTGCGCCTGGGCCGCCGGCGGCAACAGGATGACGATGGCGGCCAGATGCAGAATGGCGCTCCGCACTATCACATGCACGAGGACCTCCTGCCATGATCGGAGGAGCATTTCGCCCCCTCGGCGTCATCAAATCACTGCAATCCGGCAAAAAAGCGGCGGCGAACGCTCAACCGGAGCACGCCGGCACGAGGCCGCGCTTCTCCAGGTAACGTTGGTGGTGCTCCTCGGCCCGCCAGAAGGCGCCGGCGGGAACAATCTCGGTGACGATAGGCTGGCGGTGCCGTCCGGACTCTTCCAGTGCGCGCTTGGAACTGCGGGCCTGGCGCTCCTGCGCAGCGTCGTGCACGAAGATGACCGAGCGAAACGCGCTGCCGACGTCGGGACCCTGGCGGTCCCGTTGCGTCGGATCGTGGAAGCGCCAGAACGAGCTCAGCAGTTCGGTATAGCTCACGCTGGCCGGGTCGTACTCCACGCGTACCACCTCAACGTGTCCTGTCGTGCCCGAGCCGACCTCCCGGAATGTCGGGTTCGGCACGTGGCCGCCCATGAACCCGACTTCCGTGGCGGTGACGCCCGGGATGAGCCTGACGGCCGCCTCGACGCACCAGAATCGTCCGGCGGCGAATGTTGCGGTGGCCATGGCGAGGCCCTCCTCCGTCTCGCATGTATAAGAGTATCACGTTCCCTAGGTCCGGCAACCGTCGTGTCCGCCGCGGCAGCGCTCGTTATGGGCGTGAAGCGTCTATTGGCTCTCGACGTCGGTCTTGCTCCGTTCGCAATTGGCGGCCCGCTCCATTGCGGCGCAGACGGCTGACTGGTCCTCGTCGCCATGGCCCTGCGCCACTGCGGCGTAATAGGTCTGCAAGGCCGCGTGATAGATCGGTGTCGGCACGAGATGCCGTGCGGCGTGCTCAACGATCAGCCGCGAGTCCTTCAGCGGGATCGAGAAATTCATGCCTTCCCTGCGGTAGTCGTTCTCCGCCATCAGGGCGCCGCGCACCTCGAACATGGCCGACGACGAGCCGCTGCCGCTGATCACCTCGTGGATCATTTTCGGGTCGAGGCCGGACTTCATGCCGAGCACCATGACTTCGGCCGCGACGCTGTTGTGCACCAGGTTCAGGATGTTGCCGCAGAACTTCATCTTCATGCCGCAGCCGAATTCGCCGACGAAATGGCTCCGGCGCGTGAACAGGTCGACGATCGGCCGTACCCGCTCCCAGGCCCGTCTGTCGCCGCTGCCGAAGGCGGTGAGCTTGCGATCGAGCGCCATGATGCGATTGCCGCTCACCGGGCAATCGAGCAGGATCCGGCCGGCTTCCGCCAGGGCGTCGCGGGCCTTCTCCTTGTCCGCGATCGAGAAGGTGGAAAGCTCGACGACGATCTGGCCCTCCCGCCCGCCGTGCACCAGCCCGTCCGCCCCGGACACCACCGCGTGCAGGGACTCGGCGGTCGGCAGGCAGAGAAAGACCACGTCCGCCTGGTCCGCGGTTTCGCGCGGTGTCGCCGCGGCCTCGGCGTGTGCCGCAACGAGATCCGATGTGCGCTTTGGGTCGATATCGCACCCTATGACGCGACGCCCTGCCGCGACGAGATGGCCCGCGATGGCCGAACCCAGCACGCCGAGCCCGATGAATCCGACAGTGTCGCTCATCTTTCCCTCCACCATCGTGGTGGAGACCTTTGCAGAAAACGCCAAATCGTCATTGCGAGGCGGCCGAAGGCCGACGCGGCAATCCAGGATGCCGCGGAAACGAGAGCTTTTCCTGGATCGCCGCGACTGCATTGCAGCCTCGCGATGACGAAGTCCAGTTTCGTGCAAAGGTCTCCATGATGAGGAGTGTAGCGGTTGTTCGAGGCGCCGCAAACGGTGTGCGGCGAAGGAATGCGACAACGTTTGGAGATCGGCGCGCTGACACCGATTGATGGAAATTTAAGACATTGGCTGGTATTGATGTGGTCGGCGCTTGCGGCGACCGGAACAACGGAGCTGGAACGTGCGGAACCGAATGTCAGTGGCTGGCCGGAACTGCGTGGTCGTCATCGCGCTGGCGGCGCTCGCCGCCTGCAGCAGTCCGAAGGTCAGTGATTCCCTGTATCGTGACAGCGAGGTCGGCATCTCGAAGCGCATCGTCCGGTGCCGCGTCCTCGAGGCGCGCGAGGTGGCGATCCGTGGTGACGACGCGCCCGAGAAGGGCGAAGCCGTCGGGTCCATCGTTGGCCTTCTCGTGGGCGCCATCATCGGCAGCCAAATCGGCGACGGTGCCGGCAGGGACATCGCGGTCCAGGTGGGCGCCACCGCCGGTGCGGCGGCCGGCGGCGGCGCCGGGCGCCAGGCCGCCGACAAGTTGAGCGAGCGTCCCGGCATCGAGTACTCGATCATCCTCGACGATGGCCAGGAGCTGACGCTGGTCCAGGATTTCCTCGAAACCGACCGCATCGTGCAGCCTGGCGAGACCTGCCGCCTGCAGATCGAGGCCGAGGGCATGAACCGCGTTCTGCCCGCCGAGCACCTCCCCGAGCGGATCAACGCGCCGAAGACGACGACGGTCCAGTAATCCGAAATCGACACCTTTGGCCGCGCCCCGGTTCCCTGCGGCGGGCCGCGCCCTATATCCGATTGGAAGGGCCGACGATTCCGGCCCGTTCGAAACGGGAGGCGGTGTCATGGCGAAAGCTGCGGTCGACGACGGTCCGACAATCGAGTGCGCGGAGAACGGTCCCTACATCGTGAAGGACTGCCAGCGCCTGACGGACGACGCCGGCGCGGCGCTCGCCGCGAAGCGCGTCTTCGCGCTGTGCCGGTGCGGGGGTTCGGCCAACAAGCCGTTCTGCGACGGCACCCACGCGCGCAACGGATTTTCCGGCGAGCGCGTCTCCGACGGCGCAAACGACCGGCGCGATACCTATGTCGGCAAGGGCATTACGATTCATGACAACCGGGCGATCTGCGCGCATGCCGGCGTCTGTACGGACAGTCTGCCGAAGGTCTGGCGGATGGACGAGGAGCCGTGGATCGATCCCGACGGCGCCCCGGTGGAGGCGATCATCGAGGTGATCCGTGCATGCCCGTCGGGCGCCCTCAGCTATTCCGTCGGCGGTAAGGAGGTCGCGCGGCCGTCGAGCGAGCCGGCGATCCGGGTTGCGAAGGACGGTCCCTATCACGTGAGCGGCGGCATCGCGCTGCACAACGTGCAGTGGGGCGAAGCGGCGCCGCGCGACCACTACACGTTGTGCCGGTGCGGCGCGTCGAAGAACAAACCGTTCTGCGACGGCTCGCACTGGGATATCGGCTTCAAGGACGGCGGCTAGGGCGTTAGCCGGTATTGTTGTACCCAACTAGACAGGTGCGACTTCAAGCTTCGAGACGGCTCTTGTCGCAGCCGCCTCAGCATGAGGCTCCACTGCTTGTGCCCTCATGCTGAGGAGGGCCGCGAGGCCCGTCTCGAAGTATGAGGTCGTACCGTTACGGCCGAGCCCAAATTAACCGATTTCGCGAGAGTGCACTTTCCGTGAGATGGAAACGGCGCAGGCCATCGGCTTGCCCCAACATAACAAATACCGTTCCACTCTAGGCGACACGCCCCCGACGCCCGTCGAGCAGCCCGTGAATGTTCCGGCGCATCGCGTCGGACGGGGATTCCTTCGCGCGCTCGACTATGAAATCGCTGGCGACACATTCCAGCATGGTGTCATGAAAGGTCAGAATGAAGTGGTGGTAGCTGAGGAATGAGTCCGGGTTGTGCAGGTCATGAACCCGGTTCATCCGCTCGAGCCTGCGGACCCAGGACGACTCTAGCACCTCATAGCCGCCATACCATTTCAGGCCGCGCGCATAGAGGGGATGCCCGGACAGGACTTCATCGTTCGGATAGCCGAACATGAAGCTCAGGGCGCTGAAGATAACGGTCGCCGTCTGGTCGTCGAATCGCGGATCTTCCAGTTCCGCCGGGTCCCACTGCGTCGGCGGTCCCTGAATATAGTATGCGATGAGCAGTGTGCTCTCGTTCGCAGCGACCAGCGGCAGCGGCGCACCGGCGTCCGGCTTCGGTAACCCGTCAAGCGCGACCACGCGGTCCCTCTGATCGATTTCGTACATCGACAATCCTTCTGGCTTGTTGCGATTGTCCGGCCATGGCGCCCGCCGGTCTCATCGCCGCCGCTTCTCGCGCCACCGGAACAACAGGCCGCCGAGGATGTACGACAGGTCGGGCAGCAGGGCGAGCGGCAGCAGGGCAAGGAACGGTCCCCAGCCGAGCCCCGGAACCAGCAGCAGCGCTGCGATACCGAACACGCTGCCAAAGATCACCATGGGCGACGGGCCGCTCGTCTCCATTCGCTGGTGCTTGCCGATCTCGAAGACAAGGTTGTAGAAGGCGAAGAAAGACCAAAGCACCCCGAGCACCGCCACACCGATCCAGCGATCGATCTCGGACATCGCGGCGTCCCTTCAGCCCAGTTCCACCTGGTAATGGTGGGTCTTGGTCAGGCAGCGGCTGAGCCGCCATTCCACGGGCTTGCCGTCGAGGGCGAGGGCGATCCGGTCGATCTCCAGCAGCGGCGCGCCCGGCGCGATCCCCAGCAGCCGGGCATCGCGCGCGTCGGCCGCAACGGCGGACAGGCGCTCGACCGCGCGGGCGATGGTGACGCCGTAGCGACGCTCGTAGAGATCGTACAGCGTGTTCGGCACCTCGCGAATGTCGGCAAGGTCGGGGAACAGCAGCTGCGGCACCGTGAGGGTCTCGGCGATCGCGGGCTGGCCGTCGAGGCTGCGCACGCGACGGATGCGGACGACCGGCGCGCCGTGGCCGATCGCGAGCCATCCGGCCTCGATGCGGCTGGCCAGTCCCTTGCGCACCGACACGAGGCGGCTCTCCGGCAGGCGGCGCTCGCCGTCGGGTCCGACGAGGTGGAAGAAATGGAACAGCGCGCGGCGCTGGTCGTGTTCGGCGACGAAGGTGCCGCGGCCCTGCCGGCGGACGACGACATTGTCCGCCGCCAGGGCGTCCAGGGCCTTGCGCACCGTGCCCTGGCTGACCCCGAAGCGGTCGGCCAGCTGAAATTCGCTGGGCAGCAGTTCGCCCGGTCGCCATTCGCCGGCGATCAGGTGCTGCAGCATCAGCGCCTTGACCTGGGCATAGAGCGGTCGGGCGCGGGGGCCCTCGCCCGTCCCGGAGTGCAGCGGTACGTCCATGCGCCCATGATAGCGCACTCCTTGACTCGCGGCTATCTTTTATGTCTTATATAAGATCTAAGATTATTTTCCAACAAACAGGACACGGAGGGGAAGGCAGATGCCTCCGCATTTTCTGGTTCACAATCCCGAGGATTCCGCGGGCGTCGTCGTCGTCGAGGACGCCAAGGCGGGCATGGAGCTCGAGGGCTGGGTGATGGACACCGACGAGACCATCCACGTCACCGCGCTCGACGACATCCCGATCGGCCACAAGGTGGCGCTGTCCGACATCGACAGCGGCGACACCATTCTCAAGTACGGACATGATATCGGCAAAGCGGTCGCCGACATAAAGCGCGGCGGCCACATGCATGTGCACAACGTCAAGACCAAGAGGTGGTGACCATGGCCAGCCGCAAATTCCTGGGATATCGCCGCGAGAACGGCCGCGTCGGCATCCGCAACCACGTCATCATCCTGCCGCTGGACGATCTGTCGAACGCTGCCTGCGAGGCGGTGGCGCACAACATCAAGGGCACGATGGCGATCCCGCACCCCTATGGCCGGCTGCAGTTCGGCGAGGATCTCGAACTGCACTTCCGCACCCTCATCGGAACGGGGTGCAACCCCAACGTCGCCGCCGTCGTCGTCATCGGCATCGAGCCGGGCTGGACCGGAAGGGTGGTCGACGGCATCGCCAAGACCGGCAAGCCGGTCGAGGGCTTCGCCATCGAACGCAACGGCGACCACAAGACCATCGAGATGGCGTCGCGCAAGGCCAAGGAATTCGTCCACTGGGCGTCCGAGAAACAGCGCGAGGAAGCCGACCTGTCCGAGCTCTGGGTCTCGGTCAAGTGCGGCGAATCGGACACGACGTCCGGCCTCGCGTCCAACCCGACGGTCGGCAACGTGATCGACAAGATCGACCCGCTGGGCGCCTATACCTGCTTCGGCGAAACCTCGGAGCTGACGGGCGCCGAGATGATCTGCAAGACGCGCGCCAGAACGCCGGAGGCCGGCGAGAAGTTCATGCGCACCTGGCAGGCGTACATGGACGAGGTGATCGAGCCGCACAAGACCTCCGACCTCTCCGACAGCCAGCCGACCAAGGGCAATATCGAGGGCGGGTTGACGACGATCGAGGAGAAGGCGTTCGGCAACCTCGAGAAGATCGGCAAGAAGACCCAGTTCGTCGACGTTCTGGAACCCGCCGAGGCGCCGTCCGCCGGGCCGGGCCTCTATTTCATGGACACCTCGTCGGCGGCGGCCGAATGCGTGACCCTGCAGGCCGCGGCCGGGTTCGTCGTGCACCTGTTCCCGACCGGCCAGGGCAACGTCATCGGCAACCCGATCGAGCCGGTCATCAAGCTCACGGCCAACCCGCGCACGGCGCGCGAGATGGCCGAGCATATCGACGTCGACGTCTCGGGGATCCTGCGCCGCGAGATGACCCTGGACGAAGCCGGCGATGCGCTGCTGGAGATGACCCTGCGCACGTGCAACGGCCGCCTGACCGCGGCCGAGGCGTTGGGCCATCGCGAGTTCGTGCTGACCAAGCTCTATCGCAGCGCCTGACGGCGGACGTCCTGCCGGGCGAACGCCGTCACCTCCTGCATTCTGTCCGCGCGACGGGAGCGGGCCGATGAAGTCTGCGCGGCGCCGGCGCCGAGCGACCTCATCCTTCGAGACGGGCCTCGCGGCCCTCCTCAGCATGAGTCTCCGATGTTTGTGTCCTCATGCTGAGGAGGCTGCCAAGCAGCCGTCTTGAAGTATGAGGGAGTGCTGCCGTCCGGAACCGATTCCACTTTATCGGATACCGCTCGAGGCCACCTCAATAAAGCTGCATGCGGGCCCCGCCCGGTCATTCGGCGTCGATGGCCACGGCGTCCATGCGGCGATCGCTGAGGTCGGCCACGATCCGGCCCACGCCGGGCGGTTGGGCACGCGTGGGGCTGGCGCCATGGCGCCAGGCTACCCGTCGCCGCGCAGCGCGGCCAGCGCCTCGGTCAGCCCAGCCGCATAGCCGAAATTGGCTGGCGTGCCGCCGGAATGGAGGAACAGGATATTGTGGTCCGGCCCGGTCTCGCCGGCACGCGCGATCGTGCCGGCCAGCACCTTGCCGGTATAGACCGGATCGAGGATCAGGGCCTCCGAGCGCGCCGCGAGGTCGATGGCGCGCACCGTCGGCTCGTTGAGCTGCCCGTAGCCGGGCGCGAGATGCGCATCGTCGGTGATCACGTCCTCCGCCGCCACGACGGGCGCGGTTGAGAGCAACGCGGCGATCTCGCGGCAGCGCGCGATGATCCGCTCGCGCTGGATGTCGGCGGCGCGGCGCACGCAGACGCCGGTCACGCGGATCGCACTGCCCAGCGCGCGCAGGCCGAACAGCAGCCCGGCATGGGTCGCGCCGCTGCCCGAGGCGACCACAATCTCGTCGATGCGGGGCAACTGCGCCTCCAGCTGGCCGAGAATCTCCCGCGCCGCATCGACATAGCCGAGCGCCCCCAGCGGCTTATGTCCCGGCGCCAGCGGGATGACATAGGGGTGGCGGCCCCGGCTCTCGAGGTCTTCGGCGATCTCGTGCAGGCGGCGGTCGGCGCCGGCCTCGTCCTCGCCATGCGCATAGGAATGCAGCGTCGCCCCCAGCATGCGGTCGAGCAACACGTTGCCGGATTGGCGGTATTCCGCCTCCGTCTTCGCGACCCGCTCCTCGAGCTGGATATGGCAGTCGAAGCCCAGCCTGGCCGCGGCCGCCGCCGTGCTGCGCGCGAAGTTCGACTGCACCGCGCCGGTGATCAGCACGGTGTCGGCACCCTGCTGCAGCGCCTCGCCGAGATAGAACTCAAGCTGCCGCACTTTGTTGCCGCCGAAGGCAAGCCCGGTGCAGTCGTCCCGCTTGACGTACAGCCCGCCGGCGCGCCCGAGCGCCGCCGCCAGGTTCGGCATCGCCTCGAGCGGCGTCGGGTAGTGGCCGAGCCGCGCCCGCGGCATCGCATCGAGGCGGTCCAGCGCATCAGACATATCCGAGCAATCCGGCCAGTGAATGGACGAACAGGCTCAGCGACGTTGCCGCAAGCAGGACCGCGATCGCGATCCGGAAGCCCTGCTCGGTGAACCGGCTGGCCACCAGGCGTCCGAGCGCTACGCCACCCAGGGTCGCCGGCGCTAGCCAGCCCGCCAGCAACAGCGTCTCGCGCGCAATGCCGACCAGCGCCGCCTGGAACGCCACCGCCAGGATATAGGAGAACACGAAGGTCACCAGAACCGTGGCGCGGATCGTGTCCTTCGAATGCCGCAATACGGCCATACGGGCGGCCACCGGCGGCCCGGGCATCGCGAGGCTCGTATTCATGGCCCCCGACAACACCCCGACCCCGAGGTCGCGGGCGCGCTGCGTTCCGACGCCCCATCGCGCGCCGCCGAGGACTCCTGCCGCCGAGAGGGCCATATAGAATACGGCTGCGCCGGCCAGAAGTTTCAGGGTGTCGATGCTGACGGCCCGGAAGATCAGGATGCCGAAAGGAAATCCGGCGAGGCTTCCGAGCAGGATTCGTTTGAGGAGGGTCCAGTCGACGCTGCGCCACAGCGATGGCGTCAGTACGAGCGCAATCAGCAGGCTCAGCAGCATCGAAATCTGGATGGCGGACCCGCTGTTCAGGGTCAAGAGGATCACCGGCCCGGCGAGCACCCCGAAGCCGATTCCGGTCGCCGCCTGCAGCAGCGCTGCGACCAGCACGGAGGCCTGCAGGGCCAGCATGGCGGCATCCACCTTGCGCGCCCCCGTCAGGCCGCCAGCAGGCCCGGCACGCCCTGCCAGACGAGGCGCAGACCGGTCAGCGTCAGCATGGCGAACACGATGCGGTAGAACCACCGGTCGCTCAGCATGCGGTGGAAGCGCAGCCCGAGCCAGACGCCGACCGGGATGGCGGGGGCCAGCGCCAGCGCGGTGCCGAGATTGCCGGGCGAGAGCTGCCCCAAAAGCCCGTAGGGGATCAGCTTGGTGTAGTTCACCACCGCGAAGAAGATCGCCATCGTCCCGACATAGACCGACTTGTCCAGCCGCTGCGGCAGCAGGTAGACCTGCACCGGCGGCGAGCCGGCATGGGCGACCGTGCTGGTGAAGCCCGACAGCCCGGCCCACAGCACGCCGCGCGGGCCCGGCTGGCTCGGCGCCCGCTGGGCCCGGCGCAGCACGGTGTTGCCGGCAAAGCGCCAGGCGACGAAGGCCAGCGCCACCGCGCCGACGATCAGCCGCACGATGTCGTCGCTCAGATAGTGGAACGACAGCCCGCCGATGGTGATCCCGACGAGCGCGCCGGGCAGCATCAGCGCCATGTTGCGGCGGTGCCAGGCGTGGCGGTAGGCCCACAGCGCGGCGATGTCGAGGACGCACAGGATCGGCAGCAGGATCCCCGCGGCCTGCACCGGCGGAATCACCAGCGTCATCATCGGCACCGAGACGATGCCAAGCCCGCCGCCGACCCCGGTCTTGGAGATGCCCGAGATCACCACGGCCGGAAACGCGACGATGTAGAACAGCGGGTCGGTGATGAGGTCCACCGGCGGGTGACTCCGCGGTCGCAGCGAAAGAGAAGGCCGGCAAATCCCGGCCGGCGGCGAGGCTAGCACGTTTCCGGGCGAAAGGCGCTAGCCCTGATAGCTGTCGGCGAGATCGCCGGTCTCGGTACAGTAGCCGCCGGGCGCCGGGGCGCGGCCCTCCAGAAGCACGTCGAATTGGAAATTCAAATACCAGTGGGGACTGCCGCTGGGATGGCTGGAGTACATGGCGACCGCGTCCGGAGCGTGCCAGGAGAGCGCAATAGGGCAAGTTGTCCTGACGCAATACCGAACCGTCGGTATCGGCGTTGCCTCGTCTTGTTCCTCTTCGGCTTCCCCCGATTCTGCTTTCCTGCGGTCCCTCTCCTCGTCGAAGCGCCTGGTGGCGTCATGCACCACATATGTCCACCGGTCTGATGTTTCGGGCCAGGGCCGGGCGTCCCGGTCGGCCGCATCGACCATGCCCGCGGTCACCGTCACGGTGCAGCTCAAACGGGCGATGCCGTCTTCCGGGTTCTCGACCAGATCCGGCAGAAGTCGGCCCAGACCTTCGTCGGGCGCGGCCGGCGACCAGTGTCCCAACTGGTTGATTGTCGCGACGATCTCCGCCTCGGGGCGCCCCGATTGCTGAAGGCCGTCCGCCCAGTGGGCCAGTGCCGCCCCGGTACCGGTGCCAGCGGAAAGCGCAGGGATTGAAGCTGTAATCAGAACGAGTGTGAAGTGAACCGGCAAGATCAGAGCGGCAAGCGACGCGGCAAATCCGATGATCGCGACCGAAATGCGGACGGGCATGCCGACGGCTTTCGTCCCGCTGCGGCCGGGCCTAAGGTCCGGCGGATCGTCTTCTGAAACGTCGTCCCGTTGCGCAATTTCCCGCCATGAAACCAGGAGTCCGGCGGTCACCAGAAATCCCAGTGGCACGACCGGGAAGGCCAGGAACAGGTCCCACACCGTCGGTATGTGGTTCCAACGCACGGTATCGAGCAGATAATAGGACAGGATGGCGGGCCCGATTAGGACAGGAATCAATATCAATGATTCCATAGCAATAAGTCCGGAAATCCAGACCGAGAGGACGCGGGACGCGCCGGACCGGCCGTTCCGGCGAGTGGCGGCGCCGGCATCCGCCCGTTCGGCCCACGGCCGGATCGCGAATGCCAGGCCGAGAAGCAGGGCCGCCAGCGCCAGCAGGATCGCCGTCTTCGACAACCAGGGCAGATAATCCGCCGGTCCGAACGGAAACGAGGGGCCGTCCGGATCCCCTTCGAAAATCCCGACAATTCGCTCCCACTGATATGCGTGGTAGAGCCATGTCAGAAGCGAGGCGAGGAGAAGCGCCACGACCGACATCAGGGCGCTCATCGTGCACAGAAATTGAAGTATAAACTCTTTGAACTCCCGGAACGCCATTTTGAGCCGTTTCCATCGATCGCGGTATCCGATCAATGGCCACAGCGAATAGGTCAGATCCACCGCGACAATCGCGCCCAAGGTGACCAGAAAGCCCGCCGGCCACAGGACGGAAAACACCGCCGCCATCGCCGCGAACAGGAGAACGGTGTGCAACAGCCAGCGCCCCGCCTTGCCTTGCCACGTGTGACGAGTCCGCATGCCGTTCACCCCTGAAAGCTCTCGGCGAGGCTGCCGTCGGCCAGGCAGTAGCCGCCCGGCACGGCCGCCACGCCGTCGGCGGAGAGGTCGAAATAGAGCGGATGCATCCAGTCCGGCCTGGCGCTGGGGTGGCTGGAGACGAGGGCGATCGCATCGGGGGCCCGCCAGACCACCGGGCTGGGACAGGCGACACGGAGGCAGTAGCGGACCGCCCCCGACGCGGAATTTCGGTCCGCGTCTTCGTCTTTCCCTCCTGAGTCCCCTGTACCCGAGGGCGACCGGCTCTGACGGTCCTTGATCCGCGGCGCCGGCAGATCGGGCCACGGGGCGGTGGCCAGTTCGGCGGCGTCGACAAGACCGGCCGCGACGGTCATCGGGCACCTCCACGCGCCGTCGGCCCCGTCCGGGTCCCGGTCCGACGACTGAAGCAGCCTCGCCAAGCCCTGTGTCGGCGCGTCGGGCGACCAGAAGCCGTTTTCGTTGATCATGCCCGCGATTTCCGCGGGCGATCGGCCGGATCGCCGCTGTTCGCCGGCCCACCGGTCGAGGGCATCGCGGGACAGCGTCCCGGTAATGAGCGCCTGCGCCGACGCGCCGGCAGCAACGGTTCCGACATGGGCGTAATGGCTGAAGATCCCTGCGACCGTCAGAAACCCCGCCAAGGCGACGGCGGCAAAGCCCGGCGTGCGGATCCCGACGAGCCTCAGGGGCATGCCTGCGAGCCTGCCGTCCGGCGGAACCGGCGGTGCGTCCGGCGGCAGCTCCAACTGGTACAGAACGTCGCGTACCGTCACAACCATCGCCGCGACCACGAAGAGGCCAATTGGCAGGGCGGGATAGAACAGGACCATGTCCCAGGCGTTCGGGGCTTTGTCCTGCAGGATCTCCCGGAGAAGGATACGGAAATCACCCGCGCATTTGGCCAGGATGACCAGCAACTCGATGAACTGGACGAACACGAACCCGATCAGCCAGAAGGACAGGACGCTGGCGGCGCGCGGTCGGAGCCCCGGCGGCCGGGCCGCCCCGGACCCCTTTTTTCGCCAGCTTCGGCCGGAGCGCCAGCGCCAGGCTCAGCAGCAGGGCCGCGACCAACAACAGGATTACGGCCATGCCGACCTTGTTCGTATAATTTCCGGGAATGACATTGGCGGCGGCGGAGAGAAAACTCAGACCCGATATCGCGCCGGAGACGTCCCAGCGATAGGCGTTTGCAAGCCACAAGAGCGGCGCGGCAATACCAAGCGCCAGCGCCGCCGACGCACCGCTGAGGCCGCAGACGAGAAGCATTCCCGCGCCCTTGGACGGCACATCGGGCGTGTTTCGCAGCTCGCGATACAGAAAGATCGGCGACACAATGTAAGCGAGGCAGACCAGCGCGCCGATGAAAGAGCCGTCGGAATAGCCGACGGTCGCGAAAAGGATGGCAAGCGTTGCGGACAGCAGGGCGGTCCGCCCGAGCCAGCGCAACGCATTCCGGTGCCGGCCATTCGTCTTCAGCATCCCCTTCAGCCCTGATACCTCCCCGCCAGCCGGCCGTCCGCGGTGCAGTAACCGCCCGGCGCCGGGGCGCGGCCTTGGGCGAACAGGTCGACGAACAAATTGTAGCTCCAGCCGCGGTTGCGCGAGGGGTGGCTGGAATGGAGGATGACCACGGGCCTTTCATGCCACACGGCGGGCGACGGGCAGGCCAGGCGCAGGCAGTAGCCGACCGCCGGCAGCGGTCGGAATCCGGCCTCGTAGCCGGCGATCCACGGCTCGTTGCGCAGGGCCGAGTTGTCGGCGACGCGGGCGTCGATGGTGATGCGGCACTGGTCGCTGAGGCCCAGCTCCTCCAGGGTGCCGCCAAATTGGGACAGGGCGCCGGGGCGGCGGGGGCCGGGCCCTTCGGCGCTCCAGCCGCCCTGCGTGCGGAGTTCGGCGGCGATCGCCGCCGGCTCGCGCCCTTCCGCCTCCTGCGCCGCGATCCAGGCGTCGGTGGCGCGCGAGACCTCGCCCCAGCTGACGATCATCGTCGTCGCGCCGAGGGACGCGACGATGCCGATATGCAGGACCTGGAGATACCATCCGTAACCGACTCCGACGCTCGCCACGGCCGTCAGCAGGCCCGGCACGCGGCCGCGTGACGGCCGGCGCGGGGCGCGCAGCGACGCCAGCGCCGCCGGCTGCAGCCGCCGGAACGCCACCATCAACACCGATGACGCCAGGAGGGCGGCGGGAAGCAGCGGGAACGCCTCGGCGACGTCCCAGAGGACGACAGTGCGGTCCGGGTTCGCGGCCTGCAGCAGCGGCGGCAGCGAAAAGGTGCCGACGACGACGTTGGCGAGGCTCAGCACCCCGAACCCCAAGAGAAGCCAGGCCGCCGCCGCCGGCCACAGACTCGCGAATCCCTCGTCGCCGATGCGCTTGAGGCAGGCACCCACGCTCTCGCGGTCGCGTCGCAGCAGGGTCGTCGCGGCAAGGAACACCGCTGCCGCCGCGACGATCAGGCCGAGCGCGAGGGACAGTGCGGACGCCAGCGCCAGCGGAAACCCCAGCCCGAACCCGTGCGGGTCGAGGATTTCCGTTCGGTAGGCGGCGTGGAACCAGACCGTGGACACCAGGACGGAGAAGCCGGCCGCCATGGCGACGGCGCTCGCCAGCTGGGCCAGCGAGAACGCGGCGACGCGGCGCGTCGACGGCAGCTCGGTCGCACGATCGAGAAACGCCACCAGCGGGGCACCGATCACATAGCCCAGGACGACCGCCAGCGGCATGAAGAGGTACAGGTCCGTGACCGTGGTCCAGTACAGCGGCGCGGCCAGGAACAGGAACACCGCCAAGGCTTCCAGAAGGCTCCAGCCGTAGGCCGGCACCGCCGTTCTCGTATTCGGACCTTGCGTGTAGCTGGTTGCCATGGCACCCCGTTTCCGGCCGGTCGCGCAGAATGGCAAAACCGGGGCCAAACACTCTAGCGGGAAAGGTCTAACTCTCTGTTAACCGGCGGTTGACCACTTAGCCGGCAAGCCCTTCAATGCCCTGCCAGACGAGGCGGCAGCCGGTCAGGAAGATCAGTGCATAGCAGACGCGGTAGAACAGCTCTTCCGGCAGGCGCTTCTGAACGGTGACACCGAGCCAGATGCCGACCGGCGCCACCGGGGCGAGCAGCGCCGCCGTCGTAAGGTTGGTTGCGTCCAGCATGCCCAGCAGCGCATAGGGTACCAGCTTCATGATGTCCACGAGGGCGAACAGGATCACCGTCGTGCCGATGAAGACGCGCTTGTCCAGACGCTGCGGCAACAAGTTGATATGCGCCGGCGGGCTGCCGCCGTGGGCGACGACGCTGGTAAAGCCGCCGACCCCGACCCAGCGATAGAGCGTGAACAGGATGGCGATGGCGCCGACGAGGATGCGGATCATGTCGTCGTTCATGTAGCGGAAGGTGAGGCCGCCGATCACCACCCCGAGCAGCGAGCCGGGCAGCATGGTCGCAAGGTTGCGGCGGTCGAAGACCCCCAGTAGGCGCGCAGGCTGAACACATCCATGAACAAGAGCAGCGGCATCAGCATCGCGGCCGCCTGCACCGGCGGCACGATCAGCACCATCAGCGGCTCCGCCATGATGCCGAGCCCGCCGCCGACGCCGGCCTTGGAAAACCCGACGATCAGCACGGCGGGGACCGCCAACGCGTAGAACCATGCATCGCTGATGAATTCCAAGCGCTGCACCCTTCGCATCGGCCCGGCTCGCATCCGCCTCCGGGGCCGGCGGCATGCCCGTGTTGTTCCGATTCTTGCTTGCGGGCAAGTGCTTTACCATGCGAGGGCGCGAACCGATAGCGGATGTCGCGATATCCTGCGGGGGTGCTCTTGACACGCTTTCGATTACGCGTAATTCATGCCCTACGTATACCGGACAGTTGCCGAAATCTGGTATACTCGTACCCGAGGTTCGATCATGCCAGTCGCCAAGGAAGACAGGACAGCCGAAAGCACCCGCGCCAGCCTGAAGGCGCTTGACGGCGAGGCCGCGGACCGGCTCGCGGCGATGTCGCGAACGATCACCGTGCCGGCGGGCCGGACGGTGATGATGGAGGGTGCGCCGGCGACCGAACTGTTCAGCGTGTCCAGCGGCATCGTCAGCGTGTTCAAGCTGATGCCGGACGGGCGGCGGCAGATCACCGGTTTCCTCTATCCCGGCAGCTTCCTCGGCGTCACCTTCAACGCCGAAACCACGTATGCCTACAGTGCCGACGCGGTCACCGCCGTGACGCTGCGTTCGTATCCGCGCCGCAATTTCGAGCGCCTGCTCGACGAGGTGCCTGGGATCCGCCGCGCTTTCATCGCCGCCATGGCCGACGAGCTGACCGAGGCGCAGGACCGCATGCTGCTGCTGGCCCACCGGTCCGCCAGCGAGCGGCTGGCCTGTTTTCTGCTGACCCTTGCACAGCGTCAGGCCGGCCCGGGCGGCGCGCCGGTCGATGCCGTCTTCATCCCGATGCGGGGCAGCGACATCGCCGACTATCTGGGACTGACCGCCGAGACGGTGAGCCGCACGCTCGCCACCTTCCGGCGCAAAGGGATCGTCGTGATCCGCCGGGGCGGCCATACGGAAATCCTCGACCGGCCGGCGCTGGAAGCCCTCGCGGGGCCGCTGTCCCGCCAGATCTGACCACAGCGCGCGGATTCCGCGTCCTGGTCACGGCAATGTGACCATGCACGGCTGCCTTCGGGATAGTTCCGTGAAAAATTGGTGGCATCTGCGTTGGCGTCACGAACACGAAGGAGCCCCCGTCATGCCGATCCGTCCGCCTCTGGCCGTCTTCATCATCGCCATCGGCCTCGTGTCGCACGCCTCCGTCGCGCCGGCGCTCGCCAAGGATCCGGTCTCGACCGGCACGTTCAGCGACCTTGCCGTCAGCGGCTACGATCCGGTCGCCTATTTCCGGCAGGGCAAACCCGTCAGGGGGCAGAGCGCGCTGGAATATGCGTGGAACGGCGCCACGTGGCGGTTCTCCAGCATGGAGAACCTTGCCGCCTTCAAGGCCAGTCCACAGGAATTCGCGCCTCAATACGGCGGTTACTGCGCCTGGGCGGTAAGCCAGGGATATACCGCCAAGAGCGACCCCGAAGCATGGCGCATCGTCGACGGCAAGCTGTATCTCAACTACAGCAAGGACATACAGAAACGCTGGGAACAGGACATCCCCGGGAATATCGACAAGGCCGACGCCAACTGGCCCGCAGTGCTCGAGTAGCCGGTGTGCCGTGAGGCACGGTCAGGCCGGTGTGACCTCTCCTTTCGTGTCGTGCCGTGCCAGCCACGCATCGTCCGCCAGTACGACGGATGTTTCGATCTGACGATCGGGGACGTCCCAGTAACGGCGCAGCAGGGCCGGGGTCTCGGCGCGTGGCAGCAGATGGAACCCGTGCTTGCGATAGAAACCGACGGCCCAGTCGGCGGCGGCCCAGGTGCCGACCAGCAGCGGGCCGTCGCTGAACGCGCGGATATGCTGCAGCAGCCGGCCGCCGATGCCGCGACGGCGCATCGCCGAGCGCACATAGGCGTGGCGGATCAGCACGACATCCTCGACCGGCTGCAGTCCCATCACGCCGAGCAGCCTGCTGTCGCCTTCGAAGGCCCAGAACTTGACGCCCGCCGCGATGTCCTTGGCCAGCGCGTCGCGCGGCATATAGGGGTCGCGCCACCGGTCCGCGGGGATCACCCCCTTGTAGGCCCGCGCCGCATCGTTGACGATCGTCAGGATGTCTTCGAAGTCGCGTTGCGTGCAATAGCGGATCATGGCGGGTCACACTGTAACATAAACGCCGCCGCGTCTCCCATCCCCTGCGCCGTCGAACGCGCCGGTCACCGGATCCAGCGCCACCGCGTGGACGCCGCCGTAGAACATGCTGAAATGGTCCCAAAGCTCCTTTTCGGGGAACGGATCGGTAAAGTTGGCGACCCGGCGCCCATCGAAGCCACCCTCTGCGCCGACTGCCTCGACGCTCAGCAGGCCGCGCTCGTAATGGACGCGGGGGGCGGTGATCGCCTCCTGCAAGCCCATGCCGGAGCGCAGTACATTCATGAGCACCTGAAGGATCGCCGTGCGGATCCTGTTGGAGCCGCCGCTCCCCAGTGCCATGCGCCGCCCGTCGGGCTGATCCACCAGCGTCGGCGCCATCATCGACGAGATGCGCGTATCGGGCGCCCATTGGTGGAAGCCCTGCGGATTGATGTCCTCTTCGCCGAGCATGTTGTTCGGCATGATACCGCAGCCGGGCAACACATGGCCGCAGCCCTCGCCGTTCGATACGCTCATCGCCGCCGCGTTGCCGTCGGCGTCGATCACGCTGACATGGGTGGTGCCGCCCTGCTTGAGGGCGCGTCCCGCCATGGCCGCACGGTATCGGGCGACGACCGGGTCGGACAGCAGCGTGGCGACCATTCCTTCATCGCAGCCCTGGTCAAGGCCGCAGCCGGTGCGCGCGGCGTTCGCGGTCGCCATGGCGTCGACCAGCTGCACGAGCCACTGGGGGTCGTCCGGTCTCCCCGCCACGACATGTCCGTCCAGTACGGCGAGGGTGAAGGCGATCAGCGGCCCGCCCGAGGAGGGCGGCGGGTTGGTGAGAATGCGGGCGCCGCCGAAGTCGCGGTGCAGCGGCCGCCGACGGATCACCTTGTAGTCGCGCAGGTCCGCTCGCGTGAGCGTGCCGCCCAGCGCGCTGCAGGCTTCCACAAGCTCGGCCGCGACCGCGCCGCGGTAGAACAGGTCGCGCCCTTCGCGGGCCAGCGCGTCCAGGGTCTCCGCCATGGCGCTGGGCCGGTAGATTTCATTCTCCCGCAGCACGTGGCCCGGCTCGACAGCACTTTCGAACAGAGCGGTCGCGCTAGCCGTGGCCAGGTAGATCGGCTCGACGATGTTCAGGATGTGGGCCTGCAGGGCCGAGATCTCGGTCCCGTCGCGCGCCAGTGCCACCGCGGGCTCGACGATGCGGGACATGGGCAGCCGGCCCAAATCCTGATGGACGGCGAACAGCCCGGCCACGGTGCCGGGCGTCGCCATCGCACCGATACCGATATGGAATTCCTGCGTCGTGGTTCCGAAATCGACGTCGACCGGGTAGAACTCGATTTCCCCGGCGGGACGCTTACGCTTCGGCGTCTGGCAGAAGAAGTCATAGAGCACCGGCTCCCCGTCGGCGGGCTCGGCGAGAAGGAAGCCGCCGCCGGCCAGCGATGCCAGGACCGGCTCCGCCACGGGCGCCGTGCACAGCGCGGCAAGTGCCGCATCGAACGCGTTGCCGCCGTCGCGCAACATCTCGGCGGCGGCATTCGCGGTGGCCGCATCGCCCGCAGCTATAGCGCCTCTGGTTACCGACATGACTCCCCGAACCGGCCGCCGATCGACGTCAAATTTGCGCCGACCCCGCCTTCGCCTCCGTCTTGGTGTGGGTTTTTGGCCGTTCAAAGGCGCCGTAGTCCTCGACATAGGCGGTGTGGCTCAGCAACCCGCCTTCGGCCGACCACTGGTGCAGCTGGAAGGCCGGCGGTTCTTTCGTAAGCACGATTCCTTTCGAGTCGTCCAGCTTGAGCTCGACCTGGAAGCTGGTGGCCGGGGCGACGGTGGCCGGCACGCCCGCGAACATCGTGCTGATCGGACGGTGGATGTGGCCGCACAGGATGCGGACGATCTGACCGTATGCCCTGACGACCTCGGCAAGGCGGGACGGGTCGGCCAGGCCCATGCCGTCCATGTGGGCGATGCCGGTGACGAACGGCGGATGGTGCATCAGGACGACGGTCGGTTTGTCCGGTGCGCATGCCAGCGTCTTGTCGAGCCAGCGGCAACGCGCCGCGCACATTTCGCCGTGCGGCTGGCCGGCGACCACGGTGTCGAGTGCGACGATGCGCAGCGGCCAGTCTTCGACAACGTAATGCAGGAAGTTCCTGTCCTGCCACGGCTGGTCGGGAAACGCCGCACGCAGGTTGCCGCGGATGTCGTGGTTGCCCGGCAACAGCAGGTAGGGCATGGCGGCACGGTCAAGAAGCCGGCGCAGCGCGGCGTATTCCTCCGGCCGGCCGTCGGCCGCAAGGTCCCCGGTCGCGACCAGAAGATCGGGACGCGGGGTGCGGCGATTGATCCGGTCGATCGCGCGTGCCAGCGCACCGTAGCTGTCGAGCTGGTCCAGCAGCAGCTCGCCGCTGGGCTTGACGTGCGTATCCGTGATCTGTGCTATGAGCATGTCATCTCGCCGATCAGGCCGGTTGCCGGGGCTGCTACTCTCCGCGATGCCGTCCGCGGCGTCAATTCGCAATCCCGGGATGGAGAGGCCATGATCAGAGGCGATATCGGGGCATTCATCGCCCATTGCGACACGGTGATCGCGGGTGCGAAGGATGCCTTGTTGAGCGGCCTGGACTTCGCGGTCAAGGACATCATCGACATTGCGGGCTGCCGCACCGGCTGCGGCAATCCCGACTGGCTTCGGAGCCACGGCCCGGCGGCCCGCTCGGCACCGGTCGTGCAGCGGCTGGTCGATGCAGGGGCGACGATGATCGGCAAAACCGTGACCGACGAGATGGCGTATTCGCTCATCGGCGAGAACGCGCATTACGGAACGCCGGTGAACGTCAATGCACCGGGCCGGGTGGCCGGCGGCTCGTCGAGTGGTTCCGCCGCAGCGGTCGCCGCCGGCGAAGCGCATTTCGCGCTCGGCTCCGATACCGGCGGCTCGGTGCGCATCCCGGCCAGCTTCTGCGGCATCTACGGCTTGCGCCCGACGCACGGGCGTATCCCGCTCGAAGGCATCATGCCGCTGGCCGAGAGCTACGATACGATCGGCTGGTTCGCCCGCGACCCGGCCGTCATGTCCGGCGTCGCCCACGTGCTGTTCGACGATTGGCACGAGCCCGAAATCCTCACCCGGCTCTACGTGCCCGAGGATCTCTGGGCGCTGGCCGACGCCGCCGTCCAGGCGGCGCTGGGCTGCGCGCTCGACCGGCTGGAGGAGCTGGTTGGGCCGCAGCAGGGCATACTGATCGGTGAGGATTTCGGCCCCGAACCGCTGGTCTCAGCCTACATGGTACTGCAGGGGCGGGAGGCGTGGCACACGCACCGGGGCTGGATCGAGGCCGAGAATCCCGCGTTCGGGCCGGGAATTGCCGAGCGGTTCCGCATGATCTCCGCCATCGCCGATGACGAGGTTGCGCGCTGGAGCGGCTGGCGCAGCGATTTTGCCGACCGGCTCTGCGGGATCCTCACCGAAGGTGCCGTGATGGCTTTGCCGACGGCGCCGTGCATCGCTCCCCTGGTCGGCGAGCCGCAGGACCGGCTGGCCGATGTGCGCAGGCGCATCCTGATGATGACCGGCGCCGCCGGCCATGCCGGCCTGCCGGAGATCAGCATCCCGTTCGCCACGGTCGAGGGCTGTCCGGTCGGTTTCTCGATCGTCGGCCGGCGCGGCGGTGACGAGGTTCTGCTCGACCTCGCCCGGCGCATGGGGCGCGGCTGACCCGATTTAGCACTTGGTAAGAATTGTCGCCGTATCATCGGATAGACGGCCGTCCGGTATGCCCAAGGCCAGGAGCCATGGACAAGCAGCGCATCCTGAATACGAGCTTCGCGGCGGCAGCTGCGGTGAACGGTGTGTCCCTCGTCACCGTGATCGTCGTGGTATGGCTGCTCGGTGCGCTGCCGGTGACCTATGGCGGCTTCGTCGAGAAGTTCGCATTCGCCGTTTCAGGCGGCGCGATGGCGTTCGGCCTTCGGCAGCTGGTGCGCAAGGTCCTCGTCCCGCGCATGTTCGAGCCGGGGCCGGTCGACCCCGAGTTGCTTGCCGAGTTCAGGGACCACCGGTCCGTCGTCGTGTTTGTCTGGTGGGGCGGGATCATTCTCGGCCTCTTGTGCCTGACGTTCCCGCTGGAGCTGATCCGCGAGGGCGCGGCGTTTGCCTTGGCCGCCTCGCTGATCGTGCTGAGCCGCGAGAAGATCCTGGTCGAGTACTACCTGCTGAAGACCGAGGAATAGTACGCGGCGCGGCGGTGTAGAGCCTCGGTAAAGACCGGACTGCCGCGGCTGGGGTTGACCCACACCGGGCCGGATTTGCTATACACTCGCTGTCTCGTCCCGGTTAGAGCCGGCAATGCGTCGAAACCATGGGTGATATCGCCGTCGGGCGTGCCGGCAAGCAGTGCCGGGCCGGCGCCCCTGGTATCCGGAACGACAATGACAGTGCCTAGCAGGAGTCCAGCAATGCCCCATTATCCTAGGAAGCAAAAGATCCTGACCATTGCGGTCATTGCCGCACTCATGGGCATGGCGGCAGTCTCCGAGCCCGCATCGGCCAACCACGTCGCCGGCGACGGGATGAAGCCCGACCACGGGGCGCGCCTCGTCATACCTCTGATGAGCCCCGAACGCGGCAAGCGGTTGTTCGTCGAAAAGGGCTGCGTGGCGTGCCATGCCATCAACGGCGTCGGCGGCCACGACGCGCCGGCCATGGATGCGCATCGCAACATGGGGCTGGTAAACCCCTTCGACTTCGCGGCCAAGATGTGGAACCACGCCCCCGGCATGATCGCGGCACAGCAGGAGGCGTTCGGCGATCAAATCTACTTCACCGGCGAAGAGTTGGCCGACATTATCGCATTCCTGCACAACGACGAGGCGCAGCACAGCTTCAGCGAGGCGAACCTGACGCCGAAGGCCAGGAAGATGATGCACCACGAACACGGTGGCAAGCCGGCGCCCGACGCCCATGCCGACGAAGTGGGCCACGGCCACGATCACCAGTAGGGGTTCGGTCGCGGCGACACGCCGGACGCGCCCGATCGGGGGCCGGCCAGCCCCCGTGGCGGCCGCCCATCGGCGGGCTGATCTTTCTCTTCGGCACGGCGGCACAGGGTGGCCGGCGCGGCTGATTCAGGACGGCGCTTGATCCTGATCAACGCATTCGCGGCCGATTTCTGGCAGGCTTCGCTTGCGTACGGCTTCCACGTGCGGAGGATGCCATGTTCGCGATTCCGGTACAGGTCACGTTCAGGAATATGGACTCGTCCGAGGCCGTCGAGGCGAACGTGCGGGAGAAGGCGGAGAAGCTGGAGCGGTTCTCCGACCATCTGATGAGCTGTCGGATCGTCATCGAGGCGCCGCACCGGCATCATCACCGCGGCAAGCTCTACCACGTCCGCATCGATCTCGGCGTCGTCGGCGGTGAGCTGGTCGTGGCCCATGAAAGGCCGCTGGACCACGCTCACGAGGACGTGTACGTGGCGATCCGCGATGCCTTCAACGCCGCAACCCGCCGGCTCGAGGACTTCGAGCGCAAGCGCCGCGGCAGGATCAAGGCGCACGAGGTGCCCGTGCACGGCACGATCGCCGGCCTGTCGCACGATCACGGGTTTATCGCGACCAGCGACGGCCGCGAGGTCTACTTTCACAGGAACAGCGTCGTCGACGGCGATTTCGAGGCCCTCGAGGCGGGGGACGAGGTCCGCCTCGTCATCCACCCGGGCGAGGGCGAGAAAGGCCCGCAGGCGAGTACCGTGGTCCCTGTCGGCAAGCATCATCTCGTGTCGCGTTAAGGCATCGGCCGCCGCCGACATGCGGGCCCGTGCGCCGTCTGCCCGCTTGCGGCCCGGGACGGCGCGCGACGGCCCGATGACAAGACACGGATCTCGACCCGCCTTTTGCGAATTACACGAAAACCAGAGACGTGCCGGCCGGTGGCAGCGACCCGTAAAACAAGATTGCATGCGAAATGATTTGTACCCGCGACAGGCCCGGATCAGTTACAAGCGTGTCTGCAGGACGGAACGTGCTCGGCAGGACTTGGCGCCAATGGAAACCGTGACACTCACGCTCAACGAAATGTATGGCCTCGCGCTGCGCATCCTGGTGCGCAGCGGCACCAGCGACCGGAACGCGGGCCACGTCGCGACCGCGCTGTCCGTCGCCGAGGCCGACGGGCTGTCTGGTCACGGCCTGTCTCGTCTGCCCAGCTATGCGGCGCAGGTGCGCACCGGCAAGGTGAACGGTGCGGCCGTTCCGGTGGTTACCGAGCAACCCAACAAGGCGGTCGTTCGCGTCAACGCCAAGGATGGATTCGCCTTTCCGGCGATCTCCGAGGCGATCGACCGGATGACGCCACTGGCGCGACGGCACGGCATCGCCGCCGCCGCGATCGGCCATTCGCACCATTGCGGTGCGCTCGGCTACCACGTCGAGCGGCTGGCGGAGCGCGGTCTCGTATGCATCATGTTCGCCAACAGTCCTGCGGCGATCGCGCCTTGGGGCGGCAGCAAGGCTCTCTTCGGCACCAACCCCATCGCCTTCGCGGCGCCGCGCAACACCGGAACCCCGTTGGTGATCGACCTGTCGCTCAGCAAGGTGGCCCGCGGCAAGATCATGGTGGCCGCACAGAAGGGCGAGCCAATCCCCGAGGGCTGGGCGGTCGATAGCGCCGGCCGGCCCACCACCGACGCCAAGGCGGCGATGGCCGGCACGATGCTGCCGATGGGCGACGCCAAGGGATCGGCGCTGGTGCTGATGGTGGAAATTCTGGCAGCGACGCTGACCGGCGCGAACTACGGATATGAGGCAAGCTCGTTCTTCGATGCGGAGGGCGCGCCGCCGCGGGTCGGCCAGACGATGATCGCCGTCGACCCCGACGCCACGGTCGACATTTTCACCGGCAATGCCTTCGCGCCGCGGCTGGAGGCCATGATCGCGCAGATCCGCCAACAGCCGGGCACCCACGTCCCGGGGGCCAACCGCGAGGCGCGGCGCCGCGAGGCCCGTTATACGGGCGTGTCGATCCCCGCCGAACTGCACCGGCAGTTGACCGTCCTGGCGGGAGGTTGATCCGCGGACTCGAATTGATGGTTCCGGTGCCGTTCCGAGGCCGTATAATGATTGACGCGATTTCTGTGCCGAGGTGATCGGCGTGACCGACGAATCTGGCCTGACCATCCGCCCCGCGCGCGTCGGGGAGGCGGCTGCCATCCGTGACCTCGTGCGGCGGGCATACGCTGTGTACGTTCCGCGTATGGGGCGCGAGCCCGGCCCGATGCTGGACGATTACGAAAAGCGGATCGCGAACCGCTCCGCATTCGTTGTCGAGGTTGCGGATCGGATCGCCGGGGTCGTCGTGCTGCTGTCCGAGAGCGACCATCTGCTCCTGGACAACGTCGCGGTGGATACGGACGTGCAGGGCCGCGGCATCGGCAGGTTTCTCGTCGCGTTCGCCGAAGCGGAGGCGGTGCGGCGCGGCTATGGCGAAATACGCCTTTATACCCATGAAACCATGGTCGAAAACGTACGTATGTACGCGGCAATGGGGTATGAGGAGACGGGCCGCGGCAGACAGGCCGGCTACGACCGGGTTTTCATGAGGAAACGGCTGTGACTCTCTCGCAAGATTTGCGCTAACATGGCGGTTCTCTCCGTGTGAACGGGTTCGGGTATGGCGAGTTTCGGCCCGAGCGCGGCGATGCGGAGCCGGATCAGCGCACGGATGTCGGACAGGGGGAGCGACGCGGATGAAGCCCAAGGAATACTACGAGGAGATGTTCAAGGCCCATCAACTCGAGCTGGCGGCCCAGCTTGCGCGCCTGCGCGCGAAGCGCTGGGAGATCCAGAAGGACGCCGAGCGCGAGTTCGACGAGCAGGTCGACAGGCTGCGCCAGATGGCCGAGGACGCAGAGCAGCGGACCCGGAAGTTCTTCGATGCGGGCCAGGAGTCGTGGCGGGACATGGAAGAAAACATCTCGTCCGCATACGAGTCGGTCGTATCCGCCACCGAACGCGCCCTCGCGCGGTTCTCGGAATCCGCGCTGTCGAAAGAGTCCGGCTCCGGCGAGTCGAAGAAGGGAGGCAGGAAGCCGCGTTGAAGGTCGTCGCGCGACGCGGCGCATCAAATCGTACAGCCGATCTTTCCCAGCCGCTGGCTGAGGCGATGGTTCTCCCGGTAGTCGATCGGCACGACGACGAGCGACGGGCCTCTGTAAGACAGTGCATCGTCGATCGCCGCCGGCAGTTCCGCAGCCATCGAAACATATTGGCCATGCCAGCCGAACGCGCGCGCCAACTCCAGCCAGTCGGGGTTACCGAACGACAGGTCGGTATGGCTGCCGAATTCGTTATCCTGTTTCCAGGCGATCAGCCCATAGCTGCGGTCCTCCCAGATCATCATGGTGATGTCGGCGGCCAGCCGGCGAGCCGTCTCCATTTCCTGCACGTTCATCAGGAAATCCCCGTCTCCCACGATCCCCAGGATCCTGCGCTCAGGAAATACAAGGTGGGCAGCGATTGCCCCCGGCAGCGGCATTCCCATCGCACAGAAGCCGTTGGGGATAAGGCAAGTGTTTGGCTCGTTGCACTGGTAATAACGGGCAATCCACATCTTGTGGGCGCCGACCCCTGACAACAGAATGTCCTCCGGACCGAGCGCCTGACGGACGTCCCACAGCGCCTTCTGTGGGCGGATCGAGCCCTCCGTGCGGTCGTCCGCGTGTTCCGCGAACTCCTCCAGCATCCTCGTCCGAAGCCGTGGCTGCTGGCTGAAATCCCAATCTGCCGTACCGTCCCGCACGACGCGCTCGTTTAACATCCACAGCGTATGCGCGATGTCACCGACGCACTCGGCCGCCGGGTGGTAGTGGATGTCAATCTCGGCGGGATCGAAATCGATGTGGACGATCTTCTTGTCGCCGCTGCCGTTCCACAGCCGCGGCGGATATTCGACCATGTCGTAACCGACGGTGATGACGAGATCGGCGTCGTCGACCGCAAGCGCGCCGTAGTCCTTCTGCTGCAGGCCAATCGTGAACAGGCAGTGGTCCGCATCCCGATCCACGCATCCCTTGCCCATGAAGGTGCAGAGGACCCCCATCCCGGTCGCCTCGCAGAATTTGCGCAGCTGTCTGCTGGCGCGTTTGCGGATCGCGCCGTTCCCGGCGATGATGATGGGTCGCGCGGCGGACCGGATCATCTCCCAGCCCCGATCGACCGCTTTGTCGTCGGGGCCGGGACGCCGGAAGCGCCGGGGCTCGAGCGGTTCCGTCGACGACTCCTGCTTGGCAATGTCCTCGGCCAGCTCGATCAACACGGCGCCCGGCTTTTCGGCACGCGCGAGGCGGACCGCCTTGCGGACGATTTCAGGTATCGTGTCAGGGTCGCGGACCGCCTGCGCCCATTTGGTGACCGGCCGATACATCTCGACCACATCCATGACCTGGTGGCTCTCCTTGTGCTGCCGGCTGGTCGCGCCCTGACCGGTGATCACCAGCATCGGCGCGCGGTCCATGTTCGCATCGGCAACGCCAGTGATCAGGTTTGTGGCGCCGGGACCGAGGGTGCCAAGACAGGCGGCCGGAGTGCCGGTCAGCCGTCCATACACCTCGGCCATGAACGCGGCGCCCTGTTCATGCCGGGTCAGGACGAACCGGATCGGCGAGTCGCGCAGCGACATCATGAAATCCGCGTTTTCTTCCCCGGGCACGCCGAAAACATGGGTGATGCCCTCGCGCTCGAGGCACTTTACGAATAGATCCGAGGCTTTCATCGGCCTTCTCCTCCGCCGTCCGCAATCCGCAGTAACATGCCACGCGGCGGAATTGAAGGATTGCCGGCTCAATTCTGCGTCAAGTGACAGCCGCCCTTGGCCGCCGATAGGGCGGCAGCAGCAAAATGATCGCGTACAGCCCTGCCGAGCCGAAGAACAGGACACTGAAGCCCCAGGCTTGGGCGATCAGCGGCGCCGCCCCTGCCGTGACCGTGCTGAGCGCGCCGTTGATCGCCCACGCCCACGGCACCAGAGCCGTATCGTCCTGCTGCGCCAGCGCGAGTCCCTGCGGGAACAGCTGGCCGACGATGAGGCCGCCGGGCGCGATCAGGGCCACCAGCCCTATGATCTTGGCAGCCAGCGGCCAGGTAAGCATCGCGGAGATCGCCGGCCCGATGAACAGACCCACTGCGACGGCGTAGAGCGCCGCCGCCGCAGCCACGGCCCCGTGCGAGAGGCCGGCCCCGAAGACGCGGTCGCTGGCCAGACTGCCGACGCCGGTGAACAGGATCAACGCCCCCAGGACAATGGCGATGGCGAGGCCCGGATTGCCGACCAGCAAGCTGGCGCGCTGCATGATGCCGATCTCGAGCAGCATGAAGCCGGCCCCGAGGCAGAAGAAGAACGCCAGATGGTAGAGCGAGCGCCACGTTCGCGGCGGTCCGCGACGCACCGCCAGCGGCCCGAGGATGACAACGAACGCCAACACCGCGACCATTGCAACAATGATCACGCGGGTGGCGTGGGCAAGCTCGTCGAAGCGCGTGATCTTGCCCGACAGCACCGTACGCCAGAACGTCCAGTCGACATAATTGCCGTTGGCGAACAGGTCGAGATAGAAGGGCCGGTCGTCGGTGATCACCTCGAATCTCAGCCCGGTGTCCGCGCTGAGCGCCCGCAGGCTCGCTCCCGGGTCCGTCGCCTCGATGACTTGCGCGTAGGGTTCGAACTCTGCGCGGGTCGGCCGAGCCGGGGCATAAGCGAACTGATACCCTTGCGCTGCGGCACTTGCCTCGAGTCGGTCGATCTCGGCGTCGCTCCAGCCGGCCGGCTTGAACAGCAGCGGGTTGTTGTCGAAGGTCCCGGTCCAGAACCGGTCGGGATCGTCATGTCTGAACAGTATGACGATGGTGCGCGCCGGATCCGTTCCGATGTCGTGCTCGTCGAGATAGCGCCGCAGGGCGCCGATCACGTTGACCTTGTTGACCTGCAAAATGACCGCGTAGCCGTCCGGCGTCAGTCGCCCGAAGAGCGCTTCAAGTCCTTCATAGGTGAACAGGAACTGGGTCGTGCCGCCGAGCGCGCCCGCATAATACGATGCGGTGGCGCCGCTGAACGACAGCAGGATCTGATCGTAGAGCTGTGTGTCGCGCTCGAGGAACACGCGGCCTTCCTCGATGTGGAGGTCGACCATCGGCTCATCGAACAGTTCCTTGACACCATAGCCGGGAAGGCGCCGCGCTCCGGCGACCAGTTCGGCGTTGAGTTCGACGCCGGTCACCCGGGTCGCTCCGCTGCCATACTGGTAAAGGCTCATCATATCGGCACCGGCCCCTGCAAACATGACCAGCGCGTTCCTCGGCGGGTCGAGGAACATCGCCGGCCGCGCTGCAGGGTGGATCCAGGGCGTATTGCCGTTGGTCTCGTACGGCCACACCCAAGCCATGCCGTCGCCATTGGCCAGGGACATCATGGCGTGCGGGCGCGCATTGGCGCCGTCCCAGACCACTGCGCCAACCCGCGTATAACTGTTCCAGTCGTGCCACACCTCGCGGATTTCCTCCCGGTAGCCGTAGTCGCGGGCGAGGTAGTTGACGTTGACCGGCGGCTCGATCCGCTCCGCATACCAGTCGCTGCGAGGCAGGACGGCCAGCGCCAGGGCGGCGACCGCTCCGGCTGCGGCCAGGGCCCGATGCACCGGCCATACGTACGCCACGCCGGCGCACAGTACGACGACGGCGGGAGCGGTAACGGAGACTGCGTAATCGGTAGTCTCCATGAGCAGGATCGCGGCCATGCAGCCGGCCGCGGCGCCGATCAGATCGGATGCGTACAGGCGGCCGTACAGCTGGCTGTCGCTTGTCGTGAACAGGAGCGCCAGCAGCGCGCCAAACAGGAAATACGGCAGGCTGAGGCCGATCCCGACGACGAAGGCGGTCTTCAGCCCGTGCCCGATTCCGGCGATCAGCACGCCCTTGAGGCCGCCGGCCCGGCCGGCTTCGGCGACCGCGGCATTCAACGCCGCTTTCTGGTCGGCGGCCAGGAAGTGCGCGTACACCAGCAGCGCTGCAATCGCCGCGCACATCCAGAACAGCAGGATCTCGCGTCGCACGGGCACGGCGCGAATGTCGAACAGGCTGAGCAGCGAGCTGGCGCCGCTCAGCCCGAGCATGGCCAGCGCGATGGCCAGGTAGATCAGGCTCGGTCCGACCGCGAAGTTGATGGTGCGTACGGTGTTGATCTCGAAGGCCAGCAGCGCCAGCGCGACGAGAAATGTTCCCGCAAAAAGGGCGGCCCTGTCGGCGGTGATGCCGAGCCGGGCCGGGCTGATCTGAACTGCCGTCATGGATCCTCGAAACATGCCCGCGGCGACTGCTGTGCATCCGCAACACCGCGGATCCGACCCGGTTATATGGGAAAACGGTTAAGGAACCGTTGTGCGCAGCCGGATCGCCACCCTCTACTGGGGCAGGAGGACGATTTTGGCAGCCGCGCTCCGGCCGGCATCGAGTTCATGGAATGCCTCGGCGCCATCTTTCAGGGGCCGTGCCTCGACCCATTTGAGATCTCCGAGGGTGCCACGGTGAAGGGCGTCGACCGCCGCCCGCAGGTCGGCGGTGGTATAGGTGTACACGCCGATGAAGGAGAGTTCCGCCAGGGTGATCTTGCGCACATCCACCCCGCCCGCCGCCTCCTGCAGCCCGACATGTACGACGACCGCGCCCGGCCGGGCCGCGCGGATCGCCATCTCTCGCGTGCGGACGCTGCCGACGCAATCGAAAACGACGTCCGCCGCCGGCTCCGCCGGCGGCCTGGACGGATCGAAACAGAGGATGTTCTGGCCTTCCGCGGTTTTGCGCCGCAGCGCGTTCGTTTCCGCCAGCTCGAGGGTGCGGGCGCCGCGCGATCGAAGGACAAGCGCCGTCAGAAGGCCCACCGCACCGCCGCCGATCACCATGGCGTCGCATTCCGCCAGCGGTCGCCAGCCGGTCCGCTCCGCGAGGTTGACGGCATGCCAGGCAGTCGCCGTCGGCTCGGTCAGCGCCGCCGCGGCGGAGTCCATGCCGGTTGGAAGATCGATCAGGCAGTGCTCGGGAATCGTCACGTATTGCGCATAGGCGCCGGGCCGGGTCATGCCGATCATGGTGCGGTTTTCGCACAGATTCCCGCGCCCGGTCAGACAATAGGTGCAGCGGCCGCACGCGATCAGCGGATTCATGGTAACGCGACGCCCGATCCCGTCACCGGCCACGACCTCGCCGGCCGCCTCGTGTCCCAGAATCAAGGGCGGCACGCGGCGCGGATCGTACCCGTGCCAGGCGTGCATGTCGGAGCCGCAGATGCCGACGGCGTCGATCCGGACCAGCGCCTCTCCGGCCGCCGGGACCGGCTCCGGCTCGTCACGGTAGTCCAGCGTCTGCGGTGCGGTATAGACGAGTGCCTTCATCTCCATGCCCCCTGCGGCAGCAAGCTATTTGGCGGTGAACCCGCCGTCGACGAAGATCACCTGGCCGGTGACGTAGTCCGAGGCCGGCGCGGCGAGGAAGACGGCCGGGCCGTCGATGTCGCTCAGTTCGCCGTTGCGGCCGATCGCCGTCTGCGCCGCAAGCGCCGCGAGCTTCGCCGGGTCAGCGTACAGCGGCGCCGTCAGCTCGGTCGGGAAGAAGCCAGGGGCAAGCGCGTTGCAGGTGATGCCGAAGCGCGACCATGCCTCGGCCATGGCCCGGGTCAGCTGGACGATCCCGCCCTTCGAGGCCCCGTACGCGATGCCGTTCGCGAATGCCCTGCGCGATTGCAGCGACGCAAGGTTGACGATCTTGCCCCAGTGCTGCGCTTTCATGCCTGGCAGCAGCGCGCGCGCGAGGAAGAACGGCGCGGTCAGGTTGAGGGCGAGGGTCGTGTTCCAGGAGTCGATCGTCACCTCCGCCGGCGGCTCGCGCAGGTTCACTCCGGCCGCGTTGACCAGGATGTCCGGGGCGCCGAAGGGCTGCGCGGCCGCCTCGGCCAGGCCGCCGATCGCGACCGTGTCGGCGACGTCCCCGGCAAGCGAGGCAGCGCGGCCACCGGCCGCCTCGATCTCGCGCCGCGCCTCATCCAGCATTTCTGCGCGGCGGGCGAGAAGCACCACGGCGGCGCCGGCGCGCGCCAGCGCGAAGCCGATGCGCCGCCCGAGCCCCGAGCTGCCGCCGGTGACCAGGGCGACGCGGCCGGCAAGGTCGAACGGGACGGACGCGTCGCTCATGCGGCCTCGGTGTCGAAATCCGCGTCGGGGAAGTACTTGCGCAGCCGGTCGTCGCCGGTCCGGGCATGCGCCTCCATGCCCTCCAGCCGCGAGATCCGCGCCGCCACGGCGGCGACGTCGCGGTTCGCCTCGCGGCTCATGCGCTGGAAGGTCACCGTCTTGATGAACTTGCCGACCGACAGGCCGCCGGTGTAGCGGGCAGCGCCCTTCGTCGGCAGGATATGGTTGGTGCCGCTGCACTTGTCGCCGAAGGCGACCGTCGTCTCCTCGCCGACGAAGAGCGAGCCGTAGTTGCGCAGCCGGTCGAGCCACCAGTCGAGATCCTGCGCCTGCACTTCGAGATGCTCGGCGGCATAGGCATCGGAGACGTCGGCCGCCTCCTCGCGGCTGTCGCACAGCACGAGCTCGCCGTAATCGCGCCAGGCCGCGGTGGCGGCGTTGCGCTGCACCTCCGGCAGTTTGGCGATCAGCCCGTCCATGCGGGCCAGCACCGCTTCAGCGAGACCGCGGTCGAGGGCGATCAGCCAGGCCGGCGAGTCCGGGCCGTGCTCGGCCTGGCCCACGAGGTCGGAGGCGACGATGTCGGGATCGGCCGTCGAATCGGCGATGATGGCGATCTCGGTCGGGCCGGCGAACAGGTCGATGCCGACGCGGCCGAACAGCAGCCGCTTGGCCTCGGCGACGAAGCGGTTGCCGGGGCCGACCAGGATATCGGCCGGATGGCCGGTGAACAGGCCGAAGGCCATGGCGGCGATGCCCTGGACGCCGCCGAGCGCAAGGATCGTGTCGGCGCCGCACAGGTCGGCGGTATAGAGGATTGCCGGCGGCACGCCCTGTTCCTTCTGGGCGACCGAGCAGGCAATGACGTTGTCGACGCCCGCGACCTTGGCCGTGGTCACGCTCATGATCGCCGAGGCGACATGCGCGTAGCGCCCGCCGGGGATGTAGCAGCCCGCGGTCTTGACCGGAATCAGCTTCTGTCCGGCGAACAGGCCGGGCGACAGCTCGGTCTCGAACTCGGTCATGCTGGCCCGCTGCGCCTCGGCGAATTTGCGCACGCGGTCATGGGCGAAGCGCAGGTCGTCGCGCAGCCGCTGCGGCACCTTTTCGGCCGCGGCGGCGATCTCGTCGCGCGAGACCACGATATCGCCGGTCCAGCCGTCGAGCTTGGCGGCATAGTGGCGGACGCGGTCCTCGCCGCCCGCCTCGATATCGGCCAGCATTTCGGCGACGATGCGGCGTGTGTCCTCCTCGCCGGTGGCGGGGGTTTTCTGCGCTTTCTTCAGATATTCGACAGCCATGGTCGTAGATCCTTTGCCGGTCGGGCTACCGGAGGTTTTCCGGAATTGCCCAGAGTGAGAGTTCGGGAATGAAGGCCAGCAGCAGCACCACCATGAGCATCGACAGCACATAGGGCACGGCGCGGCGGGCGATGCCGAGCACCGACTGCTTGGTCAGCCCCGACAGCACGAACAGGTTGAGTCCCAGGGGCGGTGTGATGAAGCCGACGCCGAGCGAGGTCACCATGAAGATGCAGAACTGGATGTCGTTCATGCCGATCTCCTGCGCCAACGGCAGCATGATCGGCGACAGGATGACGATGTTCGGCGTCGTCTCCATGACGCAGCCAGCCGCGATGAAGATGCCGAGCATCATCAGGGTGATCAGCACCGGCTCGTCGGTCAGGGTGGTGATGCCCTGCACGAAGGTCTGCGGCACCTCCAGCGCGGCGAGCACCTGCGCCAGCGGCAGCGCGAAGGCGATGATCGGCACGATGACGCCGTTCACCTTGGCCGAGCTCTCCAGCATCTTCGGGAAATCGGCCAGGGTCAGCGTGCCCTGCAGCATGCCGATGGCGATGGTGGTAACGACGGCGACGGCGGCCGCCTCGGTCGGGGTGAAGATGCCGGAATAGATGCCGCCGAGGATGATGAAGGGGATCATCAGCGCGTACTTGCCGTCCCATACGGCCCTGGCCCAGCGGGCGAAGGAGAAGCTGGCGCGACTGTGCTCGTAACCCCTGCGGCGGTTGATGATGACGTTGGTGATCATGATCGAGATCATGATCATCACGCCGGGCACCGCCGCCGCCAGGAACAGCGTCGAGGCCGAGATACCGAGCACGAGGCCGATGATGATGTAGGCGATCGACGGCGGGATCAGGATCCCTGTGCAGGCGCCCGAGGCGACCAGGGCGCAGGCGTAGGGCAGCGGATAGCCGCTCTCGGTCAGCCGCTTGACCGTGATCCGTCCGACGGCCGCGGCGCCGGCCGCGTCGGACCCCGAAATGCAGGCAAAGAAGCCGCAGCCCAGCACGGTCGAGGTGCCGAGTCCAGTCCGCAGGCTGCCCATCGTCGCCTCGGCGACGTCGAGCAGCTTGTTCGACAGGCCGGAGCGCACCAGCACGTCGCCGGTCAGGATGAACAGCGGGATGGCGATCAGCGCGAAGGCGTCGATGCCCGAGAACAGCGCCTCGCCGAACAGGGTCAGCGGCAGCACCTCGGTCGAGACCAGCAGCGCGATCGCGCAGATGCCGAGCGACACCCACACCGGCACGGCCATGGCAAACAGCAGCACCATGAGGAGCAGCGGCAAGCCGATCGCCCAGCCGAGTTCGGTGGAGGCTTCGGGGATTCCATACATGTTGTACATCGCCGGCGCCCCCTAATCGAACAGCTTCTCGCCCGTATAGGGCGCTCGCCCGGCGCGCAGATCCGCAATATCGCGGAGGATCGACTGCACCAGGCGGATCATCACCAGCGTAAAGCCCAGCGGCACGGCGGCGAGGAACCAGACGCGGACGATGCGCAGCCCGTCGGTCACGTTGCCGAACTTCCACGACACCAGCACCGGGTCCATCGACCAGTAGATGGCGAAACAGGCGAGCACCGCGGTCAGCAGGTCGGCGAGCAGGTAGAAGATTGCGACGCCGCGCGGCGGCAGGTAATGCAGCAGCACGTCGATGCGGATGTGCGCGCGTTCCTTGATCGCCACCGCGGCGCCGATCCACACGAGGTAGATGAAGGCGTAGCGCGCCGTCTCCTCGCCCCACACCGACGAGTAGAGCAGCACGAAGCGCCGCACCACCTCGATGAAGATGACCAGGACGATGAAGGCATAGAGGATCAGCAGGAGCACCCGCTCTCCGTTCCGGTCGAGCTTTCGTAACAGATCGAGCATCACGCCACCCGCCTTCCGATCGATTGGCTGAGAGCTACCTGGAAGACGGGGACGGCGCGCCCGCGCCGCCCCCGGACCATCGAGACTACACGTCGTGGACGAGATACTTGCTCTGCGTGTTCGCCGCTTCGTACAGCTTGTCGAAGGTCGCGATCGAACCGCCGAGCTCCTTCTTCCATTCGTCCCATTCCTTGCGCTGCTGGCCGGCCGCCTCGACCCAGGCGGCATACTCGTCCTTGCTCAGCGCATGGAATTTGACGCCGGCCTTCGCCATCTCGGCCATTGCGAAGGCGCGCGACGCGGGCACCTGCGCGAGGTTCTGCTGGAAGGTGACCTCGCTGGCGAAGTCAATGCCCTCCTGTACGTCCTTTGGCAGGCTGTTGAACCATTCGAGGTTGCAGGAATAGACTTGGCTGTCCGGCACCGAACGGTTGAAGGTGACCCAGGACAGGATATCCTTGAAGCCGAACGCGTACAGCGCCTCGACAGCGGGGTCCAGCGCGTCCGCCACGCCCTGCTTGATCGCCGACGGCGTCTCGCCCCAGGCGACCGGCGTCGGGTTGGCGCCGAGCAGGCGGTAGAACTGCTGCAGGATCTTCGAGCCCGGAACCCGGAACTTGATGCCCTGCAGATCGGCCGGGGTGCGGAACGGCTCGTCGCTGAGGCCGCGCCGCTTGGCGGCGGTGCGCGGGTCGATGCAGAAATAGAACAGCGGCTTGAAGCCCTTGGCCTTGACGCGGCTGTTCACTTCCTGCTCCCAGACGGCGGAGGTCACGAGATTGACGAAGCGCTGGTTCTCACCACACCAGTACGGCAGGTTGATCAGGTCGACCGCCGGCGCGAAGGGCGCGAAATTCGACAGCGAGTGCTGCGCCGCCTGAATCGTGTTGGCCTGGACCTTCTCCACCAGCTTCGTGCCGACGCCGAGCGCGCCGCCGGGGGCCAGCTTCACATAGACCTGACCGTTGGTCAGGTTCTGGACGTTCTCCTTCAGGTTCAGCTGCATGATCGGATAGGAGCGAGTGGTGCCGATCTTGTAGGCCGTGCCGACCGTCATCGTGTATTTGGCAACCTGCTGGCGCTCCTGCTCCTCGGCCCGGGTCTGTGCCGCGGCCGGCTTGCCCAGCGTGCCGGCCCCGGCCGCGACCACCGCGGTGGTGAAGCCGAACTTCGCGGCCGTCCGCATGAAGCCGCGGCGATCCTGCTCCACCATGGGCTTCAGGAGGGGGGTGGTGTCGTCGTTGCGATCGTTCATTGTTCCTGTTCTCCCTGTGAGGTTCGAGTGGTTCTAGGGTCTGTCGTCGGACTGAGCCCGCTCGCGCCGCAGCGCCGCCAGCATCAGGAAGACGGCGGAGACGAGCAGGAGCAGGAATTCGGCAACGTCGCCCAGGAGGAACGGCACGTCCCAGCCGAACTGGATGACGGCCTTGCCGAGAAGCACGTTGAGGATGAACAGCCCGAACAGGACGAAGAAGACGGCGAGATAGACGTTTCCGCGCCGTCCGGCGTGTCCCTGGGCTGTGCCGTCCTGTCCTGGCCGCGTCATGCGTGGCCTCCCCGTTCATGCCCGTGGCGGGCCGCGCGCTTTCATGTCTATTGGGCCTAGCGTATGAAAGCGCTTTCATTAATTGTGTGAAGTTAACGGAAGACCGGCATGCGCTGTCAACAGAAATTTTGCGGGCACACCGGAACAGACGGAGAATATGTCGTTTAATATCTTGATTTTATTATATATCATTTTTCCTTGCTCTGGCCAACGCTTGGGCGCAGGCTAGATGGATGCAACCGGGCACGAAGAGAAAGCGGTTTCAGGCGGGGTCGCAGACGGTCAAACTGTCCGACGTCGCGGCGCTGGCCGGGGTGTCGGCGGCGACGGCGAGCCGGGCGCTGAACACGCCCGACAAGGTCGGCACCGAACTGCGGGACCGGGTGCGCGCCGCCGCCGCGGCGCTCGGCTACGTGCCCGATGCCGCGGCAAGGGCGCTGGCCTCGCGCCGCTCGCGCACCATCGGCGCCGTGGTGCCGACCCTCGACAACCCGATCTTCGCGACCGGCGTGCAGCGGCTCGAATCGCGGCTCAACGAGCGCGGCTACGCGCTGGTCGTGGCCAGCTCCGACTACCGCGCGGACAAGGAGCTGCACCAGGCGATCAACCTTTTGGAGCGCGGCATCGAGGGCCTGATGCTGACGGGCACGGAGCATCACCCCTCGCTCCATGCGCTGCTGGAGACGCGCGGCGTGCCGCACGTCAACACCTGGGTCGATGCGGGCGACGCGGTCCATCCCTGCATCGGCTTCGACAACGTCGAAGCGGCGGTGCGGCTGACCAACTTCCTGCTCGACCTTGGGCATGCGCGCTTCGCCATGATCGCCGGCATCGCCGAGGGCAACGACCGCGCCGCGGCCCGCATCGTCGGCGTGCGCGAAGCGCTGGCGCGGCGCGGCCTGCGCCTGGACGTCGACCGCCTGATCGAGGAGCCCTACAGCGTCGGCGCCGGGCGCGACGGGCTGCGCGCGGTGCTCGCGGGAGCGCCGGAGGCGCGGCCGACGGCGGTCATCTGCGGCAACGATTTGCTCGCCTACGGGGCGGTCTTCGAGGCCGCCGCGATGGACCTCGACGTGCCGGGCGACCTTTCGGTCGTCGGCTTCGACGATGCCGAGCTGTCGAGCCACATCCCGCCGGGGCTGACCACGATGCACGTGCCGTCCGGCGAGATGGGGGCGCTCGCCGCCGACTACCTCGTCAACCGCATCGAGGGCAAGACGGCCCGCCACCGCACCCGCGTCGAGGTCCGCCTCGTCGTGCGCGGCTCCACCGCGCCGCCGCGTTAGCCTGCTGTCCGTGTCTTCGGCTGGAGCCGGGTCATGTCCGCCTGCCGGGACCACGCGCCGGTCCCGGCCCGAATTCTTCCGGCGGGCAGTCGCATTTGTATGGGCCGCCATAGGCGATGCGGATGACCCAGCGGTCGAAGGCGATGAAGGGCAGGGCCAGAATCATCACCAGGGACAGGCGCGGCGGCTCTTCGCCACGGCAGAGCGGATTGAGCCGGCGGCAGGCCGCCGTCCTGCGGTCCGCTGGGGACGCTTGCGGGCCCGCTGCGCCAGACCATGCGGCCCGCCGTCACCGCGACGGCCCGCGCCCACATCCCCGACAGCAGCGGCGCGGCGCAGAACAGGGCCGGCATGAGGAAGACCAGCCCGGCCAGCAGAAGGATGCGCGGCGGCACGTCCACGTTCCACAGCACCACCCCGCCGAGGATCGCCAGCATCGCCAGCAGGATTCCGGGCCCCATCACATACGGCCATTTCGGCCCCATCGCAAACTCGGGATCGTGGCGCCAGACGACGGCCTCCCCCGGCTGCAGCATGGCGTCGAGCCGGGTCATGGGGCGATGCTCTCCGCTTCCCGGCCGATCGCGTCGAGGACCATGTTCTCCTCCCAGTGGCTGGGAAACCGCACGCTTACCTGCCGGCCGTCGAGGTCGAAGAGGAGGCTCTGGTTGACGGTGTCGCGCGCAACCGCGGTGATGGCGTTGCGATCGAGCGCGGCATGCCGGCGCGGCAGCCGGCCGGTCACGGCGAGCACCCGCCGGTCCGTGACGAGAACCCGCCAGCGGTAGCGCGAGAGGAGAGGCGGGATCAGTGCCACGAGAGCCGAGAGGATGCCCACACCTGCGAAAAACTGAGCCAGCAGCCAGTCCTGCGGGTCGTCCAGATCGAATCCCCGGGCCAGATACGCGCCCGCAATGAATGTCAGCGGAAAGAACAGCCAGAACCCGACCTGCAGCCAGGGCACGCGCTCGGGCATGGGCAGGCGCAGCACCACCCGCTCCCCTTCTTCGAGCTTCGGTCTGAACCAGCCCATCACGCCAGCGCCTCGCCGCGGTCGTTGCGCTCGAGGGCCGCGAGGATGCGGCGGGCGGTCCAGGGCAGGCAGAAGATAGCATCGCGTCGACCGGGGCTGACGACGACCAGCTCCCATCCCTTCGAGTCCCAGTAGGCCTCGGTGACCGCGTCCAGCGGAATCGCATCGCAGCGCGATGGCCAGTGCGGCCGCCGGATCAGCAGCCGCCGGTCGGTCAGCACCGTCCGCCAGCCGCGTTGCCGCCAGAAGGCGACGATGTCGCCCAGATACAACAGGTACGGGCCCATGGCGACGGCCGGGATGAAGAACCAGCGCTCCATCGCCCCCGGCCACACGAATCCGAAGAACAGCAGGGCCGGCCCCGACAGCAGCACCGCCCATGGCAGGAGATCGGTGACGAGGGGCGAGCGGCGATGCAGCACGGTCTCGTCGGCCTCCAGCATCTCGCTGACCGGCTTCGCCGCCAGGCCGGGATCGCCGAAGCGGTCGCCGTACAGCCGATGCAGGGTCTCTGCCCGGATGAAATTGGGGTTGATCGGCAGGTCCCACCGATATGCGCTGCCGTCCACGACCAGCTTTCGGTCGTCCAGGCGCACGGTCTCGACGGTCTCGTGGCGCATCGCGCCGATGTCCCGGGCAAACAGCCCGTAGCCTTTCAGCACGCGGCGGTCGGTGATCACCCATTTCCAGCGCGTCCACAGCGAGGCCACGAGCGGGGCGGGAACCGAGAACAGCAGCATGAAGAGGGTCGCGTCCCAGAACTTGAAGCCGAGCAGCGGCACGCCCCAGATATTCCGCAGCCACGCCGCGACGGAGAGAACCACGACGCCCGCCGCCAGATACCACGCCGTCGTGCCGTCCGTAGAGCGCACGAGGATGCGCTCGCCCGGCTGCAGCCGGCGCCTGAACCGCCGGTTCATGTCGCGGCCTTCGCGCGCGCGATGGCGGCGTACATGCGCTCGGCGGCCGGCAAGGATCGCGGCCGAAACTCGTAGCGCTGGCCGTTGGCATGGATATAGACCCGATGGCTGCCCTCGTGCGGCGCCTCGATCTCTGCAATGGCGGCCAGCGGGATGTCGTCGTAACGTGTGCGGTCGTGAAGGCGGCGCAGCAGAACGCGCCGTTCGGTCACCGCCGCGGACCAGGGTGCCCCGGGAAATCGCAAGTTACATAAGGCCGCATGGCGCCAGACCAGGCTCTCCCCTTGCTCCATGATGCGGCCGAGGGCCGCTGCTTTGTGGCCGGCCGGCGGCGCTTTTCCACCGAGCGCGGCCTGCAGCGCGGCGTCGCGGACCCCGCTCAGGTCCAGCCGCATGGTCCGCCCCTCACCATGGACGAGCAAATCGTCGCCGTCCAACGCGGTCCTGTCGACCCGCTCACGCCGTACCGCCTCGACCGTCCTGCGCAACGCGCCTCGCCGCGCGACGACCCGCCGGTCGGTGATCGCCCAGCGGTCCCGTACCGCCTGCAACAGAGCCATGAGACCCGCAGTCAGACCAGCGGTCCCGCCCAGAAACAGCCACATGCCGGACAGGTCGGAGATCGGCTCCCCCCGAAAGCGGCCCGACAACAGGTACAGCGTCGCGACCGCTATCACAGAGGTCGCCAACAGGGCCACCCCGTAAAACCCGAGCCACGCCGGGTCGCGCAACAGCACCCGCTCCCCCGGCTCCAGCTTCGGGTCGAACCAGCCCGTCACGCCGGCGCCTTCTTCGCGGCTGCGATCGCCGCGCGCATGCGGGCGCCCCCTTTCGCGGCCGCGATCGCGGCGCGGATGCGGGCGGCCTTCCTTTCCTTGCAGGGAACGATGATCTTCCGGCCACCGCCGGTCACGAACAGCCCGTCGCCGAGCAAATAGCGCGTGACGGCGTCGATCTCGGCCAGCAGGATTTCCTCAAACCGATCCTGGCTCCTGCGCACCAGCAGGCGCCGGTCAGTCGCCAGCAACCTCCAGTTTCTGGCTTTGCCGTAAATGAGGACCGCAACTGCAAGCGCGAACAGGCCGACGGCCGCGCGCACGGTTTCGATAACGACGGCTTCACCGGCTGCCAGCCGCAGTATCGCGGGCACCGAGGCAACCAGGCCCGAGACGGCGATCAGTGCCGGCAGCCAGAGGGGCAAGGGAGACACGCGCAACAGTACCCGCTCCCCCGCCTGCAGCTTCGGGCCGAACCAGCCCATCACGCCGCCGCCCCCTTCGCAGCGTTGATCGCCGCGAGAATCCGTTCCGCGTGATCGTTCCTGGCCGGAATGTCGAGATCGTGGCCGCGCCAGGTTGCGGCGAGCTTCTCGGCGAAGCGGGAGCGCCAGTCGGCCTCGATGTCCGCGAGCGGGATATCCAGGTGGCGGGTCGCATTCCAGTCGAACCACTGTAACAGCCGCCGGTCGGTGACGACGCTTTGCCAGTCCGTCCGGATGTCGGGCAAGGCCGAAAGCAACATGAAAATAACGAAGCTCGCGGAAAGAACGCCCGACCAGTCGTTCTTCAGGACCGAGCCGTAGCCGTTCCACAGGAACAAGCCCACCAGCCCGAAGAACAGTGCCCACAGGACGCGGTTGAACCACGGGGACGGCCAGCGGAAAAGCACGATCTCGCCGGGCTCCAGGACCTTGCCCAGCGGCGCCGCCGGCCGGCCCGGGTCGGGGAACCAGCGCGGCAGGATGCGGGCCAGGACATCGGCGCCCAGGCCGTTGCGTGGGGCCTGCACTTCGAGCGTCTGCCCGCTGCCCTTGATATGCAGCATCGTGCCTTCGAATGCTGCGTCTTCGACGTCGGCCAGGGCCAATTTCTCGACCGTCGGGCGGAACAGCCCGCGTTTCGCGAGGATGCGCCGGTCCGTGACGAGGCAGGTCTCGCCGAGTCCGATCCATGGACCGACGAAAAGTCCGAGTGCCGCAATCAGTATGAGGTCGAGAAGCGCCACGACGGAAACGGCCGCCAGCAGCCCCGGGCCGGTGCCGTCCGCGAGGAGCACGATCAGCATGACGGAAAGAAACAGGATGATCGCGACGACCCACAAGAGCGCCGGCCACGACGTGCGCAGCACGCTGCCGCGATGCAATATCCGCTCACCCGGGTCGAGGATTGTCCTGAGACTGGCCATAGCGTGGCCCTCCCCCTTGGCTGCAACCGCGGCCAGCATGACAGGTCAAGGTTTGCGCCGGCTTAACGGGGATGGTTAACGCAGGGTTGGGAGCGAGCCCGCGAAGGGCCGGACCGCCCTATTCCGCCGGTGCGGCTTGCGGCTGGCGTCCGAGGGCCTTCAGGATGTACGGGGCGAACGCGGGCGGGCACGGGATTTCGAGGGTATGGCCGCCGCCGCTGACGACCAGGGCCTGCCCCTGCTGATGAACGTCCTCGATGATCTCCCGCCGTATCTGCAGTGGGTTCGACCAGAACAACCCGTCACGCAGGAGGACACGCCGGTCGGTGACGATGGCGCGACGGAGCGCATGAAACACCACGGCGACCGTGACGACGGCAAAGAACGCGAATGCAACGCCGATGATCAAGAGCATGTCCCGGAACGCGGGATCGCCGTCGCCCGCAAGAAACAGAAGCATGGCGAAAACCATGACATCGCTCAGAACCATGACACCCAGCAACAGGTACACCAGCCAGTCCGGCCAGTGGCGGGCGACGATCCGCTCGCCCGGTTCGATGATCTCATGGAGACGCGACATGGTCCGAATCCTTTCCGTCTCAGCAGCATCCGGCGACAGAATTGCAGAGAAAGCTTGATTGCGGATTAACATCCGGCCGGGCGGTCCATCGGACCGTATCTGCCCGATCCCGATCAGGCGCCCGACACGCGCTCGACTGCCCCACCCCAAATTACTGCACTGTACAATCATCAGCACGCGGATTTCGACGCCGAGGCGGTGAGTCCCACCCCCACCCTGCCCTCCCCCATCAAGGGGGAGGGGAATTCTTGTATGATCGCAAGAAACTAACCCCCTCCCCTGGTGGGAGGGGGACAAGCATGACTGGCCGGCGCAAGCCGGCTCAGATTGCGCTAGCCCGGATATCGCTATCGTAATTCGGCTCTTTACGACGGCGTTCTCGCGCCCACGATCGCGCGGCGGAGGCGCGGGGCAAAAAGCGGTGGGCAGAAGACCGCCAGGGTCACGCCGCCGCCCGCTATATGCAGCCGCCAGCCCTCCCGCCGAACCGTCTCGATCGCATCGAGCCGCAGCATGTCCGGCTCGTCCCAGCCGAGGCGACGGCGGAGCACGATACGGCGGTCGGTGAGCGTGACCAGCGGCGGCATGGCCAGCACCGCGAACTGGAGGGCGGCGCCGATGAACAGGGTGGCGACGATGATCGCCGCGAGCGTCGTCTGATCGTAGCGCATCGGCTGCGCCTCGAATTCCCGCGAGGCGGCGGCGAGGATCGCGAACTCGACCAGCAGGATGAGCGCGACGACAAGGGCGTCGGCCCAGCCCGGCGCGTGCCGCAGCGTCTCGGTCTCCCCCGGTTCGAGATCGAAATCCGCCATTCCGCCGTCCGGCGCCTACCAGTAGCTGAGCGCGCCCTCGAACATCGTGTGCAGGTGCTCGGCGCCGATCTCCATCGGTGCGTTCTTCAACAGGCGCTGCTGCGGCAGGGTGCCTTTTATCAGCGCCTCGATGTCGGCGCTGCCGTAGCCGACGCCGCCGATGCCGTTGGGAATGCCGGTCGGCTTCATCAGCTCGACGATGCGCGCGCCGACCACCTCGCCGGCGTCCGCTTCGCCGGCGCCGCGCGTATCGGCGCCGAGGCACTCGGCGCCCTCGAGGTGCCGCTCGGGGCAGGCCGCGGCGGTGCTGCGGAACACCGACGGCGCGTTGACGATGACGCTCATGCCGTGCGGGATGATCGGCTCGTCGTCCGGGTAGCCGTCCGGCTGATAATCCCTGACCAGCCCGGCCACCGCATAGGCCATGCCGTGCGGCACGTGGACGCCGGAATTGCCGAAAGCGATGCCGGCCAGCGTCGAGGCCCACATCAGCCCCTCGCGCGCCTCGTGGTCGGACGCATCGGTCACGGCCCGAACCATGTATTTGCCGGCCAGCCGGAGCGCCTCGCGACAGCCGAGGTCGGACCACGGATTGGCGCCCTGGCTCATCGGCCGTTCGGCCGGCGTACGCGAACGCGTACGGCGGGTGAACGGCATCGCCGTATACGATTCCAGCGCGTGGCTGAGCACGTCGAAGGCGCTGCAGGCGACCACGTTGGCCGGCAGCGTATGCGTCGTCAGCGGGTCGATCAGTGCCAGCGTCGGCCGCAAATGGCGCGAGGCGATGCCGGTCTTGGCCTTCATCGAAAGCAGGTCGAACACCGCGATACCGGTGCATTCCGAGCCGGTGCCGGAGGTCGTCGGGCAGGCGATGTGCGGCTTCAGCCGGCCGGGCACGGGCCGGCCCTCGCCGACCGGGGCGTTGACGTACGCAAGGAAGTCGGCCGGGTAGGTCGCGTACAGGCTGGCCGCCTTGGCGGTGTCGATCACCGAGCCGCCGCCAACCGAGATGAAGCCGTCGACCTTCGCCTCTTCGGCGAATTTCGTCGCCGCCTTGAAGGACTTGTCGGTCGGCTCGACCCTGACCTCGTCGTAATAGGCGACGTCCACGCCGGCCGCGGCGAGCGATGTCTTCACGATCGCCACATGCTCCAGCGCCGCCAGCCGCTTGTCGGTGAACAGGGCGATGCGTCCGATGCCGAGCGCCTTCGCCTGCTCGCCGGCCTCGCGCAGCGCGCCGGGCCCGTAGGCGATCGACGAGACGTCGACGGAGAACACGCCCTCGCCGCCCTCGGTCGCCGCGAAATAGTGATGACAGCAGCCCATGGTCGCCTCCGTTGCTTCAACGGTCGCGCGGCCGGCCCGCGACCCGCCGATAATAAACGCGCCTTCACGTGGACTCGCAACAGGAAGATCAGGATTGCGCGTCTTCCCGTATCATATCGGACGCCTTTTCGCCGATCATGATGGCCGGCGCATTGGTATTTCCGGAAACGAGGTTCGGCATGATCGAGGCGTCGACGACGCGCAGGCCTTCCAGCCCGTGCAGCCGCAAGCGCGGATCGACCACGGCCATGGGATCGGGGCCCATTTTGCACGTGCCGACCGGGTGGTAGATGGTCTGGCTGCGGTTGCGGGCATATTCCAGCAGTTCCTCGTCTGTCTGCACCGCTGCGCCCGGCTCATGCTCGCCGGAGATCAGCGAGCCGAGGGCCTTCGTGTTGGCGATCTTCCGCGTCACCTTGATGGCCGCGACGGCAATGCGTTGATCGGTGGGCGTCGAGAGATAATTCGGAATGATTGCCGGGTGCGCGGCCGGGTCGCCGGATTTGAGTTCGATGCGACCGCGGCTTTCCGGCCGCAGCTGACAGACGGATGCAGTGAAGGCGGAAAACCGGTGCGGGCCGTCGCCCGGCTTATCGGCGCTGAGCGGCTGGATGTGAAACTGGATGTCGGGCGTCTCGACATCCGGCGATGTCCTCGTGAACACGCAGACCTGGCTTGCCGCGATCGTCAGCGGCCCGGTGCGGAACAGCAGGTATTCGATCCCCATCAGCATCTTGCGGATCGGGTTGTTGACCTCGTCGTTCAGGGTGATCGGCTCTTTGGTCTTGTAGATCGAGCGGATCTGCAGATGGTCCTGCAGGTTCCGGCCGACCCCGGGCAGGTCGTGCAACGGCTCGATGCCGCTCTCCTTCAGATGCGCCGCGGGGCCGACGCCGGACAGCATGAGGATCTGCGGCGAGCCGATCGCGCCGGCGGAGAGGATGATCTCGCCCCGGCAGCGCGCCTCCTGGCGCCGCCCCTTTACCGTCCAGGCGATGCCGTTGGCGCGGCGCCCGTCGAACAGGATCCGCTGCACCAGCGCGTGGGTCTCGATACTAAGGTTGGCCCGGCGCTTGACGGGGTTGAGATAGCCCACC
>CAYFYY010000008.1:0-83697 GCA_964347475.1 uncultured Flavobacteriales bacterium
TCAAAATCTGTTGTCCGCAAGGACGTGGGAGTTCGAGTCTCCCCGGGGGCACCATTCCTTTCAGACACCGGAATGCCGGCGATGTCCGGCACCGTTCAGCCCGCCGGAATGCCGAATGGCGGCGCATAGCGGACCACGCCATCGTCGATGTCGAGGCTGCCGGAGATCAGCTCCAGTGCCATGAACGCATCGCCGGCTTCCGGAACGGGGCAACGAAGTCTCCGTGCCGCGTCGGCCGAGAAACCGAAGCGCGGGTAATACGCTGGATGGCCCAGCACCACCACGGCGGCAATGCCCGCGTTTCGGCATGCCGCCAGCCCCGCCACGACCAGCGCGGAGCCGATGCCCGCGCGCTGACGCTCCGGCAGCACCGCCATCGGCGCCAGCGCCGCCGCTTCAACCACACGGCCGGGGCTCTCGATCGGCAGGCGGCTGAACAGGATATGGCCGACGATTTTGCCCGCGTCCTCGGCGACCAGTGAGGCGATCACGTACCCTTCGTCGCGCAGCGCATCGACCAGGTTCGTTTCCTCCGACTGCCCGAAGGCAAGTCGGTTGACCGCGCGGATCGCGGGGATGTCGGCCGGCCGCTCCGCCCGGATCAGCGCCATCTCCGCTGCCCCTAGCGGCCAGCCGCCGCCTCCCGCAGTGCCCGGACCACCCGCTCCGGGGTGATCGGCAGCTCGAAGATGCGGGTGCCGATGGCGTCGGCGACGGCGTTGGCGATCGCCGGCGCGACCGGCGTGAGCGACGGCTCGCCGATGCCCTTGGATCCGAAGGGCCCCAGGCCGCTGCGCGACTCGAGAATGATCGACTGCACGCGCGGCATGTCCATCGAGGTCGGCATCAGGTATTCGCTGAACGACGGCGTGACCAGCTTTCCATCCTCGTACAGCAGCTCCTCGCTCAGCGCGTAGCCCTGGCCCTGGGCCGCGCCGCCCTCGATCTGGCCCTCGACCGCGGCCGGGTTGATCGCCTGGCCGACGTCGTGCGCGCCGACGCTCTTCAGCACCGTGACCTCGCCGGTCTCGGTGTCGACCGCGACCTCCACCGCGTGCGCACCGTAGGTGTAGTCCGGATGGACCTGGCCCTGGCCGGTCTCCGGGTCGATCGGGTCGGTGAACGGCGCGCGGAAGATCGCGAGCTCCGAGCGGTGCACGCCCTCTGCGGCGCACAATTTCACGAGATCGACGAAATCCAGGCTCCGGTCCGGCCGGTCGATGACGAAGGCCTTGTTGCCGGCGAGGTCGACCTCGCCGGGCGCGACGCCGAAGACCTTTGCGGCCCGTTCCACCAGCCGTTCGCGCACCGCCGTCGCCGCCATCCGGCAGGCGTTGCCCGTCATGTACAGGGCGCGTGTCGCAGTGGTCGTGCCGGCCAGCGGCGTGACCGCGGAATCGCTGTTGTAGATCGTAACGTCATCGAGCCCGACTCCAAGCAGCTCGGCGGCGATCTGGCCGAGGGCAGAGACTTGGCCGGCACCGATGTCGGTGACGCCGGACCGCACGACGACGGTGCCGTCGACCTCGACGCCGACCCAGCATTCGGACGTGTCATGCAGCCAGGTGATACGGCCGTAGGATTGCTGGTACGCAGCGACGCCACGGCCGATCCGCACCGCAGGATGTGGCGGCGCGCTGGGCGTCCCGAGAGCTTCCAATGCACGGTCGACGCAGTCCTCGGTCCACACCGCGCTCTGGATCGGCACCCCCGTGGCCAGCAGCTCGCCCGTTTTCAGGTAATTCTTGCGGCGGAACTCGATGCGGTCCATGCCCAGCGCCTTCGCCACCTCGTCCATCTGCTGCTCGTAGGCGATGCAGGCCTGGGCGCCGCCGAAGCCGCGGAAGGCGCTGGTGAACATGTTGTTGGTCGTCACCGCCTTGCCGTCGACGAACAGGTTGTCGATCCGGTACGGGCCGGGGGCCGCGACGGCCGCATAGAGCAGCACGTAGGGCGACAGGAACACGTAGGCCCCGGCATCGGCGAGCAGCCGCACCTCCAGCGCCGTGATCTTGCCGTCCTTCGTGACACCGGTCTTGTACGTCATCTTGAACGGATGCCGCTTGCCGTGGCCGAGGAACGAATCCTCGCGCGTGAACTCGAGCCGCACCGGCCGCCTTGTGTGCATGGCCAGCAGCGCGAGGTAGGTCTCGACCGTTACGTCCTCCTTACCACCGAAGCCGCCGCCGACCAGCGCGCCGCGGATGCGGATCTTGTTGTGCGGCACGCCGACGGCGTCGGCGATTCCCCGAAAATGCTCGATCACCTGGGTGGCAACGCGGATGTTGACGACGTCGTTCTCGTCGACCCAGGCCAGCCCGACCTCGGGTTCCAGGAAGGCATGCTCGATGAACTGCGTCCGGTAGGTATTCTCGACGATCAGGTCGGCCGCGGCGAAGCCTTCGCCGACGTCGCCCTTGCGCATTTTCTGCGATGCCACGATGTTGTCGGCCCCCTGGATCACCGGCGCGCCGGGCTGCAGCGCCGCTTCCGGGTCGAAGACGCCGGGCAGGGGCTCCAGCTCGTAATCGACGAGCCGCAGCGCCTGCTCCGCGATGTCGCGGCTCTCGGCGGCGATCAAAGCCAGCGGCTCGCCGTAATAGCGCACGCGGTCGCGCACCAGGATGGGCTGGCCGGTGTCGCGGCGCTTCTGTCCGGTCTGGCCCGGAATGTCGGTCGGGGCGAGGCGGTCCGGCAGGTCGGGGCCGGTCAGCACGCAGGCGACGCCGTCGAGGGCGCGCGCCTTCGCGGCGTCGATGCGCGTGAGCCGGGCGCTCGCCTCGGGGCTGCGCAGCACCCTGGCGTGCAGCATGCCGGGCATCACGTAGTCGCCGGCATAGGGTGTCCGTCCGGCGGCCTTGCCGGGGGCGTCGGTGCGGGTCAGCGCCCGCCCGATCTGGCGGAATTCGACGTTCGCCGGACTCTGGGTGGTCATGAGCGGCCCCTCGCCTCCTTCATTGTCCGGGCGGCCTGCGCGACCGCCTCGAACACCTTGGTGTAGCCGGTGCAACGGCACAGGTTACCGCTCAGCGCCAGCCGGATGTCGTCCTCGCCGGGATCGGGGTCGTCGTTCAGCAGCGACTGCGCCGCGACGATCAGCCCGGGCGTGCAATAGCCGCACTGCGCGGCGCCGGTCTCGGCGAACGCCTGCTGCAAGGGATGCGGTTTATCGGCCGTGCCGAGGCCGGCGACCGTGGTGATGGCGCGGCCTTCCACGGTCCAGGCGAGGGTCAGGCAACTGTCCACCGCCACCCCGTCGACCAGAACGGCGCAGGCACCGCAGTCGCCCTTTTCACAGCCGGACTTGACCTCGACATGACCCATGGCGCGCAGCGTCTCGAGGAGCGTGCGGTGCGCCGGAACAGAAACGGTTTCCCGGCGGCCGTTGATGTCCAGCGCAATGGTCTTTTCGTTTGCCATGACATGTACTCCTTCAACGCAGCCGTTCGATGGCCTGGCCGACGAGCCGCCGGACCAGCATATGCACCGTGTGGCGGCGGTATTCGGCGCTGGCGCGGACGTCGTCGATCGGACTGCACTGCTGCGCCGCCTGCCGTGCCGCGGCATCGATCAGCTCGTCGTCGGGCGTCTCGCCTTCCAGCATTGCCTCCGCCTCCCGCGCCCGCACCACCGTCGGCGCGACCGCGCCGAGCGCGATGCGCACGCCGCGGCAGGTGCCGTCCGCCCATGCCATGGCCACGGCGACGCCGGTCACCGTGATGGCATCGCCCCTGCGCCGAGCCAGCTTGTAGAACAGGTCCGCCGTGCCGGGCCCGCGTTTCGGCCACGCGATCCCGGCGATCAGCTCGTCCGGCTGACGCACCGTCTGTTTGTAACCGGTGTAGTAGTCGACCAGCGGGACCGTCCGTGTGTTGGCTCTCGAAATCAGCGTGACCTTGGCGTCCAGCGCCATCAGCGGCGGCACGAGATCGGCCGCGGGTGAGCCATAGGCGACGTTGCCCGCGACCGTTGCGGTATTGCGCACCATCTGCCCGGCGAACAAGCGGGCGGCCTCGACCAGCGAGGCGCCGTGCGTCGCGATCCGCGTGTCGCGCAAAAGGTCGCTCACCGTCGTGCCGGCGCCGATGGCGATGCGGCGGTCGCGCTCCTCGATCCAGCGCAATCCCTCGAGCCGGGACAGCGAGAGCACGGATGGGGGCCGAGCGCTTCCGGCCCGCATGTCGACCAGCAGGTTGGTGCCGCCGGCCAGCGGCAACGGCGCGTCGTCCTGCGCCAGCGCCTCCAGCGCCTCCTCCGTGCTGTCGGGAATCTGCAGATCGAACTCACCAAGCATGGCTTCCGCTCCCTTCGCGAAAGTTCAGACGTCCCAGCCGCCGTCGACCGCGACCTCCTGCCCGGTCATGTTGCGGCTGTCGTCGCTGGCCAGGAACAGGACCGCATTGGCGATGTCCTGCGGAGTCGTCACCCGCCGCAACGCCATGTCCTCGACATATTCGTCATAGACCTGCTCGCGCGTCCAGCCGCGGACCCGCGCCTTCTCGTCGCACAGCTTCTGCATGCGCGGCGTCTCGACGATCCCGGGGCAGACGGCATTGACGTTGACGTTGTGCGGCCCCGCCTCCAGCGCGACCGTCCGGGTGATCCCGCGCACCGCCCATTTCGAGGCGCTGTAGGCGGTCCGCATCGGATAGCCGCGCAGTCCGGAGGTGCCGCCGATATTGACGATCTTACCGTATTTCTGTGCGAGCATCGTCGGCAACACGTGCTTGATCGGCAGGAACGTGCCACGCACGTTGGCGGAGATCACGTCATCGAAATCGGCGACGTCGCTGTCATGCACCGGCGTCTCGATTGGGCCGGTGACGCCGGCGACGTTGACGAGGATGTCGATACGTCCGCCGAACGCGTCCTTCGCGGCATCGACCATGGCCTTGACCTGGTCCTCCCGGGTTACGTCCACCGACACGCAATGCGCTTCGCGGCCCATGCCGCGCACTTCGCTCGCCACCCCTTCCAGTGCCGCCATGTCGCGGGCGCCGAGCACGATATCCGCGCCCTCGCGGGCGAGGGTCGTGGTGATCGCCGCGCCCATGCCCTTGGCGGCACCGGTGATGATTGCCTTCCTGCCTTCGAGCTTCATGCCCCTGCCTCCTTCCGATAACCTGTCACTCTTCCGCCCCCGCGCCGCCGTAACCACCGCCACCGCAGCTTTCCACGATGACGCGGTCGCCCCGTGCCAGTCGCACGTTGGCCTTGCCGGGCAGATCCTCGGCCGTGCCATCGCCACGGACGATGGTCACCCGAAACGGCTCACCGTCCTCGCCGCCCTGCAGGCCGTAGGGCGGCACCACGCGGCGTTCGAACATCGAGGTCAGCGAGACGTCGTCGACGCGCATACGGTACTCGCGGTGCACGCCGTCGCCGCCGCGATGGCGGCCGCCGCCGCCGGAGCCGCGCCGCACGGCCTGCCGCGTGACGTCGATAGGATATTCCGCCTCGATGACCTCGGCCGGCGTGTTCATCACGTTCGACATGTGGACGCGGACCACCGACGCGCCGTCGCGGTCGGTGCGCGCGCCTTCGCCGCCGCCATGGGTTTCGTACAGGGTCGTCCAGACGCCGTCCTCGCGTCGGCCGCCGAACAGCAGGAGGCCGGATGTCGTCGGCCCGCCGGCGCTCAGCGCCTCGGGCACCGCCGGCTCGAGCGCCCGGAACACCGCATCGGCGACGCGCTGCGAAGTTTCGTGATTGCCGCCGACGACCGGCCTGTCGGGGCCCGGGTCGAGCACCGATCCGGGACGCGTGCGCACCTCCAGCGGCCGGTAGCAGCCGCCGCTCGGCTGGATGTCGGGCCCGACCAGCGCCTTGACGACATAGAACGCCGAGGCGGCGGCGATGAACGGTGTCGTATTCAGCGGCCCGCGCGCGGCATCGCCGCAGCCGGTGAAATCGAAGACGGCCCGGTCGCCTTCCAGCGTCACCGTCACGCGGATCGGCAGCGGCGCGCCCCCGGCGCCGTCGTCGTCCAGGAAATCCTCGCCGTCGTAGACGCCGTCGGGCAGCGCCCGCAGCGCCCCGCGCATCTGCGCCTCCGCCCGGTCGTGAATGGCGGCGATCGCCGACTCGACGACGGCCACGCCGTACTCGTCGAACACCCGTTGCAGGGCACGCTCCGCCGCCCGTGTCGCGGCCATCTGGGCGAGGATGTCACCCTCGCGCTCGTCCGCGCCGCGGACGTTGGCCAGGATCAGATCGAGAGTCTCGCGATCGGGCCCGTCGCCGGTAAACAGGCGCGTTGGGGCGATGCGCAGGCCCTCCTGCCAGGCATCGGTGGCGCCGGCGACATAGGATCCCGGAACCGCACCGCCGATGTCGGCCCAGTGCGCCAGGCTGACCGCGAAGGCGCGGATCGCACCGTCCGCGAAGACCGGGCGAATCGCCTTGACGTCCGGCAGGTGGTTGCCGCCCACCTCCGGCAGGTTGAGGAACCAGACGTCGCCCGGGGCGAGGCGCGCCTTCGGCACGCGTTTGAGGAACTCCTTTACCGTGAAGCTCATGACACCGAGATGCATCGGGATGTCGCGACCCTGCGCGATCAACTCGCCGTCCGCGTCGGTCAGCGCCGACGACAGGTCGCCGGCCTCGCGCAGCAGGGGCGAGCGAGCCGAGCGCATCACCACCAGCGACATCTCCTCGGCGATGGCGGTCAGCCCATTGCGGATCACTTCCAGCGTGACCGGGTCGACGGCAAACGTCATGGGGCGCCCCCGACATCGATGTGCAGATGGCCGCTCTCGTCGGCGCGCAGCGCGGCACCGGGCGGCAGCACGGTCGTCGACCACGGGTCCTCGATGATGGCCGGACCGGCGATCGTCTCGCCGGCCGACAGCATGCCCCGATCCAGGCGGCGCGTCGACACCGGGCCGTCGGGTCCGAACACGCAGTCGGCGCTGCCGCCTCCTTCGGGCGCCGCGGTTGCGGCGCATCCCCCGGCGTCGACGGCCGGACGCGGCACCGATACGGTCACCCGCAGCGAGACCAGCTCCCAGGACTCGTCCGTCGCGAACCCGTACAGCTGTGCGTGCTGTTCGCGGAAGGCCCGGCCCAGCGCCGCTGGCTCGTCCAGTGCCGGGTCGGAAATCTCCACCGCATAGCTCTGGCCACTGTAGCGGACGCCGGCCACGGTCTGCGTTTTCAGCTGATCGGCGTCGTGTCCGGCAACGATCAGCGGCTCGGCGAGCCGTGTGCGCAGGGCTTCGTGGGCGGACAGCACCTCGCCGGTCCGCCACGACCCGGATTTCATCCGCAGCGTCCGCTGCTGCGCATAGCTCTTTTCGGCGGCCACGCACCCCAGCGCGGAAAACATGCTGGAATAGGCTGGGATGACCACCCGCGCGATCCCGAACGCGCGCGCCACCGCCACGGCGTGCATCGGACCGGCACCGCCGAAGGCGATCAGCGTGCAGCCTCGGCCGTCGATGCCCCGCTCCACCGTGATGCGGCCCAGCGCCCGCGTCATATTGGCGTTGGCAACCTGTGCGATGCCGAGCGCGGCCTGTTCGGGCGAGACCTTCATGGCATCCGCCAGAGGCGCGATGGCATCGCGCGCCGCGTCGGTGTTGAGGCGGATTTCGCCGCCCAAGGGGCGGTCCGTGGACATGTAGCCGAGCAGCAGATTGGCGTCGGTTACCGTGGGCGCGGTGCCGCCATTGCCGTAGCAGGCCGGCCCGGGATCGGCGCCCGCGCTGTCCGGGCCGACGGTCAGAGCGCCGTGATCCAGCCGCGCGATCGAGCCGCCACCGGCACCGATCGACTCGACCGCCACCATCGGCTGGCGCAGCGGCCTGCCGGCCACGGCGCGATCGTTATCGATGTGCGCACGACCGCCGGTGATCAGGCACACATCGGTCGTGGTGCCCCCCATGTCGAAGCTGATGGCATGCTCGATGCCGAGGTTCGCGGCGATGCTGCCCGCGGCCGCGACCCCGGCGGCGGGGCCGGACAGCGCCAGGCCCAGCGGCAGATCGCGGAGCGCCGTGGGCGACGCCATGCCGCCAGCGGAATGGAACATATGGAGCCGCGACCGCCCCGGCTTGGCCGCTTCCAGATCGTCGAGATATCCCGCCACCAACGGCATCAGGCTGGCGCTCAGCACGGTGGTGGCCGTGCGCTCGTATTCCCGGGCCTCCGGATTGACCCGGCTGGACAGCGCGATGTACGGGACGCGGCCCGCGAGCGCCTCGGCCAGCGCCCGTTCGTGGCGGTCATTGGCATAGGCGTGCAGCAGCGCCACCGCGACCGCCGACGCTCCGCTCGCGACGGCGGCGTCGACGGCGGCCTCGATGGCCGGCCGGTGGAGGGGCGTTACGACCTGCCCCGTGTGGTCGAGCCGCTCCGCGACTTCGAAGCGACGCTCCGACGGCACCTGCGGCGCAAGTTTCGGCGGCAAATCCAACCGGTACAGGTGCAGCCGGTTCTGCCGGCCGATCTCGAGGGTGTCGGCAAAGCCCTCCGTTGCGATCAGCGCGACGTCCGCCAATGTGCCCTCAACGACGGCGTTCGTCGCCATCGTGGTGCCGTGGATCAGATCGTCGACATCTTCCCAAGCAAGATCGACGGCGACCAGCGCCGCCACGATGCCCGAGATCCGATCGCTCGTTCGGGTACGGACCTTCGCCGCCCGCGTCTCGCCGGTCGCACCATTCCGCGCCACCACGTCGATGAAGGTGCCGCCGACGTCGATCCCCGCCTGCCAGCCGCCGCTCATATGGTCGGCCCTGCCAGGCTGTCTTCCGGAACGCCCGCCTGCAGCCGGATCGCCAGCAACCCCGCTGCTTCGCCCAGGGCGGCGACGATCTCCGTTGCGGCGAACCGTCGAATTCGCTCCTCCAGGCCCACCATGCCGACGGCGTAGACGACATCGGCACCTTCGACGCGGACCGGGCAGGCATAGCTGGCAACGCCCGGATCCAGCTCGTTGATGCAGATCGCATAGCCCTGGCGTTGCACCCTGGCGAGATCGGCCCGGACCGCCGCCTCGTCGGTTACCGTGTTGGCGGTGAAGCGCTGGCGCGGCTCGGCCAGCACCCTGTCGAGCAGTGCCGGGTCCTGAAATGCGAAGATCGCCTTGCCCGACGAGGAGGCGTGTACCGGCATGACCCGTCCCGGCTGGACGAAGGTCTGGCCGCCCGTGTCGGGCAGCACCATCGCCGCCGACTCGACATGGGTGCCGGCCAGCCTGGCAAGGTAGGCGGTTTCACCGAACCGTTCCGACAGGTCCTGCAGCATCGGGCGCGCCAGTGCAGAGACCGCCGCGGCCGGCGCCCCCAGGTGCAGCAGCCGCAGCAGGCGCGGGCCCAGCACGTAAACCTTGCGGCCGTCGCGGCGGGCGACATAGCCGACCTCTTGCAGCGCGGCCAGTAGCCTGTGCAGCGTGCCGCGCGGCAATCCCGTTGCCGCGATCAGTTCGGTCAGCGTCATGCCGTCCGGCGCCGCGGCGACCGAGTCGAGGACACGGGCGTAACGCCCCAATATGCCGGCGGATTCCGACATGTCGCCTCCGGTAAGTTCCGATTTTCGGAATTTTATTTTGTTTAATGGAACACAGTAGAACGAACACTCGTGCCGAGTCAATGTCGCGGCGGGTCCAACCCCCTGCCACGAGGCGAAGCGACGAGGTTCCGGAAATGTGCCGCCATCCACTTTTGGCACGAAAATTGCTTAATACAACATTGACATAGCGGCGAGCCGCTTCCAGTCCGGCAGCCATCGGACCGCGTGGCGACGCCGACGGATGGGGAGTTGAATGTTGATCATCGGTGGCGGCAAGGATACGGAGTCGGGGACACGGGTGCCCACTCTTGCCGTGCGATCCGTCGTTCTGGTCATCGGGCTTGGCACGGCGCTGGCCGTGGGGCCCCTCGGGCTGGGCATGACCGGCGGCGACGGCGCATTGTCGATCGCAGTTTCGTTTGCCGACGAAGAAAAGGGCGGCGACGACGATCGGGACAAGGGCGACCACACGGACCGCGACATGGACGGCGACATGGACGACGGCCGGACCGACGGCGCGGAACGCGACGCAGAAGGCGGAAACAGGGCCGGCGCGAACAATCGGCCGGAGGGCCGCGATTTGGCCCGCGAAGGTCGCGACGAGCTGCGGTTTAACGTCGATCGGGGGGTGGCGTTGGCGCAGTTTACGACACAGATCAGCCGGCGCCTCCCGGGAAACCAGGTCAGCTCCCTGAACGACCCCAATCAGGCGGTTTCGTTCTTCACCGAACTCGTCGACATGCAGGGGCGCACGGTCACCCATCGTTGGCGCTACGAGGGCGCCGTGGTCTATGAGGCGTCGTCGACGATCAACGGTTTCAGGTGGCGGTTCTGGTCCACTCAGATTCTGCCGGCCGACAAGGCAGGAATCTGGAGCGTCGAGGTGGTCGACGAGAGCAACAGGATCCTGCAGTCGCAGCGGCTGGAATATCGACCGGCGGACTGATTTCCGGCCGTAACGCCATTGGCTGAACCGTTGAAATTGGGCCCGGGGGTTGTTCCCCGCGGCTGCCGAGAGACCAAGGACCTGTGATCCGGCCCCGTTTCCAGGTTTGAATCGGCACCACCCGGCGATAGTCTGACGGCAGTCGGGAATCCTCTCCGGCAGAACAGGGTTGGCGGCGATGGTCGGGCAGGAAGAACTGCGGAACATACTGATACTTCGCAACGGCGCAAAATCCGCGCGGGTCTTCTCGGATGCGGAGATTGCGGCTCGGCTGGACCGGCTGCGGCGCCACATGGCGGCATCCGCGCTCGACGCGGTTCTCTTCACCTCCTATCACAACATCAATTATTTCAATGACTTCCTATATTGCGCCTTCGGCCGACCCTATGGGCTCGTGGTCACGCACGACGGATCGACGGCGATCATCGCCAATATCGATTACGGCCAGCCATGGCGGCGCGGATACAGCGATACGGTCACCTACACAGACTGGCAGCGGGACAACTATTTCCGGGCCGTGCAGCAGCAGGTCGGTCCGGCAAAGCGGGTCGGCATCGAGTTCGACCATGTGAACCTGGACATGCATGCCAAGCTTGGTGCCGCGCTGCCGGGTGCCGAGCTCGTCGATATCGGCGGCGCCACCATGCGCCAGCGCATGGTCAAATCCGACGAGGAGCTGGCGGTGATCCGCAACGGCGCCCGCATCGCCGACATCGGCGGCGCGGCCTGCGTCGCGGCGATCGGGGAGGGCGTGCCGGAGCACGAGGTGGCGCTGCAGGCAACCCGGGCCATGGTCCGCGCGATCGCCGACACCTATCCGCAATCGGACCTCATGGACAGCTGGACGTGGTTCCAGTCCGGCATCAACACGGACGGCGCCCACAACCCGGTGACGACGCGCCGAATCGGCAAGGGCGACATCCTCAGCCTCAACTGCTTTCCGATGATCTCCGGCTACTACACGGCGCTGGAGCGCACGCTGTTCTTCGACCATGCCGATGCGCGCAGCCGCGAGCTCTGGGAGGTCAACGTGACAGTCCACCGACGCGGGCTGGAATTGATACGACCCGGCGCCCGCTGTTGCGACATCGCGGCCGAGCTCAACGAAATCTACCGCGAACACGGCGTGCTGCAGTTCCGCACGTTCGGCTACGGGCATTCGTTTGGGACGCTGTGCCATTACTACGGCCGCGAGGCGGGGCTGGAGCTGCGTGAGGACATCGAGACCGTCCTTGCCGCCAACATGGTGGTCTCGATGGAGCCGATGATCACCGTGCCCGAGGGCCAGCCGGGCGCCGGCGGCTACCGCGAGCACGACATCCTGATCGTCCACGACGACGGCGCCGAGGACATCACCGGTTTTCCCTTCGGGCCGGAGCACAACATCATCCGGACCTAGCTCCGCTCCTCAGGCGGAGCTTTCCCCCTGGCCGAGCCGCCACAGGGCCTCGATCCCGACCGGGCGGCCGCCGAATTCGTGCATTGCGTCGAGCAGACAGCCCCACTGGTATTCCGCCGCCGCGCAATCGCCAAGCAGATGGAAGGCGGTCGTTTCGCCGAGATCGGCGCGAATGACGGCGCAGTTTACGCGGGCGACCGGGGTCTGGGCGACGGCGTAGGGGGGGAACTTGCCGGGCCGCAGATCGACGCCGCAGAGCTTTGCGAACATCGCCGGCCCGTGCGCGCCGGTTACCATGAACCAGAAATTACCGGCTTGGCGGCTGACCGGCCAGGCGCCGGGCGCCTCGTCCGCCGACCATGCCGCTTCGATGCGCTGCACTACTGTGCCCGTGCCCTTGAGGCTGTCGAGGATCAGCACTTCGGTGTCGGCCAGCCGGGCGGCCAGCCCACCGTCCGGCTGGGCATATGCGGCATTGTTGGCGTCGCCGATCGATATGCCCTGGCCACGCACCCACTCGAGCGCGCCACGGCCCTTGCAGCCGACCCGGGGCAGGGGCGAAAGTTCGGCGACAGCCATGGTGCGCGCCGCATCCGGCTCCGCTTCGGCGGATCCGAAATCGACCGCGACGGCGGCGCCGTTGATCTCGATAAAACGCGCCCCGGCCCCATGCAGTTTGCGATACAGGAAACTGCGCCGCGGCCGGTCAGCCGGCCTGATGCCGTCCGCCTGTGTCATGCCTCACATCTCCTGGCGCCGGTTTTCGGGGTCATAGAACGGCATCGGGACGACCACGGCCTCGATCGTGTGCGCCTTACCGATCTTGATGTCCAGCCGGGACCCGAGCTCCGCTTGATCCGGCCGGACATAGGCCAGTCCGATGAGCGCGCCCACCGCCTCGGAGCGGCGGGCCGACGTCACGCGACCCGTTATCTCCCTGCCCCGCACCACAAGATGGCCTTCCTCGGGGACCGGCGCATCGGGGTCGACGGTGGTGAATCCGACCAGACGGCGCCTCGGGCCGGCCTGCTGCTGTATCCGCGCGGCTCGTTGGCCGACGTAATAGGGCTTTTCGGCGGCGATCGCCCAGTCGAGCCCGGCCTCATGCGGGGTGGTGACGCCGTCGGTATCCTGGCCGACGATGAGATGGCCCTTCTCGAGCCGCAAGGCGCGCTGCGCCTCGACGCCGAAGGGGATGATTCCCGCATCCTGCCCGGCGTCCAGCAGCGCATCCCAGAGGGCCTCCCCGTGATCCGCGGGGCCGTGGATCTCGTAGCCGAGCTCGCCGACGAAGCCGACGCGGAGCACGCGGCAGCGGATGCCGGCAACGGTTCCCTCGCGGACGGCCATGTAGGGGAATGCCCCGGCGGCAAGGTCTATGTCGTCGCAGACCCGTGCCAGAACCGCGCGCGATCGCGGCCCGGCGAGGTTGACGCCGCACCAGGCGGCCGAGCCGTTGGTCACGTCGACATCGAGCCGCCACTGCGCGTTGTGCCATAGCATCGCGCGGTGCACCCCATCGACGGCGCCGGTCGTTGCGGTTACGTAATAATGCTGCCCGGACAGGCGGCAGGCGATGCCGTCGTCGATGACAACGCCCGTCTCGTCGGTCATCAGCGCATAGCGGGCCCGGCCCGCGGGCTGCCTCATGAAAGCACCGGTATACATGCGTTCGAGGAATTCCGCCGCGTCGGCCCCACGGATCTCGAGCCCGCCCAGGGTCGAAACGTCGATCAGGCCGACATTGGTGCGCACCGCCCGCACCTCGCCGCGGACCGCCTCGTCGCGCGCGGCGCGGGCGCCATACCAGGCGGGGCGCATCCACGGGCCCGCCACCATCATCTGGGCGCCTGCCTCGAGGTGCCTGTGATGCATGGGCGTGCGACGCACGGGGTCGAAGGCGCGACCGGCAAGATGGCCGAACGTCAGCGGACCGACCGGCGGCCGGGTCGTCGTCGTGCCGACCGCGCGGATGTCGCGGCCTGTCGCGTTCGCGGCAAGGCGCAGCGTGGCGACCGCCGAATGGCGGCCCTGGCTGGGCCCCATGCCGACCGTCGAATAGCGCTTGAGCAGCTGGATGTCGTCGTAGCCCTCGCGGATTGCGTCGATGATGTCGGTGACCTGAAGATCTTCGTCGAAGTCGATGAATTCCTTGCCCTTCGCGTGGGTAAAGATGGGCCAGGGGTGGGTCTGCGCCGCAGCCGACGGATCTGGAGGCGCGTCCGGAACCGAGCCCGCGTCGTGCCCGGCGTCACGCGCTCCCGCGCGGCCCGCACGTCGCCCGTCGGCCAGCACCGCGTCGAGCGCGTACCGGCCGTCGACGGATCCGGCGGCGTACAGACGCGCCGGCAGGGTTGTGGGCGTGAACGCCGCGGCATCGTCGTCATAAGCGAGGGTGGCGCCGCCGTGATACAGGAGCGCGGCGTCCGGCGCATATCCCGTCGACATGCAGACGAGATCGCAGGAAATCCGTTCTTCGGCACCCGCTGGCGGCCCGTCGTCGGTGAGCGGCGCGACCACGACTCCCGTCACGTGGCGAAGGCCGCGGGAGCCGCGCGCCTCCTTCACGCCATGGCCCGGCAACACGCGCAAACCCTTCGCTGCCACTGCCGCCGCCATCGGCCCGGCCCCCGTGCGGGCTCGCAGCTCGACGACGGCGGCGACGGCAATGCCGGCCTCGGCGAGATCCAGCGCCACGCCGTAACCATCGTCATTGGCGGTGACCACGATCGCGCGTGAACCGGGCCTGACACCATAGAGCCGGATCAGCCGCTGCGCCGCGGAGCCCAGCATCACGCCGGGCAGGTCGTTGTTGCGGAACACCGCGGGCTGCTCGATCGATCCGGTGGCCACCACGATTGCCGCGGCCCGATACTTGTACAGGCGGTTGCCGGTCGTCACGGGCAGCCAGTTGTCGGCGAACACGGCCTGCGTCACGGCATCGGTGCAGATGACGATACGGGGATGCGCCGAGGCCCGGGCGACGAGGTCGGTGCGGAGCCGCTCGGCTGGCGCGCGGTCGCCGTCGAAGCGCGCGTAGTTGAGGCTGCCGCCGAGCATCGGGTTCTCGTCGACAAGCATCACCTCGGCGCCGGCATCCGCCGCGGCCAGCGCCACCGCCAGCCCGGCCGGCCCGCCGCCGACGACGGCGACGTCGCAGAACCCGTACGACTTGTCGTAGTCCGCGGGGCGGGCTGCCAGGTCCACCCGTCCCAGCCCGGCGACGCGGCGGATGATCCGCTCCCAGAACCGAAAAGCGTTGCCCGGTCGGTAGAACGCCTTGTAGTAGAATCCGACCGGCATGAAACGGCCGAACCAGCCCAGGAGCGCGGCCCGATCCCGGTCCAGCGACCCGAAGACGTTCTGCGCGGTGACCGGCATGTCAGGCGCAATCGGCATCCGGTCGGCCGACACGTTCGGTTCGCCCGGCAGCTGCACGAGGCTGTTCGCGTCATGGCCGGCCATCGTCAGCACGCCGCGCGGCCGGTGGTACTTGAACGAGCGCGACAGCATCCATCGCCCGTTGGCGGCCAGGGCGCTGGCAATGCAATCGCCGGCATAGCCATCGTACCGTCGGCCGTCAAAGGTGAACGAGACCGGCGTATCGCGGTCGATGAGCAGGCCGTAAGGCGGCGGCAGGCGGCTCGGCTGCGGCATCAGCGCGGGCCACCTTGGCCGGGTCCGCCGAAGTCGACGCGGTCCCGGAACACTTCGTTTGCCGGATAGGTCCGGATGATCTCGTCGGTGATCGTGTCGCGTTCGGCGATGAACCAGTAGGCCGTTGCAACATGGCACCACCATTCGCGCACGATGCCGGCCGTATTGTGTTCCATCACCACGTGGTCGACCCACTCCGCATCGCTGCAGGCGTTGGGGTCGGGGATCTCGCGCACCTCTCCGCCATGGGCGAATTCTGCGATGTTGCGCGGGCCGTTCAGCGGGCAGTTGAGAATCTTCATCGACGACCCCCGCTAATGGCCGACCGCGGCCGCGCCCTTCTCGCCGAGCATCGCGAACCGGTCGAACCGCTGCAGCGCGAACGGCGCGATGAGGCCCGGTACGCGCCCGGTGGCCACCAGCGCCGCCATGGTCCTGCCGCACGCCGGCGTCGCCTTGAAGCCCCATGTGCCCCAGCCCGCGTCCAGGTAATAGCCATCGAGCGGCGAGAGCCCCATGATCGGCGCGAAATCCGGGGTCATATCCGTGATGCCGGCCCACTGCCGCATCAGCTTGACCTCGCCGAGGAAGGGGAACAGCTCGAGAATGTGGGCCATGAGGCCTTCCGCGAACTCCAACGTGGAACGGGTCGAATAGAGCGGATAGGGGTCGGAGGCGCTGCCCATCACCAGCTCGCCGCGGCTGCTCTGCGAGATGTAGACATGCAGGCTGCCCGACACGACGATGGTGTTGAGGAACGGCTTGAGCGGCTGCGAGACGCACGCCTGCAGCGGGATCGAACGGACAGGAAGGCGAATTCCCGCCAATCTGGCAACGACGGAGCTCATCCCGGCGACGGCCTGGATTACCGCGCCACACCGGACCGTGCCGCGGCTCGTGACGACGGCGCTGACCCTGCCGCGCGACCGTTCGATGGCGGTCACCTCCGTCAACGGGTGCAGTTCGACACCGCGTTCCGCGGCGCGGATCGCGTAGCCCCAGGCGACCGCGTCATGGCGCGCGATCGCGCCCGGGAGGTGGTAGAGCGCGCCGAGGACCGGGTAGCGGGCGGCGCGCGACAGGTTCAGAGTCGGCTCGATGCGGGCGATCTCGTCCGGGAAGACGAGCCGCGACTCGACGCCGAGATGGCTGTTGACCTCCGCGCGCCAGCGGCTTGTGCGCATCGCGGCATCGGTGTGCGCCAGCGTCAGGTGGCCGCGCTCCGAATAGAGGATGTTGAAGTCGAGCTCATGGCTCAACCCCCTAAACAGGCGCAGCGATTCGTCATAGAACGCGACCCCTTCCGGCGTCAGATAGTTGGAGCGGATGATTGCCGTATTGCGGGCGGTATTGCCGCCACCGAGATAGCCCTTGTCGAGCACCGCCACGTTGGTGATGCCGTGATACCGTGACAGGTAATACGCGGCGGCAAGCCCGTGCCCGCCGCCGCCGATGATCACCACGTCGTAGCTGCGCTTCAAATCCGGGCGGGCCGGAATCTGCCGCCGTGCCGGACAGGATTTTGAAAACCCGTATTTGAGAAGGCCGAACGGCATTGCGTTTCCTCACCGGACCGGCATCATCGCCGAATCGCAATGATCGGCGGCAGAACGGGCCGGAACTGTGCCGGAACCGTCACCTTCTTGTCAGTGCGCGATCGCTGGCCGGAAAGCGCGAAATCAGGAGCCTTGGGTTGAGTGCAGGGGTCTCCGTCTCCCGGGCGAACGCGTCGAACTTCCCTGCATTTTAGAAAAAACCAAGGCGATATTGCTACCACAGGGTGCAAATCTGCGGTACAAAGAAGCTTAACAAACACTTAACCGAAATTTCGGTGGCCAACCGGGCAGAACGTCCGGGAGGGCCCGGAACGCCCGGCGCGGGCGCACGGCGACGGTAAAAAGGGGATCGGAATGTTCGACACGATGGAAATTCACGGCACCCGGGCGCAGGAAACGGGGAGTCGGCGCGCGGCCGCCAATAGCGCGGACTTGCACGATATGGCACGTCCGCAAACGCAGGCAGTGGCATTCGACGGCGCCATCCCGATGCTCAGCGCCATCCGTTCGATGCTCGCCCTTGCGGTCGAAACGGCCTTCGACCTGCGCGGCGGGCACGCGCACAGCCCTCATCTGGACCGGTTCGCCGACATGGTGGATCGGCAGGCCGGCCTCCTTGACGGCCTGAAGGCGGGTCAGTTCGAAACGGACCCCACACTTCTCATGTACCGCGCGAGCGTGGCTCTCGACGCCTTCGCCCATGCGGTGCGGGAGGAAATCGTCGACTGCGTGCGCCCGGGCATCGACCCCGGCGCCTTCCATCTCGCCCTGCAGCGCATGACCGACCGCGCCATCGCCGCGGGTGTCGCGTTCGCGTCGCTCGATCTTGCCCTGTCCCGCACGATCTGATCCGCCACGGCGCGCCGCGTTCCGTTATGACCGCAGCGCGTCGTTGCCCGGATCGAACGCCGGTTCGGCCAGCACCGTCGCCGGCCGCCGGTCGCCGAGAATCTCGACCTCGAAACGCTGGCCCGGCCCGGCATAGCCGGGCTCGACATAGGCGAAGAAGAGGCTCTTCTGCACCGTGTGGCCGTAGCCGCCCGAGGTGGCGACACCGATCACGCGGTCGCCGGCCAGGACCGGCTCGCCGCCATGAACGTCGGCATCGCCGGCCGCGGCCTCGCAGTAGACGATGCTGGTCCACGGACCTTTCGCGGCGGCCGCGGAAACCTCGGGCTTGCCGGTGAAGTCCTTGTCCAGCTTGACGAAGCGCATGATGTCGGCCTCGACCGGGGTGATCTCGTTGGTCAGCTCGGCGCCGAGGCCCTTGTAAGCCTTCTCCAGGCGCAGCGCGTTCACCGCGTAGACGCCGAAATCGGCGATGCCGTGCGCTGTGCCCGCCGCCCATACGGCGTCGTAGAGCTCCTTCAGGCGCGCCATCGGACAGTGCAGCTCCCAGCCCAGGGATCCCACGTAGTTCACGCGAAGCGCCCGCACAGGGATGCCGGCGACGGTGATCTCGCGGCCCGAGAGCCAGCGGAATTCCTCGTTGGCAAGGCTTGCATCGGTGAGGGTCGCCAAGGCCTCGCGCGACTTCGGCCCGGCCACCACCAGAACGCCCCAATCGTCGGTGACGTTGGCGATCTCGACGGTCTCGCCGTCCCGCCGGGCCATCGTCAGGGCGTCGTAATCGCGGATTTCCCAGGCGGCGCCGGACAGGATGTAGAACCGGTCATCGGCCAGGCGCGTGATCGTGGACTCGCCGCGGATGCGGCCGGTCGGCCCGAGGATGTGGGCGAGCACGACACCACCCGGTTTCTTCGGCATGGCGTTGGCGTAGACCCGGTTGAGGAAGGACTCCGCGTCCGGCCCGGCGACTTCGAACTTCGCGAAACTGGAGAGGTCGAGAATGCCGACCCTCTCGCGCACCGCGCGGCATTCGGCGGCGACCACCTCGTGCGTGTTGTTGCGGCGGAAGCCCGGCGCCTCTGCGCGGCCGTCGAGCGAGAACCATTTCGGCCGCTCCCATCCGAACGCCATCGTGTGCACCCCGCCCTTGTCCTTGAGCGTTTCATACAGCGTCGATGTCCGGACCGGACGCCCGGCCGGCCGTTCCTCGCCCGGCAGATGGAGGACATACATGTGCGCATAGTCCTGGAACGACATCGCGCGCACATAGCTCTCGCTGGTCCAGGGCCCGTAGCGCCGCGGATCGAGGCCGGCCATGTTGATCTCGGCATCCCCGTGCACCATCCACTGCGCCAAATACTTGCCGCAGCCGGCACCCTGGGCGATGCCGATCGCCGACCCGCAGCACATCCAGAAATTCCGCAGGCCCGCCGCCGGGCCAAGCAGCGGATTGTTGTCCGGGGTGTGCGGGATGGCGCCGTTGACGATACGCTTGATGCCGGCCTTCTCGAACATCGGCATGCGCTCGAACCAGCGCTCCATCCAGGGCGCCGCCCGCTCGAGGTCGCCTTCGAACAGCTCGCTCTCGGACTCCCATTCCGGATAGCCGCCGCGGTCGGCCCAGGCCTCGCGGCAGTTCGGCTCGTAGATGCCGATCAGGCCGGCCTTTTGCTCCTGCCTGTAGTAGGCCGTAACGTATGGATCGCGCATCACCGGGATTTCCTCGTTGCGCGCGAGGAACTCCGGCATCGCCTCGGTGACGATGTACTGGTGCTCCATGTTGGTGATCGGCGCGTCGCCGCCGACCCACTTCATGATCTCGCGCGCATAGCAGCCGCCGGCGTTCACGACGTGCTCGCAGGTCACTTCGCCCTTCTCGGTGACCACCTGCCACTCGCCGCCGGGCAGCGGGCGGATGTCCAGCACCCGGTTGTGCCGTTCAAGCTTGACACCCAGGTCGCGCGCCGCCTTGGCCATGGCGTTGCAGCAGCCGGCCGGGTCGACATGCCCGTCGTCGAGGGTCCACGCCACTGCCAGCACACCGTCAAGAGATTCGAGAAAGGGATTGATCTCCCTCGCCTTTTCCGCACCGATCACGTCCATGCGGAAGCCGATATTGCGCGATATTCCCTCGACGTGGCGGAACCAGTCGACCTCCTCCGGGGTGGTGGCAAAACGTAGCCCGCCGCAGCCGTGCCAGCCGGCGGACTGGCCGGTCATCGCCTCCAGCTTCGGGTACAGCGTGTTCCCGTAATGATGGATCTTGGCCATGTTGTAGTCGCCGATGAAGCTCGGGCACTGGCCGGCCGCATGCCAGGTGGAGCCGGAGGTCAGTTCCGCCTTCTCGACCAGCAGCGTGTCGGTCCACCCTTCGAGGCCAAGGTGATAGGCCAGCCCGACCCCCATCATTCCGCCGCCGACGATGACGGTCCTCGCATGTGTCTGCATCGCTGCCTCCTGCCAGAATAAGCTATCGACGCCGCGCGACCTCATGCTTCGAGACGGCGCTCCGCGCCTCCTCAGCATGAGGCTCCGATATTTGTGTCCTCATCCTGAGCAGGGCCGAAGGCCCGTCTCGAAGGATGAGGTCGCTCGGTACGAACGCCACGTACCCGATCCCTACCAGCGGCCGTTGCCGGGGCGCATGAAATCCCGCGGCAGCCGGATGCCCGATTGGGCGCGGATCGCCCGATCGACCTCGACTCCGATATGCGCGGGGTAGTGCGATCCGAGAATCTGCTTCACCCGTTTTTGCGCCTTCTGGACCACATTGGTCGAGCCGATCTCCTTCCACTCCTTGGGACTCGTCCGGTCGCCGACCACCGGATAGACATATTCGCGCTGCATCAGCGCCAGGGTCTGCTCGTGGCCGAGGAAATGTCCCGGCCCGTCGAGACAGACCCGCCGGATCACCTCCACCGAGAGATTGTCGTCGGTCACCTCTATGCCGCGCGCGATGCGCATCGACGCGCCGAGAATGTCGTTGTCGATCACGTAGCTCTCCAGGCAGGTGCTCAGAAGGCTCGCCTGCATGCCCAGCGACTCGTACACCATGTTGGCGCCGGCGACGCCCGCGATGGCATTGGTGTAGCCCTTCTCGTACCCGGCCTGCGCGTCCGGCACCTTGGAGTCGGACATCCCCGCCGGCACGCCGCCGGTCAGGTCGTAATGGTGCATCATCTGCGCGCAGGCGGCGGTCAGCAGCGCCTGCTCCGGGCTGCCGCCGCTCATCGCGCCGGTGCGTAGGTCGGAGACGAACGGCCACGGCCCCATGATCGCCACCGCGCCGGGCTTGATCGCGTTGACGTAGGCGAGACCCGCGAGGCATTCGGCGACCTGCAGCATAACGGCGCCGGCCAGCGCCGCCGGGCTGGTCGCGCCGGCCTGTCCGGCCGAGAGCAGCAGCACCGGCATGCCGCCGCGCACGGCCGCCTCCAGGCAGGCGCAGGCATCCTCGGCGAATTTCAACGGCGGCACCACGAAACAGCATGACATGGACACGAACGGGCGGGCGCGCCATTTGTCCTCCCCGCCGGCCACGAGATGCAGTATCTGCAGCCCCTCCTCGACGTTGCGGGGCGACACGAAGCTGGTGCCGACATGCTTGGTGGTGCCGGAAATGCAGGCGTACAGCGTGTTGATGTCGAGGTCGTGGCCGCTCTGCATGTCGCGGGTGGTGACCGACCGCTGATAGAACGCCGCATGCTCCAGCGTATCGACCAGGCGGGCGATGTCATACAGGTCGGCCAGGGTCGAGTCGCGGTGCTCCCCGGTCATCGCGTCGACCATGTGAACCGCCGCGCCGGCGGTGCCGAAATAGACCCGCTTGCCCCACGGTTCCATGTCCTGTGCCGGATTTTGGGCGTGCACGGGAAACCGCCGCGCCGCCTTGGCGATCGTGTCCTCGATCAGCGTGCGCGGAAACAGCAGCCGTCCCGTGTCGCTCAGCCGCCCGCCGGCGGCGACGACCGCCTCGACGCAGGACGGGATGGCGTCGCACAGGCCGACCGTCTCCAGCACGTCGAGGGCGGCGCGATGGATCTTCGCGATGTCCGCCTCGGTCAGCGGCTGGTAGCGGCCGCCCTCCATGCCCGGCCGGACCGGCCGCAGGTCGTCGTGCAGCGGCGCCGCGCGTTCCGCCTGCCGGGCCGCCCGTCCGCCCCGGCGTCGTCCTGTTGCCCGCGCTTCCGTCATCTCCGTCCTCCCTCAAAACACGCCGGCGATCGCCGCCGCCTAGACCTTCACCCGCTGCGCCCGCGGGTCGTACATCGGCCGCAAGCTGGCGGACGCCGGGATGCGTTCGTTGGCGACCTCGATCTCCCAGCCGCCGGAGGCGACCCAGTCCTGGGTCACACCGCCCTCGCATCGCACGTACCCCATGCCGATGGCGCCGCCGAGGAAATGCCCGTAATTGCCCGACGACGTGTAGCCGACGATGACACCGTCCTTATAGACCGGCTCGTTGTGGTAGAGCAGCGGCGCCGGGTCCTCCAGCTTGAACTGCAGCATGCGCTTGGCCGGCAACCCCGCCTCCTTCTGGCGCAGCAGCGCGTCGCGGCCGATGAACGGGACGGCCTTGTCGAAGGCGCAGGCGAAGGCGAGTCCCGCTTCGATCGGCGTGTCCTCGTCGGTCATGTCGTGGCCGAAATGGCGGAACGCCTTCTCGATCCGGCACGAGTCAAGCACGTGCAGGCCGCACAGCTTGAGGTCGAACGCCTCGCCCGCCGCGACGATCCGGTCGAACACGTCGGGTGCGAATTCGGTCGGGATGTACAGCTCCCAGCCGAGCTCGCCGACATAGGTGATGCGCTGCGCCAGCACCTTCGCGTAGCCGATCTCGATCTCTTGCGCGGTGGCGAACGGGAAGCCCTCGAGCGACAGGTCGGCGTCGGTCACCTTCTGCAGCAGGGCGCGCGAATTCGGCCCCATCACGGGCAGAACCGCCTGGCCGGAGGTGATGTCGGTGACGAACACGTGGGCATCATCGGAAATGTGGCGCCGCAGCCAGTCCATGTCGCGCACCGCCGCGGCCGCGGCCGTGGTCACCTGGTAGCGGTCCTCGGCAAGGCGCGTGACCGTGAGGTCGGCCTCGATCCCGCCGCGCTCGTTCAGCCACTGCGTATAGACGACGCGACCCGGCGCTACGCCGACGTCGTTGGCGCAGATCGCCTGCAGCGCCGCCTCTGCGTCGCGGCCCTGGATCAGGAACTTGGCAAAGCTCGACATGTCGAACAGGCCGACATTCCCGCGCACCGCCATGTGTTCGGCCTTCGCATAGTCGAACCAGTTCTGGCGGCCGTAGCTGTATTCGTATTTCGGCTCCACGCCGTCCGGCGCGAACCAGTTGGCGCGCTCCCAGCCGGCGACGGTGCCGAAGCAGGCGCCGCGCGCGGCCAGCCGGTCGTGCAGGATCGACTTGCGGGCGCCGCGCGCGGTCTCGTACTGCCGGTACGGCCAGTGCATGTCGTACAAGAGGCCGAGCGTTTCCGAGACGCGCTCGCGCAGATACTGCCGGTTGCCCTGGAACGGCATCATGCGGCGCACGTCAACGTCCCACAGATCCATTGGCGGATGTCCCTCGACGATCCATTCCGAGAGCACCTTTCCGGCGCCGCCCGCCGACTGGATGCCGATCGAGTTGAAGCCGCAGGCCATGAAGAAGTTCTCCAGCTCCGGCGCCGCGCCAAGCAGATACGCGTTGTCCGGGGTGAAGCTCTCCGGGCCGTTGAAGAAGGTGCGGATACCGGCGGTCTCGAGCACCGGCAGGCGCTTCATCGCCGCCTCCAACACCGGCGCGAAATGCTCGACGTCCTCCGGCAGCTCGTCGAAGCAGAAATCCTCCGGGATGCCGTCCATGCCCCAGGGTTTCGAGCCTGGCTCAAAGGCGCCGAGCAGCAGCTTGCCCGCGTCCTCCTTGTAATAGGCGCATTCGTCGGGCACGCGCATCACCGGCAGGTCGCGCGACAGCTCGGCGATCGGCTCGGTGACGATGTAGAAATGTTCGCAGGCATGCAGCGGTGTGTTGACGCCGACCGTATGGCCGATCTCTCGGCCCCACATGCCGCCGCAGTTGACGACGTATTCCGCCGCGATGTCGCCCTGCTCGGTGGCGACGCCGACGGCACGGCGGCCCTTCGTCAGGACGCGGGTGACCTTGACATTCTCGAAGATCTGCGCGCCGCCCATGCGGGCGCCCCTGGCCAGCGCCTGGGTCGTGTCGGTCGGGTTGCACTGGCCGTCCTTGGGCAGGAACACACCGCCGACCACGTCATCGGTATTGACCAGTGGCCAGTAGCGCTTGATCTCGTTCGGTCCGACGATTTCGACCTCGAGCCCGAAGGTCTTGGCCATCGAGGCGCCGCGCTTGAGCTCCTCCATGCGTTCGGCGTGCAGGGCCAGCCCGATGCTGCCACGTTGCATGAAGCCCGTGGCAAGGCCGGTCTCGGCCTCCAGGTTTTCGTAGAGACCGGTCGTGTACTGCGCCAGCCGCGTCAGGTTCATCGTCGCCCGCAGCTGGCCGACCAGCCCGGCCGCATGCCAGGTGGTGCCGCAGGTCAGCTGCCGGCGCTCCAGCAGGACCACGTCCGTCCAGCCCAGCTTGGTCAGGTGGTAGGCGGTGCTGCAGCCGACCACGCCGCCGCCGATGATGACGACCCGGGCCTGCCTGGGGAGCTCTTTGTTCATCGTCACGTATGCCTTCCGACAGAATGCTCAGTAGACCGGCGGCGTGATGACCCAGACGACGATGCACTCGACATCGCCCGGGTTGGCCACGCGGTGGCTTTCGTCGGGGCGGAAACAGAAGCTGTCACCGGCCTCGAGCAGGAAGTACCGGTCCTCGACCCACAGCTCCATCTGCCCCTGCAGTACGAGGCCCGATTCCTCCGCCTTGCGGGTCACGAATTCCTCGCCTGTCGTGCTGCGTGGCGGAATGCGGGTCAGCACCAGCTCGCTGGCACCGCCCAGGCTCGGCGACAGCAGCTCCTCGGTCACGCCGATGCCGGTCAGGCTGAGGCGGCGGCGGTTGCTGCGGCGCACGATGTAGTCGCGCTCGACCGGCGGCACGGCGGCGGTCGGGTGGAAGAACCAGCTGATCTGGACCTCCAGCGCCTCGGCGACCCGTTTCAGGTCGGGGATGGAGAGTTCCGAGAGGTTGCGCTCGATCTGGCTGACGTAGCCGACCGACCGGTCGATGCGCTCGGCCAGTTCCGAGATCGTCAGCCCCTTGGCCTTGCGCAGGTCGCGGATCTGCTGGCCGACGAGAATGCCCTCAGAGCTTCCGGCGGCCCCCTGGCTGCGCGGTTGCGGCTTCACCGTGGACATTCCGGCCGTCCTCCCTGGAAACGCCTGCCGAAGGACGCGATGGTCGACCGGGGCTCGTGAAAAATCAAGCAGTGAATTTCACAGAAATGAAAAAACGCAAGAATGTTTCAGCGAACCCCTGCCCCGCCTCGCACGACTCCGGATCCGCCCGGCCGGCAACGCGTCAGGCGGGGTCCCCCTGTACGAATACGGTGAACCGGATCTGCACGTCATTTTCGTCCGGATCGTCCGAGGAAATGAACACCGAGCGGTCAATGCGTCCCAGGTCGGTCTCGTGGGCCGCCGAGTCGTATTCGATGCGCAGGCGGCCCTCGTCGCCGGCCGGGATCACCATGGGGGTCAGCGTCGCCTTGGTGCAGCCGCACGACGTGCTGACGCCGAGAACGGTCAGCGGTCCGTCGCCGAGATTGCGCACCGGCAGCTCCGCGACCGCACGCGCACCCTTGACCACGGTGCCCATGTCGTGGCTGTCGGCGACGTCGATGTCGCCGACCCCCTCGCTGCATGCGGCCAGCGCGAACGCGGCCAGCAGGAGTGCGGATCGCAGGACGCCCGTCATCGTCAGCTCCGCGCCACCGCCGCGCGCACCCAGATCTCCGCCTTGGACGACGTGCGGTCGTTGTTCTCGATGATGATGCCGCGCTTGACGACCTGGCCGCGCACGTCATGGAACCCGGCATCGAAGATCAGCGTGATCAGCGCCGCCTTGCCCGGTGCGATGACGCGGGCGCTGAAGTCCGCCACGGTGCAGCCGCACGTGGTGTAGGCGCGGCTGATGGTGAGCGGCGCCTCGCCCTCGTTGCGCACGAGGAACTCGCGCCGGACGACTTGCCGGGCGCCGACCACCCCGAAATCGTAGAATGTACTCGGCACCGCGATCTTCGGCTGTGGCCTGTCGGTCGGCAGGAACGGAATCGGCACGCTGCCGCCCATCTCGTGGACGGCCCGGAACGGCCGTGCATGGGCGATCTCGTCTTCGGTGTAGGCGATCGGTCCCTGGTCCGGGGACTCGCCGCTGCTCGTGTACCAGTACGCGCCGGCCAGCAGGACGGCGATCCCGGCGAACACCCAGGAAAACGGCAACGCGTTCAGCGCCCCGAAAATTCCCGACACACTCTTATTTTGTGCTCTTGCGGCCATTGTCGTACTCCTTTCTCTGCGTGCGCCCGCGCATTGCCGCGGGCACGGTGGGGGCGCCGCCCTCAATATCTCAGTCGATCATCCACAGCAGCACGACGGCGCCGAGCGACACCATCACCGCGCCGTACCACAGCCGGATGTTGAGGGCGTGCTGCCGTTCCCAGCTCGCCCACGCCTTGGCGGCGACGCGGTTGCTGGTGGCCAGCAGGATGACGATCAGCGGCAGCACGAACATCACGTTGTACAGGGCCAGGTAACCGACCCCCCAGGCCAGGGTCGTCTTGGCGTTCAGCAGCGTGATCACCGAGACGTAGATCCCGCCCGAGCACGGGAAGGTGCACAGGCCGACCAGGATCCCGGCGGCGATCGTCGCCGGCAGCGTCGCCTGCCGGATCAGCTGCTGCGTGCGGGCCCCGGCGAATGCCGGCATGTGGAGCCTGAGCGGGAAATTCGGAAAGCGGTATTCGATCAGGTTGATCACGCCGAGGCCGATCAGGATCCAGGCGCCGAGGCGAGCCACGAAATGGGGCTCGTCCGACAGCCGTACGGTGCCGAGCAGGCCGAGGCCGATGGCGAAATACACCAGGAAGATCATCGCGATATAGACGCCGCCCAGCATCAGGATGTGGCTGCGCGCCTTGCGCAGGGTAAACAGGAAGGCGAGGAGCAGGAGGATGACCGCGAAGGCGCATGGATTGACCGAGTCGAGCAGGCCCGTGATCACCACCGCCGGCAGCAGCTGCGCAAGGTTCGCCGCGCCGATCGGCAGCGCGCCCGTCGAGGCCTTCGCCGCCGCCAGGGCCTCGGCGAATGGCGTGTCGATCGCGAAGGTCTTGACCGCGCCCGTCCAGGCCCACAGGCGGTACTCGGTCGGCGTGCCGTGCATCTCCGGCTGCCACAGCACCAGCCGATCGGGCACCTCCGGCGCCGTCAGCGCCGCGTCGATCAGGTCGGGCGGCACATGGCCGAGGATCACCAGCGTGCCGGCCTCGGTGGGCACGAAGGCGTACAGGGAATCGGCAATCGAACGCGGCAGCGCCACCGAATCGGCCAGTTCCAGGAGGAACCGCCGCTCGGCGGGTGCCGTATAGTCGTGCAGCCGGACATCCGCGGCGAGGCCGCGCGCCTTAAGGGCCGGGATCAGCACGCCCTCGGCATAGGGCCAGCAATCGGCGCAGCCGGCGCTGAAGAAGATATCGGTGCGTTCGGCACCGTCGTCCTGTGCGATGGCCGGCGCCCGCGGGGCGGACAGCAGCGGCAACGCGATCGACGCCGCCAGCATGATCGCGAGCAGCCGGCTCCGGCGTTTCGGGGAGGTTCCGTGATGTGCCATGTGCCGCGTCTCCACAGCGTTCAGATCACGACCGACCGGAAGATCGGGAACGTGTTCAGAAGCCACGTCCCGAAAGACGTCAGCGTGCCGGTCATCACCGCGATGCCCATCAGCACCAGGATCGACCCGGCGACGATCTGCAGCGGCCGGCCGAGGCGCCGGAAGGCCCGCATGCGCGCAACGAAATGCCCGGTGAAGGCCGCGGCCAGGATGAACGGGATGGCGAGGCCGAGGGAATAGACCGACAACAGGGCGACACCGCCGCCAACGCTGACCGACGTCGCGCTCAGCGTCAGGATCGCCCCGAGGATCGGACCGATGCAGGGGGTCCACCCGAAGGCGAAGGCGGCGCCGAGCACGAACGCGCCGAACGGCGTGCCGCCGCTCAGCTGTCCGCCGTAGCGCCAGTTCCGGTGCAGCCAGCCGAAGCGGAACACGCCGATCAGATGCAGGCCGAGGATCACGACGATCGTCCCGGCGATCAGGTCGGCCTCGGTGCGGTACGACCGAAAGAGCTGGCCGAGCGCCGTCGCGCTGGCGCCGAGCGCGATGAAGACCGCGGAAAAGCCCAGCGAGAAGCCGAGGCTGAGGCCGAGCGTCGCCAGCCGTGCGCCGACGCGGCCGCCATCGGCGAGCTCGTCGACCGAGCGCCCGGCGACGTAGGACAGGTAGCCCGGGACCAGGGGCAGCACGCAGGGCGACAGGAACGAGACCACGCCGGCAAGGAACGCCGTCAGGATCCCGATTCCCGCGATCTCCGGCATGGACTATGGCGCCGTCCGCCGCAGGTCCTCGACCAGCGGCAGGATGGTGTCGTTGAGAAGCTGCGGACTCAGCGCCCCGATATGTTTGTAGCGGATGGTCCCGCTGTGATCGACGACGAAGGTTTCGGGCACGCCGTAGACACCCCATTCGATGGCCACGCGCCCGTCGCGGTCCGCGCCGGTGCGGGTGTAGGGGTCGCCCAGCGTGTCGAGCCAGCGCGCCGCATCCTCCGGCTTGTCCTTGTAGTTGAGGCCGTGGATGGGAACCGTGCCCTCGGCCTGCAGCCGCATGAACAGCGGATGCTCGACGCGGCACTCCACGCACCAGGAAGCGAACACGTTGACCAACGTGACCTCGCCGCGGAGGTTGTCGCTCGACAGACCCAGCGTCCGGCCCTGCACCGGCGGCAGCCGGAATTCCGGGACCGGCTTGCCGATCAGCACCGAGGGTATCTTGCTGGGATCGAGCGTGAGGCCGACGGCAAAGGCCACCGCCAAACCGGCGAAGGCGACGACCGGGATGGCGAAGATGTACCGCCCCAGGCCGCGGCGCGGCGTTGCCGATGCGCCGCCAGGGTGTGACGTGCCGCCCGTGTGCGTCATGCTCCGGACTCCTCTCGATCGGTGGACGGCGCCACCCGGTACCCCGCCGCGGCGATGGCGCGGACGAGATCGTCCGGGCGCACCGCGCCGGCCCGGTACAGGACGGTCGCGGCGGACTCGGCGAGATCGACCGTCGCGCTCAGGACTTCCGGGACGTCCTCGAGGGCGCTTTCGAGGTGCAGCACGCAGCTCAGGCAGCGCATGCCCTCGATGCGCAGCCGGGCCATGGCCCAGCCGTCGCGCTCTCCACGGGTCTCCGGCCGGGACGTCACTGGCGGCCCCCGTGCCGCCGGGCAGTGGAGACGCCGAAATCCGGCCGCGGTTGTCGGGTCGGGACATGTTGCCGGCGGAAGGGCGGTGTTGCGCCCGGCCGGAGTGGAAGGCTTCGCAGGGCTTCCATGGTTCTTGCCGTCCGTTCGGACTTATGGGTGAGCCCTACCTAATCAGTGGTATGTTTCTGAAGTGTGTCGGCCCGGTCCGGGATTTGTAACAGGATGTTTCCCGCGGCCCGCTGGATGCACACTGTTACGGTTGCCGGGGAGGGCCGATTGTCGCACCTCCCTGTCACAGGTCGGCCATGTAGCGGGCCATGCGGTCCCGCATCTTGGCGTCCGGCAGGCGTCCGGTGAGCGCACCCATGTTCTCCTGCATGTGGTCGACCCGGCTGGTCGCCGGTATGGCGCAGGTCACCGCCGGATGCGAGACGATGAATTTGAGGAAGAACTGCGCCCAGTTGGTGGCGTCGAACTCGCGTGCCCAGCCCGGCAGCTCGTGGCTTTGGAACGCATCGAACAGGGCGCCGCGCCGGAACGGCCGGTTGATGATCACGGCAAGTCCGCGGTCCGCCGCCAGCGGCAGCAGGCGCTGCTCGGCCGCGCGGTCGAGGATGTTGTACGTGAACTGGACGAAATCGATCGGCGCCGTCGCCATGATGTGCGCGAGCAAGCCATGCCGCCTTCCGTGCGAGGTGGTCACGCCGATATAGCGCAGCTCGCCGGCTTCCTTCATCGCGCGCAGCGTCTTCAGGTGGGTCTGCCAGTCGACGAGGTTGTGGATCTGCATCAGGTCGAAGCGGGGCAGGCCCCACAGCTCGGCCGAATGGCGCATCTGCCGCTGGCCGAGCCAGCGGCCGTGGGTCCACACCTTGGTTGCCGCGAACGGCGCGCGGTTGCCGCCGATCCGCTTCAGGCACCAGCCGATCACCGCCTCGGACGAGCCGTACATGGGTGACGAGTCGATCACCGTCCCGCCGGAATCGAAGAACGTGCGGAGCACGTCCGCACGCACCGCCCGCCGCGCCGCGTCATCGCCGACATCGAAGGTGATCCATGAGCCCATGCCGATCACAGGCAGCCGCTCGCCGCTCGCCGGGACCGGGCGGGTCAGCACGGTGGCCGGTGCGGTGCGGGCCGGCCCGCCGGCGGCCATCAGCCCCAGCGCGCCCAGGGAACCGAGCAGCGTGCGGCGCGTGATCATGCGGCGCAGTCTATCACACGGTGCGCCGAAGTCCGCAGGTCTGCGTTTCGTGCATGGCAGCCGGCACCCTGCAGCGGCGATTCGGCCGTCGCGCGGCGCCCCGCTTCGCTGGTATCCTCACAGGTGCCGCAAATCCCGGAAAACGAGGACAGTGAGATGACCGACAACCGCAGAGCAATCCTCATCGGATCGTGCATCACGGCATCCGCGCAGCTGGTGGCCGCCGGCAAGTTCGGCGACACCGCCTCGCCGGAATATCCGCTCGATGCCGTCGCCAAGATGACCCGGATGCTGGCCGACGAGCTGTTGCACGACGCAACGGTTGCGTCGGCGGAGTACCTCGAGCACGAGAAATAGCGCGCCGCCGGCTGAAGGAAACGGCGCCGCGGGACCGCGGGCGCCAGCAGCGTACGGCGTTTCTTTTCCGGTTCAGCCGCGCGTCCGGTATGTTCGGCGTCGGCCCCTAAGGGCGGGGCGATGATGACCTCTGCACGTCCGCCCGCGCAGGAAGGGCGGCAGCACCGGCAGCGGCGCTCCCGGGTACGGGCATTTGATCCCGTCCACCGGCGTTTTGTGTGGGGCTCGGCAGGACCAAAGAAGGCGGCGGTGCGATGCCCGACGCGCAGGTGACACATCCGACGGCATTCGAGATGGCGGCGCGCCAGCGCGACATCTCGGTCTCCGAGTTCTTCCTCAAGAATCGGCACTTGCTGGGCTTCGACTCGCTCTCCAAGGCGGTGGTGACCACTGTGCGCGAGGCCGTGGACAACGCGCTGGACGCCTGTGAGGAAGCGGGCATCCTGCCCGAGATCCGGGTCGAGATCGCCGATCGCGGGGACTCGCTCCTGGTCGCCGTCGAGGACAACGGGCCCGGCATTGTCGAGGGCCAGATCGGGCGCATTTTCGGCAAGCTGCTGTACGGGTCGAAGTTCCACAAGCTCAGCCAGTCGCGCGGCCAGCAGGGAATGGGCATCTCAGCGGCCGGCATGTACGGTCAGCTGACAACCGGCAAGCCGATGCATATCCTCAGCCGCATCGCCGGCGAGGCGCAGGCGAGCTCGCTCGTGGTCTCGATCGATACCTCGCGCAACCGGCCCGATATCCACCGCAAGCGCCACCTCGACTGGGAGTGGCCGCATGGCACAAGGGTAGAGGTGGAGATCGAGGGGCGTTACCAGCATGGCCCGCATTCGGTCGAGAGCTATCTGAAACAGACGGCCATCGCCAATCCGCATGTAACGCTTGACCTGCGCGGTCCCGACGGCTCCGGGTCGCGCTTCGAGCGCAGCCTGCGAACGCTGCCGCCCCTGCCGATGGAGATCCGCCCCCATCCGCACGGCGTCGAGCTCGGCCGCCTGATTCAGATGCTGAGCGACACGAAAGTCCGGACCCTGCAGCAGTTTCTCGAACGCGAGTTCTCACGGGTCGGCCGCAAGACGGCACTGGCGATCATCACCAAGGCGGGCAGCGGTCTCAGCGCCAAGTCTTACCCGACGCATATCGCCCATGCCGAGGCAACGCGCCTCTACCGGGCGATCTCGCGCACCAAGATCAGCGGTCCGCGGACCGACTGCCTGGCGCCCATCGGCGCCGAACGCCTGCGCGAAGGTCTGCGCAAGGAGGTCGATGCGGCCTTCTATGCCGTGGTGACGCGCCGGCCCGCGGTCTATCGGGGAAACCCGTTCCAGGTGGAGCTGGCGCTGGCCTACGGAAAGCCCGGCGGCCCTGACCTTGAGGCCAGCGACGACGGCAGGCCCCGCCGCCGCAAGTGGCGCGCGGACCGCGCGGAGACCGCGCCTGGTGCGGGCGAGCTGGTCGGCCGCGCCGACGAGCCGGTGCGGCTGTTGCGATTCGCCAACCGGGTGCCGCTGCTCTACCAGCAGTCGGCCTGTGCGATCAGCCGCGCTGTGGCGCAGACCAACTGGCGGGCCTACGGGCTGCAGCAGCCGAAGGGCGGCCTGCCGCTGGCGCCGATGGCGGTGCTGGTACATGTCGCCTCGGTGTGGGTGCCGTTCACGTCCGAATCGAAGGAGGCGGTAGCCGGCTATCCCGAAATCCTGCGCGAGCTGAAGCTCGGCCTGCAGGAGTGCGGCCGGCGCCTGGCCCGCCATCTGCGCCGGGCCAAGGCGCTGCGCCGCGAGCTGGAGCAGCGCAGCCGGATCGAGAGGTATCTGCCGCATGTCGGCATCGCGCTGCAGGAGATCCTGGAGATCAGCGATGGCGAGCGCGAGCGTACGGTCGCGGCGCTGGATGCGGCGCTGCACCGTCACCGAAAGAGCTGAGAGGAGGCATGGCCATGACGACGGAACCCGGGCCCCGCGAGCTGCCGGAAGCGGACAGCCGCACGCTGGCGGTCATCGAGTCGGTGGCCCGCGAGGTTGCGGCGGCCGTCGCGGCGGGGGAGCTCCCCGAAATCGCGCTGCCGCTGCGCGGCCTCGGCAACGTGCGATACGACGCGCGCAAAGGCTATTTCGAGCTCGGCGATGCCCGCAAGACTCGGGCCCTGACGGCGGGCACCGCCCGCGTTTTCGCGCAGACGCTCCGGCTGATGGCGGTCTCCCGGCGGCTGGTGGCGGACGGCGATTTCGCGACCAAGCGCGAGGCTTACTACGTCGCCAAGAACTGGGGCGACTGCCGGTTTACCGACCAGTCGGAGTCCGATTCGGTGATGGACGACATCGAGGCGCTGGCCTCGATGCACGGTCTGTCGCGCGAACAGCTGCGGTTCTATCCGGAATCGCATGGCGGCGCGGTGGCCGGGCCATTGACCGTCATCGACCGCGGCGCCGCACCCGGCGAGACGGTCGAGATCGACTGCACGACGCTGGGCAGCGGCGCCTATAGCATTCCGCACTCGGTCGAGCATCTAAGCTTCCGCACCGATGCCAAATTCATCCTGGCGATCGAGACCGGCGGCATGTTCCAGCGCCTCAACAACCACCGGTTCTGGCGCGCCGCGAAGTGCATTCTGGTCGAGATGAGCGGTGTGCCGACAAGGGCGACAAGGCGATTCATCCGGCGCCTGTCCGAGGCGCGCAAGCTTCCGGTTTACTGCTTTACCGACTGCGACCCGTATGGCTTCGCCAACATCTACCGCACCCTCAAGGTGGGATCGGGCAACGCGGCACACATCAGCCCGCTGTTCTGCGTTCCCAAGGCGCGGTTCCTGGGCGTCACGCCCCGCGACATCGTCGACTACGATCTTGCCGACGCGACGCACCCGCTGACTCCTGCGGATGTGAAGAGGGCGCGCGATGCCCTGGCCAACGATCCCTTCTTCCGTCGCCACCGCGCCTGGGTGACTGCCATCGAGGAGCTGATGGAGATGGGCGTGCGCGCCGAGCAGCAGGCGCTCGCCAAATGGGGGCTGAACTACGTGATCGAGGAATACCTGCCGCGCAAGCTGGCCGACCGCCGGAGCTTCCTGCCCTGACATCGCGCCCTTGCGCGCACGCCATGCCCGTCAGTCGCGGCCGTCGCGGGCGGCCCGCCGGGCCGCGTGCAGCGATGCCGCGGTCTTGTAGGCGACGTAGTACTTGTAGATGTTGCGCACGTAGGTCACCGGCTCGCGGCTGACGGCGCGGGCAGCGGCGACCTCGACATGGCCGAACCAGCGGTCGGCGTCGAACCCCATCCTGGCGGCACGCCGGCGCGCCCGCGCGATCGCCGCCGGGCCGGCATTGTAGGCTGCGAGCGAGAAGAGAACGCGGTCCAGCGGTGCGATCTCCGGGTGATCGAAATAGCGGTCGCGCAGGAAGCGCAGGTACTTCACCCCGGCATGCACGTTGGCGGCAAGCTCGTCGATGCCCGCGATGCCGACATTGGGGTCGGTGGCCGTGGCCGGCAGGACCTGCATCACGCCGACGGCGCCGGCGGGGCTGACCTTGCCCTGGTCGAGCCGCGATTCCTGATAGGCCTGGGCGGCGATCATCCGCCAGTCGAAGCCGTATTCGCGGGCATAGCGCCGGATCACCGCAACGACCTCCTCGTAATGCTGCGATCCGGGCCCCGACAGCGCGTTGTCGATCCAGTCCGGCGTTCCGAGATAGCGTTCCAGCAGCACGTTGCCAACCAGCGTGCCCTTGCGGTGGCGGCGCAGGAACCGGTTGACCGCTTCCCGCAATTGCGGGCTGTCCTTGCGCATGGCCCAGGCGATCGACCCGCCGGTGTTGACGGCGATGTCCTCGTGCACGGTGATCTCGTCGAACACCTGGGCCCAGAACGCCGCCTTGTGGCTGTCGACGACGATTGCCGGCAGCAGCCCGGCGTTGACCATCTCGAGGAGGTCGTGATCCTCCAGCCGCTCGTCCGCGGGGCGCACCAGGAGAGGCATCTGGCCGGCGGCCTCGCGCGCCCGGTTCAGCGCCGCAAGATGTTCGTGATAGCTGCTCGAGGGGCGCACCCACAGCGTCGTCTCGGTGAAATCCTCGAGCGACGAGATCGGCGCCGCCAGCGGCCCGCTCACCACCAGCTCCGACACGTCCGGATAGACGGGGATCGAGAAATCCACCAGCGCAGCGCGCCCCGCCGTGATCGTCAGGTTCGCAGCGGCGATATCGCCGCGACCCTCGATGAGGGCGGGCAGGATGTCGTCGCGCGGCACCGGGATCATGACCACGTGCACCTGCGGCCGGCCCGTCTTGCGGTACGTCTCGGCGAGCCAGTCCTCGAAGGCCTGCGCCATCTCGACATCGAGCCCGCGCTGCTCGACGCCGTCGAACGAGAAGAACAGCGGGTTGTAGACGGTGAGAACGCGGACGAAGCCGCGCTCGAGCATGCCGTCGAGGTCGCCGGTCCACGGCTCGTCGACGAAGCCGAGCAGGGCGGCCCCGTCGATGTGGGCCGACTCCGGCAGATCGTCATGGTCCGGGCCGAGCCGCGGGCCCAGCGCCAGCACCACCGCCAGCGCCGCGGCCGTCGCCGCGGCCAGCCCCGCCCACATGATTTGCCGCCGGCGCCGGCCGCGCCGCTTGCGGTCCTGCAGCACCCTCATCTCCCCTGCTGTTGCCGCCGGGCGCCGCCACCGCGACGGCCCGCATGAATCGATAAAGTCTAGCGCACCCCGGGTGGAATGACCATTCCCGGCCGTGCTGGCCGCGCCGCGCCGGATGTGCCAGAATGCCCGAGCTTCACGGGCCCGCATCCGCCGAGGGGGGACGACATGGCGCGCAACGAGATGCACATGACGCTGGGCGTGATCAGCTTCGGCCTCGCCCTCGGGGTGACCTCGGCGATCGCCGTCTTCGTGCTCGGCCTGGCCGCCTGGCTGTTCGGCTGGGGCATCGAGGTCGCGGTTGCCCTGTCCAGCCTCTATATCGGCTTCGGCCCCAGCTTCGTCGGGTCGATCGCCGGCGCCGTCTGGGCCTTCGTCAACGGCCTCATCCTCGGCATCCTGGTCGCCTGGCTCTACAACCGCTTCCTCTTGTCGCGCCGCAAGGCCCTGCCGCCGCATCCGGAGGAGATGCGACGGTCGCGCGAGGGCGCCGCGCCCGAAACGTGAGCAGGCCGATTTGGGTTCCGGTATGCGCCGCGCTGACGCTTGCGCTTGAGGGCTGTGCGGATTCCGCATCGCATCCGGGCGCCCTGCCGCCTCCGCCCTGTGCGCAAGGAAAAGGGGAAGGGGCGACGGGCCCCTTCCCCAGGATCATGCGATCGCCGTCTTACGGGACGACTCTCGTCACGGCCGTCGCCGTGTCGATATCGGGATCGTCATCGGCGATGGTCGCTGTCCAGGTGATGTCCCCGAGCTCCGTCGGCGTGAAGGACGGGAAGTCGAACCGGCTGCGTCCGTCGCCGACCGCATCCGAGACCGGCAGCGTCTCGCCGTAGACCTGGTCGCCGTTCTGCACGCCGATGACGGTCGCCGGCCGGGTCTGGCTGTTGATGGCGCCGTCGTTCTTGACCGTCAGGGTGATGCCGATGGCGTCCCGGCCCTTGGTCAGGCTGAAGCGCTTGTTCACCTTGAACCCGACGATGTCGAGATCCAGCTGCGGCGCATCGACGCCGGTGCCGGACAGGGCCAGCTCGACGATCGGCTCGTCGGGATCGTTGCTCGAGATCTCGAGACAGCCGCTATCGGGACCCAGGTCCAGAGGCGTGTAGGTCACCGTCAACGCCTGACTGCCCGAAGGCGCAACCGTGATCGGCGGCACGAGCGACCAGCCGAACTCCGCGCTCGTCCCGATGCACGGCTCGATCCCGTCGACCACGAGATCGTCGCCTCCCAGATTCTCGATCTGGGTGGTCAGGTCCTTGGAGGTCCCGATCACCGTGTCGCCGAAGACCAGGCTTTTCGGGTTCAGGTTGATATCCGGATCCAGCGCGTTGACCGTGATCGAAACGGTCGCCACGTTGGAATCCACGGCCCCGTCATTGGCGACGTAGGTAAAGCTGTCGCTGCCGAAGAAGCCAAGGTTCGGCGTGTAGCTGAACGATCCGTCGGTGTTCAGCAGCACCCCGCCATTCGCCGGACCGGCGATGAGGAAGGCCGCCAGCCCGTCGCCGTCGACATCGACATCGTTGGCGAGCACGCCGGGGGCCGGCACGTCGAGCACCGTATCCTCGTCGGTCACATAGGCGTCGTCCGCCGCCACCGGCGCGTCGTTCACGCCGTTGACCGTGATCGTCACCGTCGCGACGTTCGAGTTGTCCGCCCCGTCATTGGCGACGTAGGTGAAGCTGTCGGTGCCGTTGAAGTTCAGGTTCGGCACGTAGCTGAACGAGCCGTCGCCGTTCAGCGTCAGCGTCCCGTTGGCCGTCGTGGTGTCGAGCACCGCCGTCAGCGCATCGCCGTCGGCATCGCTGTCGTTGCCCAGCACGCCCGGCGCGGGCACGTTCAGCGTCACGTCCTCGTCGGTCGCATAGGCGTCGTCCGTCGCCACCGGCGGCACGTTCGGCGCCGCGGCGATGGTGGCCGTCGTGGTGGCCGTGTCGCTCAACGCCGGCGTGCCGTTGTCGGTCACCGTCAGCGCCACCGTGTAGGTGCCCGCCGCCGCGTAGGTGTGGCTCGGCGTCGGCCCCGTGCCGGCGTTGCCGTCACCGAAGTCCCAGGCGTAGGTGACGATGGTGCCGTCGACATCGGACGAGCCCGTGCCGTCGAACAGCACCGCGACGCCCGCCGTCCCGGTGTACGGGCCGTTGGGATCCGCCACCGGCGCATCGTTCACCGCGTTCACCGTGATCGTCACCGTGGCGACGTTCGAGTCGGCCGCCCCGTCATTGGCGACGTAGGTGAAGCTGTCGGTGCCGTTGAAGTTCAGGTTCGGCACGTAGCTGAACGAGCCGTCGCCGTTCAGCGTCAGCGTCCCGTTGGCCGTCGTGGTGTCGAGCACCGCCGTCAGCGCATCGCCGTCGGCATCGCTGTCGTTGCCCAGCACGCCCGGCGCGGGCACGTTCAGCGTCACGTCCTCGTCGGTCGCATAGGCGTCGTCCGTCGCCACCGGGGCGTTATTGGCCGCACAGTCGGGGTCGGCGCCTTCGTAAAGCAGGTCGCCGTCGTTGTCGAGGCCGAGAGCATCCGCGTCGTTTGCCGTGTCCTCGTTGGAGCAGGGATCGACGGGGGCCCCGCCCAACGAGACATCTGTTCTGGCGTAGTATTCAGGGCTGACATTCTCGGGCAGGGGGGTGACGTCGGCGTGGCAATCGGCACACACCCCGATGCCGGCATTGGCGTGGTGTCTTCTCAGGCCGTATCCGCTCGATTTCGGCAGGCCCGCAATGGTGAATGTGCGGTAGTTGGCCTGGATCGTCTCGCCGTAGTCCCTGCCATGACAGCCTACGCAGCCCAGGTTGTTGCCTGTGCTCCACATGGTCAGCGGATTGTCACGGCCGGACCCCGTGTGACACAGGTCGCAAGTTGTCGTAACCGGATCCGTTCCCCCCGTGTGCAGGGCGTGGGTTACGTCCGAACGCCCGCCGGTGAAGCCGGGGTGACATGCGCTGCAGTATCCTTGATCGTCGAGGTTTGGGTCGTGATAGCTCTCGTACGCGCTTGCCTCGGGCGCCCAGGAGAGCAGCGCAATGAGCGCTATGACAAGGGACAGGACACCTGTCCGAATCGATCGTTGTGTTCCGGCGCTGCGGAACGACGTCGGTGTATCTGCGGTTTCGGTAAGTCGGGTGAACATCTGTACTGCCCCCTTGCGAAGAACGGTTGGCTCCATCCGGACGGCGCCGGAGGCATCGCGGCAGTACACGGGACTGGGCCTGTGCCGTCACGCGCCCTCAGCGTGTCGACCGACTTCTGTCCCGGTCTTGGCTACCCTCACATCCCTCTCTGTTCTTGATGTTGCCGAGACATGAAGGGCGTCGACGATCAATCCGCTATCGAGATCGAAAAGCGCGGAATTTGATCGAAAGTATTTTACACAAATTGTCACGCGTTTGTCCCGGGGGTGCGACAATTCGCCGGGCCGGCACGGCGTCGCCCGCGTTCAGCGGCCGATCCTCTCGCGGAGCACCGAGCCGATCTCGCCCGGGGTCGGCAGCACCGCGGCGCCGGCCGCCTCCAGCGCCGCCTTCTTCGCCTGATAGGTGCCCCGGTTGCCCATGACGATGGCGCCGGCATGGCCCATCTTCTTGCCCGGCGGCGCGGCGGCGCCGGCGATGAAGGCGACGATCGGCTTGTCCATGCCCTTCGCGTATTCGGCCGCGTCCTCCTCCATGGCGCCGCCGATCTCGCCGAGCCGATGATCGGATCGCCGCCGATGCCGACGAAGGCCGAGATGCCGAAGCCGTCGCGCACCAAATTCAGGCACACCAGCGTGCCGAGGCTGCCGCTGCGCGAGATGACGCCGACCGCACCGGGCTTGAAGATCTTTTCGTTGAACGCCGGCATGAAGCCGACGAAGCATTCGCCCGGCGTCACCAGGCCCGCCGTGTTCGGGCCGATGATCTTTGTACTCGTCTCGCGCGAAGCCGCCATCACGTACATCACGTCCTGCACCGGCACGTGCTCGGTCATGATCACCAGCTTGCCGATCCCGGCACCGATCGCGTCCAGCGCCGCGGCCTTGACGCCGAGCGGCGGAATGAACAGCACCGAGACATCGATGTCCGTGTCCTTGGCGGCGTCCGCGGCCGAACCCCAGACCGGGCGCTCGATATGCGTCTCTCCGGCCTTCTTCGGGTTGACGCCGCCGATGATCTTCGTGCCGTACTCGATCATCCGCTCCGACCAGAAGGTGCCCTGGCGGCCAGTGATGCCCTGGACGAGCACCGTCTCATGCCCGCGCACGATCATCGCGCCGCCTCCACCGCTTCCTTCACCGCATCGTCCATGTGGTCGTAGGGCGCCATGCCGAGGCGCGCCTTCAGCAGCGCGATGGCCTCGGCATCGCCGGTGCCGTGGATCGAGAAGAAGACCGGGATTTCGGGGTTCAGCTCCTCCCAGGCCGCGACGATGCCCTCGGTCATCACGTCGGTGCGGGCGAAGGCACCGCAGAAATTGACGACCAGGGATCTGACCCGCGGATTGTCGAGCACCAGGCCGAGCGCCTCCTTGCCCAGCCGGTACGCCTCGCCTCCGATCTCGAGGAAGTTGGCCGGGCGGCCGCCGAAATGGCGCACCGAATCCATCGTCGTCATGGTCAGGCCGGCGCCGTTCGCGAGCACCCCGACATTGCCGTCCAGCTCGATGTATTTGAGCCCGTGTGCACGGCCCCGCGCTTCGAGTTCGGTAAGCTTCTCGGGCGCGCCCCGGGCCGCCAGGTCGGGTTGCCGCGCCGCTCCGGAATCGTCCATGGTGAACTTGCAGTCGAGCGCCACCAGCCGGCCGTCGGTGAGCGTTGCCAGCGGGTTGATCTCCAGCAGCTCCGCGTCGTGCGCAGAGTATGCGCCGTAGAGCTTCATCAGGACGGAGGCGACCTCGACCTCGCGCCCCGCCGGCGCGCGGCCGACAAGCGCGGACCGCAGGGCGTCGCCGTCGATCCCACGGCGGATGTCGATCTCCATGCGCAGCAGCGCCTCCGGCCGTGCCTCACTCAGCTCCTCGATGTCCATGCCGCCTTCCGCCGCATATAACAGCAACGGGCCCTTGCTTGCAGGATCGTTCAAGACCGCCGCATAGGACTCCGAAGCGATTTCGGCCGCCTCCTCGACCAGCAGCCTCTCGACGACATGCTCGCCGATCGCCATGCCGAGGATCGCAACGGCGGCCTCGCGCGCCGCCTCGGGCGTCGCGGCGGGTTTGATGCCACCCGCCTTGCCGCGCTTGCCGGTCGGCGCCTGGGCCTTGACGATGCATGGGCCGATCTCCGCCGCGGCTGCAGCCGCCGCGTCCGGTGTCGTCGCCAGGATGCCCTTCGGCGTCGCAATGCCCGCGGCGGCCAGCAGCGGCTTGGCCGCGTGCTCCTCGAAGTTCATGGGTTACTTCCCGTACTTCGCCCAGTAGGCCCCGAACAGCTCCGCCTCATCCGGCCTGTCCTCGGGAATCGTGGTCACCAGGTGGGTGATGTTGACGAAGTGCCGCCAGTTCAGGTTCTCGTCGATCGAATTGCCGGCCCAGGTGCCGCAGCCCATCGACAGGGTGAACGGCAGGGCGTTGTCGAAGCCGCCGCCATTGCCGAAGGTGTGCGCCTGGTTGACCAGCACGCGCACGACGTCGGTCTCCGCCGCAAGCTCGCGCGCGCGCTCCATGTAGCGGGTATGGATGCCGCAGGAATGCCCCTTGCCCTGATGCTTCAGCACCTCGCGTACGATGCGCTTGGCGTCGGCCCAGTCCCTGGCCTGGTAGACGGTCAGCACCAGCGACAGCTTCTCGCCGGAGAACGGGTGATCGGGGCCGATGCCGTCGTCCTCGACCAGGAAGAAGCGCGCGCCCCGCGCCGCATCGGGCAGCCCGGCGCCCGCCGCGAACACGTCCGCGTCCTTGGCGATCAACTCCCGGCTCAGTTTGCCGTCGGGCCACAGCGCCGCCCGGATCGCGTCCTTATGCGCGGTGGCGCGCCAACCGCCGGCCCGCTCCAGCGCCGCGATCGCGTCCTCGTAGATCGCCTCGGGGATCACCACCGAGTTTTCCGATGAGCACGAGGTGGCGTTGTCGAAGATCTTGGAATCCCTGATCTTGGCGGCGGCGGCGTCGAGGTCGGCGCTCTCGTCGATGATCACCGGCACGTTACCGGCGCCGACGCCGATCGCCGGGGTGCCGCTGGAATAGGCGGCGCGCACGTTGTTCTGGCTGCCGGTGCAGACCACGAGGTCGGCCGCCTTCATCAGAGCGGTGGTCAGCGCCCGATCCACCGGCGCCGGCAGCATCTGTACCAGATCTTCCGGCAGGCCGGTCTTCTTCAGCTCGGCGCGCATCAGATCGACCGTCTCGCCGGTGACGCCCGCGGCCGCCGGCGACGGCGCGACGATCACCGCATTGCGCCCCTTCACGGCCATCATCGCCTTGTTGACCGGGGTCGCCGAGGGGTTGGTCGATGGCGTGATCGCGGCGACGACGCCGACCGGCTTGGCCCATTTGACGATGCCGCGGGCCCGATCCTCCTCGATGATGCCGACGGTCTTTGCGCGCAACAGGTCGCGCAGCGTGCCGAACGTCTTGCGCTGGTTCTTGGTGATCTTGCTGGCGACGTCGCCGAGGCCGGTGTCGCGCACCGCACGCTCGGCCAGATGCCGTGCGTGTTCCGGCTTGTACAGCGACCAGGCCAGCGCCGTGACCGCCTCGTCGACTCGTGCCTGGCCGACATCGGCGAATCCGTCCATCGCCGCGCGCGCCCGCGCGACGAGTCCCGCGACGACGGCCTCGGGCGTGCCAGGCTGGGAGACGGGAATGGCTGTCGAGGATGGCATGGTACAACTCCTGGCGGATCGGCGCGGCGCACGGGCCGTGCCGCGCCCGCCTACATTTCGATGTCCCGGCGGGTTCCCTTAAGCGCCCGGTACACGCTGGTCAAGATGGTGGAGATGCCGGCGACAAGCAGGATCGCGACGATCGGCCGGCTCACGAAGGCGACGGCGTCGTAGGAGACCAGCTGCATGCCCTGGGCGAAGGTCTGCTCGCCGATCTTGCCGAGGATCAGCCCGAGCACGATGCCCGGCACCGAATAGCCCGTGCGCCGCATGAAGTAGGCGAGGATGCCGGAGCCGAACATCACGGCGACATCGACCACCTGGCTGCGCGTCGCGTAGGCGCCGATCGTGGCCATCAGGAGGATGCCCGGCGCCAGGTACTGGAACGGGATGCGCAGCAGGTGCAGGACGCCCTTGGTCTCGACGACGCCGAGCACCAGGATCGCGATGTTGGCGAAGAACATCGCCGCGAAGACGACCCAGACGAGATCGCTGGAATTCCGGAACACCAGGGGGCCGGGCTCGATGTCGTGCATCTGGAAGACGCCGACCATCATGGCGGTCAGCGCCCCGCCCGGAAGGCCCAGCGCCAGCAGCGGGATCATCGCCGCGCCGGTCGCCGCGTTGTTGGCGGTCTCCGAAGCGACCACCCCTTCGAGCTCGCCCTTGCCGAATTTCTCGGGCGTCTTCGACCAGCGCACCGCCTCGTTGTAGCTGAGGAACGCTGCCAGCGTCGCGCCGATGCCGGGCAGGATGCCCGAGAAGAAGCCCAGCCCGACCGAGCGCACCACGGCGAATTTCAGCTTCAGGAACTCCGCCAGAGACGGGAAGGAGGTCACGAATTTCGGCATGTCGTAGCGGCCGGTGGCACGGCGCTCGGCCTGGACCAGCACCTCCGCGACGGCAAAGAATCCGAGGATGACGGGAACGAAATGCAGGCCCGCCAGCAGGTAGTAGAGGTCGAAGGTGTAGCGCTCCTCGCCGGCCACCGGGTCGAGGCCGACGGTCGCCATCAGCAGGCCGAGCAGCACCGACAGCCAGCCCTTCCACAGGGTCTTGGCGCCGACCGACGAGGCCACCGCGATGCCGAAGAAGACGAGCGCGAAGATCTCCGGCGGGCCGAAATGGGTGATCGCGGCATCCGCCAGCAGCGGCGTCGCCACCATCATGAAGATCACCGAGCAGGTGCCGCCGAGGGCAGAGCACAGGACGGCGGCCCCGATGGCCTTGCCGGCCAGGCCCTTCTGGGTCATCGGGTAACCGTCGAAGGCGGTCGGCGCGTTCTCCGGTGCGCCCGGGATGTTGAACAGGATCGCCGTCACCGCGCCGCCATAGGTGCCCGAGCAGTACAGCACCGAATAGAACATGATGGCGTCGGGCGCCGACAGGAAGCCGGAGAACGGCAGGAAGATCGCCGCCAGGGTCAGCATGCTCACGCCCGGGATGGCACCGAACAGCAGGCCGCCGATCAGCCCGCAGAAGAAGATGAAGACGCTGAGCGGGCTGCTCACCAGGGTGGCGGCGCCCTCGAGGAACATGTCCATGCCGATCTATCCCGAGCCGTAGCGCAACATGACCACGAACCAGTTGCCGAACTCGTAGAAGCCCTTCCAGTAGCCGGTCGGCAGCCCGACATAGGCGAAGCGCGTGAAGATGACCGTGATCACGGCGTAGATGACGAGCGGCACGATGATCAGCCGCGAGACGCGGTGCTCGCCGGTCAGGTAGAGATACCCGGCCAGGAAGAAGGGGGTGAGGAAATAATAGCCCATTCCCTGCATCAGCCCGGCATACAGCATCGGGATGGCCAGCGTCAGCCCCATGCGCACGAAGAACCGGGGCCCGTGCTCTGCGAACTGGGCGAAGTAGCCGGGATCGTACAGCGCCTTCTTCCGGGACTGCACGAGGTCCTGGACGAACTGGCCGATCGCACCCAGCGCGATGAACAGGATGATCAGCCGCGGCCAGCCCGAGGCGCCGAACTTGTAGAACTCGATCTCGCGATCGAATTCGAAGCTGAACCAGTAGGCCACGCCGGCGACGGCCAGCCAGACGCACACTTCGAACCACTGTCCGGCGGTCAGCTTGGCCACGACTACCCCCTGTCAGGAAACGGGTTCCGGCGCGGCGCGCCGCGCCGGAATCGCATCGCGCAAGATCCGGGCTACTGGATGAGGCCCATTTCCTTGTAGGTCTGGCGGTAGATGTCCATGGTCTCGTTGATCAGCACCCGCGCCCCCTCGGTATCGCGGAAGCTCGGAATCAGGTCCATGAACTTGGACTTGTTGAATTTCTGGTAGCTGTCCGCGAAGTAGCCCTTCTGGAACGCCCATTGCAGGTACTTCACGCGCTCCGGCGGCGTATCCTTGTGGACATAGAAGCCCCGGAACCGCATCAGCGGTGTGAAGCTCAGCCCGACGTCGGTCATCGACGGGGTGTCCGGGAACGCCGGCGGACGCTCCTTGAGCAGTGTCAGGATCGGCTTGAAGTCCTCGCTCTCGAGGAAACCGCGGACATCGCCCGGCTGCTCGAACAGCGCATCCACCTGTCCGCCCTTCAGCGCCCCGTACCGCGGCGCACCCTTGTCGAAGCTGATCTGCTGGACTTTGACGCCGTAATGATTGGCGATCCGGTTCATGTTGATCCGCTCCATCGAGCCTTCGCCGGCCACGTTGGCGATCGTCGACTTGCCATCCTGCGACTTGACGTGGGCGATATACGAGTCCCAGTCGTTGAAGCGGGTCTCGTTGGCGCGGATGTAGATCTGACTGAAGGTGATCTGCGAGATGACCAGCGGAATCAGATCCTCGCCCGGATGGATGTCGCTCTTGCCGATTGCGAATGCGCTGGTGGCGTCATCGATGTGCTCGAGCACCGTGTAGCCATCGGCCGGCGCGGCCATGTAGGTCTTCAGGCCGACCATGCCGGAGCCGCCCGGCTTGTAGTCCGGCGTGATGTCGATTCCGATGGCATCCTTGACGCCCTGGATCATGCCGCGCGCCACCTGCCCGGACCCGCCGCCCGGACCGTAGGGCACGATCATCGTCAGCGGGCGCTCGGGGAAGCCACCCGGTTTGGCCATGGTATCCGGCAACGTACTGTGCTTGTCGGCCTGCGCGGGCAGTGCCAGCGCCACGGCGGCGACGAGCCCGAGGACGGGCGTCCGCCAATTCACACTTGTTCTCATTTTGGTTCCTCCCAATGGCTTGTCCAGCCACGATGTTTGTATTTCTTGGTAACATAACGTCGGCCGCACGTTAGCAAGACCTGCCGGTCGATGGCCACCGTGTTCTTGATTTTTTTCCACAAACCCGCCGGCCGTCGTGACATCGGGAACGGACGCGGGCCACGTCGGCTCATTCAAGCCTTCCGCCGCGCACACTGTCAACGGGAGGAGCCGGCCGCGGCGGAACGGGCCGGTGCCGACTCCGTGCAGATGGGTAACGTCCTAGACGACCCGATCCGGCGGCTCGGCGCCGCCGAAGAAGGCGACGGCGTTCTCCAGCACCTTCAGACCCATGGCGATCCGGGTCTCGCGCGTGGCGCTGCCGAGATGCGGCAGCAGCACCACGTTTTCCCGCCCGAGCAGGCCGGCCGACACCTTGGGCTCGCGCTCGAAGACATCGAGTCCGGCACCGGCGATGAGCCCGTCGCCCAGCGCCTCGATCAGGGCCATCTCGTCAACGACGTCTCCGCGCGCGGTGTTGATCAGGAACGCGCCCGGCTTCATGCGGGACAGACGCTCGGCGTTCATGAGATGCCGGTTCTCCGGCGTTGCCGGGCAGTGCAGCGAGACGAAATCGGCCTCCTCGAGCACGGCCTCGACGGTCTCGCGCGGCGCCGCGCCGAGTTCCCGCAACACCTGATCCGACGGCGGGAAGGGATCGAAGAACAGCACCCGCATGCCGAAGCCGCGATGCGCGCGTCGCGCCACCGCCTGGCCGATGCGCCCGAACCCGATCAGCCCCAGCGTCCTGCCCGTCACCTGGGTGCCCATCATGTGGGTCGGCCGCCAGCCGGTCCACGCGCCGTCGCGCAGGTGCCGCTCGCCCTCGCCGACGCGCCGCGCGACGCAGAGCAGCAGCGCCATCGCCAGGTCGGCGGTCGCGTCGGTCAGCACCTCGGGCGTGTTGGTGACCGCCAGCCCCCGGGTCCGGGCGGCGTCGAGGTCGATGTGGTTGAAGCCGACGCCGAAATTGCCGATCAGGCGGGCGCGCAGCGGCTCGACCGAGAGCACCTCTGCGTCGATGCGATCGGTCACCGTCGGGAACACCGCGTCGGCGGCGGTGAAGGCCTGCTTGAGCGCGTCCTGGCCGAATGGGCGGTCCTCGGGGTTCAGCTCGACCTCGAAATTCTCGGCGAGCCGCGCCTCGACCTCCTCCGGCCAGCGCCGCGTTACGATCACTCGCGGTTTGTCCATCGTCTTCTCCCCCGTCGGTCAGCCCTGCACCGAGCCCGTCGAGTGGGACTCGTAGAACTGTTCCGCCTTGGAGACCCTGCGCTTCGGCACCGGATCGTTGCTGCGCCAGTAGTTCGAGGCCGCGGCGACGCCGCTTCCCGGCCGCACCTCGACGCCGACATCGAGCATCGCCATCTCCGCGCCGGCGATCGCGCCCATCAGCATGAGCTCGTTCAGGTCCCCCAGATGTCCGATCCGGAACAGCTTGCCGGCAACCTTGGCGAGTCCGGCGCCCAGCGCCAGATTGTAGCGCCGGAACGCGACGTCGATGACGTGCGCACCGTTGATCCCTTCGGGCACCATCACCGCGCTCACGGTATCCGAATGCCATTTCGGCGCCTTGGCGCACAGCGACAGCCCCCATCCCTCCGTCACCGCGGCGCGCACGCCTTCGGCGAAATAGTGGTGGCGCGCGAAGATCTCATCGAGCCCCTCTTCGAAGATCATGTCGAGCGCCTCGCGCAGGCCGTACAGCATGGGCAGCGCAGGCGTGTACGGGAAGTAGCCGTCGACATTGGTCTTGATCATGTCCGCAAGGTCGAAATAGCACCGCCGCGACCCGGCCGTCTTCGCGCACTCCAGCGCCCGCTTGCTGACGGCGAGGATGCCGAGGCCGGCCGGCAGCATCAGGCCTTTCTGCGAGCCGCTGACAGCAAGATCGACGCGCCACTCGTCCATGCAAAAGTCGATGCTGGCAAGCGAGCTGACCGCGTCAACGCACAGCAGCGCCGGATGGCCCGCGGCGTCCATGACCCGCCGCAGCCCGGCGATGTCGCTGGTCACGCCGGTCGCGGTTTCGTTGTGGCAGGCGAGGATCGCCTTGATCTCGTGGGTGCGGTCGGCGCGCAGCACCTCTTCGGTATGCTCGAGCGGCACGCCCTCGCCCCACTCGACCTCCTGGATCTCGACGTCGAAATCGAGACGCTGCGCCATGTCGATCCAGAGATGGCTGAACTGGCCGAACCGCGACGCGAGAACCTTGTCGCCGGGCGACAGCGTGTTGGTGAGCGCCGCTTCCCAGGCACCGGTGCCGGACGACGGGAAGATGAACACCTGCCCCTCGGTGGACTTGAACACCTTTTTGAGGTCGCTCAACACGCTCATCGAAAGGTCCGGGAATCGCGACGAGCGGTGATCCTCCATCGCGACCAGCATGGCGCGCTGCACGCGGTCGGGGATGTTGGTGGGCCCCGGGACGAACAGGAAGTTGCGGCCGGTGACGCGTCTCATGAAGATCCTCCCTCAGGGAAGTTGCGGGGTTGGGCGACGAAAGGGCAGGGCCCGCACGGTTGTGTGACCCCGTGCCGGGTGGGCCGGATCGCGTGCGGGCGCGTCCGACCATGCGCCGGGGGCCTTCGGGCCTATGCTAGCGGGCCGGCAGCAGCGTTTCCAGACCCTCGGAGATCTCATAGACGCTGGCCACCGCAAGATCGCGGCCGTATCGAACGCCGTCCCGCTCCGCGCGTTTGCGCAGGCGCTCCTCGTGGATCTCCAGCACGTCCCTGGGGAACGGCATGTCGCCGGCCTCGAGGATGCGCAGATAGCCATCGGCGTCGCGCGCGGGCAGGACACGGCTCTTGATCTGGCGGTTCGGCGACCACGGGATGTCGAGCACCCCGGCCTCGCAGGCGCGGATCGTGCCGATCGCAACATCGCCGTCCCCCATCTCCAGGATCCGGTCGACGACCGGGCGGACCTCGCGCCCGATCAGCTCCTTTTCGCGACGGAACTCCGGCAGGTCGTCGAGGCGGATCCGGCGGGCGAGGTAGATCGCCATGCGGGTGGTGCGCAGGCCTTCGGCGTTGGCCTGCGGAGTCGGAATGCCGAACGCCTCGTGGGTGCTCTTGGTGGTGACGCTGACCGCGCCGCCGACCGCGGCAATCGTGCCGCCGTAGGCGACCAGCGCCGCGGCCTGCGCGTCGTCGTACGGCCACGCCCCCATCCAGTGCAGCGAGGTGACCGGCGTGAATACGTCGTCATGGCCGGCCTTCACGAGATACTCCTGAACGAGCTCGCGGCAGGCGCGGATGGCCGCGGCATCCTGAACGAGGTGCAGCGTCTGGCCCAGCTCCAGCCCGTAGTTGCGCGCGCCCTGTTCGGCCGCCAGCAGCGCATCGACGACGGCGGTGACGATGGCGATGCAGGGCGGGACGTTGGTGCCGGTCAGGAAGCCCGGCTGGCGCCGGTGCAGGTCGACGCCGTGCTCCTGGTACAACGCCGCCAGACGATCGAGATACTGGTAGTTGCGGATGCCGTCCTCGATCGAAAGATCCTTGGTGTAGGACGTCGTGTAGGCAAGGCCGGAGCCGAGATAGCCGGTGAAGCCGGCGGCGAACCCGACCTCGCCGGTCAGCCGCGGCATCGAGGTGCCGGACAGCACGATGGCGGGCTTGTCGATCGCGTCGATCAGCCGACGGGACGTCTTCGGACCGTAGCAGACCATCGGAAAGCCGTTCAGCATCGAGCGCCCGGCCGTCTCGGATTCCGCGATGCCGGCCTCGGCGCGCTGCCACTGCTCGTTGCGGGTATAGGAATCGGTCGTCGTCGGCACGATGTCGGCCAGCCCGTCGCGGTCGAGCGCGCGCATCAGCTCCAGCTGCAGGGCCAGGGTGCCGAAGCCGCCGCGCGGCTGGGTCAGGCACCGTCCCTCGGCATCGGCGCGGCGCATCACCACAGAGAGATTCTTGTGTGCCGGCAGGGCACGGTGAAAGTCCAGGGCCTCTTCGAGGTCGATTTCGGCGCCGGTCGGCCAGCGCGCCAGGTTCTCGCGCCGCATCGCCGCGAACGCGTCGTCGGGTATGCGCGCCGCCGAGAACGGCGGGCGTGCCGTCTTATCCCGTGCCGCGTCGCGCATCCGCGCCCCCCAATGGCCTGAGTCCGTTCATCGCCACGTCAAAGGCCGCTGCCGGATCGAACTCGGCGAGCAGTCCCGCGGCATAGAGCGTGTACCGACCGTCGACGAAGCGGGCCGGCGCCGTCGGGCGCAGCGAGGTCGGATCGTCGCGGTCGCCCAGCGCCGCCGCAAGAATGTCGTCCGGCGCCGAAGCGTGGACCAGCGCGCCCCCGGTGCCGACCAGGGCGGCCACGGCCGTCAGGTCCTTGCCCTCCTGTATCGTCACCGGTCCCGCCGGCGTATGGGCGATGCGCACGGTGCCGGCGTGGCGCCGCATGGCAATGCGCACGGCCGCCGCCGCCATGGCGGCATCGATCGCGTGCTCGGCCGGCCGGCTCGGCAGGATTTCGACATCGCCCTCGATGCGCAGCAGCCAGTCCGCGACGGCGTCCGCGGAAATGCCCGCGGCGGCGGCGAGACGCTCCACACCCGCCGCCTCGACGATGGCCCGGGCGTTGTGCCGCATGCCGAGATCGCCTTCGACGGTCCTCTTTTCGTAGGGTTCGGGCAGTCCGTGCCGGACCACGCCCTCACCGGCCGGCGCGCCGTCGGCAACGGAGTGCACGTCGGTCGTCGCGCCTCCGATATCGAGCGCGACCAGCGGCCCCAGTCCCGGCCGGCCCGGAACGCCTTCCGCCAGAAGCCGCGCCCCGGCCAGGACCGCTGCCGGGGTCGGCATCAGCACCGCGTCGAACATCGCCGCCGCCTTGTCGATACCCTTGGCGTGGACGATGCGCTCCATGAAGACCCGGCGGATCGCCGCGCGTGCCGGATCGATGTCCAGCGCCTCGAAGGCCGGCATCACGTTGCCGGCGACCACCAGCGTCTTGCCTTCACCCGTGAACATTTTGCGGATGCCGTCCGCCGCATTGCGGTTGCCGGCGGCGATCACCGGGCAGGCGAGCGGGCTTGCCGCCAGCTTCCCGGCATTGTGCAGGATCACCTCGCTGTTGCCGCCGTCGGTACCGCCGCTGAGCAGCAGGACGTCCGGCGCGAGCGCGACGATTTCGTCGACGTCGCTGCCGGTCAGCCGGTACGCGAAGCTGCCGACGAGCCGGGCGCCTGCGCCCAGCGCCGCGCGGCGGGCCGCTTCTGCCGTCAGTTCCTTGACGAGACCGACCGTTACCATGCGCAGGCCCCCGGCGGCGCTGCTCGAGGCCAGCCGGTAACGGAAATCCGGCAGGTCGCCCATGTGGCCGGCGAGGTCCGCCAGCGCCGCTTTCAGCCCGATCGTCACGTCGGTGGCGACGGTGGACGGGCCCTGGCCCGTCGCAACGATGGTGGCGGCGCCAAGATCCACCGCGCGCAGCTTGGTGTAGGTGCTGCCGAAATCGATCAGCAGGGCGGCGCCCGCAGCGTCGGTCATTCCGCGATCCTCCGGCCATGGGATCGTGCCGCAAAATCGGCGTTCAGCGTCTCGATGACCTCGTCGGTCCGGGTGTTGGGGGGAAACGCGCGGTCGAAGCCCATGGCGAGGAAACGACGCTCGACGTCCGGCCAATCCTGCTTGCCGACCACGAGGTTGCCGCCGACGTAGACGAGGATGTCCTCGAGCCCCGCCTCGATGCACAGGTCACGAAAGCCGCGGCAATCCAGTTCCCCCTGTCCGTACAGCGACGAGACCATGATCGCGTCGGCGGCCGTCTCGATGGCCGCCTTCACGAAATCCGCGGCCGGGGTGATGGCGCCCAGGGCGATGACCTCGAATCCGGCCTCCTCCAGCGCCATCGAAAGAATCCGGTTTCCGACGATGTGGGTGTCGGCCCCGATCACCCCGGTGACCAGCTTGCGGCCCCGTGCCGGCCCTGTCGCCTGCGCGGTCATGTCGGGGCCGACGGCCGGCCGGCGTCGGGCGGCCACTCGAGCGCCGCAGTGACAGGGGCCGGCACCCCGTCGGCCTCCGGCTGAACGGCGGGCGAAGTTTGCACCGCTGCCGGACGATTCATGGCTCGACTCCCCCCGATCTGAGCGCGGGCAACTGTGAAAGCCCGGCCGTCGCCCCCGAGCATCGTGGAGATGTCGGAAAAAGGCAACCAAATGGCCGACGATTTCAGATCGCGGGTCCCATCAGCAGGTCCGGCAACCAGGTCGCGATCTGGGGTACGATGCACAGGAGGACAATGCCGAGAACCATGCACAGCATGAACGGCAACGCGCCGCGCAGGATCGTCGGCAGGCTCACATCGGGCGAGATCCCGTTGATGACATAGAGATTCAGCCCGACCGGCGGGGTGATGAGGCCGATCTCCATGTTGATCGTGAACACGACGGCGAACCAGTACGGGTCGAAACCGGCCTGCTCGACGATCGGTAGCAGGATCGGAGCCGTCATCAGGATCACCGCAACCGGCGGCAGGAAGAACCCGGCGACGAGCAGGAAGATGTTGATCATCGCCATGACGACCCATCGGTTGACGTCGAGTCCCGCGATCCATCCCGCGATCGACTGGGTCACAAACAAGCTGGACAGCATGTAGCTGAACAGCGCCGAGGCGGCGATGATCATCAGGATCATCACGCTCTCGCGCATGCTGTCGCGCAGGATGCGCGACATCGTGCGGAAATCGCGGATGCGGTAGATCACGGTGACCAGGACGATGCAAAACAGGGCGCCAACGCCGGCCGCCTCAGACGGGGTCGCCAGGCCGCCATACAGGACATAGAGGATGCCGGCGATGATGGCGAGGAACGGTAACACCTTGGGCAGGATCACGAGCTTGTCCCGCAGCGTGTAGCCTGCCGCCATGTCGCGCAGGCTGTAGCCCCTTCGCCAAGCGATGTACAGTGACCACGCCATGAACAGTGCGGTCAGCATCAGCCCCGGCACCAGACCGGCGATGAACAGGCGTCCGATCGAGGTCTCGGTGGTAACCCCGTAGACGATCATGGTGATGCTCGGCGGGATCAGGATGCAGCCGTAGACCGCGAGCACCACCGAGGGCGGGATCAGGATGCCGAGCGTCCCGCCGGCCGCGATCGCCCCGGTGGCGAGGCCCGCGGGATAGCCGCGCTCGCGCATTTCCGGTATGCCCATCTTGCCGATGGCCGCGCAGGTTGCCGGCGAGGATCCGCTGAGCGCGGCGAACACGGCGCAGGCCCCGAGGTTGGATATGATGAGGCCGCCCGGCACCCGGTGCAGCCAACGGTCGAGCGCAGCATACAGGTCCTTGCCGGCGGGCGAGCTCGCCACAGCCGCGCCCATCAGGATGAACATCGGGATCGAAACGAGGGTGAATTCGTTGAGGCTGCCGAAGAACGTCTCGGCCAGGATCGACAGGACGCCGGTACCTTCGAAATAGAGCAGGAAGCCGATCGCTACCAGCGCCAGGCCGAAGGCCACCGGAATGCCGGTTGCGAGCAGGGCAATCGTGACGAGGCCGATGACGGCACCCAGGCCGAGCGCGCTCATCGCATCGCCTCGTCGGAAAGGCCAAAAGGCTGCGTGCGCCCGGTCGCAAGGCAGAGGATCTCGGCCACGTATTGCAGCGCCATCAGCGCCATGCCGATCGGCAGCGGCAGATAGGGAATCCACAGCGGCAGCGCCCACACCGTCTCGGTCCGCCATCCGCCGACCCAGGCCTCGACAAGCAGTTCGTAACCCGTCCAGCAGAGCACCAGCGATAGTAGGAGAGCCGCACCCGCCGTGAACAGGGCCAGCGCAAGCCTCGCCCGCCCGCCGAGATAGACCGGGAGCAGCTCGACGTTCACGTGGCCGCGGATCAGGGCGACGTAGGGGCTGCCGATGAAGGTCGCGGCGATCAGCGCGTAAGTCACGAACTCCGTCTGCCAGACGGTCGAGGCTCTGAGAAAATAGCGGATCACAACCATCTCGCAGACCACGACGACAGCCGCCGCAATCAGCAATGCGCCGATTATTCCGCAGGCCTGCGACAGGCGCCTGACACTGTTGACGAATAGATCCATGCGATGGAGGCGCGAAAAAGACGGGCCGCCGGCCCGCAGGCCGGCGGCGGTGAAACGGGGTGTGCTACTCGACGGCGAGCGCCTTCTCGATCAGCTCCTTGCCGCCCGGCACGTTCTCCGCGAAATTCCTGTACGACGTCTTGTCGGCGATCGCACGCCACTTCGCGGCCTGCCCGGCGGTCATCGTGACGACCTTGACGCCCGCCTTCTTGAACGTGTCGACCAGTTCCTGATCAAGTTTCTTGGCCTCCTCGAAGAAATACGCTTCGGCCTTTTTGCCGGCCGCCTTGAGAGCGGCCTGCTGCGCCGGGTTGAGCTTCTCCCAAGTCTTCGTCGACATCAGGATCGGCTCGTACATGAACCACAGCGCATTTTCGCCCGGCGCGGTCAGGCATATGACCTGCTCGTACAGCCGGTAGGAAACAAAGCTGCCGGAGCTGGTGTTGGTGGCATCGAGAACACCGGTCTGCATCGCCGTATAGATTTCCGAGCTCGGCATCGAGCTGATCGAGGCGCCGGCCCCGGCGAGCATCTGTTCGAAGGCCGGCCCCGCCGCGCGCGTCACCTGTCCCTTGATGTCGTCGGGCTCGAGGATGCAGCTCTTCTTGGACGCGAAGCCGCCGGCCAGCCAGGCGTCGGACAGCACCGTGACGCCCGCGTCGTTGATGATCTTCTTGATGTCGGCCATGAACGGCGAGCTGTTGAGCCTGCGGGCGTGCTCGTGGTTCTTGACCAGTCCCGGCATCAGGGTCGCGCTGAACTGGGGATGGCGGCCGGACGCGTAGTCGAGCGGGAAGGCGGAGATGTCGAGCTGGCCCTTGGTCATCGCCCCCCATTGTTCGCGCGGCTTGAACAGGGACGCCGCGGGATAGACGGTGATCTCGAGGCCGACATTGGCCGCCGCCGCCTCGCGCGCGATGATCTGCACCATCTCGTCGCGGACGTCGCCGCGGCCGCCCGGCCACTGGTGCGACGCCTTCAGCGCCACCGTGTCGGCTATCGCCGCGCCAGCGAGCGATAGCACGACCGTGGCTGCCGCTGCGGCCAGCGGCAGTTTTTTCAGACACCCGTAAGATCCTTGCATGTGGGTTCCTCCCTGAGGCACTTGTCGTTATTTCCCGAACAGCGGAATTGCCGTCGCCCCAAATCGGCGATCCTGTGGGCGATCGACGCGAGCAGAACGTACAGCCCGAAGCGATAATCTGGCGAGCGGATGCTAACCGATACCATCGATAAAGTTTATCGGAATCTTGTTTCTCGACCCCCGGTCCGGCGCGATCTGTTGTCAATCCCCGGTGCAAAGGTTATTGAGTGGCCGCGCCCGGCCGATCTCTCGTTACAGGACTTCCCCAAGACACATCCCACCTTTCAGGAGCGCCGGCGCAAGCAAAAAGGGGCGGGCAGGTTGGATCAGTTGACGGCGGAGGTGTTGCTTGTGGTCGCAGGCGGCTTCGTGGCCGGCGGCTTCGTCAAGGGGACCACCGGCATGGGTCTGCCGCTGGTCTCGGTTCCGGTGGCCACGCTGGTGGTTCCCGTGCCCGTTGCGGTGGCGTTGACGACGCTGCCGATCCTGCTCACCAATCTTTGGCAGGGGCGGGGCTGGCGCAAGATCATCGGCCGGGTATGGCCGCTGCTGGCGGTGCAGCCGATTGCCATGGTCGCCGGCGTTGCCGTGCTCGCCTGGGCCAATCCGAAGATCGTCGTCGGCCTGCTCGGCGCCCTGACGATCGTGTTCGTGGCGGTCGTCCGCTACCAGCCCAACTGGCGGATGACGCGCCGCCACGAGCGCTGGGTGGCGCCGCTGATGGGCGCCTGCTCCGGGTTCTCCGGCGGCGTGTCGAGCTTCTTCGGCACCCCGATCGCGCTCTACCTGTTCCTGCTGGAGCTGGAAAAGGACGCGTTCGTCGCGGCGATCGGCGTCACCTACGCCTACGGTGCGATCATGCTGATCCTGATCCTCGCCGCGTTCGGCCTGCTCGGCCCGCAGCTCCTGTTCTGGTCGGCGCTGGCCACGCCCGTCGCCTTCTTCGGCATGTGGCTCGGCCGCATGGTGCGTGACCGGCTGAACACCGAGACGTTCCGCAAGGTCGTGCTGGTCGTGCTGCTGATCGCCGGGCTCAACCTGCTGCGGCGCGCCGTCACGGGGTGACCGCACCGCGTTCCGTTGCGTCCGCCTCCGCGCACAGCCAGTCGCAGAAACGCTTGACCTTGGGCACTTCGGCCTTGTCCGGCGGGCACACGACGTAATAGCCGAAGGTCACGGGCACAGACAGGTCGAACAGCCGGACAAGCCGCCCCGCGGCCATGTCGTCCGATGCCAGCACGTCGCTCACCAGGGCGATTCCGTGGCCCTCGACGGCCGCCTGCAACGCCATGGCGATGTCGTTGAAGCGAGGGCCGCGCGCCGGATCGACGCCGATGACGCCGGCGGCCAGCAGCCACATCTTCCAGCTCGGCCAGGATTCTTCCTGCGTCGCCCAGTCGATGTGGAGGAGCGTGCGGCCGGCGAGGTCCTGCGGGGCCCGCAGCGTCGGGTGATCTTCGAGGAAGGCGGGGCTGCACACCGGGTGGACCCGGGTCGCGAACAGCTGCCGGACGGACATTCCGGGATAGTTCCCGCTGCCGTAGCGGATCGCGATGTCGACGCCGTCCCGCGCGAAGTCCCGCAGCCGGTCCGTGGCATCGAGCCTGATGTCGATGTCCGGCTCCAGGGCCCGGAAACGGTCCAGCCGCGTGACCAGCCACTTGGCGGCGATCGACGGTGCCGCGCTCACGGTCAGGATGCCGCTGTCCCTGTCCGTCCGCAATGTCGCTGAGGCGGTGGCGAGCAGGTCGAATCCGTCCCGCAGCGTCGGCAGGGCCGCCTTTCCCGTGTCCGTCAGCAGCAGCGCACGCGTCCGGCGATGGAACAGCTGAACGCCGGAATATTCCTCGAGCGCCTTGATCTGGTGGCTGATCGCGGCCGGCGTCACGTTCAGCTCCGCCGCGGCCTTGGTGAAGCTCAGATGGCGCGCCGCGGCCTCGAAGGCACGCAAGGCGCCGAGCGGGGCGATCCGTCGGGTCATGGGCACCATATAGATTAGAAAAACTAACTCATGATATGAGATATCGTCGTTTGTCGGCAAGGAATTTGGCCATTAGATTTGGAAAATACATCGTTGGCTGGAATCATGTCTTTTAGGAGTACTCAGCTATGTTGGAGAGTATCTATCGTGGAATCGCCCTCGCCGCCGGCATAAATGTGCCCCGCGATGTTCGGCTGGTCCGGAACCCGCCGGCGCGATCGTCCGTCCTCAGGCGCCTGGTCGCCGCGTTCGAGCGCCGGAACGTGCGGCGGTCGACATATCGGACCCTGCAGCAACTTGACGACAGGACGCTGCGCGACATCGGCCTGGACCGCAGTGGCCTGCTCGGCGTCGCCGACGCGGTCGCACGGCGGGCCGCGGCGAACGACAATGCGCGTCCCGTCGCGCTCGCGCAACTGGCGGCCAACGACAACGACCCGAACCCGTGCGCCGAATGCGGCTGACCGCAGCGTCCCCGCGGACGGCTCCGGCAGGGCCCCGGACCGCGGTCCGGGGTCCGCGCCGCCGCGACTTGATTTGCATCAATGCGGGTGCCCGACCGCGCTCCTAGCATGCGGCCCCACGAACCGGGACGGGAATAGCGGAGGTCCTCCGAAATGATGCGCGCTGGCCGGCAGGCGCCGGCCCTGTCGCCCCTGTTGTTCGTCGGACTCGCCCTGAGGCCGGCGCCGAGGGCTGCATTGCAGGCCGCGGCCTCGCTTGCCATGGCCGCCATGATGCGCCGGCACAGGGGTGTCTTCGAACGTCTTCAAAGCCTCGCCAACCCGGTGTACCTGATCGACCCGGTCGACCTGCCGGTTGCGCTGGTGCTCGACGCCGCACTGCCGTCGCCGCGCCTGACGGTGCTGCGCGACGGCGACCCGGCGCCGGCGTCGCCGGCTGCCGCGATCCGCGGTTCCCTGCCGGCCCTGCTCGAACTGCTCGAAGGCCGCAGCGACGGTGACGCCCTGTTCTTCTCGCGGGCCCTGACGGTCGAGGGCGACATGGCGGCCGTCGTCGCGCTGCGCAACGCGGTGGACGGCGCCGATATCGACCTTGCCGAGGATCTGTTGCGGCCGCTCGGCCCCCTCGGCGGGCCGGCGCGGCGGCTGGTGGCATCGGCAGCCGCGCTGTACCGGCGCGCCGACGCGGATCTCGAGATGCTGCGGGCGGCGCTCCTGGCGCCGGTGCAACGGCGCTGCGACTCGCAGGAGGCGCGGCTCGACGACCTGAACGAGTCCCTGGCCAGGGCGGCGAAGCCGCGCCGCGGAACCGCGGCATGACCGGCCGGCCGCTCGAACTCGTGTGCCCGGCGGGCACGCCGGCAGCGCTGCGGGCCGCCGTCGATGCGGGGGCCGACTCGGTCTATCTCGGCTTCCGCGACGAAACCAACGCCCGCAACTTCCCCGGCCTCAATTTCAGCCGCGACGAGCTCGCCGAGGGCATTGCCTATGCCGGCCGCAACGGCTGCAAGGTCCTGGTCGCGATCAACACCTATCCGCGGGCCGGCGATCCCGGACCCTGGCGGCGTGCGGTCGACGATGCGGCGGGGCTCGGGGCCTGGGCCGTAATCCTGGCCGATATCGGGTTGCTCGATTACGCCGCCAGCCGCCATCCCGGACTGCGCCGGCACCTGTCGGTGCAGGCGTCGGCCGCCAACGCCGAGACGATCCGCTTCTACCACGAAGAATTCGGCGTCAAGCGCGTGGTATTGCCGCGCGTGCTGACGATATCGGAAATCGCCCGGATCAACAGGGCCGTGCCGGTCGAGACCGAAGTGTTCGCCTTCGGCGGCCTGTGCGTGATGGCCGAAGGGCGCTGCCTGTTGTCGTCCTATGCGGCGGGCGAATCGCCGAACATGAATGGCGTCTGTTCGCCGGCCGAGCATGTCCGCTACGAGGACCGCAACGGGCGCCTCGTCTCGCATCTCGGCAGATTTGCCATCAACGTCTTCGCTGCGGGTGAGCCGGCCGGCTACCCGACCCTGTGCAAGGGGCGCTTCCAGGCCTGTAACAGGGAGTCATACCTGTTCGAGGAACCGACCTCGCTCGATGCGATCCGCATGCTGCCGGCCCTCAGCGAGGCCGGCGTAACGGCCCTGAAGATAGAGGGCCGCCAGCGCGGCAAGGCCTATGTGGCACAGGTCGTCGGTGCGTTTCGCAACGCGGTCGACGCGGTGGCGCGGGGCGAACATCCGGCCGGCAACGATCTTGCCACCCTTACCGAGGGCGGCCGGCAGACCACCGGCGCCTACGAGAAGACGTGGCGATGAGCAAACCGGCGAAACTGACTCTCGGCCCACTGCTGTTCAACTGGCCGGCGGAGCGGGTCAGGACGTTCTACGACCAGATCGCCGAGCGGGCGCCCGTCGATACCGTCCATCTCGGCGAAGTGGTGTGCCCGAAACGCACGCCGTTTCTGGTGGAAGCACTGGCCGAGGCCGCGGAAACACTGACCGCTGCGGGAATCGAGGTGGTGTGGTCCACACTTGGCCTGATTGCCGACGCCAAGGATGTCGCGGCGACCGAAACGCTGGTCCGAGCGACGCCGGGGCTGGTCGAAATCAACGACATTTCGGCACTACCAATGCTCCGCGGAAGGGCGCACGTGGTCGGGCCCCTGGTCAACGTCTACAACGAAGGCACGCTCGGCTGGCTCGCTTCGCGCGGCGCCACGCGGGTCTGCCTGCCCCCGGAACTGCCGCGCGACGCCATCGCCGCGCTCGCCACCGCCGGCACTGTCGAGCTGGAAATTCAGGCCTTCGGGCGCATGCCGCTGGCGCTGTCGGCGCGATGCTATCATGCGCGTGCGTACGGTCTGCACAAGGACGGCTGCCGCTACGTCTGCGACAGGGACCCGGACGGCATGCCGGTGGCGACGCTCGACCGCCAGCCGTTTCTCGCCGTGAACGGCATACAGACCCTGTCCCACGCGCTGCTCGACCTGAGCGCCGAGGCGGCGGAGCTGGCCGAGCTGGGCATCCGGCGCTTCCGCCTGTCGCCGCACGACACCGACATGGTGGCGATCGCCCATATCTGGCGCGATCTCCTCGACGGCCGCACCGATCTGGCCCGGACGCAGCGGATCATCGAGGCGGTCGCCGACTTCGCGCCGCGCGCCAACGGCTACTTTCATGGCCGGCCCGGGTCCGAACTGGTCGCCTGACGCAATCCGGCGCGTCAGTCCGATAGCACCGCCTGCAGCGCCTTCGCCGTCTTCGGCGTCACGTAGTAGACGCCGTCCACGATCTCCTTGTGGTCCTTGTCCCACACCGTCGAATCATAGTCCCAGCCGATCAGATGCGCCTTCTTCTCGGTATCCCCGATAAGGCGCCGCAGGCGCCGCGTCATCGCGCCCTCGAACAGCGATAGCGCCCGCCAGTGGGTATCGCCGGTCACAGCCAGCAACTCTTTCATGCGGGCCCGGCCCTTGTTGCCGGCGAAGATCTTGAGACGCTCGCGATGGTTCTCGGACAGACCGTGCACCAGCCGCAGCGCCAGGTTCCTGTCCAGATCCACGGGCTTTTTCCACGTGGTCTCTGTGCGTACCGCCCGGCGCGCTGGCTGTAGCAGCTTGGGGTCGGCGAATTTGCGGATCAGCTCGCGCTGGGTCTCGGGCGATAGCCGGCGGAAGTCCTTAGGCTCGATCACGATATGCATGGCGTTCCCTCTAATGGGTTCAGGTTACCCGATTACAACTGGCGCCGCCAGCCGCCCGCCCAAATCGCGACACCGAGTTGCACCGCTGCGCCACTTGCCTAGCTTTCCGGCAGGGCAGAGCCGTCGTCGCGGAACGCCACGTAGACCGCCGGGATGACCAGCAGGGTGAGCGCGGTCGACGAGGCGAGGCCGAACACCAGCGAGATCGCCAAGCCCTCGAAGATCGGGTCGAAGAGGATGAAGGCGGCACCGATCATGGCCGCGGCGGCGGTCAGGAAGATCGGCTGGAAGCGGATCGCCCCGGCCTCCAGCAGCGCCGGCCGCAAGGGCGTGCCCTTCTTGCGCTCCTGGCGGATGAAGTCGACCAGCAGGATCGAGTTGCGCACGATGATGCCAGCCAGGGCAATGAACCCGATCATCGAGGTCGCGGTGAATGGTGCCTGGAACAGCCAGTGCCCGATGACGATGCCGATCAGCGTCAACGGGACCGGCGTCAGTATGACCAGCGGCAGCTTGAAGCTGCGGAACTGGCCGACGACCAGCAGATAGATGCCGAGCAGCGCGACGATGAAGGCGCCGCCCATGTCGCGGAAAGTGGTCCAGGTGATCTCCCATTCGCCGTCCCACAGGACCGAAACGCGGCTCTCGTCCTGGGGTTGGCCGCGGTAGCGGATCTCGGGCGGGCCGGCGGCGCCCCAGTCCAGCGCCGCGATCGCGTCCTCCACCGCGAACATGCCGTAGATCGGCGCTTCGAAGCGGCCGGCCAGCTCCGCCATCACCATCTCGATGAAGCGGCCGTTGTGTCGGAATAGTGGGAAGGTCGCCTCCTCGTATCGCAACTCGACGACATCGCCGAGCTCGACGATGCCGCTGTGGCCGGGCACTGGCGTACTGAATAGACGTTCGCCGGGTCCGAGGCCGGAGCGGGGCAGGCGGATCGCGATCTCGACCGGATTGGCGCCGCCGCCACGATGCGAATAGCCGACGCTGATGCCGCCGAACAGTGCCGCGACGGTGTCATAGACGGCCTCCTCCTCGACACCGTGGAACTCCAGATTGTCCTGGTCGATGGCGATGCGCAGCCGCTGGGTGGGATGGCCGAAGCTGTCATCGGTGTCGACCACGAAATCCACCGCCTCGAAGGCCTCGCGGACCTTGTTGGCATAGGCCCGACGGGTGGCCGCGTCGGGCCCGTAGATCTCAGCCAGCAGGGTCGACAACACCGGCGGCCCAGGCGGCACCTCGACAACCTTGATCGACGTTTCCGGCGGCGCTTCGAGATCCTTCAGCCGGCTGCGGATATCGAGCGCGATCTCGTGGCTCGCGCGCGCGCGCTCGTGCTTCGGCAGCAAATTCACCTGCAAATCGCCCATCTCCGGCTGGCTGCGCAGATAGTAATGCCGCACCAGACCGTTGAAGTTGAACGGTGCGGCGGTCCCGACATAGGCCTGAATATGCGACAGCTCCGGCAGGTCGGCCAGGCGGCGCGCCGCCTCGATCAGCACGCGCTGGGTCGCCTCGAGGCTGGCGCCCTCGGGCAGGTCCACCACCACCTGCAGCTCCGACTTGTTGTCGAACGGCAGCAGCTTGACCGTCACCGAGCGGGTCGCGAACAACACCGTCACCGCCACCGTCGCCGCGCCGACCGTCAGCAGGAAAGCCCAGGACCGGGTCTTGTTCTTCAGCACCGGCGCCGCGACCCGGCGGTAGAGCCGGCCCATGCGGCTGCCGTGCCCGTGCGCGGCATCGTCGCCGGCCCTCGCATGCTTGCCGCCGCCGATCTTCAGCAGCAGCCAGGGCGCGATCATCACTGCCACGAAGAAGCTGAACAGCATGGCGGCGCTGGCATTGGCCGGAATCGGCGCCATGTAGGGGCCCATCAGCCCGCTGACGAACATCATCGGCAGCAGCGCCGCGATCACCGTCAGGGTCGCAACGATGGTCGGATTGCCGACCTCGGCGACCGCCTCGATCGCAGTCTGCACGATGTCGCGACCGGGCTTCATGCGCCAGTGCCGGACGATGTTCTCGACCACGACGATGGCGTCGTCGACCAGGATGCCGATCGAGAAGATCAGCGCGAACAGGCTGACGCGGTTGATCGTGTAGTCCATCAGCCACGAGGCGAAGAAGGTCAGCAGGATCGTGGTCGGGATGATCACCAGCACGACACCGCTCTCGCGCCAGCCGACGAAGACCGCAATCAGCACCGCGATGCTGATGGTCGCGATCGCGAGGTGGGACAACAGCTCGTTTGCCTTCTCCTGGGCGGTCTCACCGTAATTGCGGGTGACATGCACCGCTACTTCCCCGGGGATCAACTCATCGCGCACGATCTCGAGGCGCTCGAGCAGCCGGTCGGCGACGACAACGGCGTTGGCTCCCTCGCGCTTGGCGAGGGCCAGGGTGACGCCGGGCACGAACTGCAGCGTGCCGTCGGCGTGCGGCTCGATATGCCAGGCACGGTGCTCCAACGGCGCCGCGCTGACGACGATATTTGCGACATCCTTGACGTAAACCGGACGCCCGTCGACCGTGTTGATCACCAGCAGGCCGATATCGGGGACGCCGCTCAGAGTCTGTCCCGCGACCACGGGCAGGTGTGCGTTGTCCTGGCGGATGCCGCCGACGACGAAGGAGCGGTTGGCATTCTCGATCTTCTCGACCAGACGGTTGAGCGTGACCCCGTACAGCGACAGCCGTTCCGGATCCGGCTCGACGCGGATCTGGTCGGGCCGGCCGCCGGCGATGTAGGTCAGGCCGATATCCTCGACCTTGATCAGCTCGTGCAGCAATTCTTCGGCGACGTTGAACAGGGCGTTGTCGTCCCACCGCGCGGCCAGCTCTTGCGGCAGGTCGCCGCGCGGGGCCAGGGTCAATGTCAGGATCGCCACGTCGTTGATGCCGCGCCCGACGATCAGCGGCTCCGGGATCCCCAGCGGGATGCTGGACAGGTTGGCTCGGATTTCCTCGTGCACGCGCAGAATGGCGGTATCGGCGGAGGTGCCGACGAAGAACCGGGCCGTCACCACGACCCGGTCGTCGAGCGACTGCGAATACACGTGCTCGACCCCGTCGATACCCTTGACGATGTCCTCCAGCGGCTTGGTGACCAGTTCGACCGCGTCCTCCGCCTTCAGGCCGTCCGCCGCGACCAGGATATCCACCATCGGCACGCTGATCTGCGGCTCCTCCTCGCGCGGCAGGACCGCAAGGGCAAGCAGCCCCACGAGAATCGCGGCGACCAGCAGCAGCGGCGTCAGCGGCGACAAGATCGACGATCGAGTCAGCCTTCCCGAGATACCCAGATCCATGGCGCTGTCCCGAACGTCAGGGTTTCAGCAGGATGTCGCCCGGTTCCAGGCCGGCCAGGATCTCGATTCCATTGTCGAGATTCTGGCCCGTCTGAACCATGACTTCGCCCTCGCCCTTGACGACCACGTAGGTGACGCCGTATCGCCGCAACAGGTATTCCGGCGGAATGACGATTGCCTGGCGCCGCCCGGTTGCCACGTAGACACGGGTGCGCTCACCGACGAAATAGTCGCCCAATGTCTCGACCTCGGCGTCGGCGATCACGCGGCCGCCGCGCATCTCCGGATATACCTTGGTGATGCGGCCAGCGCGGAGATCGTTCTCGCCGTTGGCCGCAAGGCCGCGTGCGCCGACCAGGACGGCGTCGCCCTCGCGCATGAAGCGGGCGTGCCGTTCCGGCAGTTCGATGCGCAGGACATATCGCTCCGCCGCGATGACGGCCAGGGTTTCGCCTGGCAGGACCACCGACCCTTCGGTGACCGGGACGCGCAATACGCGGCCGTCGCCCGGGGCCAGTACGGCGCCCTCGGCGAGGCTCTCCGACACCACGGCGCGCTCTGCGATCAGCGCTGCATGACTGCCCGTGACCACGTTCAGGTTGGTCTGGGCCTCGTCCAGGCGGGCCTGGCTGATTGTTCCCGATTTGCGCAGGGCGCTGAGCCGATCGTACTCCACGCGCGCCAGAGATTTCTGCGCCTCGAGCGAACGAATGCGAGCGTCGATGGCCGCGAGCTGGAGACCCAGCTTCGGATCCTCGACGATCGCAAGGGTCTGGCCGGATCGCACCGCCGATCCCTCATCCACCGACAGGTCGCGGACCGTGCCGCCAATGCGCGCGCGCGCGGCCACCACATCGACGCTCTGAACCGTGGCGAACACCGCTTTGCGGTCGGGCACATCCTGCACCGTGACCGCAAATTCAACCTGGGCCGACGCCGGCACCGCCAAAAGGGCGAACACGACGAGGGCGAGGATGGCTCGAACCACCTAGGTATCTCCCGAATTTCCGTTCACTGTCATCATGGCGGCGTCGAGGGGGTGCGGCGGGGACGCCGTGTCAGCAGTTAGGTGTTATCCATATCCGTTCAAGGCCGACGGAATGCCTGCGACCACAGGCCGCGGCGCTTATGCCTGTGCGGTCCCGGCGGCTGTGCCGCGCCGCCGCCGGCAGGGTGAGTTATCCAATTTTTAATAATTCGATAAATACTCTGGTATATTCTCTCCCCTTATTCCCGAGTTGCTGTATGCTGCGACGGCCCAAAACCATAAGAATACTGGCATAATATCCGGAATCGGGCAATGAAGCCTACAACGGTGAAAAAAGTGGCAAGCCTAACGTCGAGGAAGGGATGAAAATACTTATTGCGGATGACCACCAGCTGGTGGTGGACGCGCTGGCCCAGCTGGTCCGGGAGAACGAATCCGGCGCCGAGGTGTTGCATGCCGCGTCGTTGTCCGACGCCATGGAGGCGATGGACCAGGATGGCGCAGTGGAGATCGTACTGCTGGACTACGATCTTCCGGGGATGGACGGGATCGAGGGACTCGATAAGGTCCGGGGTCGGTTTCCCCAGATCCCCTGCGCGATATTTTCCGGCGTTCACGATGCGCAGGTCGCATCCAGTGCGCTGGCACGAGGCGCTGCGGGGTTCATCCCCAAGAGCCTGTCGGCACCTGCGTTCTTCCATGCCATCAAGCTCATGCAGGTCGGCGAGAAATTCATTCCGGCGGAATTGTATGAAAAGATCGCGCGCCGGACGGCGTCGATCCATACGGCATCGCGCGATGCGGCGCAGTTCATCGCCGAAAAGCGTCTGTCGCGCCGCGAAGCAGAGGTGCTGGCATCGCTCGTCAAGGGAATCTCGAACCGCCAGATCGGTGAGGAGCTCGGCGTGGAGGAAGTCACCATCAAGCTTCACCTGCGGCGGATCTACCGGAAGATCGGGGTGTCCAACCGTACCCAGGCGGTCAAGCTCGCCCTGGCGAACGGCATGGGATGAGCGAGCCCGTTCAGCGCCTGCCGTAGGTCCGGAACTTCTCGAGCACCGTCCGCATTTCATCGGGCGGCAGGGTGCGCGGCGTCCCGATCTGCAGGGCGCGCCAATACTGCTGCGCGAGGGTCTCGACCTCGACGGCGAGGTCGAGGGCAGCGTCGATGCCCTCGGCAACGCAGATCATGCCATGGTTGGCGAGAAGACACGCCTGGCGCCCGTCGAGTGCACGCAACGCATTGTCCGACAGCGCCTGGGTCCCGAACGTGGCGTAGGGCGCGCAGCGGATCGAATCTCCGCCAGCCACGGCCACCATGTAGTGAAAGGCCGGTATATCCATTTCCAGGCAGGCCAGCGCGGTGCAAAACGGCGGATGGGCGTGCAGCACGGCACCGACATCCGCCCGGCTTCTGCAGATGTCGACGTGGAACCGCCACTCGCTCGACGGCTTGCCGCCGCCAAGCGGTTGGCCCTTCGCATCGATGACGACGATATCGTCCGGTTTCATCCGGTCGTATGCGACGCCGCTCGGCGTGATCAGCAGGCCTTCGGGGATGCGAACGCTGACATTGCCGGCTTTGCCCTGGTTAATGCCAATCCGGTTCATGGCGCGGCAGGTCTCGATGAGGGCGCGCCGCAGCCGCGCGTACGCGCCAGTGGCCATCGCCGGGTTCGTGCCTCGGCGCTTTACGGCGCCGGCCAATGGCCCGGCACCTTGTCGCCGGCGAGATTACAGCCGCGGGGCCCGCATCCGGGGCTGCGGTGGCGAAGCGCCACGAGCAGCAGCGGCAGACCAAGCAGCCCGAGCCATCTGAGCCCGCCGTCGAGGGCGAAGAACAGCGAGCCGACGGCCACCGCCGGTGCAAGCCTCACCGTCCAACCGATCAGTGTTCCCAGCCTGCTGAGGAGCGTCCCGAGCATCGTGGCCCTCGTCACTTGTAGCGGAAGATGATGCGGCCCTTGGTCAGGTCATACGGCGTCATCTCGACCGTGACCCGGTCGCCCGCCAGAACGCGAATCCGGAACTTGCGCATCTTGCCGGAGGTATGGGCGAGCACCTCATGGCCGTTGTCCAGCTCGACCCGGAACGTCGCGTTGGGCAAAAGTTCCTTTACGGTACCGTCAAGTTCTATCAGGTCTTCCTTGGCCACAAGACCTCCGTTTCGCCAATGGCCGGACAGAGTTGGCGGGGGAGCATCCGATTTCCGGTTCCGCTTGTTACCACCGAACGCACCCGCCGAAAAGGCCCATCGTGTCGCACGAAACGGCGCCGCGGGCCGACTGGCGGTGCCGTTGGACATGGTACCGGGGCAGTGCGTTGTCGTAGCGGCCGTCAGTCGTATCTGGGGGTGGAAATTCGCGGCGCGGTGCGGAATAGTGCGCACCCGAAAGGCACCGCGAACTGGACACCTGAGAGGAGGACGAATTGGAACCGGAACTCACGGTCTATCTGTCGGGCGAAATCCACACCGACTGGCGCGAGCGGATCGAGGCGGGGGCGCGCGAGGCGGGCCTGCCGGTCGAGTTCCTGGCGCCGGTCACGGACCACGCCTCGAGCGACGACTGCGGCGTCGCCATCCTGGGCGAGGAGAGCGACCCGTTCTGGAAGGACCACAAGGGGGCCAAGCTCAACGCCATCCGCACGCGCACGATGATCGAGCGCTCGGACCTCGTGGTGGTCCGGTTCGGCGACAAGTACCGGCAATGGAACGCGGCGTTTGATGCCGGCTACGCGGCGGCGCTCGGCACCCCGGTCGTGACCCTGCACGACCCGGCGCTGACCCACGCGCTGAAGGAAGTCGACGGGGCGGCGCTGGCCACCGCGGATTCGCCCGAGCAGGTGGTGCGAATCCTCAGATACGTCATCGAAGGCACGCTGTAGGGCGCGTCACCGTACCGCCATGCCGCGGCGGCGCCGGCCGGGCGGCCGGCGCCGGTGCGGGCGGCAGGCGTCAGATCGCGATCAGGTCCCTGGCGACGGCGCGATTGACGGCGCTGGTGATCGCCTTCAGCGAGGCCATGACGATGTTCGTGTCCATGCCCACGCCGAACAGGGCGCCGTTGCCGTCGATCGCGAGCTCGACATAGGCGGCTGCCGCGGCGTCCGCGCCGTCGCCGATCGCATGCTCGCGGTAGTCGACGACGCGGATGCCGTTGCCGCGATGGCTGCCCAGCGCGTCCAGAAAGGCGTCGACCGGGCCGTTGCCGCGGCCGGCGATTTCCTGCGCCTTACCGTCGATCCGGAGCGTCGCCGTGAGCGTTCGCTGTCCGCGCACCGCGCGGTCCGGCAGTGTCTGGTAGTCGACGAGCTCGTACGGTCCCTCCTGGGAGAGGTATTCGGCCTCGAACGCGCGCCAGATTTCGGTGGCGGAGAGCTCCTTGCCGGTGCGGTCGGCAATCGCCTGCACGATCGGGCTGAACTCGATCTGCAACCGGCGCGGCAGGACCAGCCCGTAATCCTGCTCCAGGAGATATGCGATGCCGCCCTTGCCGGACTGGCTGTTGACGCGGATCACCGCCTCGTAGCTGCGGCCCACATCGGCCGGGTCCAGCGGCAGGTAGGGAACGTTCCACACGCCGCTGTTCGACTTGTGCTGGGCCGCCAGCCCCTTCTTGATCGCGTCCTGATGCGAGCCCGAGAACGCCGTGAACACCAGCTCGCCGGCATAGGGATGGCGGGGATGGACGGGCAGCTGGTTGCAGTGCTCTGCGATACGCACCAGCGCGCCGATGTCGGAGACGTCGAGACCCGGGTCGACCCCCTGCGTGAACAGGTTCAGGGCCAGGGTGACGACATCGACATTACCGGTGCGTTCGCCGTTGCCGAACAGCGTGCCCTCGACGCGCTCGGCGCCGGCCATCACCGCCAGCTCGGCGGCCGCCACGGCGGTGCCGCGGTCGTTGTGCGGATGGACGCTGATGATCGCCGAATCTCGGCGACGCAAGGTACGGCCGAACCATTCGATCTGGTCGGCGTAGACGTTCGGCGTCGCCATTTCCACCGTGCTCGGCAGATTGAGGATCATCCGGTTCTCCGGCGTCGGCCGGTAGACGTCCATGACCGCCTCGCAGATCTCGACCGCATAGTCGAGCTCGGTGCCGGTGAAGCTCTCCGGCGAATACTGGAACACCCAGTCGGTGTCGGGCCGCGCGGCGGCCATCTCGGCGATCTGCTTCGCGCCTTCGACCGCGATCCCGGTCACCCCGGCGCGGTCGAGGCCGAACACCACGCGGCGCTGCAGCTCGGAGGTCGAGTTGTAGAGGTGGACGATGACGCGACGGGCCCCGTCCAGCGCCTCGAAGGTGCGGGTGATCAGCTCCGGCCGCGACTGCGTGAGGACCTGGATCGTGACGTCCGCGGGGATGCGGTCCGCCTCGATCAGCTCGCGGATGAAGGCGTAGTCGGTGTCGGACGCTGCCGGGAAGCCGACCTCGATCTCCTTGAAGCCCATCGTGACGAGGGTCTCGAACATGCGGCGCTTGCGGTCGCTGCCCATCGGCTCGATCAGGGCCTGGTTGCCATCGCGCAGATCGACGCTGCACCATACCGGTGGCCGCGTGATGGTGCGTGACGGCCACTGCCGGTCCGGCAGATCGACCGCCGCGAACGGCGTATATTTCTTCGTGGACATGACATTCATGGCTGACTCTCCTGATATGCACTGCGTTGCGGTAATGGCATGGCGACGACACGGCCGTCGGGCCGCCGATCAGACCCGGCGGCCGCCGCTAAGTCGCAGTGCGAGGAAAGCCAGCGCAGCCCGGCCCGAGGCGGCGGGCGACGCGAAAGGCAAACGAATCCCGGAAGCTATGAACATCTGAACGAACCTGCAGAAAGAGTGGCTGAGCCGAAACGAAAAACGCGAGTCCCCGGCGCTCCGGTCAGGAGGCCGGGCCGGTAAGGCGGAGGCTCAGAGACCCTGTGCAGGACGATGTGTTCATGGGCGGAACGTTAACGGCAGTACGCCGGCCGGTCAAGCGCCGCGGCAAAGCGGCGGCCCGGCGACGCCGACGTGACGTTACGCACCGGCCACGGTCATGCCGTCGATGCGGATGGTCGGGGCATCGGTGCCGTAGCGAAACTCCAGGTCGTCGCCGGGGGTCAGGTTGCGGAACATGTCCTTCAGGTTCCCGGCAATCGTGATCTCGCTGACCGGATAGGTGACCTCGCCGTTCTCGATCCAGAATCCGGCCGCGCCGCGGCTGTAGTCGCCGGTGATCATGTTGACCCCGAAGCCGATCAGTTCGACCACGTAGAACCCGCTCCTGATGTCCTTGATCAGCTGGTGCGGCGTGACCGTGCCGGATTTCATGAACAGATTGGTGACGGCGGGCGACGGCGGCGAGGATACACCGCGCGCCGCCCGGCCGGTGGTCGGCAGCTTGAGCTGCCGGGCCGAGCGCAGGTCGAGCACCCAGTTCTTCAACACGCCGCCCTCGACCAGGTTGATCGGCGGGTTGGCCATGCCTTCGCCGTCGAACGGCTTCGACCGCAGGCCACGGCTGCGGTGCGGGTTGTCGACGATGCCAATCCCGTCGGCAAAGATCTGCTTGCCCATCATGTCCTTGAGGAAGCTCGTGCCGCGCGCCACCGCGGTGCCGTTCACCGCTGCCGCGAGATGCCCGACCAGCGAGTTGGCGACGCGCGGGTCGTAAACCACGGGAACCTTCGCGGTTTCGACCTTGCGTGCACCGACACGGCTGGTGGCGCGGATGCCGGCCCGTTCGCCGACCTCCGCCGGATCGTCGAGATCGGCCATGAACACGGCGGTCGAGAATTCGTAGTCGCGCTCCATCTTCGCGCCCTCGCCGGCGACCACCGCGGTGCCCACGCCATGGCGCGAGACCGCATAGCTGCCGGCGAATCCATTCGAAGCGAGCAGCGCGATCTCGGTCAGGCTCCAGCTTGCCTCGGCGCCCTCGGAATTGGTCACCCCCTCGACCGCCCGTGCGGCGTCCTCGCAAATCTTGGCCCGTGCCGTCAGGGTCTCGATGTCGGGCTCGGTGTCGTCGCAAATTTCCGGGTCGATCAGCGGACCGGCAAAGATCTCGTCCGGCCCCGGCAGACCGCAATACGGGTCATCCGGCACGGCGGCGGCCATCGCCAGGGCCCGCTCGACAAGTTCGCCGAGGCTGTCCTGTGTCCAGTCGTTCGATGACGCGATTGCCTGTTTCTGGCCGACCAGGACACGCAAGCCGAGATCGTTGCCTTCGGCCCGTTCGAGTTTTTCCTGGCGCCCAAGCCGCTGCGCCACCGACAGCGAAACGCCGTTGGCCAGAAGGGCATCCGCCGCATCGGCGCCGCCCGCCTTGGCCATCCCGATGAGATCGTCGAGCAGGTTCAGGGCGTCGTCGGTATCCGACAGGGCGGTCTGCGGGGGGTGTTTCGGCATGGCGCTCGGTGTCCGGTTGCGGGCATGCGGCGCGGCGGGCCAGTCGCGCCGCACCGAGACCTATATAGCCATCCCACTGCCGCGAGGCCAGCGGCGCGTCTTCGATTTCCGTTTCGGGGCGGCCAGCTATTTCCAGATGGGCTTGCCGTCGCCAGGCAGGCCGAGTTCCGGCCACATTGCCGAGACCTTGTCGATCACCTTATCGTCCATGCGGATCTTGTGGCCCCATTCGCGCTTCGTTTCCGGCGGCCACTTGTCGGTCGCATCGAGCCCGATCTTCGAACCGAGACCGGATTCGGGCGCGGCGAAGTCGAGGTAGTCGATCGGCGTGTTCTCGACCAGCGTGATATCGCGCGCCGGGTCCATGCGCGTCGAGATTGCCCAGGCCACGTCCTTCCAGTCGCGCGCATCGATATCGTCGTCCACGACGATGACCCATTTCGTGTACATAAACTGACGCAGATAGGACCAGACGCCCATCATCACCCGCTTGGCATGGCCCGGATACGCCTTCTTGATCGATACGACCGCAATGCGGTAGGAACAGCCCTCGGGCGGCAGCCAGAAATCGACGATCTCGGGGAACTGCTGCTGCAGCAATGGGATGAAAACCTCATTCAGCGCCGCGCCCAGAACGCTCGGCTCGTCGGGCGGACGGCCGGTGAAGGTGGTCAGGTAGATCGGGTCACGCCGCATGGTGATCGCCGAAATGCGAAACACCGGGAATTTCTCGATCGCGTTGTAGTAGCCGGTATGGTCGCCGTACGGTCCCTCGTCCTCGAGTTCGTCGAGGGAGACATGTCCCTCCAGAACGATCTCGGCGTCGGCCGGCACCTTCAGCGGCACCGTCTTGCACTCGACGAGCTCGACCTTGCTGCCGCGCAGCAGCCCGGCGAACTGGTATTCCGACAGCGTGTCGGGAACCGGCGTCACCGCCGCAAGCAGTGTTCCCGGGTCCGCCCCGATCACGGCGGCCACGGGAAACGGCTCTGTCCGCTCCGCCTTCCAGCGCGCGTGGTGCTGGGCGCCGCCACGATGCTTCAGCCAGCGCATCAGAGTCGCATCCCGCCCCATGACCTGCATGCGGTAGATGCCGAGATTGTGGTCGTCTGTGCGGTGCCGGCCGGGCCCCTTGGTCACCACGAGCGGCCAGGTAATCAGCGGCGCCGGCTCGCCGGGCCAGCAGGTTTGCGCCGGCAGCCGCGCAAGGTCGATCTCCTCGCCCTGCAGCACGACCTCCTGGCACGCCGCACGGCCGGTCGTCTTCGGCTTCATGGCCATCACCGTCTTGACCATCGGCAGCATGTCGATGGCTTCGCGCCAGCCGCCTGGCGGCTCCGGCTGGCGCAGCAGGGCGAGCGTTTCGCCGAGTTCGCGCAACTGGTGCGGCGCGCGCTGCATACCCATGGCAACGCGCTCGACGGTGCCGAACAGATTGGCCAGCACCGGCATGTCGTAAATACGGCCGTCCCGGCCGACGACGTTCTCGAACAGCACCGCCGGGCCTTCGGTCGCCAGCAGCCGCGTCTGGATTTCGGTCATCTCCAGCTCGGGCGAAACCGGCGCGGAGACACGCACCAGCTTGCCGCTCGATTCCAGATGGTGGATGAAGTCGCGCAGGGAGGAATAGGACATGGTTCCGGGTCCGGGCTCGGGTTCCGGTCCTATACAGACCGTCGCGGCAGCGGCGTCAAGGGGATGACGGTGCTTCAATCGAGTGCGGCCGCGTGTTAAGTCTTTGCCGATGCGGGAAGAGACGGCATATCGCGCCGACCGCGTCGGCCAATCGCCGGACGGCCCGATGACAACGGGCACATCGTCCGACCGCGCCGCGAAGCTCTCACGGGCGCGGGACTATCCATACGCGATACCCGCAGGATCATATCTCTGGAGGGGCGGTGCGGTCGCCGGGTTCGATCCGGCGGCGCGGGCGGGCCGGACGCCGGTCCTGGCGATCGGCTCCAACCAGTCGCCGCAACAATTGACCCTGAAATTCGCGGAGTCCGGCGAGATCCCGGTGCAGCGCGCGCGGCTGGCCGATTTCGACATCTATTATTCGGCCCATATCACCGCCTACGGTGCGGTGCCGGCGATGCTCCAGCATGCGCCCGGCACCGCGGTCACCCTGTCGGTAACCTGGCTCGACGACCGCCAGCTCGCCATCATGCACGACACCGAGTTACGCGCCGCCAACTACCGATACGCTGTGATCGAGGATATCGACCTTGCTTTGGACTGCGGTTCGCGCCTCAGCGACGTCCACCTGTATGTCAGTCAACACGGGCACCTGGTTCATGACGGGACGGCGGTGGCGATGGCCGCTGCACCGGCCGAAGGTCGGCGCCCGCGGGCACGGACGACGACGGAGGTCCTTGAGATCGTGCGCAGACGCGTTTCGCCGGAGGCCAATCCAACGGACTTCGTCGTCAGGCTGGTTGACGACGCTAGCTTCCGCGCTGCCTGCAGCGCGGCGATCGCGACCGACGCCGTGCCGTTCGCCCACCCGGCCCGAAAACTGGTGGTCTGATCCGGGCCGGGCAAGTCCGGCGGATCAGGAGCCGGCGTGCTGGAGGACGTGGGTTCCCAGGACGCTGCCGTCCTCGGCGACGATTTCGACCTTCCAGTCGCCGAGCCATTCCGCCGGCAGGGTCTTCTGCGAGTAGACGCGCCAGCGCGACCCGCGGATCTTGAAGGACAGCTCGAATCTGACTTCGTCGTTATAGATCCAGCGATGCGTCGCGGTGGTGCCTTCGAAATTCCGGAACTCGGTAAAGAAGAAAACGCTCCCGGTGTTGCTGCTGATGCTGGTGACTTCGTCAACGGGCTCGCGGTCGAGAACCGCCGAGGTGAACTGGGCGCGCGATATGCTGCCTTCCGCCGCAACCGCAGGTCCCGCCGCGACGGCAACCACTGCGAGGACTGTAAGCGTACCGATAAGCCGTTTCATCAGGTCCTTCCTCCATGTTCAGCAAAAACATCCTCCTGTGTAACCGATACAGATTAACCGGCCCTTAATGCTTAGCGTTTGCAGAGTGGTGACAAGGGGCCCGGCAATCCTATATGTCAGACAACCCTGCGCCGTCCGGCGCAGCTTCACCCCCATCGAGATACCGACGAGAGGCATCATGACGTATCATTTCAGCAAGACGATCGACCGGCCCTTCGAGAAGGCCATCGATGACGTGACTGCCGCGCTGCAGAGCGAAGGGTTCGGCGTGCTGACGACAATCGACGTGAAGGCGACCCTGAAGAAGAAGCTCGACGTCGATTTCAAGCCCTACACGATCCTCGGGGCCTGCAACCCCCACTATGCCTATCAGGCGCTGCAGTCGGAGGACAAGATCGGGACGATGCTGCCGTGCAACGTCATTCTGCAGGGGACCGCGGATGGCAAGGTGGAGGTGTCGGCGGTAGATCCGATCGCCTCCATGGCGGCGATCGACAACCCCAAGCTCGGAGACATCGCGAAGACCGTCCAGGGCCTGCTGAAGAAGGTCATTGACAAGGTGTGAGGCCGGCCATGGCGGCCGGCGTTCAGAGTCGGCCTGCTGCCACGATCCCGGCCAGCAGGACGAGGCCGAACCATTTGTTGGATTTGAATTTCGCAAGGCAATCGCCGGGCGAATCGATGTCGACCGTCGCCGCCTGCCAGGCAAGCTGAACCGCGGCCGCGGCGAGGCCCGCGTAGAACGGCCATGCGAGCCCCGCCGACCATGCCGACGCGGCCAGAAGCACGATCGTCAAGCCGTAGAAGAGACAGAGGAAGGGCCGGGTCCGGGCGCCGAGCCGGCGCGCCGAAGACTTCACGCCGATCAGGGCGTCGTCCTCCTTGTCCTGATGGGCGTAGATCGTATCGTACCCGAGCGTCCAGAAGAAACCCGCCGCGTACATCAGGAGCGGCGCAGCGGCGAGGTTTCCGGCAACTGCTGCCCAACCGACCAGTGCGCCCCAGTTGAAGGTGAGGCCGAGCCAGGCCTGCGGCCACCAGGTGATCCGCTTCATGAAGGGGTAGGGAAAGACCAGCAAGAGTGACGCCGCGGCGACGGCGATCGCAAAAGGGTTGAAGGTCAGAAGGACGGCAAGTCCCGTCGCCATCAGGAGGCCCATGAACACGAGCGCGCCGCGAACGGTGACCTGGCCGCTCGGGATCGGCCGCATTGCGGTTCGCGCGACCCTGCCGTCGTATTCGCGGTCAGTGATGTCGTTCCACGTACAGCCGGCCCCGCGCATCACCGTGGCGCCGATCGCGAACAGCAGGATGTGAATCGGATCCGGCCAAGCGGGCCCCGGCTGCGCGGCGGTGGCCAGCGCCACGCTCCACCAGCACGGCAGCAGCAGCAGCCAGGTGCCGATCGGGCGGTCCAGGCGCGCCAGTCGGATCCAGGGGTGCAGCGGCGCCGGAACGAGCCGGTCGATCCAGCCGGCACGCGGCATGTCGGAGGCGTCGGCGCGCCTTTGTGCCCCGTCATTCATGGGATAATCTTGCCGCCGTCGCAACGCCGCGACAAGCGGAGATGATACGGACGGCCGAGGGGCACAGCATGGAGCGAAAAATCGAGGCGCGGCTATTCGTGGAAGACACGCTCGCTGCGGCGGTGCCGGTGACGCTCGGACGCGGCCAGTCACATTACCTCGCACACGTGCTGCGACTGGCGCCCGGTGCGATGGTCGCGCTGTTCAACGGGCGCGACGGCGAATGGCGCGCCCGAATCGAATCGCTGGCCAAGAACGCCGTCTCGCTCTCGATCGAAACCCGCCTGCGCGAGCAGACGCCAGAGACCGACCTGTGGCTTGTGTTCGCCCCGGTCAAGCGCGCCCCGCTCGATTTTCTGGTGCAGAAGGCCACGGAGTTGGGGGTATCCGCGTTGGTTCCGGCGATCACCCGCCGCACCATCGTGGAGAGGGTACGGCGCGAGCGCATGGCGGCGAACGCGATCGAATCGGCCGAGCAATGCGGACGGCTGACGGTACCGGAGGTCCGCGAGGCTGCGCCGCTCGCGCGAATTCTCGGCAGCTGGCCGGACGGCCGCCGGATCCTGCTGTGTGCCGAGAGCGGGTGCGCCGTACCGATTCGGGACGTTCTGGCTGAGCTCGGACCCGCGGAGCCCTGCGCAATCCTGACCGGACCGGAGGGCGGATTCGAGCAGACGGAGCTTGACGCGTTGCGCAATCTCCCCTTTGTTACTGCCGTCGGTCTGGGGCCCCGTATCCTTCGGGCCGACACGGCGGCACTGGCGGCACTGGCGTGCTGGCAGTCCGCGCTCGGCGACTGGCGGGAACGGCCGTCCGGGCGTATGCACGACACGCGGAACGGGCGGTTTTGAGCGACATGTCAGCACCATCGAGCGCCGGCGGCAGTCCGGTCACCAACAAGCGTCAGCTCGTCGAGTATCTGGAACAAGGTTGCAAGCCACGCGACGCCTGGCGCATCGGTACCGAGCACGAGAAGTTCGTCTACGACCTGAAGGACCACCGGCCGCTCGCCTACGAGGGCCGTCCCGGCATCCGGGCGCTGCTCGAGGGACTCGTGCGGTTCGGCTGGGAGCCCGTCTTTGAGCGTGACAACATCATCGCCCTGCGCATGGCGGATGGATGCTCGATTACATTGGAGCCGGGCGGCCAGTTCGAGCTGTCTGGCGCGCCGCTGCGCAACATCCACGAAACCTGCCACGAAGTGAATGAGCATCTGCGCCAGGTCAAGGAGATCTGCGGCGAGATGGGTGCCGGCATGATCGGCCTCGGCTTCGAGCCGAAATCAAGCCGCGAGGATGTGCCGTGGATGCCGAAGGGCCGCTACAAGATCATGCGCCGGTATATGCCCACCCGCGGCAAACTCGGCCTCGACATGATGACCCGGACCTGCACCGTGCAGGTGAACCTGGACTTTTCGTCCGAGGCCGACATGGTGAAGAAATTCCGGGTCGCGCTGGCGCTGCAGCCTGTGGCCACGGCATTGTTCGCCAATTCCCCGTTCACCGAGGGCCGGCCGAACGGCTACCTGAGTTACCGCAGTCACATCTGGACGGACACCGATCCCGACCGCTCCGGCATGCTGCCATTCGTGTTCGACGAGGGCTTCGGCTTCGAGCGCTGGGTCGACTACCTCCTCGATGTGCCGATGTATTTCGTTTATCGCGACGGCACCTATGTCGATGTCGCCGGCAAGTCGTTCCGCGACTTCATGGCCGGCCGGCTCGACGGGTTCGAGGGCCAGATCCCCGGTCTCGGCGATTGGGCCGACCATCTCACCACCGCTTTTCCGGAGGTGCGGCTGAAGCATTATTTGGAGATGCGCGGTGCCGACGGGGGGCCGTGGCGGCGGCTGTGCGCCCTGCCGGCGCTCTGGGTCGGACTTCTCTACGACGATGCCGCACTCGAGGCGGCCTGGAGGCTCTGCCGCGACTGGTCGGCCGAGGAGCGCGAGGCATTGCGCGCCGAGGCGCCCCGCCGGGCACTTAAGACGGAATTCCGCGGTGGCACGCTGCAGGACCTGGCCAAGGACGTCTTGGCCATCGCCAAGGACGGACTCACGGCCCGCGCCGCGCAGGATCATTTCGGAGAGGACGAGGCGCATTACCTGAACGCCCTGCACGAAATCGCGGAGACCGGTACTACTCCGGCCGAGGAACTGCTTGACGCCTACGAGAACCGCTGGAACCGCAGCGTCGATCCGCTGTTCAAGGAATACGCCTACTGAAATCCGGGAATGCGGCGCACCCTTCCGGAGGCGCCGCGACCGGCCGCGAAGCCGACTGGCGGATCCTGTCCGGCGCCGGGCTAACCGCTCCGGAAATACAGCAGCCCGATCACCGTGGCCACCGCAACGAGGGAGGACAGCGCGGTCGACGAACTTGCCAGGGCGGCGCCCTGCTGCGAGCGGCTGGCCATATTGTGCATGTTGAACCCGACAGGCATTGCGGCGACCATTGCCGCAACCCAGGCCCAGTTGTTCAACCCGAGCAGCGGGCCGGCGATCCACCAGACGAGCAGCGGGTGGCCCACCAGCTTGAGCGCGGAAACAGCGAATGCCTCGGGGATCTGGCCGGCGAAGTGGTAGCGGACCATCATGCCGCCGAGACCGAACAGGGCAGCAGGCAGCACCGCGTCGCCAAGAATGCGGAGCACCGTATTCGCGGCGTCGGGCAGGCGCGGCAGATCCAGCACGCTGTACAGCACGCCGGCGACCAGCGCGATGAAGATCGGATTCTTGGCCTGGTTCAGGAACGTCTGCCAGATCGCCTTGGGCAGTTCGCCGGCCTGTCCGGCACGGATCCGGCTGACCACCGTCAGCAGGATCGCCATGAACAGCCCGTGCAGGCCGACGATCAGAAGCAGCGGCATGGCCCACCGGTTCCCGAGAAGGAGCAACACCGCCGGCACGCCGAGCAGGATGACATTCGCGTGCGATGCGCCGACCGCAAGGATGTGCTGTTCCGCCCGGCCCTTGTTGAAGGCGAATCTGGCAACGGCGATGCCGAGCAGCATGACCGCAAGCGCGCCGACGTAGTAGCCGACCAGGAGCTTCCAGATGAACTGCGCGTTTGCGGCGACGTCGACGATGGCCAGGTTCCGGAACATCAATGCCGGCAGGGCGACGGCAAAAACGAAGCGGGTTATACCCTCATTGGCGGCCTGGCTGACGAAATCGAACCGCACGGCCGCATACCCCAGGCCGACGATGACGATGACGGGCAAGACCTGCCAGAATATCGCTTCCATTTGGGATCTCCTTTTACCCGGGCGCGGCGCAACGTGACGGGCCCCGGTGCGCCGCCGGCACAGGGGACGCGCGCCGGCGGCCCCAGAATCGCCGCAGGGTATTAAGGTCCGGTTAATCCAGTTTGCAACTGCAGGGCAATTCGTCCGGGTGGTCCGGACCCGCCGGGCTTCGAGTCGCTAGGGTCATGGGCGGTCGCCGGTCGCAGCCTCAGGCCGCGGTGCCCCCGACGGTCAGCCCGTCGACCCGGATCGTCGGCTGGCCGACGCCGACCGGCACGCCCTGTCCGTCCTTGCCGCAGGTGCCGATGCCGGGGTCCAGCATCATGTCGTTGCCGATCATCGAAACCCGCGTCAGCACATCTGGCCCGTTTCCGATCAGGGTTGCGCCCTTGACCGGCGCGCCGACCTTGCCGCCCTCGATCAGATAGGCCTCGGTGCAGCTGAACACGAACTTGCCGCTGGTGATGTCGACCTGGCCGCCACCGAAATTGACGGCGTACAGTCCCCTGTCGACCGCGCGCAGGATCTCGTCGGGCTCGTGCGTTCCGGCCAGCATGTAGGTATTGGTCATGCGCGGCATCGGCGCGTGCGCGAAGGACTGGCGGCGCCCATTGCCGGTCGGCTTGGCGCCCATCAGCCGGGCGTTCTGGCGGTCCTGCATGTAGCCGACGAGGATGCCGTCCTCGATCAGCGTCGTGTGGCTGGTCGGCGTGCCCTCGTCGTCGACGGACAGCGAGCCGCGGCGGTCCGCGAGCGTGCCGTCGTCGACCACGGTGACGCCCGGCGCCGCCACGCGCTCGCCCATGAGCCCGGCGAACGCCGACGTCTTCTTGCGGTTGAAATCGCCCTCGAGGCCGTGGCCGATCGCCTCGTGCAGCAGGATGCCCGGCCAGCCGGGACCGAGCACCACGTCCATCTCGCCCGCCGGGGCCGGAACCGAGTCCAGATTCACCAGGGCCTGCCGCAGCGCCTCGTCGACCTGGTCCCTCCAGATCTCCGGATCGAAGAACGCCTGGAAGCCGAACCGTCCCCCGGCGCCGTAGCTGCCGCTCTCCATGCGCTCGCCGTCGCCGACGACCACGGAGACGTTGAGCCGGACCAGCGGGCGGATGTCGCCGACCCGCTCGCCGCCGCTGCGGAAAATCTGCACGGCCTGCCACTCGCCGGCCAGCGAGGCGCTGACCTGGCGCACGCGGCTGTCCCGGCCGCGCGCATAGGCATCGATGTCGCTGAGCAGCTTGACCTTGTCCTCGAAGGCAAAACCGCCGAGCGGGTTCTCGTCGCTGTAGAGACCGCGATTCGTGCCGGCCGGCGGCGCCGCCATGGTGCCGCCGTGGCCCGCGTGCACCGCCCTTACCGTGTCGGCGGCGCGCTCGATCGCCTCCTTGCTCAGGTCGCTCGCATGGGCATAGCCGATCGCCTCGCCGGCCACGGCGCGCAGGCCGAACCCCTGCGCCGTGTCGAAACTGGCGCTGCGGATCCGCCCGTCGTCGAAGGATACCGCTTCCGACTGGCAGTATTCGAGAAACAGCTCGCCGTCGTCGGCGCCGTTCAGCGCATCGTCGACGATCTTCTCGACCTCGGCCCGGTCGAGTCCGGCCCGCGTAAAGAACAGCTCGTCGGTCCTGCTCAGGTCACTCATCGTTCGTCCTACCCGCTTTTCCAGATTGTCGCGACGCCCGCTTCTGCATTACACCATTATATAGGTCCCTGGCGCGCAATTTCCGCGCCCGCGCAATCTCGGCAGGCAATCCAACCAGGCAATCCCCATGGCGAACTTCACCGAACACGGCCTGCGCCGGCTTCTGGTCAACGAAGTGCACGCCCGCCCGTTCGAGACCCTGGTGGCGCCGGCGCGCGCCTCGCACATGGCATGGCTGACCGGCGAGGGGGCGGCGGCGCAGGACCGCGCGCACCTCGCCGAGCTGTGCCGGCGCTTCGGCGTGGCGGCGCCGGCCGGCGATGCCAACCATTTTTCCGGCGATCTCGGCCCGTTCCGCTGTCGCTGGGAGCGGCACACGGAATTCACCAGCTTCACCTTCATCGCCGAGGGGGCGGCAACGGCAGCGTTCCAGGAGCCGGTGACCGATCTGGTGCCGGCCGACTGGCTCGCCGCGTGCCCCGGCGAGCTGCTGGTCGCCTGCCATCTGCTGTTCGAGCCCGCGGGCAAGACCAAGGGCAGCACCCGAGGCCTGCAGAAGATCTTCGCCGAGGACAGCCTGGCAGGCAGCGCGATGTCCGGCGGCAATGCCGAGGCGTGGACGGATTTCCGGCTCCACGACGACGGTTTCGGACGGTTCCTCGTACGCGATGCCGGCCTCCGCCCCCGCCAGGCCGGGCGCCTGGTGCAGCGGCTTCTGGAAATCGAGACCTACCGGCTGATGGCGCTGCTGGCCCTGCCTCTGGCCCGCAGTGCCGGACCGGAGATCAGCGCCACCGCCGGGGAGCTGACCGGGATTACCGAACGGATGACACGGCTCGAGGGCCTCGATGAGCAGCGCAGCATGGTCGAGCAGCTGACCGGGCTCGCCGCACGCATCGAACGCCTTGCCTCCGCCAACACCTACCGGTTCAGCGCCACGGCCGCATACTATGCGCTCACGGAAAAGCGCATCGCCGAACTGCGCGAGCAGCGGATCGAAGGTCTGCAGACGTTCGGTGAGTTCATGGAGCGGCGCATGGCCCCGGCGATGCGCAGCTGCCAGGCGATCGCCGCGCGCCAGGACCGGCTGGCCGAGCGGATCGCCCGGGCGACCTCCATGCTGCGGACCCGCGTCGACATCGCCATGGAGGAGCAGAACCGCAACCTGCTGCGCTCGATGGACCGGCGCGCCAAGCTGCAGCTCCGCCTGCAGGAAACCGTCGAGGGGCTGTCCGTCGCCGCGATCAGCTATTACCTCGTCGGGCTGGTCGGCTATGCCGCCAAGGGCGCCTCCGCCGCCGGCGTGCCCGTGCCGGTCGACCTCGTCACCGGACTGTCGATCCCGCTGGTGATCCTGGTGGTCTGGGTGGCGGTCCGCAAGGTGCGCCGACGGATCGGGAACGACTCTTCGGACGTCGCGCGTTGATCTATGTCAATTATACCCCGAAATCGGTTGCGACAAAATGTCGCGCGGCGTAAAGATTGAGAAATCCGGCGAATCCGTGGACAAATCCCCCAGCCAATGTGGGGATGCCCGCATGTTGCGGGTGCGGCGCGGTGTCCATGGCGCTTGATCGGCGGTGGCGACTGAATAGAATGCCGCGAAAATTCGTGTCGGATCGGGCTGCGGACCACGGGTCCGCAGGCAGATAATCGGCTCTTGTGTAGGGTCAGAGACGGGAGAGACTACCGTGACAATGCGACTGGCCGCGCTGGCGGCGCTATTGCTGACGATTCCCGGCGTGCCGGCGATCGCGGGTGAGCCAGTGCCCTGGCAGATGGGCTTTCAGGAGCCGGCCTCGCCGACGATGCAACGCATCAATGACTTCCATTTCGAGCTCCTGCTCTGGATTTCGGCGATTTCGCTGTTTGTCCTGTTGCTGCTTGTCTGGGTCATCTATCGCTATCGCGAGTCGAAGAACCCGACGCCGTCGCGGACCACACACCACACCCTGATCGAGGTGGTATGGACGGCCGTTCCGGTCATCATACTGGTGATTATCTTCGTGCCGTCCTATCGGTTGATGGTCTTCGCGGACAAGGTCGTGGACGCCGACATGACGCTGAAGGTCATCGGCCATCAGTGGTACTGGAGCTACGAGTACCCGGACCACGGCAATTTCACGTTCGACGCTTACCTCGTCGCCGAGGAGGACCTCGAGGACAAGAGCAAGCGCCTGCTGGAGACGGACAACCGGGTGGTATTGCCGGTCGGCAAGAAGATCCGGCTGCTGCTGACCGCGGGTGACGTGCTGCACTCCTGGGGCGTTCCGGCACTCGGGATCAAGCTCGATACCGTCCCCGGCCGACTCAACGAGACCTGGGTCGAGATCAGCAAGGAGGGCGTCTATTACGGCTTCTGCTCCGAGCTGTGCGGGGTCAATCACAGCTACATGCCGATCGCTATCGAGGCGGTCAGCGAAGAGGAATTCAACGCCTGGGTCGAGAAGGCGCAGGAGGAGTTCGCGCGGGTCGACGAGCCGGCCGCGGACTCGCCGGTCCGCGTGGCGCACACCGCGCCGGTCGAATAACGCAGCGCCAGTAAAGAGGAACAACCATGGCCGAAGTGACAGCAGGCGCGCATGCGCATGACGAGCACCACACGCCGACCGGCTGGCGGCGTTGGCTCTATTCGACCAACCACAAGGACATCGGCACGATGTACCTGATCCTGGCGTTCATCGCCGGGCTCATCGGGCTGGCACTGTCCATCTACATGCGCATGGAGCTGGAGGCGCCGGGCGTCCAGTACATGCAGAGCGACGGATTCCCCAACGGGCATCTGTGGAACACGGTGGTCACCGCGCACGGGCTGATCATGGTGTTCTTCGTGATCATGCCGGCGCTGATCGGCGGCTTCGGCAACTGGTTCGTGCCGCTGATGATCGGCGCGCCGGACATGGCGTTCCCGCGCATGAACAACATCAGCTTCTGGCTGCTGCCGCCGGCGCTGACGCTGCTCATCCTGTCGGCGCTGATCGGCGGCGGCGCGGGCACCGGCTGGACGATCTATCCGCCGCTGTCGAGTGCCCTCGGCCACCCGGATGCAGCGGTCGATTTCGCGATCTTCTCGCTGCATCTGGCGGGCGCGTCGTCGATCCTCGGCGCCATAAACTTCATCACCACGATCTTCAACATGCGGGCGCCGGGCATGACCCTGCACAAGATGCCGCTGTTCGTGTGGTCGATCCTGGTCACCGCGTTCCTGCTGGTGCTGGCACTACCGGTGCTCGGCGGCGCCATCACCATGCTGCTCACCGACCGCAATTTCGGGACCACGTTCTT
>CAYFYY010000009.1:0-19275 GCA_964347475.1 uncultured Flavobacteriales bacterium
ATGGAACGCCACTCGGTGTCGCGGCTGATCGGTGCCCCGCCGGGCTATGTCGGCTTCGACCAGGGCGGCCTGCTCACCGATGCCATCGACCAGCACCCGCACGCGGTGCTGCTGCTGGACGAGATCGAGAAGGCGCATCCGGACCTGTTCAACATCCTGCTGCAGGTGATGGACCACGGCAAGCTGACCGACAACAACGGCAAGTCGGTCGATTTCCGCAACGTGATCCTGATCATGACGACCAATGCCGGGGCCGCCGACCTTGCCAAGCCGGCCATGGGCTTCGAGCGCGAAAAGCGCGTCGGCGACGACCAGGACGCGATCAACCGGATGTTCACGCCGGAATTCCGCAACCGGCTCGATGCCATCATCGGCTTCGTCGCCCTGGAGCCGGAGATCGTCGCCCGCGTCGTCGACAAGTTCGTCATGGAGCTCGAAGGCCAGCTTGCCGACCGCAACGTGACCATCGAGCTCAGCGAGGCAGCGCGTCAATGGCTCGCCGAGAAGGGATACGATCCCGCCTTCGGCGCGCGGCCGCTGGGCCGGGTCATCCAGGACAGCATCAAGAAGCCGCTGGCCGAGGAGCTGCTGTTCGGCAAGCTGGCCAAGGGCGGGCTGGTGCGCGTCGACCTCAAGGACGGCAAGCTCGTTCTCAGCTATCCGCCGGCGGAAGCCGGCGAGTCCAAGGTTCCGGTCCCGGTCGAGGGCTAGGCGCCCACGCGCTCCGGGCCGCCAGGCCGGACAGAAAAATAGGCCGTCGCGGGGATCTGCGACGGCCTTTCTCTATGCGCCCCGGGCGCGGCGGGGAGAGCACCGGCGCCCAAAGATCCGCAGGGCCGGATCAGGGCAGGAGAGACAGCAGGGTCATGGTGCCGAAACAGAGCATGGCGGCGATCATGAAGGCGAAATAGGCGGCAATGATCCGTTCCACCGCGCCCATGCGCCGGACGGCGCCATACCAGGGCCGGAAGGATGATCCTGCAAATCCGCTCATCGTCATCATCGTTTTCGCCAGTCCATGCCCGAATGCGACAGTATGAGACTGTCAGCGAATAAAGGCCGATCCATGGCGGCAAACGGGCCATTGCGTGAAGAAAGATGACACCCCGGCGCCGGGATTCCGGCCACCGCCTCGACTTGCGGCGCGCGATCGAGGTTATCGGTCGCCGTCGCGCCGGTAGGGGGAGGCCGCCAGCATCGCGTCCTTTTCCCGCAGGACCTGACGCGCCTCGCGCCGCACGAAATCGCGCACCGGCTCGCGCAGGCCGCGGTCGGCGATCCAGTGGGCACTGAAGGTGTCCACCGGCAGATAGCCGCGCTGCACCTTGTGCGGCCCCTGCGTGCCGGCCTCGACGCGGCCCAGCCGGTTTTCGATCGCAAAGTCGATCGCCCGGTAGTAGCAGGCCTCGAAGTGCAGGAACCGGTAGTCGCCGGCGGCGCCCCAGTTGCGGCCGTAGAGGGCGTCGGATCCCCGCAGATTGAGGGCGCCGGCGATCGGCCGCCCGTCGTATTCGGCCATGACCAGCACCACCCGCTCGCCGAGCCGTTCGGTCAACAGATCGAAGAATTCGCGGTTGAGGTAGGGATAGCCCCATTTCCGGTCGTAGGTGTCGATATAGAATCTGTGAAACGCATCCCAGTGTCGCGCCCGGATGTCGTCCCCGCACAGGATCGGCGTGCGGATCCCGGCCTCGGCAACGCGCCGCCGTTCCCTGGCGATCGACTTCCGCTTGCGGCTCATCAGGCGGGCAAGGAACTCGTCGAAGCTGCCGTAATCCCGGTTGTGCCAGTGGTACTGCATGCCGCGCCGCACCAGCCAGCCCCGTTCCTCCAGCGCCCTTACCTCGGATTCCGCGGCGAAGGTGACGTGGACCGAGCTCAGCCGATGGCGCTGGACGAGTTCGACCATCCCGGCGGCGAGTGCCGCTCGTGCCTGCCCGGCACCCGGATCCGGCCGCAGCAGCAAGCGGCGGCCGGGAACCGGCGTGAACGGCACCGCGCACTGAAGTTTCGGGTAATAGCGTCCGCCGGCCCGTTCATAGGCGTCGGCCCAACCCCAGTCGAAGACGTACTCGCCCTGGCTGTGTCCCTTCACGTAGAGCGGGGCGACGCCGCGAATCGCGCCGTCCGGGTCCTCGACCGCAAGATGGTGCGGCAGCCAGCCGGACGCCGCCGACACGCAGCCAGCGTCTTCCAGCGCGCTGAGAAAGGCATGCGACACGAACGGATCGTCGCGCCCGGCACAGGCATCCCACGCATCGGCCGGGATTTCGGCGATGCGTTCGGCGACCCTGACCGTTATGTGCTCGCTTCCATCCGGCATCTCGACCGCGTCGCTCCGTCCCTCCGCGGGATACAGAATAGGACATCGGCGTTGCGGGGCAAGGCGCCGGGGCCCGGCTTCCGCCCGAATTTCCCGTTTCGCTTTGCGATACCGCCTTGATACGTGCGGTCGGGCTGCCTATGTTGTTCGCAAGACGGTAGTCCCGGGTATGGCGATCCAGGAGAGCGATCGCGGATGCCCCGGTGTCGAGCCCACGGAGGTTCGGCGCGACTGTTGCCGCGTGTCTGATATGCGACATCGCGAGCCCCGTACCGATGACACCTGCCATAACCAACAACGAGCCGGCACTCATCCAGGTCAAGGTCGAAAATCTCTACAAGGTGTTTGGCGGGAACGCCGAGGAGGCGCTCCGGCAGTACCGCGACGGCAAGTCCCGCGACGCGGTATTCGAAGAGAGCGGGGCGCTGATCGCCGTCGCCGATGTCTCGTTCGAAGTCCCGGCCGGCGAGACTTTCGTGGTCATGGGCCTCTCCGGTTCCGGCAAATCCACGCTCATACGCTGTCTGAACCGGCTCATCACGCCGACGGCGGGCACCATCGAGATCGCCGGCGAGGACGTCCTCGAGGCGGGGCCGGCCGCGCTGCGCGAACTGCGCCGCAGGAAACTCGGCATGGTCTTTCAGCATTTCGCGCTGCTGCCCCACAAGACGGTGGCGGAAAACGTGGAATACGGGCTGAAGATCCGCGGGGTGGATCGGTCGTCCCGCCGCGAAAGCGCGCTGGAAGCCCTTGAGCAGGTGGGGTTGAGGCCGTGGGCCGACACGTACCCCGCCAACCTGAGCGGCGGCATGCAGCAGCGCGTGGGGCTGGCGCGGGCGATGGCCGTGGATCCCGATATCCTTCTGATGGATGAGCCGTTCAGCGCGCTCGACCCTCTGATCCGCCGGGACATGCAGCAGGAACTGCTCCGCCTGCAATCGCAGCTGCAAAAGACGATCATCTTCATCACCCACGATCTGCACGAAGCGCTGATTCTCGGCGACCGCGTCGCAATCATGAAAGAGGGGCGCTTCGTGCAGCTGGGCACCGCCGAGGAGATCGTCGGCGAGCCGGCCGACGACTACGTCGCCTCGTTCACCAAGGACGTCGACCGCAGCCGGGTGTTCCGCGTCGCCTCGACGATGCATCCCGCGATCACCGTCGACCGGAAGACGGCCACCCTGGCGACGGCGCGCGATTCGCTGCGCGGCAGCAGGGACGACGCCGCGTTCGTCACCGATGACGACGGCCGGGTTGCCGGCGTGGTCACGCTCAATGAACTGGTTGACGGGGTTGCCGACGCGGACGCCGATATCGGCGCGGTGATGCGCACGGAGTTTCCGGTGGCCGCGCCCGACGATCAGCTCGCCGACATTTACGATGCCTGCAGCCGCGGACTGCCGGTTGCCGTCCTCGACCGGGACGGACGACTGGCCGGTGCCGTCCGGGCATCGGACGTCTTCGCACGGCTCAGCAGGGAGGACGGCGCCGGAGCCCGCGCCACCGGCGCGCAATCAGAACAGTGAACTTCGTCGATTTCACGATTCCGCTGGACGATTGGGTGGAGAGCCTGGTCAAGGACTGGCTCGTCCCCAATTTCCGCCCATTCTTCAGGGCCCTGCAGTGGCCCGTGGACCAGGTTCTAAACGGCCTCGACGACCTTCTCCAGGTCATCCCGGTTTGGCTGTTCGTCATCGTGCTGGGGCTCTTCGCCTGGCGTGTCGCGGGCCGCGGCGTCGGCATATTCACCTTTGTCGCCCTCGTCTTCATCGAGTTGATCGGGGTATGGCAGGAGACGATGACGACCCTGGCGATGATCCTGACCGCCGTCGTATTCTGCGCCCTCGTCGGGGTACCCGTCGGCATCGCCGCCGCGCGCAACGACCGCGTGGCGACAGTGGTCAGGCCCATTCTCGATATCATGCAGACGATCCCCCCATTCGTCTATCTCGTGCCCATCGTCATGCTGTTCGGGGTCGGCATCGTGCCCGCCGTGATCGCCACCATCATCTTCGCCATGCCGCCGGTGATCCGCCTGACGAATTTGGGGATCCGCCAGGTGCGCGAGGAGCTGGTCGAGGCCGGCTTTGCCTTTGGCGCGACACCCTGGCAGGTGCTGTGGGACATTCAGCTGCCGCTGGCGCTGCGGACGATCATGGCGGGACTCAACCAGACGCTGATGCTGGCCCTGTCGATGGCCGTGATCGCCGCCCTCATTGGCGCGGGCGGGCTGGGGCTGACCGTCTTCACCGGGCTCGGACGCCTCGACGTGGGCGCGGCCACCGTCGGCGGCGTCGGGATCGTGCTGATCGCGATCGTGCTCGACCGTATCACCCAGGCCCTCGGCGAGGTCGGGCGCCAGACGGCCGGCTGGTCGGTCGTCGGCATGGCCAAGAGATTGCTGGGACTCGTCGCCCCCGGCTGCACGGCCGGCGCGGGCGACGATTCCCGCAAGTCCGGCGCGGGGGAGGAGCGGCCGGCGAACTGAGCCGACCGTTTGGCCGATGACGCCGAATGCCATCCCCTGCGACGGAGATTCCGACGGAATCGGGCAATGGAAGGTCCCGGTTCCACAATGTTCATGCAAACAGGAAAGGAGGACGACATGCGAACCGGACTGTTGTCACTGACAATTGCGGTCGCGGTCCTTGCGACTGTCGTCGGCCTTGGCGATCCGATTGGCGGATCGCAGGCAATGGCCGCGGAGCCCGGCGCGGGCAAGGTCGTACGACCGGCGCGCGCCACGTGGGATACCGGCTGGTTCCAGACCGAAGTCTACGTCAAGGCGCTGGAGGAACTCGGATACGACGTCCGCAAGCCGACAACCCTGGACAATCCGCCCTTCTACCAGGCCGTCGCCCAGGGCGACGTCGATTTCTGGGTGAATGGCTGGTTCCCGCTGCACAACACCTATCGCAGCTCGTTCGAGCCGGGCGCCACCACCGTCGGCTATGTTGCCCAGGGCGGCGCGCTGCAGGGCTATCTGATCGACAAGCGGACCGCCGACAAATACGGCATCACCAGTCTGGAAGACCTCAAGAAACCGGAGATTCGCAGACTTTTCGATACCGACGACGACGGCAAGGCGGAATTGGTAGCCTGTCCGCCGGGCTGGGGTTGCGAACTGGTCATCGGGCATCATCTGGATGCATACAAGCTGCGCGACGTCGTCGACCCGATCAAGGCGAGCTACTCGGCTTCGATGGCCGACGCCATCGGTCGCTACAAGCAGGGCGAGCCGATCCTGTTCTACACCTGGACGCCCAACTGGACGGTCGGTGTGCTGAAGCCCGGCACGGACGTCGTATGGCTGGAGGTCGACCACCCGTCGTTGCCGGACGAGCAGAAGGAGCTCGAGGACCAGACCACGGTCAAGGGCGTCGAGGGCTGCGTCGACGATCCGTGCGAGATGGGCTGGCCGGCGAACGATATCCGGCCGGTCGCCAACAAGAAATTTCTCGACGAGAACCCCGCAGCGAAGAAGCTGTTCGAGGTTGTGCGCATTCCGTTGGAGGACATCTTCGCGCAGAATGCGAAGATGAACGCCGGCGAGGATAGCGCGGAGGACATCCAGCGTCACGCCGAGGAATGGATCGCGGCCAACCGCGACACCTTCGATCAGTGGCTCGCCGAGGCCAGGAAGGCCGGCGGCTGAAACACTTGAATGCCCCCGGGGTGGCGTATGGCCACCCCGGCGGCCTATTCTGCCCGTTCAGGCGGATCGCCCGGCGGCGGGCTTGAGGTTTAGCGCACTCTTGTCGCGTTCGCCAAGAGCGGCCATGCTGGAAACGACACGGGAAGGACGGTTTCATCGATGCCGGACCAAGAGAGCGGGCAGGCCGGCGACGCTTCTCTGCGTCGTGCCACGGTTGGCGAGGAGACGAGGAGCCGACGAAAGCAAAATGCGCCGGCGGCGGAACGCAACACGGCCCCGATCCTCTCGGTGCTGGAGTCGATCGTGCCCGGCACCGGCCGCGCACTGGAGATCGCCAGCGGCACCGGCCAGCACGTCGCCGCCTTCGCCGCCGCCTTTCCCGGCGTGCACTGGCAGCCAAGCGATCCCAGTGCGGAGGCGCGTGCCAGCATCGCCGCCTGGGTCGAACACAGCGGCCAACCCAACCTTGCGCCGCCACTCGACATCGACGTGACCCGGCCGGACTGGACCGCCGGCGCCGGCGGGCCGCATGACCTCATCGTCTGCATCAACATGGTCCATATTGCGCCATGGGCGGCTTGCCTCGGTCTGATCGCCGGCGCAGGCACGCTGATCGCGCCGGGCGGCCGGCTCTACCTCTACGGGCCGTACCGGCGCGACGGCGCCCACACCGCACCGAGCAACGAGGCCTTCGATCGCTCGCTGCGGACCCGCAATCCGCAGTGGGGCGTGCGGGACATGGGCGAGGTGGCGGAAGTCGCAGCAGCGCAAGGCCTCGAATGGGACAAGACGGTCCCGATGCCGGCCAACAATTTCTCGCTGGTGTTTCGAAAGACGACGGGCTGACGCCGCCGCCTCGCGTCAACCGAGTCCCGCCGCCCGCTCCATCAGCTCGCGCACGGCCCGCCGGTTGCCCGTGTCGAGCCATTTTTCCAGGGTGATGTGCAGCCAGCCGAGAGCAAGGTAGGCGGACGATACACCAAGCATTTTCAGGCCCGACAGCAGCAGCGCCGGGCTCAGCCCGTCGAGCGCCGCCCAGGCCGCGGTACCGCCGAGCGCGGCGAGGAGCGATACAGTCAGAAACGCGAAGCCGAGCGAGAGGTACGCGTAATACACGACGGCGAGCGTCGGGCGCAGGATGTACCGGCCGGTGATGGTGACGCCGCCGGCGGCGGCATCGATCCGGCCTGCGAAATAATAGGACCCCGGGCCGATCGGCCAGATCAGCGGCCGGGTGCGGTGCTTGACGGTGATACGCCGGTCGCGCACGCGCCCGACGAACGGCCGGTTGAATGGGAATTTCGGCAGCGTCAGGAGGAGCGGCAGCCCGTCGTCCGCGACCTCCTCCACCGCCGCGACAGTCGCCTTGCGGTCCGCCGGCCCGGTGATCCGCCACGCTTCCTCGCGAAAGAACCGGCGGCGCTGCCAGTCGAGGACAACGCGCAACGGACGTGGCAGGCGCTCGATCATGACCCATTTGTGCGCCGAGATCCGTTGCCGTCGGGTAAATGGGGTGGAGGTTTCGTGCGCTGCCACCCGGAAGATGTGGCGGGGCGCCGGGCGCTCAGGCCGGCACCGTGGCCCGGAAATAGGTTTCCGTGATGCAGTCGTGAAGACTGGCCAGCATGATCTGGAAGTCATCGATGAAGCGGCTCAGATTGCGCTGCTCGAGCGTCTCGAGATCGGCGTCGGATACCGCTTTGCGCATCCGCTTGATGGCGTCGACGGCCTTCTTCCTGCGCGGCAGCCGCGCAAGGCACGCCTCGATCTCGCCGAGGCAGTGGAAGATCGCGCGCGGAAAGTCCTCGTCCTTCAGCAGGAACTCGAGAACATAGATGCGACGCACCGACTGGTCCACGTGCTGCCGGTACATCTGGTAGCCGGACAGGGATTTCAGGACGCTCACCCACTGGATGGTCTCGAACGGCCGCAGGCCGCCGCCCTGGTCGGACAGGAGGTCGGCCGAGCGCACGTCGATGATCCGGCTGGTCATGTCGGCGCGCTCCAGATTCCGCCCCATGCGCAGGAAATTGTAGCCGATATCCTGGCTCATGGTGCCGGCGAGGAGACCGGTGATGGTCTGCGCGCCGTGCACGATCGATCGCAGATACCGATCGCGGTCCGGCAGCAGCTCGTCCTTGCGGATGTGGCGGACGGCGTTGGCGTGCAGGCCGCTGATCTGCTCCCACGCCTCGCGCGGCATGATGTCCCGCATGGTGCGCGCATTTTCGCGGGCGTTGCGCAGGCTGCCGATGATCGACGCCGGGTTGCGCTCGTCGCTGACCAGGAAGGCGACGACGTTCTTCTCGCTCGGCGTACGATACGATTTGCGAAACAGGCGCGCGCTGCCGGTGATCGCGATCAGCGGCTCCCAGCCGGTGCGCGCCCGCGCCGGAAGGTCGAGCTGCAGATGACCGTTGACGCCGACCATGCGCGCGGTGTTTTCGGCGCGCTCGATAAAACGGGCCAGCCAGTACAGGTTTTCCGCAACGCGGGACAGCATCACGCATCCTCCGCGTCGTCGACGATCCAGGTGTCCTTGCTGCCGCCGCCCTGCGACGAGTTGACCACGGTCGATCCCTTGACCAGGGCGACCCGGGTCAGTCCGCCGGTGGTGACGGACACCTCGCGGCCCGACAGGATGAAGGGCCGCAGGTCGACGTGCCGCGGCTCGGCGTGGCTGTCCACCAGCGTGGGCACGGTCGACAGCCTGAGCATCGGCTGGGCGATGTATTCGCGCGGATCGGCCTTGACCTTGCGACCGAAGGCCGCGCGCTCCTTTTTGCTCGCCTGCGGGCCGATCAGCATCCCGTAGCCGCCGGATTCGTTCGCGGGCTTGACCACCAGCTTGTCGAGATTGGCCAGTACGTAGGCAAGGTCGTCCGGCTCCATGCAGCGATAGGTCGGCACGTTCGGAATAATCGCGTCCTGGTCGAGGTAGTAGCGGATCATCTCCGGCACGTAGGCATAGACCACCTTGTCGTCGGCGACTCCGGCGCCGGGCGCGTTGACCAGCGTTACCGTGCCTTTCTTCCAGGCGCGCATCAGGCCGGGCACGCCGAGCATCGAGTCGGGATTGAAGGCTTCCGGATCGAGAAACAAATCGTCGATCCGCCGGTAGATGACATGGACCCGCTCGGCCCCGCGCACGGTGCGCATGTACACCCGGTCCTTCTTGTCGACGAACAGGTCGGAGCCCTGGACCAGCTCCGCACCCATCTGCTGGGCCAGGTAGGCATGCTCGAAATAGGCGGAGTTGTAGATGCCGGGCGTCAGCACCACGACCTCGGGGCGTATCGCGGTCTTCGGCGCCACCGAGACCAGCATCTCCAGGAGCTGCGACGCGTAATCGTCGACCGGCAGGATATTGTAGTTCTCGAACAGGCCGGGAAACACGCGCTTCATGACCTGCCGGTTCTCCAGCATGTAGGACACGCCCGAGGGGACGCGCAGGTTGTCTTCCAGGACATAGAAGGTGCCGTCCTTGTCGCGCACCAGGTCGGATCCGCAGATATGCGCCCAGATCCCGAGCGGCGGGTCGATGCCGACGCATTGCGGCCGGAAGTTGCGCGACTTGGCCAGGACCTCCGCGGGAAACACCTTGTCCTTGACGATCTGCTGCTTGTGATAGATGTCGTCGATGAAGAGGTTCAGCGCCTTGACGCGCTGCCGCAGGCCCGCCTCGATACGCTCCCATTCGCTTTTCGGGATGATCCGCGGGATGATGTCGAACGGCCAGGCCCGGTCGATGCTGCCGCCCTCCTTCTGGGAATAGACGGTAAAGGTGATTCCCATCGTCTGGATGGCCAGATCGGCTGCCGCCTTGCGCTGGCGGATGGCCTCGTCGCTGAGCTTCGAGAGCCGCGCGCCCAGCGTTTTCGCGGCAACGCGAAGCCGCCCGCCCGGCCGGACCAGTTCGTCGTAAACACCGGCCGCCGGATACTCACGCCAGCGAATTGTCATGCCATTGTGCCCGTCGGGATCATTGATTGCGGCAGATTCTACAGATATACGTTGGTTTTTCAATTTCCTGTTTCCAACCGGGCAAAGACGCCGCGCATCGCGGCTTGCCGGAGGATCGCAGCGTGACCTATTGCCTTGCCATCCGGCTGAAGGACCATCTGATCTTCGCCGGCGATTCGCGGACCAGCGCCGGTGTCGACAACGTGACAGTGTACAGCAAGATGCACTGCTTCCCGCTCGCCGACGACCGCTTGTTCGTCATCCTGACCGCAGGCAACCTGGCGACGTCGCAGGCGGTACTGAGCCGCATCCAGCGCGACCTCGACAATCCGAATGCCGAGGAGAGCCTGCGCACCGCCGACTACCTGTTCGATGCCGCCCATTACGTCGGGCGCATCAGCCGCCAGATCCAGTCGGAGCACGCCGAAGCCTTCGAGGATGCCCAGGGCAGCCTGGAGGCCAGCTTTATCCTGGGCGGGCAGATCCGCGGCCGGCCGCACAATATCTACCTGGTCTACCCGCAGGGCAACTGCATCACCGCGTCGCCCAAGGCGCCGTTCCTGCAGATCGGCGAAACGAAGTACGGCAAGCCGATCCTCGACCGAGCCATCACGCCGGAGACCCCGCTGGGCGACGCCATGCGCTGCGCGCTGATGTCGATCTCGTCCACCATGCGCAGCAACATCTCGGTGGGGCCGCCGGTCGAGATCGCCGTCTATCCCCGCGACAGCTTCGCCATCGAGCACCACATGGTCCTCGATTACGATTCCCGTCTCCTGCTGGAGTTGGAGGAAAGCTGGAGCCAGGGCCTCAGGCGCGCCCTCTCCGAGCTGCCCCGTTTCGATTGGGAGCAGGAGCCCGGTCCGCGCGAGGTGCAGACGCGATGATCTCGCCGACCAGGGCCAGCTTGTCCGCGACGATGGCCGAAATCGCGAAGGGGTAGGCATCCGGCAGGCCCATGCTGCGGTTGAGCGCATTCAGCGCCGCCGTCAGCTCGTGCCAGTCGGTGAGTGTCGGTTCGCGCCAGTCGGTGCCGCGGGCGATCATGTCCTCGATGGCGCGACCGCGAATCGACAGGCCCATGTCCTCCGCGGTTTCCAGCGTATCGGCCATGTGCAGATAATGCGCCCAGGTTTCCGCCCAGTCCTCCCATGGATGGGCGGCGGCATAGGCGCTGATATGCCGTGACGGCCAGTCATCGGGCGGCCCATCCCCGTAATAGCCGGCAAGCGCCTCGTCGTAATCCGCGCGTTCGTCGCCGAACAGCTGCCGGAAGCGGTCTGCCCACGGCGTGTCGCGGACCAGGACATCCCAGTAGTAATGCGCGATTTCGTGCCTGAAATGGCCGAGCAGCGTGCGGTATCCCTCGTTCATGTCCTCGCGGATGCGCTCGCGGGCGCCCGGGTCCGCTTCTTCGATGTTGATGGTGATGATTCCCGACCGGTGTCCCGTCAGGATCTGGTGCTGATCGCCGGCATCACTGGAGAATTCGTCCGACGGCAGGGCCTCGTCACGCAGGAATTCGAACGCCAGCCCGGCGTCGGGGTCGACCGACTTGCCGACGAGAGGAAGATTCAGCGAATCCAGCGTATAGATCAGGCGTCGTTTGGCCTGTTCGACACGGAGCCATAAGCGCCGGTTCTCCGGCAGGCTGAGGTCCGGAATGGTGCGATTGAGGCGACACGCACGGCAGAATGCGTCGGGTTCGGCCGCGGGAACCATCCAGTTGCAGACCTGCTCGGGATCGTAGTTCTGGCACTTCCGGTACGGTCCGGTGCCGTGCGCCGGGGCGACCGGTGTCCACATGTCGTCGGGCCCGGCCTCCAGTGCTGCGATCTGCCGCTTGTCGGGCAGGTATCCGAGCTCGCGACCGCACTGCAGGCAGACGGTGTTCTCGAAATAGAGGCGGTTGCCGCAGTGGCAGCGGTAGGTCTTCATCGGTGCGTCACGACTCCGGTAGCCTCAACGAGGCCATAAGCGAGAACGCCACGCGCGTCAACTGGCCCCGTCGGCGGCATCGTCCGGTGCGCACCGTCGGCCCGAGGCCAGGACGCGATCACGGCGATCGGCGATGCTGCGCCGGCGCAAGTATTTAATTCAAGTTTTAGATATTTTTGAAATACATACAATGTATTAATTATTGAGTAACTTTTCGCATCACCATAGAGTATTATACTTTATCAGTATAACGCATGCGGCGGTTCATTCGGAGGTAAGAGGACAGTGTCATGTCTTTTGGGGAAAGAGTTCCAGGAATCCGGGGCCTTGCGCTGATCGTGGCGGCGAGCCTGTCGGTTCTGCTGGTCGCGGGGCCGGCGTCCGCCGCGCAGCACCTTGAATGGATGGTCGCGCGCGCCGTGGGCAGCGTCGCGCATGGCGCCGCCGCCGATCGGATGCAGCCGACGCGTCTCGGCGACCGGTTGCCCCCGGGAACGCTGGTCGATACGGGACCGGACGGTCGGGTCACGATTGTCCGCGGCCGCGACACGGTGAGCGCCGGTCCCGGTGCAAGGTTCATCATCGCCGGCGACCCGGACGAGCCGCCGGACAGCATCGTGCAGCGTCTCGGCCGCATCCTGTTCGACATGGAAACCCGGGAATCCAGAAGCTTCGGAGTCGACACGCCGCTCCTCGCCGTGACGATCAAGGGCACGCGGTTCACGGTCGACGTCACGGCATCGCAAGACGCTGTCGCCGTGGACGAGGGCATTGTCCTGGTGACGGCCCGGGACAGCGGCGAGACCGTGCTCGTGGAAGCCGGCTTCACGGCCGTGGTCACGGCGGTCGACGGCAATCTCGAGGTACGGCCGACGGAAACCCGCGCGGAAACGACCGATCCGGTGGATAGCCTGCCCTATATCGACACCTCGCTGGCGGATGCGGTCGACGGCACGCTCGGCGACGCGGCCGCAGCGGTGACCGATACCGCCGCGGCGGCCGGCGACGCGGCCACAGGGGCCGCCGCCGGTGCTGCGGGCACCGCAGAGGATGTCGGCCGGAGCGTCGAGCGCTCCGTCAGTGACACGGTTGGCGGTGTCGCCGGCGGTCTTCCCTGAACGCGCGCCGGTCGTGCGGCTCCCGGGGCGGCCCCGACAACGCAGGCCGCGGCGGCTTGGGGGGGCGGGCTTGAAGCCAACCGTTCGCGGCACGGCCCGCCTGCGCGATATTCCGGAGAAATTTAAATAAAAATCGAAATAAAATGTAATCGGTTGTTCTTATCAATTTCTTAATATTTTCGTACACTGGTTTACATAAGAATGATTAAAATATAAATTCCGAAATTTCTGTTGGATTTCGGGAGGATACAATGCCTGAAGATCGACGAAAAGGGCGATCGGGCGGAAGCCGCAGGGCGCGCGCAATACTCGCAGGCGCGGTCGCGTGCCTGATGGGCCTCGTACCGGCCCAGGCCGCTGGCGGACATTGGACGATATCTGCCGCCGAAGGCGCCGCCATGGTGATCGTCGACGAAGTGGAGCAGTACGCGGCGAGCCGCGGATATCCGGTGCCCGCCGGGACCACGATCGTGACGGGTGACGAGGCCACGGTGATGCTGGTGCGCCGCGGCGACAGCATCACGGTCTATCCCAACAGCGAAGTTACGATACCCGAGGACGCGGCCACCGGCAGGCTGGGCGTGATGCAGAATTTCGGAACGCTGCTGTACCGCATGGAAACGCGGGAGTCGCGGAACTTCGAAGTTCGCACGCCGTACCTCGCGGCAACGGTCAAAGGCACGGTGTTCACCGTCGTCGTGGCGTCGAACCATGCGCAGGTCTCCGTCGCCGAGGGTATGGTCCGCGTCACCTCGGCGCATAACGAACGCAGCGAGATGGTCCGGGAGGGTTGGACCGCAACGGCGGGGATCGAGAGCGGCGCTATCGACCTCGCCGTCAACGGCAAGAGCCCGCAGGGCAACGTCGTCGACCTTGAGGCGCCGGTCCCGAGTGAGCCCGCGTCGGTCGGCCCGGCCGCCGCCGAGCCCGGCGCCAACGGGTCGGATGCAGTCGGTGCGAATAGCGGTAACTCGCAAGCGGGCAATGCGAATTCCGGCAAATCCAGTCGGGACAAGTCGAAACCCGGCCAGTCGAATCGCGACGGGTCGAATACCGGCAAGTCTTCGCCCGGATCCGGCGGACCCGGCGGAAAAGTCGGCGAAAACTGACAGGAACAGAGACCCGCGGAGGCGACAGCAGGAAGATCGAGACGGGTCGGGGCAGAAGCGGTTGTCGACCGCGTCGGTCGACGGTCGGGCGCAACGCAGCTGCGCAACGTACGCCGCGCTGCGACAAGCCGCAGGAGAACATGGGAAATCACGGTGGGTCGATTGACCGGCCGACAGTCTGGGGACATCGCGTGCGCAACGTGACGATGGGGCATATGAGCAGAGGATCGGCAAATAATCGCAGATTCGCACGTTGGTCGGCGCGCTGGCGACACCAGGCCATTGCGCTCGGACTCGTGGCGGCGGTGTACCTGGCCGGAGGCTTCGCACCTCTGGAACGCGCGGTGGAAGAACTGCGGTTCAAGCTGGCTGGCCGAGCCGCCTCCGGCGAGCTCGTCGTCGTCGGGATCGATCCGCGCAGCCTCAAGCAGCTCGATGTCTGGCCGTGGCCGCGGACCTATCATGCCACAGTCGTCGACCGGCTGGTCGAGGACGGTGCGACCGTAATCGCGCTCGACATCGACTTCAGCTCGTGGTCCCGGCCGGCCGAGGATGAGGCGCTCGCGGCCGCGCTCGCCCGTGCGCCCGGGCGGATCATTCTCCCGGTGTTCCGGCAAAAGGCCGCGCTCGGGGCGGGCCGGACCGAAATCGTTTACACCGCTCCGCTGCCGCTGTTTCGCAAGCATGCACGGATCGCGTCGGTCAACACGGTGCCGGATCGCGACGGCCTGATCCGCCGCCATTCCGTGAACGACTTCTGGCAGGAAGAACTGGTCGCAACGATGCCGGCGTCGCTCGCCGGGTGGAGCGTGGCACCGTCCGGGATCTTTCATATCGACTACGGCATCCGGCCGGATTCGATCCCCAGCATGTCGTTCGTCGACGTCATGGAAGGACGCTTCGAGGCCGGAACGTTCACCGGCAAGAAGGTCATTGTCGGCGCGCGGGCGGTCGAACTCGGCGATACCTATGCCGTTCCGCTCTACACCGCACTGCCGGGCGCGATCATCCAGGCGCTGACCTACGAGTCGCTGACCCAGGGCCGGACCCTGCATCGCAGCGCGGCATGGCTCGTTCTCGCCGGCGCGGCAATTGTCGCGTTCGCCCTCGGGCGGCGGTTTCGCGTGTGGTCCTGGCGCTATGGCCTGGCTGCCGTCATGGGGGTGTTCGTCGTCTCCATGGTGCTGTCCACCGCGGTCCAGGCGGCAACGCCGCTCATGCTCGACATCACCCCGTGGACGGCCATTGCGGCGCTTCTTTACCTCTTTGCCCTGTTCCGTCGAATCGAACGCCAGGGTTTCGTGCTGGCGCTGCGCGGCACGCGCCTGCGGCACACGAATGCGTTGATGCGCAGTGTCGTGGAAAGCAGTTCCGAGGCCATATTGACCATCTCGGACGACCTTGTGATCAGGCTCGCAAATCCGGCAGCGGAGGCCCTGTTTGGCTCCGCATCCGGCGTGCTCGGCGGGCAGCGGCTGAGCCGGTTTCTGCCGGGCCTGACGGCAATCGACGACTTGGAAGCGCTGGCCCACGACACGCCGCGCGGCGCCGAGTTGACGGGCCGTACCCAGAGCGGTGATGTCGTGCAAATCGAAGCAACCGTCGACCGGGCCTCGATCGACGGGCAGTCACATTATGTGCTGGTCGCGCGCGATATCGCCGAGCGCAAGGCGCAGCAGGAGCTGTTGGAGTACCTTGCGCTGCATGATGCCCTGACAGGCCTGCCCAACCGGACGCTGCTGATGGATCGGCTGGACCATGCCATAGCCGCCTCGAAACGCGGCAACACCCGGCTCGCCCTCCTCATTCTCGATCTGGACCGGTTCAAGGAGATCAACGACACGCTCGGCCATGCGGTCGGCGACTCGCTGCTCATCGCCGTCGGCAGGACGCTGGGCTCGCCGCTGCGCGAATCGGATACCGTGGCGCGTCTCGGCGGCGATGAGTTCGCCGTCCTTCTGCCGTCCGTCTCCGGCGTGGAACAGGTGCGGCAGATCGCGGAACGGGTTGCCCTGGCGACCAGCCAGCCATTCCCGGTCGAGGACCTGATGCTCGATGTCGGCGTGTCGATCGGCGCCGCACTCTATCCCGAGCACGGCGAGACCGCGGCGGAACTGATGCGGAGCGCGGATGTCGCGATGTACATGGCCAAGCGCGACGGAACAACGATCGCCGCCTATGACGAGGACAGGGACCACAACAGCGTGCGCAATCTGTCCATGAGCGGCGAACTGCGGCAGGCGATGGAGGGCGACGAGCTGGTGCTTTTCTACCAGCCACAGATCGAAATCGCCACGGGTCGGATGGCCAGCGTCGAGGCCCTGATACGGTGGGACCACCCACGGTACGGCATCGTGCCGCCCATCGAGTTCATCACCCTGGCAGAGCAGTCCGGGCTCATCGGGCCGCTGACAAGGTGGATCCTGCGTACCGCGACCAAGCATCTCGGCGCCTGGCAGGCCAGCGGGCACGACATCGGGATGTCGGTGAACCTGTCGCCCCGCAACCTGCTGGAAGAGGATCTGCCGGGTTCGGTGGCGCGGCTCATCGAGAACCGCGAGATCCGGCCAGGCACGCTCACGGTGGAGATAACCGAGGATGCGATCATGACCGATCCGGATTGCGCCCTTGCGGCAATCCGCGACCTCAGGGAGTGCGGGGTGCGCATTGCGATCGACGACTTCGGGACCGGCCAGTCCTCCCTGGCCTACCTGAAGAGCCTGCCCATCGACGAACTCAAGATCGACAAGACCTTCGTGATGAACATGACGGACGAGAACAGCGATGCCGTCATCGTGCGCGCGATGATCGACCTGGCACACGATCTCGGCCTTACGGTCGTTGCCGAGGGCATCGAGTCCGAAGCGCTTCTGACGTCCCTGCGCAAACTCGGCTGCGACTTCGGTCAGGGCTATCACATCGGGCGGCCGATGCGCCACGAGGCCTTCGATTTCATGCTGCGCAAGCATGGTACGGCACACGACGATGCCAAGGCACCGGTCACGACGTCGTCCCCAACCCGACGCCGGCAGGCGTCGGTGCCCTAGGTCGCCCGAGCGGACTGGCCCGGATCGGACATCTGCCTGAGTTTCAGAGGATTTCTATGATCGCGTCGACTTCGACGGACGCGTTCATCGGCAAGGATGCCACACCGACCGCAAACCGGGCGTGTTCGCCCTTCTTTTCGAAGATCTCGACCATCAGGTCGGATGCGCCGTTGATGACCTGCGGGTGTTCCGTGAAGTCGGGCGTGCAGTTCACGAACCCGCCCAGCTTGACGATGCCGACGATCCGGTCCAGGTTTCCGCCCAGGGCGGCCTTGGCCTGCGCAAGGATGTTCAACGCGCATTGACGTGCCGCCATCTGTGCCTCCGGCACGAAGAGGTCGGCGCCGACCTTGCCGGCGAACATGAGCTTGCCGTTGTTCATGGGTATCTGTCCCGAGACGTGCAGCAGGCTTCCTGCGATGACGCAGGGCACGTAATTGGCAACCGGAGTGGACGGCTCCGGCAGGGTGATGCCCAAATCCTTGATTGCTCTTGCGATGTCACCAGCCATGGCCGTGTCTTCCTCCTTCAGGGCGCCGCCCGACCGCGCACCACCCCCAAGCGGCGCGCGTCAGCGGATAGCGCGACGATGCTGCCGCGAATATAACCCCTTGCGCGGGCTGCGACACCCGGTAATGATGCGCGCTGTGAAAAATGCCTGGTGGCGGATCGACCTGGCCAAAAAAAGCCGGAGGGCGGGCCCCGACCCTCCGAGTTTACAGGGAGCACCAATTTACAGGGGCCAACGGTCGATCCGCTGGGGCCTCGGCCCCCTTGCGGTCACGAGCATCCGCTCGTCGAACCGCATGTCACGCACTTCATGCAGGTGCCGTTGCGCACCAGCGTGAAGTTCCCGCATTCACCGCACGCGTCGCCCTCATAGCCCTTGGCGCGCGCTTCGCGCATCCGGTCGCGCCTGTCGTCTGGCGCCGCCGCCAGGTCCGGATCCAGCTGAAGCGAGCCGAGCTGCGGCGTGGCCACAGCCGCCGCGCCGCCGGCCGAAGCCAGTGTGGCCGCTTTGCGGTGCCCGCCGCCCCGGTACACCAGCAGGCGCTGCGAGCGCATGAAGCCGCTGCTGGCGACTTTCTGGATCGCCGCGATCGTCGGATCCTCGGTTTCCGGCAGGTCGCCCTCGTCGGCACCGTTGCCGAGCGCGTCTGGCAGGACATCGGCCGGCTCCGCATGGGCCAGGTCGTTGCGGGCCAGGTACGAGATCGCCAGCTCGCGGAAGATGTAGTCGAGGACCGACGTCGACATCTTGATCGCATCGTTGCCCTCGACCATGCCGGACGGCTCGAACCGCGTGAAGGTGAAGGCCTCGACGAACTCGTCCAGCGGCACCCCGTACTGCAGGCCGATCGAGATGGCGATCGCGAAGTTGTTCATCAGCGACCGGAAGGCGGCGCCTTCCTTGTGCATGTCGATGAAGATCTCGCCGAGCGAGCCGTTCTCGTACTCGCCGGTGCGCAGATAGACCTTGTGTCCGCCGACGATCGCCTTCTGCGTATAGCCCTTGCGGCGACCCGGCAGGCGGCGCCGCTCCGCGCGCCGCTCGATGATCCGCTCGACGATCTTCTCGGCCATCATAGGCGCCGCCGCGACCGGCGCCTCGGCGGCGCTGGCCGTCAGCTCCGCCGCTTCCGCCTCGTCGTCGGACAGCAGAGAGGCCGACAGCGGCTGGCTCAGCTTGGAGCCGTCGCGATACAGCGCGTTGGCCTTGAGGCCGAGCCGCCAGGACAGCATGTAGGCCTCCTTGCAGGCATCGATGGTGGCCGCGTGCGGCATGTTGACGGTCTTGGAAATGGCTCCCGATATGAAGGGCTGTGCCGCGGCCATCATCCGGATGTGGCTCTCGACCGACAGGAACCGTTGGCCCGACTTGCCGCAGGGATTGGCGCAGTCGAATACCGGCAGGTGTTCGTCCTTGAGGTGCGGCGCGCCTTCCAGCGTCATCGTTCCGCAAACATGGTCGTTCGCGGCATCGATCTCTGCCTTTTTGAAGCCAAGATGCTTCAAGAGATCGAAGGTCGGATCGTTCAGCTTCTCAGCCGGGATGCCCAGCACATCGGTGCAGAACTCCGACCCGAGCGTCCATTGGTTGAACACGAACAGGATGTCGAAG
>CAYFYY010000009.1:19285-21278 GCA_964347475.1 uncultured Flavobacteriales bacterium
GGTGTTCGTCCTTGAGGTGCGGCGCGCCCTCCAGCGTCATCGCCCCGCAGCAATACGTGTTGGCCGCCTCGATCTCCTGCCGGGTGAAGCCGAGCGATTCCAGCATGTTGAAGCCGACGGATTCGAGATCGCTGTCGCGGAAGCCGAGGACCTCGGTGCAGAACGTCTCGCCGAGCGTCCATTTGTTGAATGCGAAGGTGATATCGAAGGCGTTCGCCAGCGACGATTCGAGGGCGCAGAACTGGGCCGCCGTGAAGCCCTTCTCGCCGAGGCGCTCGTAATTGACGCCCGGCGCGTCGCGCAGCGTGCCGTGTCCCACCGCATAAGCGATGACGTCGGCGATTTCGGTTTCGGAATAGCCGAGCGTGCGCAGCGCCAGCGGCACCGTCCGGTTGATGATTCGGAAATAGCCGCCCCCGGCCAGTTTCTTGAATTTGACCAGCGCGAAATCCGGCTCGATGCCTGTGGTATCGCAGTCCATGACCAGGCCGATGGTCCCCGTTGGCGCAATGACGGTGGCCTGGGCGTTCCGGTATCCGTGTCGCTCGCCACGTTCGAGCGCCTGCTGCCAGGCGGCCGCCGCGGCGTCGGCAAGGTCGCTCTGCGGGCACTTCGCCCGGTCCAGCGCCACCGGTTTGACCGACAGACCCTCGTAACCCTCGACGGCGCCGCTGGCGGCGCGGGTGTGGTTGCGCATGACCCGCAGCATCGCGTCCGCGTTCTCGGCATATCCCGGGAACGCCCCCAGCTCCTCGGCCATCTCGGCCGACGTCTCGTAGGCTGTGCCCGTCATCAGCGCGCTGATCGCGCCGCACAGCGCCCGACCCTCTTCGCTGTCGTAGCCCAGACCGCTCGCCATCAGGAGCGCGCCGATATTCGCGTATCCGAGCCCGAGCGTGCGGTAGCGGTAGCTGAGCTCGGCGATTTCGCGGGACGGGAACTGTGCCATCAGGACGGCGATCTCGAGCGTGATCGTCCACAGCCGCACCGCGTGCTCGAAGGCGGGGATGTCGAAGGTGCCGTCCTTGCGCCGGAACGTCATCAGGTTGAGCGACGCGAGGTTGCACGCGGTGTCATCGAGGAACATGTACTCGGAGCACGGGTTGGACGCGTTGATCCGGCCCGAGGCCGGGCAGGTGTGCCACTCGTTGATCGTGGTGTCGAACTGGATGCCCGGATCGGCGCAGGCCCAGGCGGCATTGGCGATGTCGTCCCACAGCTGCCGCGCCTTTACCGTCTTGGCGACTGCACCGTCGGTGCGGCGGATCAGGTCCCAGTCGCCATCCGTCTGGACCGCCTCGATGAACGCGTTGGTCACCCGCACCGAGTTGTTCGAGTTCTGACCCGAGACGGTCAGGTAGGCATCGGAGTCCCAGTCGGTGTCGAAGCGGGGGAATTCGATCTCGGTGAAGCCCTGGCGGGCGAATTCGATGACCCGCTGGATGTAGGCTTCGGGCACCGCCGAACGGCGGGCTGCGATCACCGCCTGCCTGAGGTCGGGGTTGCGGCGGGGATCGTAGCGCTCGGCGTCGTCGAGACGCGCCGATCCCGCGGTGTGGCAGGCCGCGATCACGGCGTTGAGGTGCCGGCCGCACATCTTCGAACCGGCGACCAGCGCCGCGACCTTCTGTTCCTCGAGGGTTTTCCAGTTGATGTATTCCACGATGTCGGGATGGTCGATGTCGACCGTCACCATCTTGGCGGCCCGCCGGGTGGTGCCGCCCGACTTGATGGCGCCGGCGGCGCGGTCGCCGATCTTCAGGAAACTCATCAGGCCGGACGACTTGCCGCCGCCGGACAGCGGCTCGTTCTCACCGCGCAGGCGCGAGAAGTTGCTGCCGGTGCCGGAGCCGTACTTGAACAGGCGGGCCTCGCGGACCCACAGATCCATGATCCCGCCCTCGTTGACCAGGTCGTCGCCGACCGACTGGATGAAACAGGCATGCGGCTGCGGACGCTCATAGGCCGAGGTTGACGGGACGACCTCACCGGT
>CAYFYY010000009.1:21288-80681 GCA_964347475.1 uncultured Flavobacteriales bacterium
CCTGACTTGTGATCGACGTAGTGATGCCCCTGGCTGGGACCGTCGATGCCGTAGGCCCAGTGCAGCCCGGTGTTGAACCACTGCGGCGAATTCGGCGCGCCCATCTGGGTCGCCAGCATCCAGCGCATTTCATCGAAATAGGCCTGTGCATCCGCTTCCGAATCGAAATAGCCGCCCTTCCAGCCCCAATAGGTCCAGGTCCCGGCCAGCCGGTCGAACACGGCGCGCGCGTCGGTCTCGCGCGTGCTGCGCCCGTCCTTCGGCAGCTTGGCCAGCGCCGCCTCGTCCGCCTGCCGGCGCCACAGCCACTGCGGCACATCCTCCTCGGGCACCGGCTTCAGAGCGGCCGGGATGCCCGCCTTGCGAAAATACTTCTGGGCCAGCACGTCCGCAGCCACCTGGCTCCAGGACGCCGGCACCTGCATCTTCTCGAGGCGGAACACGAGCGATCCGTCGGGGTTGCGAATCTCGCTCGCCGTCTCGCGAAATTCGATGTCGGCGTAGGGCGATTTCCCGTCCTTGGTGAACCGGCGCTGGATACGCATGCCGTCAAACTCTCCTTGCTCGCCCGCGGGAAGGACTGCCCGTGGCTGTCTGCTTCGATCGGTTTGGAACGCCCTTCCGGAGCTGAACAAACCCCCAGATGCCTCGAATTATCCCAATATTTGGGACTCTTTGGGCAGATTAATACAAAATATAGTGGTGAACAATATATATTGTGGCCACGTTCCGGATTTTTCCGAAATCTGGTAATTTTCTTCCGCGCCCGGCGTGTGCCGGCGGCGGCGTGTGCTGCGCTCAGCCGTTCCGTTCGCCGCGCTGGATCAGCAGGATGGCGCCGAGCACCATCGCGATGCCTGCGAATTGCGCCACCCCGGGCCGCTCGCCGAGGACGGCGACGGCGCCGAGCGTCGCCACCACCGGCTCCAGGTTCGACAACAGGGCGGTGCGGACCGGCCCGAGCAGCGGCAGCGCCGCGAAGAACAGCGTGACGCCGAGGCCGGCGGCGGCGCCGGCGAAGACCAGCCCGCCCCAGGCCGGCGCCGATGCGGGCAGCGCGAAGCCCGGTCCCGCCACGACCGCCGCGGCGGTCAGCACGACCGCAACGAGCGTGAAGCTGGCGGTTGCGGCGCGGCGCTCCCTCATGCCGGTCATGCGGGCCAGAAGGACGGTGACCAGCGCCAGGCCGGAGGCTGCCAGCAGGCCCAGCGCGATCCCCCGGGGATCGGGGTCGGCGGCGTTGATCCCGACGGCCAGGGCCACGCCTGCGAAGGCCAGCGCAAAGGCCGCCAGCCGCAGCGGCGACGCCCGCTCCATGCCGAGCAGCGCGGTCATCAGCACGACCTGGGCGGGGAAGGTGTAGAGCAGCAGCACCGCCAGCGACACCGGGATATAGGCGATCGCCGCGGTATAGGCCCAGGAGTAGACCGCGAGCAGGGCTCCGAGGCCGATGGCCTTCGGCAGCAGGCGCGGCGGCAGCGCCAGGGTGGCCAGACGCCCCGCACCGCCCTCCGGCGGCAGCAGCGCGACCACGAACAGCAGCGTGAACAGGTGGCGCGCGACGGCGACCGTTTCCGGCGTGCTGCCGCCGGCATAGGCGAAGCGCGCACCGGTCGGGAACAGCCCGAGCGCCGACATCGCGACGATCATCAGCAGCGCGCCGGTGCGAAGGCGCCGCCTGGGGTCTTCCGTCTGCGCCCGGCTCTGCGTCATATGGCCCTGTCTCCGACCGTGTTCGAACGGCCTCGAACCTGCCCCACAAAAAGCGCCGCGGCAAGCGCGCGGCGCACTGGACGGGCGGGGCCGGCGGTGGCATAGTCGCGCCGCATTCGGCCCGGCCGGCAAGCAGGAGTTTCACAGCATGGCCAATACCTGGACCCGCATCTTCACGGCCGCCTTCGGCAAGTTCGTCGCGACCGACAGTTTCGGCAATCGCTACTACCAGGACCGGCGCAAACCGAAGGGACGCCGGCGCCGCCGCTGGGTCGTGTACAAGGGCGAGGCGGAGGCCAGCCGCGTGCCCCCGGAATGGCACGCCTGGCTGCACTACACGATCGACGAGCCGCCGATCGGCGGCGGCGTGCCGCATGCCGACTGGCAGCGGCCGCACGCGCCCAACCCGACCGGCAGCGAGGCGGCCTACCGTCCGCCGGGCCATCTGCTGGCCGGCGGCCGTCGCGACAAGGCGACCGGCGACTACGAGCCGTGGCAGCCGAACTGAGCACGGGTGCGGCGCGGCGCCGCCGGCGCCTGCCGGAGTCGACTCGGCACACGCTGGTCGGCGCGGTGGCGGTCGGCGTGCTGGCCGTGCTGTTCATCCTGTCCGCCGGTCCCGGCGGCGGCGCCATCGGCAGTTACCGGGTGACGGCGCAGTTCGCGAGCGCGGAAGGCCTGCACGTCGACTCGGCGGTGCGCCTGGCGGGGGTCAGGGTCGGCCGGGTCATCGCCATGGACTATGACTCCGCGACGCAGCGCGCCGCCGTGACGCTGGAGATCGATCCCGGCGTCGAGCTGCCGCAGGACAGCGTCGCCATCGTCACCAGCGAAGGCATGCTGGGCGGCCGTTTCATACGGCTCGACCCGGGCGGCAGTCCCGACCTGCTGGCCGACGGCGATGCCATCGAATACACCCAGGGCTCGATCCTGTTCCAGGAGCTGCTGGCCAAGGTCATCCTGGCGGTCGAGCAGAAGCGGCTGGCGCGGCGCGAAGACGAGGGCGAGTCAAACGGTTCGCCGGGGGCCGGGCCGTGACGCGCAACATCATCGAGACCGTGCTCGGCGCGGTCGTGCTGGTCGTCGCCGGCCTGTTTCTCGCCTTCGCATACAGCACCACCGATATCCGCCCGGTGACCGGCTATTCCGTAACCGCCCGGTTCAATGCGGTCGACGGGCTGGCGGAGGGCAGCGATGTCCGCGTCGGCGGCGTCAAGATCGGCAGCGTCGTCGCGCAGAGCGTCGACATGACGGATTTCCGCGCCGTCGTCCGCATGACCATCCGGCCCGACATCCGGCTGCCGGAGGACAGCGTCGCCACGGTGTCGTCAGAGGGTCTGCTCGGCGGCAAGTACATCCGCATCGACCCGGGCGCCAGCACGACGATGCTGGCGCACAACGGCGAGTTCACCAACACCAAAGACATCATCTCGCTCGAGGAGATGCTCGGCAAGGTGATCTTCCTGGTGACCGACGAGCTGGAGAGCGGCCGGTGACGGCGGCACGGCGGCGACCGGCCGGGACCGCCCCGGCAATGCCATATTCCTGATCTATGGCAGGGACGATGCGGAACCGAAGCCAGAGACCGAGGGTGCATTTCGAAGCGCGGACACATGCCCGGGCGGCGTTCGCGGCCGCCTGCCTGCTAATCGTGCCGGCCGGGCCGGCCGCAGCGATCCCCGGCAAGGCGGTGGTGCTGCAGGGGCTCGACAAGGTCACTGCGCGCACCGTGACCTTCGAAGTCGCGGTCGGCCAGACCCTGACCTTCGGCACGCTCGAGATCGTGGTCCGCGCCTGCGACCGCACGCCGCCGACCGAGCCGCCGGAATCGGCGGTGTTCCTGGACATCTACGAAACCCGGCCCGGCGAGCCGAGAAGCGACCTGTTCCACGGCTGGATGTTCGCCTCGTCGCCGGCGCTGAACGCGCTCGAGCATCCGGTCTACGACGTCTGGCCGCTGGAATGCCTGTCGGACCTGCCGGCCGGCGGCGACGCCGAGATCCCGCTGCCGCGGCCCAAGCCGATCGCCCCGGACTGAGCGCCGCCCGTCCCCGGTTTACCGGCCATTAAGACGCCGCGTGTTGTGATGGGACGACCATGCGTGCCACACAACCGGGCCGGAGGAGGGCCTGCCGGTCATGATGTCCTGGAACCGGCGCCGCCGGGCGCTGCTGCTGTCCATCCCGCTGTGCGTTCTCGTGATGCTGCCGCGCCCGCATGACGCGGATGCGGCCGAGGAGTTCCGCGTCACCGTCGAAGGGCTGACCTGCGTCGACGCCACCAGGCCGGCGTCGGACGTGGCCGCGCCGTGGCGCGACTGCCTGCGCATCGGCCCGGTGCGCATCGGCGAGTCGCTGCGCGAGGTTGCGATGCGCTTCGGCAAGGCCGGCAAGGAGGTCCGCCAGGGCGAGGTGACGCTGCGCGTGTGGCCGGTGCAGATGAACGTGCCGCCCGGCACCAGGCTGCCCTACTGGGTGATCGGCTTCGACGACGACCGCCGCGTCGTGTCGATCCAGCTGACCGGCGACAAGCGCGTCGACGAGTACAGCTTCTCCTCGCTGCGCCTTGGCGATCCGCAATCGCGCGTCCGCGAGGTTCTCGGCGAGCCGACCGAGACCCGGCCGGTGGCGGCGATCGGCGCCGAGATGTGGAACTGGCGCCCGTATCCGGTCTCGCTCGAGATCAAGGACGGCCGCGTCTATTCGATGCGGGTCTCGCAGACGATCGGCCAGTAGGCCACGACCGGCGCTGCACCGAGGGCCGCTCCGCCTGCGGCCACCCCCGGACAAGCGGAAGCGCCGCCCCGCGCGGCGGCGGGACGGCGCTTCGGTAATCGCGCCGGGGCGGGACGGCCGGATGTCGACCCCCGGCCCCGGCGTTCCTCACTGCGTCAGAGCGAGCCCTTGAAGGCCGCGGCCGGCTTGAAGCCGACGGACTTGCTGGCGCGGATCTGGATGGTCTGGCCGGTCCGCGGGTTGCGGCCCCTGCGGGCGGCGCGATGACGGACCTTGAACTTGCCGAAGCCCGGGATCTGGAATTCGCCGGCCTTCTTGGTTTGCTTCATGATCGAGTCGAACATCTTGTTGACTGCCTCACGAGCACTGGTCTTGGTGCAACCGGTGGTCTTGGCGACCAACTCCACCATATCGTCCTTGCTGCTCATCGTTGTCCTCTCTCCGTTCAGACAATGAGTGCCAAGTGGCATGGTCGCCCGCCGGGCGGGTCCGCCGATCCTGGCGGGTGGCCCGCGCCGGTTCGCCTGACTGCCGCGAACCAAGGCGCCGGCAAAGCAACCTTCAATACGTATCAAAGCCATCTAAAAATGAAGAATTCGTAAATCGCGGCGTTCAAACGGCGCAAAAAGCGCAGAAAATTGGGCTCCGCGCCGAATCGCGACCGGAAAACGTACCGCTGGAGGGAAATCCGTTACGTTGGGCTCGGCCGCATCGGCGCGACCTCATGCGTCGAGACGGGCCTTTCGGCCCTCCTCAGCATGAGGCTCCGATGTCCGTGCCCTCTTGCTGAGGAGGCTGCAAACCAGCCGTCTCGAAGCATGAGGTCGCGCTGTGGTCCGGAACCGATTCCATCCGAACGGACGATGCCCTAGCTGCCGGTCTCGAGCGCGGTCCACAGTGCCGTGTTGGCGCGAATCAGCATCTCGTCGCGCCGGCCCTCGAGGCAGTCGCGCAGGCCGTAGACGACGCGCCGCGCAAGGTCGTCGAGGCAGGCGGCGTAGACCCGGGCCGCCGGTTCGGCCCGGCCGGCTGCCGCGCCGGCGACCCGCGTCCACAGCGCGCGGCGGGCCTGGTCGGACAGGCGCGCCCGGCGGTCGACGGCATTGATCGCCCGGTCGAGGATGTTGAGGCTCTCGCCCAGCGGGGAGTCGAAGATGGCGGCGGCCACGAGCCGCGCCGGCCCGGCGGCGAACGCGGCCTCCGCCGGCGTGATCGGCTCGGGATCGCCGGGCGTGGCCACGGGTAGCAGGGTGACCAGCGGCCCGACCGCGACGGCGAGCGATGCCGCCCCGAGGATGTCCCGGTCGGCGGCGCTCACGCGGGCCTCGATGGCGGTGTTGCCGCGGGCGGACGCCAGCTGCACGAGGCCCGCGGCGGGCACCGTCCGCCGGGCGCCACCGGCCTCGGTGACGTGCAGCCACAGCCCGGCGCCGCCGGCGACGCGGTAGCGGGCGCCGTGGCTCGGCGATTTGCGCGCGCGCTGCAGGCAGAAGCTGCTGAGCTGGGCCGCGCAGCCGTCCTGGTCGCACAGCATCGGCACCGGCTGCTGCGTTGCGACCAGGCCGAGGGTCTGCGGCGCTGCCGGCGCCGGCCCCGCCGACAGCATCAGGGCGACGGCGGCAAGGACGCCGCAGCATGCGCCGGCGCGCCGGCGACGACTGGCATGTGTGAATGTGGTATGCGCCATGACAGGCCTCCTTCCGCCCGACGCGGAGGCCGCCACCGCCATGGTCCCCGATGGCGGGGGCCCGCGCCGGTTCCCGGATGATTTGCGAAATCGAAGACGAGTGTAGCCGAAATTCCGCGCCGTGGCGGTAAATTCGCCGTGCCCGGCGGCAACGGGGCCGGCGCAGGTCGCGCACGGGCGCAGGAAAGTTTCGAGATGCACCTCAAGCACCGCATGCGCGCCTTCCAGGGCGCCTTCCGCAACAACCCGGACTGCGCGCTCTGGTACGGCCGGAGCGGGCTGGTGCGCGACGTCACGGAGATCGCGGAGATGGCCGCGGCGCTGCGCGCGGCGGAGTAGGGCGGCGGCTCGGGCCGTTACCCACGCAACGCCGGCCGGCGGGCGACCGGCGCTGTCAGATCCAGAGCCAGGCCACGGAGCGGGATGGCCACGGGTCGGGGCGCGCATCGAACATCCGCGCCCGTGGCGCTCCGTGGCCCTCGGCGGGGATACTCGCATCCGCGATGCGCGGCCCATGGCGCCGGCCGGCCCCTGCGGCGACGATCGGGAGCGATGGCCGGACCCGCCACAGGGGGAGGGGAGGGGGCGAACGCGCCGTCGGTGAGCAGCTGCGGCGTGCCGAGATGGTCGCCGTGGACCCAGTAGGTCGCGCCGCCCCGCACATACGCCAGCGGCGCGCCGGCCAGCCACACATACTCGGCGATGACGGCGCCCGTCGCGCCGTCATGCTCGGCGATCAGCCGGCCGGCGGTATCGTAGACGTAGTGCACGACGCCGCCGTTCGCGTCCTTGGCGACCCGCTGGCCGAGGGCGTTGTGGACGTAGCGGGCGATCTCGACGCCGCCGTCGCTGACCGCGACCAGCCGGTCGGCCTGGTCGTATTCGTAGGCGAGCGCGCGGCCGTCCCGGCCGTCGGTTGCCGTATTGCCGCTGTCGCCGTAGGAGAGCTCGCGGAGCGCGCCGCCGCCGCGCCGGTCGCCCGCGGACGCCACCGACAGGAGGCGGTTCGAGAACGCATCGTAATCGTAGCTCTCGGCCGTCGTCGTGCGGCCCAGCGTCGTCTGCCGCGCCGGGGACTTCGGCCGTCAGCCTTGCCGTGTCAGCACGTCCTCACGCGTCGGGGCGGGGCGGCGGGCGGCCGCCGGGCTCGTCGGTGGCCGCGTCCTCGTCCGGGTTGTCGGCCGCGGAGTCGTCGGCGTCTTCGGCGTCGTCAGATGCGTCCTCGCCCGGGTTGTCGGCCTTCTCCGTCGCCTTCTTCGACCCGCCCTTCTTCTTGCGCCCGGCCTTCGGCTTGGCCTTGGCCTTCGCCGCGGGTTTCGGCTCCGGCTCCGGTTCGGGCTCCGGCTCGGGTTCCGGTTCCGGCTTGGGTTCCGGTTCCGGCTCGGGTTCGAACGCCGCGGCGGGCGGCGGCGCGGGCTCCGGTGCCGGCGGTTCGTAGGCCTCCCAGTCCTCGCCTTCCTCGCTCTCGTCTTCCGCGCCCGGCCCCGGGTCCGGCCACGGCGCGAAGGGGAACGGCTTGTCCTCGCTATTGTAGGTCAGGAACAGCGCGATCTGCTCCAGGTAGGTCGAAAGGCTGCGCCCCAGCGGCAGGCCGCGGGCAACCGGCCGGCGCATGATCAGCTGGGCGCCGAACTGGAAGACCGCGACCAGCATCAGGAACAGCCGCACGAACCACAGGATCACGAAGAACACGAGCATGAAGAAGCCGCGGATCCAGGTGCGCCTGGAGCGGAACCCCGCAGTCCAGCCGTTGTCGTCGTATTCGTCGTGCATGGCCTGTGCCCCCCTGTTCGTCGCCGCAGTTCCAATCATACAGGCCCGGGCCGCACGTGCACCGGTTTTTTCGCACAGGGGCGGGGCGGGGCCGGCGGGGCGGGGCGGTCAAGCGGCGGCCGGCATGCGGCGGAACGCGTGAAGGATGCCGAACGCACGGAACACCTCGAAGCACGGGGCTATCGCGTCATCCGGTTCCGGAACAACGAGGTTCTCGGCAATACCGAGGGTGTCCTCGAGGCCATCCAGGCGGGGCTTGGGGGCTGAATGAGTAAACCGCGCCGCCTCCCGTATTGCGTCAGGCCGCCCCCTCCCCAACCCCTCCCCCCGTGGCGAGTCCGTGCGTTCTCGTGGCCGTCGGCGCGAGGGAGAGGGGCTTTGTCGTCGCGCCGCCCGGAGAGAGCCCCTCTCCCTCGCTCGGCATCCAAAGGAAAGTTCGGGCGACCGATGGGGGGAGGGGTTGGGGAGGGGGCCGTCCCGACAGGCGATCCGCGCGCCGCCCCCCCTCACGCCACCGCCTGGTACAGCACCCCCGAGGCCAGCGCGCCGGCGAGGCCCAGCAGGAGGTACCACAGGAATACCGGGCGGCGGGCGAGGGCGTAGACCGCCATCGCGGCGGGGATGCTGGTCACCGCGCCGGCGACCATGAAGGCGAGGGCGGCGCCGGGCGCCATGCCGAGCGCGATCAGCCCCGAGACCGTCGGGATCGCGGCGAAGCCGTTGAGATACGCCGGGATGCCGGCGAGCGCGGCGGCCGGGATCGCCCACCAGGCGGCGCCGCCGAGCCAGGAGGCGACGGCCTCGCCCGGGATCCAGGCGACCATCAGGCTTTCCGCCAGGAACGCGAGGGCGAGCCACTTGCCGAGGAACCAGCCGGCGGCGCGGGCCTCCGATGCGAAGGTGGCGCGGCGCGCGGGCTCGGGCCAGAAGCGCCAGACGACCGGCGCGGGCCCGGCCGGTTTTGCCCTGGTCGCGCAGGACGACCCGCCGCAGCCGCCGCCGATCCCGGCGCGCAAGGGCGAAGCGAAGGCGGGGCGGGATGCGAGCGCGTGGGTCGCGAACCCGGCGATCAGCCCCATGCCGATCGCCGCGAGGGTCTTGGCGACGGCGAAGGGCAGGCCGAGCACGGCGGCGGTGAGGATGAACATCTCCGGGTCCATGATCGGCGAGGCGATCCAGAACGCCATCACCGGGGCGAGCGGCACGCCGGCGCCCAGGAGGGCGGCGACCACCGGCACGACGCCGCACGAGCAGAACGGCGACAGCGCGCCGAACAAGGCGGCGACGGCGATGGTCGCGGCCGGCCGTCCGTCCAGCAGCCGGGCGATGCGCGCATCGGCCCCGGTCGCCTTGGCGGTCGCCGCGACCAGCACCGAGGCGGCAAGGAACGGCGCGATGAACAGCAGCGAGTCGAGGGTGAACGCAAGGCTCGCGCGGGCCTGGGCCGGGTCGAAAACTAGCAGCAGCGCGAGCGCCGCGGCGAAGGCCAGCACGACGCGGTCGACCCGGGCGAGGCGCGCGGCCAGGCGGCGCAGTGGGCGGCGCGCGGCGGCGGGCGCGGCGGAGGGCGCTGTGTTGTCCAGTCTCGCGTCGGCCATGGTTCCGGTGTCCTTTCCTGCCCGCAGATCCCAAATGTTCACCCTGCGCCGCCGTCGAGCGACCTCATGCTTCGAGACGGCGCTCCGCGCCTTCCCAGCATGAGGAACCAAAGCCCGTGTCCTCATGCTGAGGAACGGCGCAGCCGCGTCTCGAAGCATGAGGTCGCTCATACGCCTCGCGAAGTCTCCAAGCCAACCGGTCAAACGGGCGGCCGGCATTGGACCGTCTCCGGTTCGCCCCCTCCCCAACCCCTCCCCCCATGGCGCGGCCACGTGTCCTCGCAGCCATCCGCGCGAGGGAGAGGGACTCGGTCCTCGCACAGGCGCCGAAAAAGCCCCTCTCCCTCGCGCCGGCACCGGAACGTCTGACCGGTTCTCCCATGGGGGGAGGGGTTGGGGAGGGGGCGGCCCGCGATCTCGCAATTTGCCCAAACGTACTCCGCATGAGGAGGGCCGACACGCCGGGCAGTCGCCGCGAGGCGGCGTGTGCGAGCCGCGAGTAGAGGCCCGCCTCGAAGGGTGAGGCCGCACGGTGCCGGCGTCGGCCATGTGAACGCCCGGTCATCGCTGGACGGTCTCCAGCTCGGCGTCGGCCGCGTTCTCCGTTACGCCGGCGCAGCACTCCGCCGTGAGGGCGGCGACGACGGCGTCCATGCGCGCATAGTCGGCAAGGCAGCGCAGCACCCGTCCCTCGCGGCGCTGGCGCACGAGGCCGGCGGCGATCAGGTGCGCGAGGTGGTGCGACAGCGTCGATCCCGGGATGTCGAGGTGGCGCTGCAGCGCGCCGACCGGCAGGCCGTCCGGGCCGGCCCGCACCAGCAGGCGGAAGGCGGCGAGGCGCGTCGGGTGGCCGAGTTTCTCGAGGCAGGTGGCGAGGTCGTTCAGGTGCATGACGGCATCCGGTTCGTGGGCGCGGCGACGGGGCGAAGGCCGGCCGCGCTTATCGGGGCGCGGCCCGGTCCCGGCACCGGTTCCGGCAGGCGCCCGGCGAGGTCCCCGGCGGCGCCGCCGACCACATCGGGCCAGCATAGGTCAATCGCGCCGTCGAGTCAACGATATTTCCAGAAATATCGAATTAAAGCAAAAAAAATCAAGCCCGAAAAAAGCGCCTTTTTTGCAAGCCCCTATGGTGTCTCCGATGGTCGCCAATGCCCCGCGTGCGGGCGCCGGTTCACGCGCCGGCGCGCAGCACCGCCTCGATGTCGGCGCGGCCCGGCACGGTGGCGAAGTCGGCGGTCTGCTTGAGCGCCTCGGCGAGGCGCTGGCGGTATTCGCTGCGCGGGATCTCGACCGCCCCGAAGCGGCGCAGGTGGCGGGTGATGAACTGGCTGTCGAGCAGGCTGAAGCCGCCGGCGCGCAGCCGCGCGACGAGGTGCACGAGGGCGACCTTGCTGGCGTCGCTCTCGCGGCTGAACATGCTCTCGCCGAAGAACGCGCCGCCCATGGCGACGCCGTACAGCCCGCCGGCCAATTGGCCGTCCTGCCAGCACTCGACGCTGTGCGCGAAGCCGAGATGGAACAGCGAGGTGTAGAGCATGATGATTCGGTCGTTGATCCAGGTCCGCGGCCGCAGTTCGGTGGATTCGGCGCAGGCCTCGATGGTCGCCTCGAAGGCGCTGTCGACGGTGACCCGGAACCTGCCGTTGCGCACCGTACGGCGCAGCCGCCGCGGCACGTGGAAGGCGTCCAGCGGGATGATCCCGCGCATGCGCGGGTCGACCCAGAACAGGTCGGGATCGTCCCGGTCCTCCGCCATCGGGAACACGCCGATCGCGTATGCCCTGAGCAGCATGTCCGGGGTCAGTTCCGGCATTTCCATGCGCCGCCACCCCGCCTGCCGGCAGCTCGCCGCCGGCCCAATCCTCTCTATCCGTCGTTCTGCCCGCAACGGGCCGCTACACAATACCGTCGTCCGGCCCGGCGGGGAAGTGGCCCGTTACCGACGCTGCGGCGGCGCCGCCGGGGCGCCGCGCTCAACGGTGCGAGATCCACTTCTCCAGCCAGTGTATGTCATAGTTGCCGTTGAGGAAATCGGGTTCCGCGATGAGGCCCTGATGCACCGGAATCGTCGTCTCCACGCCGCCGATGACGAATTCCTCCAGCGCCCGGCGCAGCCGCATCAGGCATTCGTTACGGGTCGTGCCGTGCACGATCAGCTTGGCGATCAGGCTGTCGTAATAGGGCGGCACGGAATATCCCGAATAGATCGCCGAATCGACGCGCACGCCGAGCCCGCCCGGCGCGTGGTATTCGGTGATGCGGCCCGGCGACGGCAGGAAGGTCTTGGGATGCTCGGCGTTGATGCGGCACTCGATGGCATGGCCGTTGATGGCCACCGCATCCTGGCCGTAGCCGAGCGGCGCCCCGGTGGCGACGCGCAGCTGCTCGCGCACCAGGTCCACGTCGCAGACCATCTCGGAGATCGGGTGCTCGACCTGCAGCCGCGTGTTCATCTCGATGAAGTAGAACTCGCCGTCCTCATACAGGAACTCGATGGTGCCCGCGCTGCGGTACTTGATCTTCGACAGCGCGCCGGTGACGAGCTCGCCGATGCGCGCCCGCGACTCCGCATTGAGCGCCGGTGACGGCGCCTCCTCGAGCACTTTCTGGTGGCGGCGCTGCAGCGAGCAGTCGCGCTCGCCGAGATGGACGACGGCGCCTTGGCCGTCGCCGAGCACCTGGACTTCGATATGCCGGGGCTGGCCGAGATACTTCTCGATGTAGACGGCGTCGTTGCCAAAGGCCGCCTTGGCCTCGGCACGGCACAACGACAGCTTCTTGGCCATCTCGTCCCCATTGTGGGCGACCTGCATGCCCTTGCCGCCGCCGCCCGCCGTGGCCTTGATCAGCACCGGATAGCCGATCTCGCCGGCCACCTTCATGGCCTCAACGTCGTTCTCGACCTCGCCGTCGGAGCCGGGAACGACGGGCAGACCAAGCTCCGCCGCCACGGAGCGCGCGGTGATCTTGTCGCCCATCATGCGGATATGCTCCGGCGTCGGACCGATGAAGACGAATCCGTGCTCCTCGACCATCTCGGCGAATTTCGCGTTTTCCGACAGGAAGCCGATGCCGGGATGGATGGCGTCGACGCCGGTGATCGTCGCCGCCGACAGGATCGCCGTCATGTTGAGATAGCTCTTGGCCGACGCGGCCGGACCGATGCAGACCGACTCGTCGGCGAGTCGCACGTGCATGGCATTGCTGTCCGCCGTCGAGTGGACGGCGACCGTGTGGATGCCCATCTCCCGGCAGGCGCGGTGCACCCTTAAGGCGATCTCGCCGCGATTGGCGATCAGGACCTTCTCGAACACGGGCGGGCCCGCCTACTCGATGATAATCAGCGGGTCGCCGAACTCGACCGGCTGGGAATCACTGACCAGGATCGCCTTGACCGTGCCGGCGCGCGGCGAGGGCAGAGGGTTCATCACCTTCATCGCTTCGATGATCATCAGCGTGTCGCCCTCGCCGACCCGATCGCCCACGTTGACGAACGAATCCGCGTCCGGCTGCGGGGCCAGGTAGACGGTGCCGACCATCGGCGATGTGACGGTTCCGGGATGCTCGGCGAGGCTCTCCGCCGCAGCCGGCTGCTCCGCAGCCGGTGCCGGTGCTGCCGGTGCCGCGGGCATCGGTGCCGCCGCCGGTGCCGCGGCCACCGCCGTGGGGACCGCCGTCATCGCGGTCGCCTTCGACAGCCGGAGCGTGCTGTCGCCCTGCCGCAACTCGACCTCGGTCAGGCCGGTCTCCGCCATGATCTCGGCGATCTGTCCGATCAGCTTGCTGTCGAAGTCGGTTTTGCGCGTTGGCATCGTTACCCTGCTACTGGTTGACACATCCGAACCAAGCCGCCGCGCACGCCAATCCGGCCCAGTTCGCCGCGGCCAAGGTGCTTTCCGGCATTCGGGAAAATCCCTCTGAAACTTCGGTCCGGCCCTTATAGCATGCCGCGCGTCCGGCGCAATCGCCGCGGCGCAAAGTTTGCCGGGTCAAACTCCGCAGCGGTCGCGCAAGTGTCGGGATTGGATCAGGCGACCGCCGCCTTCAGGCCGGCAATCGCGAGATCGATAAGATCGGCATTCGGCGCTGTGGCGGGATACACGATGAAGGCCGGCCGCGAAAAGCTGGGCGCGCCTTCGACCCGGTGCAGCACGCCGCGATCGATGAGCGGCGCGACGCTGTGTTCCAGGAAATAGCCGCAGCCGCCGTGGGTCAGAATATGCTGAAGGCCGATGCTGCCGAGGCCGACCGAGACCGAGGCGGCGCGCATCTCCGGAAAAGCGCGGCTGTGCAGCGCCCGGTACTCCTCGCCCCAGTCGACGAAAACGTAGTCCTCCATCCATCTCGCTCCGATCCGCCGCGGCGCGCTGGCGACCATGACCAGTGCTTCGTCCATCAGGGTTTCGACGATGAGTCCCGACAGGGTGCGCGGCACGTAGACCACCGCGAGGTCGAGGATTCCATCGGCGACCTGGCGATTGAGGCTGTCGGAGTAATCGGCTTCGACGGTCACCGCGGTATCGCCCGCCTGGCCACGCATCCAGGCCAGCCAGACCGGAATGATCCGTTCCCACAGGCTGAACTGCACGCCAATCCCAAAGCTCCGGTCCAGCGAGTCCGGCAGGGCGGCCTCCTGCCGCGCTTGGTCCCAGGCCCGCACCGACAACTCGATATACCGCCGGATCTGTTGCCCGGCCGAGGTTAGCTGGGCGCCGTTCCGCAGCCGCATGAACAGCTTCCGGTCGAGACGTTCCTCCAGCGCCTTGATGCGGGTGCTGATCGTGGACTGGGTGACGTTGAGTCGCTCGGCAGCGCGGTTGAAGTTTCCGGTCGCCGCAACCTCCAGAAAGGCGCGCATGTGGTCGAGATTCATCCAACTGCCCCCATTATTGGAGAGCCCGATCAAATTAGCGAACGCAATGTATTTGTTCAATCGAACCGGTGCCGGCCGGAGCCGTCTGCGCAGCCTTGCACTGCCCGCATCCGCAGTCTACCCATATCCGTGGCATTGGCATCGAACTGAAGGAAAGGGGCTGCCGTCATGCTTAAGGGACACGTGGCTGTCGTGACGGGCTCCACCAGTGGAATCGGACTCGCTATAGCCCGGGCGCTGGCGGAGCAGGGGGCCGACCTCATGCTAAACGGTTTCGGCGATGTCGCGGAAATCGAATCCATCCGGAACGGCATTGCCAGGGAATTCGGCGTGCGGGCGGAATACGATCCCGCCGATATGAGCTTGCCGCATGATGCCACGCGATTGGTACGGACGGCTCAGGACCGCCTCGGGGGTTGCGACATTCTGGTGAACAATGCCGGAATCCAGCACACGGCGCCGATCGAGGAGTTTCCTGCCGACCGATGGGATGCGATCATCGCCCTCAACCTGTCGCAGGCCTTTCACACGATCCGCGCGGCAATTCCCCTGATGTACGAGACCGGGTGGGGCCGCATCGTCAATGTCGCCTCCGTCCACGGCCGCGTGGCCTCGATCAACAAGGTGGCATACGTGTCCGCCAAACATGGTCTCGTCGGGCTGACCAAGGTCGTGGCCCTGGAGTCGGCGGGCCGCGGCGTGACCTGCAATGCGATCTGCCCCGGCTGGGTGCTGACCCCGCTGATCGAAAAACAGGTCGAAAGTCGTGCGGCAGAGAAGAAACTCACGGCGGAACAGGCGCGGATCGACCTGCTCGCCGAAAAGCAGCCCTCGAAGCAGTTCGTCACGCCCGAACAGATCGGCGGACTTGCGGTCTTCCTGTGTTCGCCGGCCGCCGACCAGATCACCGGGCAGGAACTCGGCATCGATGGCGGCTGGAGCGCACAGTAATCGCCGCAGCAGCTGTTCCGGAAGACAAACAGGGCGTGGCCGGGTTCCGGCCTGACTGCAGGTTCGGCAACCAATCGATTTACGTTCTGTTTATATTAGCTTATACTGGAGTATTATTGATACGCGTGCTACCGGACCGCGATGTCCGGTATCCATCGAAAGCAAACCGACAGCGACGGGGATGGCATGTGATGCTGGCGGGCTTCCGTTAAGGAGGCTGGCGCGGCAGACGGTTCCTGTGCTGTCGGATTGCGGAGACGCGCAATCGCAAGGAGCTGCGGCGCGCATATGCCGCGCCGTCGACGGATATGACGGAAACCGATCGATCCGGAGGCGATTATCAACAGCGCGTTCGTCGGTCCATCAGACGGGCTGCGGCGGTGTTTGCCGTTATCGCGCTGGTCGCAACTTCCGGCTTCTTCATCGTCAACGCCTACCAGGCGGAGCAATTTCACGTGCGAGGCGAGGCCGCGCGCGCCGCCGACCTGATCTCCGCGCGCGTGGCGATGGACCCGCTGGACTGGCAGGGTGACGTTCGATGGCTCGACGATACCATCAACCGCCTCCACGGCCCCGGCGAGGAGAGTTGGCACGAGGTAATCGACAGGTCCGGTGAGGTCATTACCAGATTCGGCCGCGAGCCGGGCCTCCTGTCGGTGGTCGGCGAAGCCCCGATCCGCGCTGCTGGCGACGTCGTCGGCGTTGTCAGGGTCGGTCAGGTCCCGCATCGGGCGTTCGAGTTCACCGTTCTTGGACTGGCGCTCGGGTTCATCCTGTCGGTATGCGTCATCATCATCCTTCGGGTTCTACCGATGCGCGCCCTGGATGCGGCGTTCGGGCAGGCCGAGGAATACCGTCGGGCGCTGGAGGTGCGGGTCGGCGAACTCGAGCTCACGCAGAAGATGCTGGAGCAGCAGGGCAAGGAACTCAGCCAGGCCGCGGAAAGGCTATTCGAAGCGCGCGAGAAGGAACGCAAGGCCAACCTCGCCAAGTCCGAATTCCTCGCCAATATGAGCCATGAGCTTCGCACGCCACTCAATTCGATCATCGGCTTTACCGAGGTAATGCAGCTCGGCAGTTTCGGGCCGATCGGGAATCCTCGCTATGCCGAATATCTCGGCCATATCCATTCCTCGGGCACGCACCTGCTGGAGCTCATCAATGACATGCTTGACCTAGCGAAGGTCGAGGCAGGCCGCCTGGAGCTCGACGAGGACCCGGTTGAGTTTCCCGCCCTGGTACGCGACTGTCTGACGCTCCTGGAACAGAAGTTCGAAAGCGGCGGCCTCGAGCTGTTAGAACGTTTCGCCGATCGGCTGCCTGCCGTTCTGGTGGACGAGCGGAAACTGCGGCAGATCCTGCTCAATTTGCTGTCCAATGCGATTAAGTACACGCCGCGCGGTGGCCGGGTGACCGTGGGCGCCTGGATCGATGCAGCGGGACGGTTTGCGTTCAGCGTAAGCGACACCGGCATCGGCATGGCGGCCGAGGACATACCCACGGCCCTGGAGCCCTTCGGTCAGCTCGATAACCCGGCGGCCAACACCGAGGAGGGAACGGGGCTGGGGCTGCCGCTGACAAAAGCCCTGGTCGAGCTGCACGGCGGGACGATCACGCTTGAGAGCGCGGCCGGAAAAGGAACGACGGCGACCGTTGTCCTGCCCCGAGAGAAAGTCCTCGCCTGTCCGGCGGCAATCACCTCATAGCCCACCGCGTGAGCGTGCCACGCACTGGTTGCGACGCCCGCCACCATCGACTCAGTCGGCGCTGCCACGGCGGTTGATCGGATAATTGTCGGCCGGGCCGCGCAGAGGCTGTAGCAGGAGCCGGTCGAGCCGCAGTTCCGAAGCCTCGCGGAACCGGTTCAGGCCGATTGTCATGTTCTCGTGACCGGCGACGGGCTGATCGCGGTATGTGCCGAGCAGTCGGTCCCACCACGGCAGGTTGAATCCGAAATTGCTGTTGGTTTCGTGCGGCAACACCGAATGATGCACGCGGTGCATGTCCGGAGTCACGACAACCCAGCGCAGCCAGCGATCGACCGCGAGCGGCAGCTTGGCATTGGCGTGGTTGAACATCGACGTGCCGTTCAGCAGGATCTCGAAGACGAGCACGGCCGCCGCCGGCGGGCCGAGCGCGGCGATCGCCGCGAACTTGATGATCATCGACAGCAGGATTTCGACCGGGTGGAAACGGGCTCCCGTCGTGACGTCGAAATCGAGGTCGGCGTGATGCATGCGGTGCAGCCGCCACAGCGCCGGCACCGCGTGGAACAGCACGTGCTGCAGATAGATCGCGAAATCCAGGATGGCGACGGCGAGCAAGAATTCGATCCAGAACGGTAGATCCAACGCCGTCAGGAGTCCCCAGCCCTGCATTGTCGACGCTGCCGCGAACTCGATGGCTGCAACCGGCAACACGATCTTCAGAAGCAGCGAGTTGAGCGCCACGATCGCAATGTTCGACGGCCACCTCCTGAGTCGCCGAAAGGCGCGCCGGCGCCGGGGCAACAGCGCCTCCCAGATGGCCATGACCGTGAAAACCCCGGCAAAGAAGGCCAAGCGGATCGTGTCAGCGTGCTCGAGGAGAAACTCGTTCATGACGGAAACATAGTTACCCGATGCGGAGCGCGGCAATGGCGTTTAGTCCGGCGGCACCGCTTCGGGTGCCGCCGGGGCCGGCGCTGCGGCCCGGCGCGCCTGCCGGTACATGATCGTGCCGACACCGGTGAGCACGAGGGCGGCGCCCGCCACTGTAACCGCCGTCACCACTTCACCGAGCAGAAGCACGGCGCTGACCATCGAAGTTACCGGCAGCAGCAGCAAGAACGGCATCACATGGGTGACCGGGTGGCGGTTGAGCAAATGGAACCACAGTCCATAGCCGAATGCCGTCATCACGAGGCCGAGATACAGGATAACGCCCCAGCCCAGCCAGGTGGCACCGGCGATGGCGTCAGCGTGGCCGTCCTCGAGCAGCAGCGAGGCGACAAACAGCTGCGGCGCGGAGAATACCGCCACCCAGGCAATCAGTCGGAATCCGCCGACCGCAGCATCGAGGGTCTTGACGAGGATGTTGCCGATCGCCCACACGAAGGCACCGGCCAGCACCAGGAACATCGGGAACAATTCGTTCTGCATCTGTGGCTGCCCGGCGATCAGGACAACGCCGCCGAAGGCCAGCAGCATCCCGCCGATCCGCCACAGCCCAATCCGGTCGCCGAGAAACACGGCCGCCAGGAGCGCCGCGAACGGCACTTCCAGCTGGATGATGATGGCGGCGGTCGATGCATAGGTGCCGGCCAGCCCGGTAAAGGTCAGACTGTACTGCACGGTACTGATGACGAATGAGATGACGAGGATGCGTCTCATCTGGCCCACCGGTGGCCTGACGAACCAGACTAGGGCCAACGCCGTCACGGAAAACCGGAAAGCGGTCAGCAGGATTGGCGGAAATTCGCCCAGCGCGGCCTTGGCCAGCGTGAGGCCAAGGCCCCAGGTGACGGCGACAACCACGCCAAGGAAGATATCGAAAGGTCTCATGTCGGGGTTTTGCCGAACGAAGGAAGGTCGTTGCCGCACAATAGGGAACCCAGGCCGTCAGCGTCCAGTCCCGACGCGGCGAGAAAGTCCCACCGGCAACGGGGCCGGCGGGACCTTCAAGAGGAGAGAACAATGCCTGGTATTATTATCGCGATGGGCTTCAGGCGTGGCCCACCGTTCTTGCGCATGCCAACGCGCCAAACGCGGCATCCGCACGCCGGCACAGGTCGTCGGCTTCGCTGTGCCGCCCGAGCAGACGGCAGACACTGGCGAGGTGCGGCAGGATCTGGACGGTTTTGGGGTGCCGGTCGCCGAAGATCGCGCGACGCTGCGCGATTGCGATCCGGTAGGCCTGCTCGGCGGCGACAAATCGCCCCTGCCGCCGGTACAGGTCGGCAAGGCAAACGTGAAGCCTGCTCCGCGCAATCACGGACCGGCTGGCATACGGCGCACCGAGAACCCTGACGCAGAGCGCTTCCGCCTCCTCAAGGCGGCCTTGACTGCGGTACAGTTCGACCAGGCGTGTGGCAATCACCGTCGGATTCGCGCCAGCAGCCTGGCGTCCGTTTTCGGCTGCCGCGAGCGCCGCGCGATAGCGGGCCTCGGCGAGGTGCAGTTCGCCGAGCCCGCGTGCCGCGACCGCGGCACCGTGCAGAAGGACGGGGTTATCCGGCTCGAGCGCTGCTGCGCGCCCAAGAGCCATGGCCGCACCCGCGAAGTCGCGCTGGCTGAGCGCCCTGCGGACATCCGCCAATGAATTCCCTGCCGTCACTTCCTGCATCGCGCCCTTGTCCAACTTCCGTGGTCCGAACCGGATACTTCGATAACTCAAGGAATTTCCTTGTTCGGACCGTCCCATGATACCGGCTATTTGAGCCGATTGTTGTTTAATGTATTTTTTACCATTAGATTTGTTAAATCGGTAACGATATCGATTATATTTAATCTAAAATGCTGTTGTAATTGTCGCTGTATTACCAGTGCCGCATCGGCGTCGCGACGCGTCCGGCCGCAAAATCGCTTCAGTGTTCAGGGACTTCGAGGACGTCGATGCGCGACGCGGCATCCAGGAAGTGCGACACTGCCAGGTACTTCGAGCCCAGGAAGGCGACCTGGGAGCGTGAATAGCGCGGTTGGTAGCGTCGCCACACCTCGACGCCGTCCGCGGCCCGGACAACGACGACGGAATCCTTGGCCGACCCGATCGAAAGGTTACCCGACACGCTGAGCGCAATGAAGCGCCCGGCCGGATCGACCGACACGGCTGTGATCCCGCGACCCTTGGGAATTTCGTAATCACCCCGGCCGGATGGCAGAGCCCATGCGACTCGGTACCGTGCATTCTCCCGGTATCCGTCCCACGCGACCCAGCCGCCATCGGTCAACCGAAAATTCGTACCGACATGGTCAAAACCGGGAGGGCGGACCGGCTGGTTGATTGCCCAGCCGTCGGGCCCGACGAAATAGAATTCGGCGTAGTTGCGAAGGACCGTGAACCGGCCGGACGCGAGATCGATGCCCAGCAGCTGTGGACTGGACGTGCGGTCGACATCGAGCGGTATTCTGTATTTTGGGCCGTCCGGCAGAGTGCGAACGGCGATTGCGTGGCCGAGCACACCGTCTTGTGCTGTGCGGTCGGTCTCAAGCCAGGCCAGCGCCGCCGATTGCGCATCGACCACCGGCATCCAGTAATCGATGCCTGCCGGCGCGGCCAACTGCGCCGGTTCCGTTGCGCCCGGTCCGAGATACCAGTGCTCGAAAACACCGTCGCCCTCGGCATCCATTCGGTAATAGACGGCACCGCCGGGCGCGACGTACCCGATGCTGCCAAACGCGCCGGGCGCGAACAGGTCGCGGCGCACGACGCTGCAGTCGGGCATCGACAGCACGCCGTAACTGCCGTTGGCGGACCGGATCCACACTTCGCCGGTGCGCTCGAGAGACAGGGTCACCCCGGCGGGCAGACCCACCGTGGCGGCATCCGCCACCGAACACGCGACGGGCCAGTCACCGGCTTCGGGGGCAGTGTCGGCCTCGAGCAGGAACAGCAGCGGAATCACTGCGAGAAGGCCCAGCGCCGCGACGGCTGCCGTGGTCGGCGCGAGCGCAGCCAGCAGGAGCCAGCGTAGCATTGAGCCGGCCAGGATCCAGCGCAGCGCGAAGAACCACCCGGCTTGCAGAACCACGGCGAATCCCAGGTCGAATACGAGCCACAATGGCTCCTCGGCCCTGGCGCCTTCGGCAAGCGCGGCCCAGAAATACACGCCCAGCATAGTCCCGCCATGGACATGCACGACCGGCACCACGTAGACGAGAAAAGACAGCACGAACGGCGCGAGGGTCCGGGACATCGCGGTGGCCGGCTACGGTTTCAGCTTGCAGGCACCGGACAGACACTGCGCGGGCGTCTTGCGTCGGCTGAGATTGGTGCCGACGCACTCCATCCCGGTCGCTTCGACGATGGTCATCAGATGGCTGTAGTAGGCTGCAGCGGCTCCTTCGTGCCGTGCGTTGACCGGCTGCCATTCGCCGCACGGCGCCAGCACGGTAACGCAGATGTCCCCGGGAGTGCAGAGCGCCCATTCCGCGTTGAACACCGGGCGATCCGGCGCAGCACCGCCCAGCCCGGAGACGACGTAGGCGATGGCAACGACGGACAGGGTGCCCAATGCACCAGCGCCGATCCATTGTAGCCGCTTCTTCGTCATCGTTGTCGGATCACCGCGTTAAGGCGATTTCACGCACCGCGGCGCAAGCCATGCGGAGAACGCTCTGCTGCACTGCAGTAATCCCGCTACACCTGCGGCCCGTCTCGGCATATAAGAAATCATTGAATGAATAGACCACGAATTCATTAATGCATTCTTGTTGCAGGAGGTCAGCGCGATGACCGACATGAAACGCCGGAACACCGGATACGAAATCGACCCAATCGGCCCGATCGGCGCGGTCGCCACGGTTCCCGCCGAATTCATCTCGTCAGCGATTTTTGAAGTCGTCCAGGGCGTCTATCATCTCAGCGAACGCATCGGACGCGCCGCCCGCAACCTGCGCCGCCGCTGACATCTTTGCCCCGCCACCTCGAAGCGTCGGCCCGCGTTCAGCTTTCCGGGCCGGCCTCCCAGTATCTTACGTTGAGGTCTATCATCAGCGCGTCATGTCCGATCTCGAGGCAATCCCGCAGGCTGTAGTACCGGCCCGCCTCGACTTTTGCCAGGCAGCGCCGGTAGATCGACGCGGCACGTGCCAGACTGGCCGGAGGAAAGGATCCTGCCGACGGCGCTACGACGCGCTCCCACAACGTTTGCCGAGTTCTGTCGTCGGCGCGATCCGGCGGCAGCGCCCCGATCAGCCTGTTGGTCAGCCGGACGGCTCCGGTTTCCGCGGGAGATTCCGCTAGTATTCGGTCGCCGTGTGCGCGTTGCGGTCCCAGCGCCAGGGCGATGTCGGCGGTTGTCTGCGGGTCCGGGTCCGCAGCCTCCGGGACCGGCACCAGCGCCGTTCCGGTGCCGACTTCCAGAGCGAGGGATACAGCGCCCCAGGCCGCCAAAAGGTCCTCGCTGACGCCGATCCGGACGGCGGTGTAGCCGCGCCGGGTTTTGATCGTCAGATGATCCCCTGCAGGCACGCGGCGCACTGATCCGTCGGCGCCGCCGACGACCAGCGTCATGTCGCCGCCCATGGCCGTATACTGGGTTTCGGGAGCCGGGTCGGGCCGCTTGCGCTGTAGGCAGAAGGCGCTGAACTCGGCGGCGCATACTCCATCGCTGCAGGCGAGCGGGATCGCCCCGTCGGTCGCGAGAAGCGCCAGGATCTGCGGCGCTGCGCCTGCCGGACCGACCGACATGACGAGCAAAAGGAGAGAGGCGAGACCGACTGAGACAGGGATCATCCGCATGGAACGCTCCTTTCCTGCTGACAGCGCAAGGCCAGCATTTCACCGGCCACGCAATTGGTCAATGTCCGGACCGGGCCGCAGAAGCAAATGTGATATGCTGCGGGCGATCTTGCCTGGTTAACTCAGGAGCCCAAGCCCGTGAGTACGCCGCGCGTTGCGCCCTATGGCACCTGGGCGTCGCCGATCACCGCCGACCTCATCACCGGCGGCAGCATCGGCTTTGGCGATATCGTGCTCGACGGCGGCGACATTTACTGGGGCGAATTGCGGCCGGCCGAGAGCGGCCGCACGACGATCGTCAGGCGCGCGCAGGACGGCACGATTTCCGAGGCGATCCCGCGCAAATACAGCGCCCGCAGTCGCGTGCACGAATATGGCGGCGGCGCGTTCGCGGTTCGCAACAGGACTATCTGGTTCTGCAATGATGCCGACCAGCGGATATGGACGGTCGAGCCGGGTGCAGCACCGTGGCCGTTGACGCCGGAAGACAGTGCCCGATACGCGGATTTTGCCATCGACGATAAGCGAGGGCGCCTCATCTGCGTCTGCGAAGACCATGGCGTGGCCGGGGAGCCGGACAATCGCCTCGTCACAGTCCCCTTCGACGGCGGGGTCGTGCCGCTGCATCGCGGCCACGATTTCTATTCCTGCCCGCGCCTGTCTCCCGACGGACGTCACCTCGCCTGGATCTGTTGGGACCATCCCAACATGCCGTGGGATGGCACCGATTTGTGGCTCGCCGATATCGCGCAGGACGGCAAACTTGCCGAACCCCGCCGCATCGCCGGCAGCGCGGAGGAATCGATCTTCCAGCCCAATTGGTCGCCGGACGGCGTGCTCCATTTCGTTTCCGACCGCACCGGTTGGTGGAACCTGTATCGCTGGGATCCGGGCACGGACCAGCCCGTGGCGCTCTGCCCGATGGAGGCAGAATTCGGCCAGGGCTACTGGCAGTTCGGCATGGCGACCTACGGCTTCGCCGACGGCAGCACGATCGTTCTGAACTGGGCGGACCAAGGGGTGTGGCGGATCGGCCGGCTCGCGCCGGACACCGGCAGGCTGGACCCCGTCGACCTGCCATATGCCGACTATTACTGCGTCCAGGCCGCGGACGGCCAGGCCGCCTTCGAGGCGACGGGGGACGCCACGCCAGCGGCTCTGGTTCTGCTGGACGCACGTTCGGGCCGACACCGGGTGCTGCGCCGCTCCGCGACGTTCGACATCGATCCCGGCTGCATCGCCGTAGCGGAACGGGTGACCTTTCCGAGCGGCGGCGGCGCGACTGCGCACGGCTTGCTCTACATGCCGGCGAATAGCGGATTCCAGGCACCCGACGGGGAATTGCCGCCGCTCATCGTCAAGATCCACGGCGGCCCCACCTCGCAGGCGCGGCCCGGCCTCAACCTCAAGATCCAGTACTGGACCAGCCGCGGTTTCGCCGTGCTCGACGTCAACTACCGCGGCTCGACCGGATTTGGCACGGCATACCGCCGCCAGCTCGACGGCGCATGGGGAGTCGCGGATGTCGAGGATTGCATCAGCGGTGCGACCTGGCTCGCGAAACAGGGGAGGGTCGACGGCGACCGTCTGATCATTACCGGTGGAAGCGCCGGCGGCTACACGACGCTCGCAGCACTCGCCCTGCACGATGTCTTCCGGGCCGGGGCCAGCCATTACGGGGTCGGCGATCTGATGGCGCTCGCCGATGATACGCACAAGTTCGAGAGCCGTTATCTCGAACGGCTGATCGGACCGCTACCGGCGGCGGAGCCGGAATGGCGCCGACGCTCTCCGATCAATCATATCGAAGGTCTGAACTGCCCCGTCGTGTTCTTCCAGGGGCTCGACGACCGGGTGGTGCCGCCGAACCAGGCCGAAGCGATGTTTGCCGCCTTGCGCAAGAAGGGCATTCCGGTCTCCTATGTGCCGTTCGAGGGTGAAGGGCATGGCTTCCGCAAGGCGGAGAACATCAAGCGGGCGCTGGAAGGCGAGCTATATTTCTACGGGCGCGTGTTCGGTTTCACCCCTGCCGGTGAAATTCGGCCGATCGAGATCGAGAATCTGTAACGTCGGCGAAGCCGCCGCTCAGTGACTCGTGGCGTGCAGTATGTCCTCGTCGACGCCGGTATCGTATCCCAGGCCGGCCGGCGAGAGGATGATCGTGTTCGGAAACGCGGCGGCGCTGGCCAGCCCCTTACGGATGAGGGCGAGCCAGACACCCTGATTGGTCAGACCGGTGGCATCGCGCGCGAGGACAACCTTGGATCCGACGTGGAAGTGGTCCCCGTGCGCCGCCGGAATCGCCGTGATCTGCGTGCCGCCGCTCGCCTCGTCGCGCCGCGCAATATCGGGATCACGGGCAAGCTCCTGCAGGATTGCCAATGTCTTGAGTTGCAGCCTGTTGAGATTGAGCGGGTTTTTTCTGGGCGGCATGGCGCTCTCGACTCGACGGATACCGACCGCGACGCGCGGTGCGCTAAGGCGGGCTAGCTACCGTTCTTGCGGGCAAGATCGATGGCCTGCTCCATGGCTTCCTTCGAGATCGCCCCGGCAATGACCTGATCCCCGATCACGAAACCCGGCGTGCCATTGATGCCGAGGGCTCCGGCTAGCTCGATGGTCTCGTCCAGATAGGCCTCGATCGCCGGATCCTCCATGTCCCTCTGCAGTTGTGCGGTGTCAAGGCCGACCTTTTCCGCCGTCTTGAGCACCTGCGCCTCGGAGACCAGTCGGCCGCCGCCCATCAGCGCAGTATGGAACTCCATATACTTGCCCTGTCGATCGGCTGCCATGGCCGCCTTGGCCGCGTAGCGCGACACCGGGCCAAGGATGGGGAACTCCTTCCAGACGACCCGCAGGTTCGGATCCTCCTTGGACAGATCCGGCATATAGGCGAACACCCGTTTGCAATACCCGCAGTTGTAGTCGAAGAACTCAACCAGCGTCACATCGCCGTCAACGTTGCCGGAAACGGGGGTCATCGGGTGACGCTCGATCTGGTCGCGGTGGGCCTGCAGCGTCAAGGCCTTGGCTTCCTCTTCCAGCGCGAGCTGACGGGCCCGCAGGATGTTGGACACCTCGATCAGGATTTCCGGATTCTTACGCAGATAATCGGCAATGAATTCCGGGTTCTCGGCGATGTATTCGCCGACAATTCGCTCGATTTCCGCCTTCTGCGCGTCGCTGAATGCCTGCGCTGCAGCCGGCGCGGTGCTGAGCAGGAACAATAGAACGCCGGTAATTGCCTTGTGGCCGGTGCCGAAAAACCGCCGCATCAGATTCATCTCCTCGTCAATTTATTGCAGGGTGCACAAAATATGGCGCTCGAAGTACTGAAATCTAGCAAATGTTTGCTGCGGGCGCGAGACAGCCCGGCCGTCCGTCAGTGCAATGTCACGGGATTGTTACTCCTCAGCCGCCGTTCTGCGGCTTTTGGGGAGCGTCAGCCATGAGATGCTGGATATCCAGCACGCGTGCCCGCAACGGGGAGGACGCAGGCAACAGTTCGAGGGCCCGGGCAACGTTCCGCGCCATTCCTTCGCGGTCCTTCACCAGCACCGCTTCCTCTGCCAGGGCGTAAGCCGCGCCGCCGAAATCGTTCAGCCGTCCGTAGGCCGTTGCCATGAGCCGCCAGACTCGCGGTGTCCAGGGCTCGTAATTGGCAACAATCTTGAGATGGTTCAGGGCCTCGGCTGCGGTTTCGGGGCCCTGGATTTCGAGCAGCGACTGCGCGAGGCTCAACCGTATGAGCGGCACCTCGCCCTTGGTCTCTTCGACCAATTGGACAGCACGCCGATAAGACGGCAGCGAGTCGGCAATGCGCCCCGCCCGATACAGGATGTCGCCCCTGAGTTCATGGAAGAACATGTCGCCGGGCGATGCCGTGATCAGTTGGTCGACGATTTCCAGCGCATCATCCGTACGGTGCAGTTTGATGAAGGCCTGGATGCGGGCATACCGGGCCTCGATGCCCGTGTCGTCGGCGGAATAGCGCGCCAGTGTGCGCGACGGTGGATCGACGTATCCATTCAGCTTTCCGCGAATCCGGCGATGGAGAAGGGCAAAGTTGGGATCGGTCGGCCGCTCGGAAAAGCGCGATCTGGACATGTGCTCGCGCACCGTGGCAATGCGCTCCTGGCTCAGCGGATGGGTGCGCAGATAGGGATCCTGCCGAACCCCCGACAGCAATTCCTGGTCCTGGAGTTTTTCGAGGACTTCGAGCAAGCCCCGTGCCGACTGACCGGTGTTCTCCAGATAGCTTAATGCGGCGAGGTCGGCGGCGCTTTCGTTCGCGCTGGTATATTTCAGAAACGACCGCTCGGCGATGGATTGACCCATGGTCGCGCCGGCAATCAGGGCGTCGGGTTCGCCGCTAGCTGCCGCGGCCGCTGCCCCCAGCACCAGCGCGATAATCGATTGGGCACTCGCCGTGCGCAGGTTCTCCTGCATCTTTGCGAGATGGCCACCGGCAATATGGCCGGTCTCATGGGCCAGCACGCCGATGATCGCATCCGGTGTTTCCGCGCCGCGCAGCAACCCGGTATTTATGAATATGCGCTGTCCGCCGGCAACGAACGCGTTCATTCGATCGTCGAGAATCAGGTGGACGCGCAGGGATTCCGGGTTGAGTCCCGCGGCTATGAACAGTGGCGCTGCGAAATAGCGAATGGTATTTTCCGTTTCCGCATCACGTACCAGCGATACTTTCTCGGATTGTTGGGCAGGCACAACGGCTGGCGCGGCTACCAGCGCCAGGACAGCAGCCAATATGGAAACCAACGGGCGCATGAAATCCAGAGGCATATCTCCCCACGACATACATAGATTACTCGTGCCGCGAAGGCCGCGCAATCGGCTGCTGATCGCCGCCGCTGCGGCGCTTGTGACGGCGAGTTGCCTTCCCGTGAACCAATCGGGCAACGGCCCGCTGTTCCGGGGGGTGGCGGTGGCCGATGAGCCGCTCGCTGCCTCGGCCGCGGCTGACATCCTGGCGCAGGGCGGATCCGCTGCGGATGCTGCGGTTGCCCTGTATTTTTCGCTGTCTGTGACCTACCCGTCGGCAGCCAGTCTGGGCGGCGGCGGTGTGTGCCTTGTCAACGACCAGAACAGCGGTGCGGTCCATTCCTTGAACTTTCTTGCGCCGCGATCGGCTTTCTCCGGGGCCGCGGTCCGCTTGACAGCGGTGCCGGCGAATGTCCGCGGCATGGCAGCCCTGCACGCGCGTTACGGCGACATGGACTGGCGCACGGTCCTTGCGCCGGCCGAACGGATCGCCCGCTTCGGCAAGCCGCTGACACGGGCCTCGGCCAGCAATATCGGGAGCGGCGCAGGCATTCTCCTTTCGCATTGGGAGACACGTCAGATCTTTGCCCCGGGTGGCGCGCTGCCGGGGGAGGGTGCCTTGCTCCCTCAAACCGACTTGGCGGACACCATCGCGGAATTGCGGCTGGCCGGCGCCGGCGCGATGTATTCGGGCAAATTGGCCGACCGTCTGGTGGCCGCGACGCGACAGGCGGGCGGCAGCCTTGCGCCTGAAGATTTGCGCAATTTCCTGCCCAGCTGGCAACCGGTGCAGGGCATCGCATTCGGCAATGATTTCGCCTACTTCGCGCCACCACCAGCCGGAGCGGGACTGCTCGCCGGGCAAATGTGGGCCATGTTGACGGACCGTTCGCTGTATCGGCGCGCGAAACCGGGCGTGCGGGACCATCTCCTCGTTGAGAGCGCCAAGCGAGCCTGGAACGGGCGGGCGCGTTGGCTCGCAGACGATGGCACCTCGGTCGATGCGGCAAGCCTGGTCACCACTGCCGCGGCCCGGCAAGCACTCAAGGATTACGATCCCAACGTAGCCTCGAGCGATTACAACGGGGCGATGATCCCGCAGCCCCACACGGAAATCCCCGAGAGCACCGGGTTCGTCGTCGTCGACGTTCTCGGCGAGGCGGTCGCCTGCACATTTACGTCGTACCGTCCATTCGGAGCCGGGATGATCGCGACGGGCACGGGGATCTTGTTGGCACCGGCCCCGGGCCCGGAGGATCGGAATCCCGTCTCGCTCGGCCCAATGCTCGTTTTCAATCCACGGGTATCCACATTCAAGTTCGGCGCGGTGGGCGGTTCGGGCCCGGAGGCGGCTGCGGCCATGATTGCGGTGGCCGCCGATTCGCTCATCGTCGAGAGCCGCCTCGTTACGGCTATGGCGCGCCCGCGCGTGCATCTCGGTGACGACGGGACGGTATTCATCGAATCGTCCGCCGGTGACGCCGTTCGGGACGCTCTGACACAGCGCGGCCATCGGCTTTCCACCGTGGCCTCGCTCGGACAGGTGAACGCAGTCCACTGCCCGTTCGGTTACCCGGCGGTTCCGGACAAGGTGATGTGCTGGGCCGAATCCGATCCCCGAGGGCTCGGGTACGTGGGCATCCCGTACTAGGACGGAGCCGTGAAATGCCGTTGAAGACCGCCGCCCGCGGGCGCATCTCGCCCTTTATTGTCATGGAAGTGATGCGTGCCGCCGCGGAACGCGAGAAATCCGGCGCCGACGTCCTGCATATGGAGGTCGGACAGCCGGGCACCGGTGCTCCACGCGGCGTTATCGACGCGGCTCGCGCAGCGCTATGCGATCACAGGCTCGGTTACACGGTCGCGCTGGGACTGCCTGAGCTGAGGCAGGCAATCGCGCGGCATTACCGTGACTATTACGGAGTCATGGTGCCCGCCGAGCGCGTCGTGGTCACCACCGGATCATCGGGGGCGTTCATGCTGTCGTTCCTGTCCGCGTTCGATCCGGAAGACCGGGTGGCGCTCGCCGCGCCGGGATACCCATGCTACCGGAACATCCTGTCGGCGCTGGGCATCGAGCCGGTGTCGCTGATGAGCACCGTGGAAGACCGGTTCCAGCCGACCCCAGCGCTGCTCGACCGCGCGCGCGCCGATGCGCCGATTCACGGACTGATCATCGCCAGTCCTTCGAATCCAGCGGGAACGATGCTCGACACTGCCGCGTTCCGTATCCTGATCGACTACTGCCGCCGACACGATATCCGGCTGATTTCCGACGAGATCTACCATGGCATCACCTATCGTGGCAGGGCCGATACCGCCGCAGCGTTCAGCGACGATGCAATCGTCATCAACAGCTTTTCCAAATACTTCTCAATGACGGGTTGGCGCCTCGGCTGGATGCTGGTGCCGGCCGATCTGATGCGCGCCGTGGAATCCCTGGCGCAGAACTTCTTCATATCCCCGCCGACCCTCTCGCAGATTGCGGCGGTTGCCGCATTCGAATGCCACGACGAACTCAGGGCAAACGTGGCGCGCTACGCTGCGAACCGCGAAATGCTGCTGCGCGAGTTGCCGAAAGCGGGCTTCAGCGAACTCGCGCCATCCGACGGCGCCTTCTACCTTTACGCGGATGTCGGACATCTGACCAACGACAGCGAGGCGTTCTGCCGTCGCATTTTGGATGAGGCAGGCGTCGCGGTGACACCCGGCGTCGATTTCGACGCGGCACGGGGCAACCGCTTCGTACGCTTCTCGTTCGCCGAAAGTACGGAGGACATGGAAAAGGCCGCCACTGCCCTGAAAGCGTGGCGGGACGGATGACGGGTCGCGTCAGGTCTTTTTCAGGAGCACCTGTCCGACATACATTCCGTTTGCGTCGAATGCGGCTTCGGAACCGGCAAGATAGAAGTTCCACATTCGGCGAAACCGTTCATCGTAACAGGCGCCCTTGAGCTGCGGCCACGCCTCGTTGAAGTTCGCCCGCCAGCGCCGCAACGTTTCCGCGTAGTGGAAGCTTTCGTGCGTGAAGGGCTCGTGCGCGAGCCGCAGTCCGGCATCGCGCGCCGCCGCAACTGTATCGTCCAGCGTTGGAATGTACCCGCCGGGGAAAATGTATTTCTGTACCCACGGGCTGGTTTCCTGCCGCCGGATGCGCATGATCGAATGCACAAGCGCCAATCCGTCATCCGCGAGCATGTGCCGCACGGCTCCAAAATAATCCCGGAAATTTTTGCGGCCGACATGTTCGAACATGCCGATACTGACGATACGATCATAGGCTCGCGGATTGTTCTGTGCATGAACCCGATAGTCGGCGAGCCGGTAGTCGAGACGATCCCCGAAGCGATCGCCGGCCCGCTGCTGAGCGAACTCGCGTTGGCGCTCCGCCAGTGTAATACCGGTCACGGAGTCGGCATCGCTCTCTTCGGTGATAAGCCGTGTCAGCTCGCCCCAACCGCAACCGATGTCAAGCACCCGCGCCCCGGGGCCAATCGCGAGCCTGCGAATGGTCGTGCGCAGTTTGTTGAGCTGGGCATCGCGCAGCGACTGGTCCGGTGTCTGGAAAAACGCGCAGGAATAGTTCATGCCCGCGTCGAGAAACCGCTCGTACAAATCGTTGCCGATATCGTAGTGATGGGCGGCGTTGCGGCGGGCCTTGCGCGGACTGATGCGGCGCGCGCGATGCCACAGCTTGGCGACCCTCCGGATGTGGTGACCCCAGACCGTCTTTGCAGCTGTTCCTTCGTTCCGGCAGAACATACCGATGAGGCCGGCGAGGTCGCCGCGCTCCACGTTCCATTCTCCGTTCATGTAGCCTTCGCCGGTGCCGAGGTCCGGGTTGATTATGATTCGGGGCACCAACCGCAACGAATTCACACGGATCCGGTAAAGCGGTCCGGAGCCGTCCCCGCACTCGATTTCGTCGATATCGCGATAATTGATCTGTAGCCGGCCGTGCTGGGCAAATGCGCCGATAATCGGTGCCATTGCGCGGAACAGCCTGAGCTGACGTGCATTAACATCTCGCCGGTCGGCCGAGCGGTCCTGGAATTCGGCGCTGTAATCCTTTTTCGTACCGAACATTGCATGCCCCCCGCCTTGTCGACAGGGCCGCGGCCCTGCAGTGCAACGATATCGGCTCCGCCATGCACGACGATACGGCACGGCAGAGTTTCATAATTTACCACTTGTTAACCGATCGTCAATTGGCGGCGGTCCGCAGTGCAGCGCACGCCCCCCCAGGACGTGATCGCCGGCGTCCGGGGTCTCCAGGTGTCGTTGCCAGTTCGGCGATTCAGGTCTGCGAACGCCGCCACCACCCTGTTCGCTTCGGCTTCGCCGCGACGGCGGGTTCCGGTGGATCCGGTTGCTCCGGCTTTGCTGGCGCCTCCACGGAGTCTGCGTAGACGGCTTCCGGAACCCGATCGACAGCGACAGCCGCGGGCATTTCCGCCGGCGGTGGTACGGGGGCATCGATCGCGGGTTGGCCGTGTTGGCCCGTGTCCGCCGACGCGTCGTCCTCATTGCCGGCTGCCGCAGGTGTCTCTTTCGGTTTCGCGGCGGCCTTTCGTGTTGTCCGCTTGCGGGCCGTCGACGCGCTCTTCGATTTTGTGCGCGTTGTCTTTGCAGTGCCGCTGGCGCGTCGTCTGGATTTCGGTTTCTTCTCCGGTTCCGGGGTTGCCGGTTCGGGCTCCGCGCTTGCGGCGGCGGCCGGCGCGGGTTCACCGGGCGCCTCGGGCTCGGCAGGTGCCGCGGCCTTGGCCTCTTCGGACTCCTTCTTCTTGCGCCGGCGCGTGGGCCGTTTCTTTTTCGGTTCGGCTTCGGCTTCGGCAGCCCCCTCCGTATCCAGCGCGGCGGTATCGTCATCTTGCGCTGCTTCGGACGTCCCCGTCGGCTCCGCGACCTCCTGCTCCGCGTCGTCGCTACCGTCGGGCGAGGGCTCGGCGGCTTCGGCGGCCGCATCCGCTGACCTGCGCCCGCGCCGACGTCCACCGCGCCGGCCGCGGCGCCGCCGCTTGCGGGGCTCCTCCTCGACAGTCTCATCTTCGGGCGCGGCGATTTCTGCCGCTTCCTCTTCGGCCTCGTGTGCCTCAGCGGCTTTCTCGGCGACCTCCGTTTCGCGCCGGTCCTTGCGACGCTTGCGGGAGCGTCGCTTGCGTCGGCCGCCTTCCTCGGCCGATTCCTCCACGGCGACCTCTTCGATCTCTGCCTCGCCCTCTTCGCTCTCGCGCCCGCGTACTCGCTCGATGCGGTATTCCGGCGGGATCAACCCGTCATCGGCGGCGATAACGACCTTCAGACCGCAACGCTGCTCAATGGCCGCGATAATGTTCCGCTTATGGTTGAGGATGTAGAGCGCCACCTGAGCCGGCACGAACACGTCGACTTCGGCGGATCGTCGGCGCAAGCCCTCCTCCTCGATCCCGCGCATCACGTGGAGCGCGGTCGATTCCGTCGAACGGATGTGTCCGGTGCCGCCGCAAGCCGGGCACACCTCGCTTGAGGTCTCCAGCAGGCTCGGACGCAGCCGCTGCCGCGACATCTCGAGCAGTCCGAAGGGGCTGATATGACCGATCTGGATCCGCGCGCGGTCGCTGCGCAGCGCCTCCTTGAGGCGACGCTCGACAGCGGAATTGTTGCGACTCTCCTCCATATCGATGAAATCGATCACGATGAGTCCGGCAAGATCGCGCAGACGCAGTTGCCGGGCGATTTCCTCGGCGGCCTCGAGATTGGTCTTGATCGCAGTCTCTTCAATGTGGCGCTCGCGCGTCGCGCGGCCCGAGTTCACGTCGATCGCGACCAGCGCCTCGGTGCTGTGCATGACCAGGTAGCCGCCCGAGCGCAACTGGACGATCGGGTTGTAGATCGCGTCGATCTGGTTCTCCACCTGATACCGGAAAAACAGCGGGATCACCTGGTCGTCATAGCGCTGCACGCGCTTGGAGTGGCTCGGCACCATCGCTTTCATGAAGTCCTTGGCGACCCGGTAGCCGGCCTCACCCTCGACCAGCACATCGTCGATGTCGCGGCTGTAAAGGTCGCGGATCGATCGCTTGATAAGATTGGCCTCTTCATGCACCAGGGTCGGTGCGATCGATGCCATGGTGCGGTTCCGGATATCGTCCCACAGACGCACGAGATACTCGTAGTCACGCTTGATCTCGGCCTTGGTGCGCTCAGCGCCGGCGGTTCGCACGATAACCGCCATGCCGGGAGCGATCTTGAATTCATCCAGAACCTTCTTGAGACGTCGCCTGTCCTTGACGTTACCGATCTTTCGGCTGATGCCGCCGCCGCGGCCGGTGTTGGGCATCAGCACGCAGTAGCGGCCAGCAAGCGACAGATAGGTCGTCAACGCCGCGCCCTTGTTGCCGCGCTCCTCCTTGACCACCTGCACCAGCATGATCTGCCGACGTTTGATCACCTCTTGGATCTTGTAATGCCGGTGGTGCTTTATCCGCCGGCGCTCGACCTCCTCGACTTCATCGCCGCCGACGGTCTCGACCGAACCGCCATTCTCGGAATCCTCCGCGTCGTCGGCCTCGACCTCTTCGGCGAGCAGCTGCTCGCGGTCGGCAACCGGAATCTGATAGTAGTCGGGGTGAATTTCGCTAAACGCCAGGAACCCGTGACGGTTTCCGCCGTAGTCGACAAAGGCGGCCTGCAACGAGGGTTCGACGCGAACCACCTTTGCCAGGTACACGTTCCCTTTGAGCTGCTTCTTGCGTGAGGTTTCGTAATCGAATTCTTCGAGACGCTTACCGTTTACGACGGCCACCCGTGTCTCTTCCGGGTGGCTCGCGTCAATCAACATTCTCCGAGCCATTAGGCAAAACTCCAACATGCTCCCGCGGGTCCGCGCGTAACAGACCTTGCAGCAGCATCACGTTTGGTGCGAAACCGGCGGCGCTTTCGAATTCACCTGTCGAACAGCGCAGGCATTCCTGCACCAAGACAGAGAAGCATTTCGGCGCCCGCTCATCCCGAAACGAAACCCCATCACCGGGGGCCCGCCCGTGGATCGGCCTCGAGTTCCTCAATAATATTCCGCCAGGTTCGGAAGTGCCACGACCCGCCGTCCCCCAATCCCTGACCGGACAAGCCGGAAAGGAATCGACCTGGGCGAACCGTTGCACCGTCACACCGCAAACCCCGGTGCGACCGACCGGCAGTGATACGCGCACTGCCAAAATACGCGCGAATGCATTTGCAGGACAACGTATAAATTCCCCGACGGAACCAAATTTCCGCCAAGCTTGTCCTTTATTTGTTTTGCCGGACTCACAGAATCAACTATATGTGTAACCTTATCAAACGCATAAGCTGAAACCGGATCGGCGTATGAGCGTTCGCAGACCAGGCAACCTGTTTTCTGCTCTTGGGGCCGTTCTGGCTGCGACAGCGATATTGGTGCTGATGGCCACAGCCGCCGCGGCGAAGGATCCAGTGGTGACAGGCGTGCGGCTTGGATTGAATCCCCCAAGCAGTTCGGAGGGTACCACACGGGTCGTTCTCGACCTCACCAATGCTGTGCCGTATTCCGCGTTTCTTCTGGGATCGCCGTACCGTCTGGTGATCGATCTGCCGGAGGTCGCGTGGGGCGCCAACGGCGGATCCGAACAGGAATCGGTCGGCCTCGTTGAGCGTTTGCGTTACGGCCATTTCCGGCCGGGGAACAGCCGCGTCGTCGTCGACCTGATGGGGCCGGCCAGGATACTGCGGCACAGCGTCCTTACGGAACCGGACCGCATCGTCTTCGACATCGCCCCGGTCGGTGCCGCGGGGTTCGTCCCCGGCCGCAAAGTCGGAGTCAATGGCTGGACCCCGCCTACCGCGGAGCAATTTCCGTTGCCCAAGCGCAAGCCGGACTCGGCCAGCGGCAAGCGTGTGGTGGTCATCGACGCCGGCCACGGCGGTGTCGACCCCGGGGCGGTGCGCGGACGCATCTATGAGAAGCGGATAACCATGGCGGTCGCCAATGCCGTCAAGGAACAACTCGAAAAGAGCGGTCGCTATCGCGTGGTCATGACCCGGACGCGCGATGTGTTCCTTGAGCTGCGCGAACGCATCGAAGTTGCGCATGCCAACGGCGGCGACATTTTCATCTCCCTGCATGCCGATACGCACCCCAAGATCGTCACCCGCGGGGCTTCGGTATACACGCTTTCTCAGCAAGCGTCAGACGAAGAGGCCGCGGCTCTGGCAGCAAAAGAGAACAACGCCGACATGATCGCAGGGACACAGATCAATCCCGCTGCCTACTCGGATGAGACCATCGATATCCTTCGTGACTTGCAGCGGCGCCAGACCGACCGGCATTCGGTTGTTTTTGCCCGCATGCTGACCTCACATCTGGGCAAGAACAGTATAGGGCTGTCGCGGAAAAAGGCGCACAGATTCGCCGGCTTCGTCGTGCTTAAGTCGCCGACCGTTCCTTCCGTGCTCGTTGAACTCGGTTACCTTTCGAATGTCGACGACCGCAAGATGCTGCAGACGCCACGCTTCCGGGGCAGAGTCGCCAATTCGATATTGGCTGCCGTGGACCAGTACTTCAAATACGTGGACGATCTTGCTCACAGGTAGCAGTTTTTTCACAGATTGGTCATAATTGCGCTGTAATGAATCAATGGGCCGGCTGGCCGTACATTGCAGCAAGGGCGTTTTGGTGGGTGAACAGTTTCCCGGTGTAACGGGGCAGGGTTATGCGTCGTCTTTTTAGAATCATACGGTATTGTTTGGCCGTGCTCTTCATACTTGCGCTGGCCGCAGGTGGCGCAGCTACCTACGGTATCTGGTACTACGGTCGCGACCTGCCCGATCATCGGCAGTTGGCTGACTACCAGCCGAAGATTTCGACCCGGGTGCACGCTGGAGACGGCCAGGTGATCACGGAGTTCGCCACCGAAAAACGGGCCTTCGTCCCCATCAGCGCGGTTCCAACGCGCGTCAAGCAGGCGTTCATCGCGGCCGAGGATCAGCGCTTCTACCAGCACAACGGCGTCGATCCGGTCGCCCTGGCGCGGGCCATCGTCACCAATCTGCGAAACATGGGAACCGGCCGGCGGCTGGTGGGCGGCTCGACGATCACCCAGCAGGTGGCCAAGAACTTCCTCGTCGGAAACGAGCGGAGCTACGAGAGAAAGATCCGCGAGGCGCTCATCGCCATCAAGATGGAGGAGGTTTACACCAAGGACGAGATTTTCGAGCTATACCTCAACGAGATATATCTCGGTATCGGCGCCTACGGTGTGGCCGCGGCCGCGCTCAACTACTTCAACAAGTCCATGGACGAGTTGACGGTGGCCGAGGCGGCGTATCTGGCCGCTCTGCCCAAGGCGCCGGGCAGGTATCACCCGCTCAACGCGCCGAGGGAAGCGCGTGAACGACGCGACTGGGTGATCGGCCGCATGGTGGAAGAGGGCTTTATCGACGAGGCCACGGCGCAGGCCGCACGCGCCGAACCGCTTCAGATGGTCACGCCGGATCGCAGCACCCTGGTGGCGGCCGCGTATTTCGTCGAAGAAGTGCGGCGCGAGCTTGTCAGTCGGTTCGGCGAAGATGCGCTTTACGAGGGCGGCCTGTCGGTGCGCACGACTCTGAGTCCCAAACTGCAGGCAATTGCCGACAATGCCTTGCGCCGCGGGCTGATCGCCTACGACCGTCGGCACGGCTGGCGTGGCGCGCTCGACAGGCTTGTGGCCGGTACAGACTGGGTCAAATGGCTGCAGTCGGCCAAGCTGCCGGCCGGCGCGCGCGGCTGGTCGCTGGCCGTGGTTCTGTCGGTTGAAGACGATCGCGCGACGATCGGACTTGCCGACGGCGAAACGGGGACGATCCCGCTGACCGAGCTGGCCTGGGCCCGGCCGTGGCTGCCGGAGCAGGAACTCGGACCAGAAGTGGAAAAGGCGACGGATGTGCTGACTGTCGGCGATGTCGTCCTCGTCGAGCCTGTCATGATCTCCGACCCCGACGACGAAGGAAACACCATTACGTATCCCGACAACACCTTCGGGTTGCGGCAGGTTCCTGACGTCAATGGGGCGATTATCGCGCTTGATCCGCACACCGGCCGGGTGCTCGCCATGTCCGGCGGCTATGACTTCGCCATGAGCGAGTTCAACCGGGCAACGCAGGCCTGGCGGCAGCCGGGGTCGGCGTTCAAGCCGTTCGTCTATCTGTCGGCGCTCGACAAGAACTACACACCGGCCACGGTCATTCTCGATGCGCCCTTCGTCATGGAGCGTTCGGACGGCAAGGGCAAATGGAAGCCGACGAACTACTCCGACAGGTTTTACGGTCCCAGCACCATGCGTATCGGCATCGTCAAGTCGCGCAACCTGATGACGGTGCGCCTCGCCAAAGCCATCGGCATGGCGCCGGTGATCCGGAACGCCATCGCCTTCGGGATCGTCGATGACATGCCGGGCGAGCTCGCAATGGCGCTGGGTGCGGGCGAGACGACCCTGATGCGCCTGACGACGGCATATGCCATGCTGGCGAACGGCGGCAAACGGATCATTCCAACCGTGATTGATCGGGTGCAGGATCGGACGGGCAAGACCGTCTTCAAGCACGACAATCGCCCGTGCGAGGGCTGCGACGTCGAGCGTTGGGCGCTGCAACCGGTGCCGTTCATTCCGGACGAGCGTGAGGCCGTTGCGGATCCGATCAGCGCCTACCAGATCGTCTCCATGCTTCAGGGTGTGGTACAAAGCGGCACGGGTTATGCGGTCAGCCGCATCGGCAAGCCGTTGGCCGGCAAGACGGGCACCACCAACAATTCGCAGGATGCCTGGTTCCTCGGTTTCTCGCCGGATCTTGCGGCAGGGGTCTATGTCGGTTTCGACGCACCGCGTACCTTGGGTCGCAGGGAAACCGGGTCAAGTGCAGCGGTGCCGATCTTCAAGGAATTCATGTCCGCCGCGCTTGCCGACAAGCCTGCAACGCCGTTTCGCGTCCCGCCGGGAATCCGCATGGTCCGTATGAACACCGAGACCGGTATGCCGGCTACGCCGGCCGACGACTGGCGGAAAATTGTCCTCGAGGCATTCCGCCGCGGCACCGAGCCGGGAACCGATGCCGCATCCATCGTCATCGACGGATCTGATACCGGGCTGGGTTTCGAGGCGACGATCGGCGGCGACGCGATGCCGGCGAACCAGGGTGAGCCGCCCAAATCGGGCAAGAAACGGACTGAAACAGGACTGTACTGACGGCGGCGCGGGCAGCGGGTTGAACCCGGCCCGGAATTTCATTAAATCGGCTCATTTCCCCCCGACATTCGAGAGCAGGTGCCAATGCGCGCGGAAGTCCAGGCCATCGCCGACAGCATCAAGCAGTCTCTGGAGCTGCTGAGGAGGCATCTTTGACTACGATGCTGCGATCCGCCGCCTCGACGAGCTGAACGCACTCTCCGAGGATCCCGATCTGTGGAGCGACACCGCGCGGGCACAGAAACTGATGCGCGAACGGACGCATCTGGACGCGGCGCTGAGCGCCTATCACGACATCGTCAAGGAGTTCGAGGACGCGGTCGGACTGATCGAGCTGGCGGAGGCCGAGGGTGATGACGATGTCCGGGCCGAAGGCGAGGCGGCACTCGCGGCCCTGGAGCCGAAAGTCGAGAAGCGCCGCATCGAGAGCCTGCTTTCGGGCGAGGCCGACCATAACGACGCCTTTCTCGAGATCCATGCCGGTGCCGGCGGCACGGACGCCCAGGATTTTGCGGAAATGCTTGCACGGATGTATGTGCGCTGGGCCGAGGCGCATGGCTTCAAGGTGGAATGGATCGAGGAATCGGAAGGCGGCGAGGCCGGGATCAAGTCGGCCACTGTCAAGATCAGCGGCCACAACGCCTATGGTTGGCTGAAAACGGAAACCGGCACGCATCGCCTGGTTCGGATTTCGCCGTTCGGTGCGAAGCGGCGCGAAACCAGTTTCGTTGCCGTCGGCGTATACCCGGTGCTCGAAGACGATATCGACATCGAGATCGATGAAAAGGACTTGCGCATCGACGTCTATCGTGCGTCGGGGGCAGGCGGGCAGCACGTGAACCGGACCGAGTCAGCGGTCCGCATTACCCATATCCCGACCAACATCGTGGTGCAGTGTCAGAATGACCGCTCGCAGCACAAGAACCGGGCGACGGCCATGAAGATGCTGCAGGCAAGACTCTACGAGGCGGAACTGCGCAAGCGTGAAGAAGCGGCCCAGGCCGAGCACGATGCCAAGACCGATATCGGTTGGGGCCACCAGATCCGCTCCTACGTGCTGCATCCCTACCAGATGGTCAAGGATCTGCGGACCAGTTTCGAGACAAGCGACACCCAGGCCGTCCTGGACGGCGATCTTGACGGATTCCTGCAGGCGGCGCTGGCCCAGCGTATCGCTGGCGGCGAAACCGCGGCGGCGGAGCACTAACGGTCGTCCCCCGGTCGCTTGACCCCTGCTGCAATTCGAGCGGGGCCGCGCGTCACCGCCTGGCGGCGACCGCCTCCACCTCGATGCGGAAGCGCGGCTGCGCGAGCGCCGAGACCACGATCATTGTCGAGGCCGCCTCGTGCCCGCACAAGTGCCGGTCGCGGACCTCGCGATACGTCGCAATGTCGCTACTGTCGGTCAGGTAGGTATTGACCCGCACAAGGTCGCCTGCGGCCATACCGGCCGCCTCCAGGATTGCCATCACATTGCGGAACGCCTGGTCGGCCTGCGCCGTGAAGTCGGCCGGGACCGTCCCGTCCGGGGCGACGCCAAGCTGGCCCGAAACGTAGAGGATGCGGGCGCCCGGCGCGACTTCCACCGCGTGCGCATAGGCGCTGAAGGGTGGGGCGACGGTATCGGGTTTGTAGGACTTCATCAGCGGGTTCCTCACCACGGGAATGAACGCAACCATGCGGCCGGTGTGCCGGCATCTCACGATAGTCTGATTTGCGAACGTCGCAAACTTCTCCCAGGCTGGACCTTACGGACGGGGGTGTGCCCCGGCCCGGTCGGCAACGGAACGCGAGAGGAGACAAAGTGCTTAACGAACAGCAGGATCGTTGGTGCAGGGAACACGACTGGGACTTTTCAGAGCTCAACGCGCTGTTCCTCAACTGTACGCTGAAACCGACACCCGAGTTGTCGCACACGGACGGTCTGGTGGAGATTTCCAGGGCAATCATGGAACGGAACGGCGTGTCGACAGAAACGCTGCGCCCGGTGGACCACGATATCGCCAGTGGTATCTATCCGGACATGACCGAGCACGGTTGGACGACCGACGAATGGCCCCAGGTCTTCAAGAAGGTCCAGGCGGCGGACATCGTCGTGGTAACGACGCCGATCTGGCTGGGCGACAAGTCGTCGGTCTGTACGCGGACCATCGAGCGGATGTATGCGATGTCCGGCGAGCTGAACGACCAGGGCCAGTACATCTATTACGGCAAGGTCGGCGGGTGTCTCGTGACCGGCAACGAAGACGGCGCCAAGCACTGCGCCATGAACATTTTGTACTCCTTGCAGCATTTGGGGTTTGTCGTCCCGCCGCAGGCCGACGCAGCGTGGGTGGGCGAGGCCGGACCGGGCCCCTCTTACCGCGACGAGGGGTCGGGCGGCCCCGAAAACGATTTCACGAACCGAAACACGACCTTCATGACCTGGAATCTCCTCCACTTCGCGCGGATATTGAGTCAGGAGGGCGGTGTGCCCGCCCACGGCAATCAGCGGAGCGCGTGGGACGCCGGCTGCCGTTCGGATTACGCCAACCCGGACTACCGGTGAACGGCGCTTTCGGTTTCGCTACGCCGACGCGATCGGTTCGTAATATGCGGCGGGCAGCCCGGCGGCGTCGCGGCTGGCACGGTTGAAGGGGCGCTTCAGCGTGCCCCTGAATCGCCGACATACGAGGTCCGCATACGTGCTGGCGGGCGGCAGGCCCCGCCGTTCGCAGACATACCGGAACCAGCAGACCCCGGCGGCGACGTGCCGAATCTCATCGTCGTGGATCACTTGCAGGAGGTCGGCGGACCGGTCATCGCCGACGGCACGCAGGCGGGCAATCATGCCCGGGGTCACATCCAGACCGCGCGCCTTCAGGACCAGCGGCACAACGGCGAGGCGGGCGAGCAGATCGTCCGCGGTGTCCATGGCTGCCTGCCACAGCCCGTCATGGGCGGCCAGATCGCCGTAGGATGCCTCGAGTTCGGCCAGCCGTTCCGCCAGCATGCAGTAATGGCGGGCCTCGTCGTCGCCCACCGCGACCCAGTCGTCGAAGAAGGCGCGCGGCAGATTCGCCGCGGAGAAGCGGGCAATGAGGTCGAACGCCAGGTCGATCGCGTTAAGCTCGATATGTGCCAGGGCGTGCAGCAGGGCGACGCGGCCGCCGATATCCGATGTGATGCGCCGGCGCGGTACCTCCCGCGGAGGCCGCAAGAGCGGCGTTGGAGGGCGCGCGGGCCGGCGCGGGGGTGCGGCGATGTCGACCCGGCCGATCGAACCGTCCCGCCAGGCCCGCGCCGTCATGCGCGCCGCGGCCGCCTTGGCCGCCGGGTCGGACGTATTGAGAACCGCAACGGCGGCCTGGGAGAGTGTGCGCTCCATGGCCGTCAGTCTCCCGTTCGACGCGACGTTCTTCAAGGCCCCTCGATGGCAGGCAGCGGCCATCGCGCCGCCGAACCGATGGAACGAGCCCATGCGTTAGGGTTTTCCGCGGGTTTCAGGGGCATGCGGGAAGCAACCCGAAGGTCCGGGGCTGCGCCATCCGCTCAGATGATCTCGTCTTCGTCGAACAACGGGTCCTCGAGGATCTCGGTCTCGAGCTGCTCGATGCTCCGTTGCGCCGTCTTCAGACGGGTCGGCTCCGCGATGTGATACAGGGCGTCGCCGCGATTGACGACCGGCATGTTCGCCATGCCGATGATGATCCCGGCCTTGCGGGCCTCGACGGGAGACTCCGCCTCGCCCATGGGATCGGCGACGTAGCCGATGATATCGCCGACGTCGACCCGGCCACCGAGTTTCCGCAAGGAACGGACGATACCGCCCTGCGGCGCGCGCACCCAGTAGGTCGAGGCGGAACGGACCGGTGCGACCCGGCTCGGTTCGGCCTTCGCACTCTTGATCATGCCAAGATGGCGCATGACGCGGAGAATTCCCTTCACCCCGATGCGCACCGCCACTTCATCGAACCGCAACGCTTCGCCCGCTTCGTAGAGCAGGACGTCCACGCCCGCCTCCTTGGCGGCACGGCGCAGCGATCCGTCCCGCAGCGGCGCCGTGATTATAGCCGGAGGATTGAACGTTTCCGCCAGCTCCATGGCCCGTGGCTGGTCTAGACTGACCCGAATCTGCGGCAGGTTGCAGCGGTGGATGGCGGCGGAATGGATGTCGATACCGAAGTCGCTGCGCTGGACGATCTCCTTGAGGAAGACGTGTGCCAGCTGGCCGGCGAGCGAACCGTTCTGGCTGCCGGGAAACGACCGGTTGAGATCCCGCCGGTCCGGCAGGTACCGATTGTGGGCGATCAGGCCGAACACGTTGACAACGGGGACGCACAATAGCGTGCCGCGGGTCTTTTTGATCGTCGACAGCCTGAGGAGCCGGCGGATGATCTCGATGCCGATGATTTCGTCGCCGTGCACGGCCGCGCTGACGAACAGGGTCGGCCCGTCGCGGCGGCCATGCACGACGTGGATCGGCAGGGCCATCGGCGTGTGAGTCGACAGCAGGCTGATCGGCAGGTCGACCGTCGCCCGGCCGCCCGCGGGAACCACCTCGGCGGCGATTTCGAAGCCGGGACGGGCCGGCTTTGGGCGCCGTTGCGATCGAACCGGGCTAGCCGCGTCCACGGGTTTTGGTCTTTCCTGGTTTGGCATTCTTCTCGAGAAATTCGATGATCTTGCCCGCAACATCGATGCCGGTGGCGTTCTCGACGCCTTCCAGTCCCGGCGACGAGTTGACCTCCATGATCACCGGGCCGTGATTGGAGCGTAGCATATCCACGCCGCACACGTTCAGTCCCATGACCTTGGCAGCGCGGATCGCGGTCGATCGTTCCTCCGGCGTGATCTTGATCGTCGACGCGCTGCCGCCCCGGTGCAGGTTGGAACGGAACTCGCCCTCGGCGCCCGTGCGCTCCATCGCCGCGACGACGCGTTCGCCAACCACGAGGGCGCGGATATCGGTGCTGCCGGCCTCCTTGATGAATTCCTGGACCAGGATGTTCACGTTGGCGCCGCGGAACGCCTCGATCACGGAGCGTGCCGACTTGGGGGTCTCGCCCAGCACCACGCCGATTCCCTGCGTGCCCTCCAGGAGCTTGATGACGACCGGAGCACCGCCAGCGATCTCGAGCACCTCGTCGGTCTGCTTCGGGTCGCTCGCAAAGGCGGTGACCGGTAGCCCGAGGCCGGCGCGCGCCAGCAGCTGCAGTGACCGCAGCTTGTCGCGGGACCGGCCGATCGCCACCGATTCATTGAGGGGATAGACGCCCATCATTTCGAACTGACGCAGCACCGCGAGGCCATAGAACGTGACCGAAGCGCCGATGCGCGGAATGATCGCCTGGTAGTCCCGCAGCGGCTCGCCCTTGTACAGCACCTCCGGACGGTGCGAGGTGATGTTCATGTAACATTGCAGCGTGTTCACGATCCTCACCTCGTGGCCGCGGTCGTGCGCGGCCTCGACAAGTCGCTGGTGCGAATAGAGTTTCGGATTTCGTGCGAGCATCAGGATCTTCATATACGGCGTTCCTTTTCCTGGAGTTGCGGAGACCTTCCCACTGTTGCGCCCTTCAGCACTTTTTCAAGTTTCCGGCCGCGATAGGATGTCGACGGATCGACAACGAAATGGCCGCGCACGGAGGCCCGACCGAGAAGCATGCGGAATCCCATCTGGTCGCGATTGGTCAGTGTAACCTCGATCGGCCAGGTCTGCGCACCCAGCGTGATCTCGGTAACGATCACCCAGCGGTTTTCCAGGTGACCGCCCGAGTTGCGGACCGCTTTCACGCCGGCCAGCCGTGCTTCGCACCTCGTCCGCGTGCGATTTTCCCGCTGTACGGGATGCACCTCGAACCGGACCCATGACGCGCCGTCGCGTTCGAACCGCTGGACGTGCCAGGCGTGCAACGCCGCGGTGCGGGCGCCCGTATCGACCTTGGCTTTGATCCGTTCGATGCCGAGGGCCGGCAGAGCCACCCATTCGCGCCAGCCGATGGTCGGCTTGTCCTTGCTGACGCGGCGGCGGCGGCGCTTCGGCGCGGCTGCTGCGCCTGCAGGGACCCGTGTTTTTTTCATGTCCAGGCGGCTAGGCTGTATGTTCGAGAACGGCGTCGTTGACCCGGCGGTAACTGGCAAATGTGCGCTGGTTCAGGACGACGAAGTAGGTTTCCATATCGACCAGGACGTAACCGCGTTCGTACAGCGCGCGCGCAACCGCCGCGATGGTTTGCGGATAGACGCGGCGCTGACCGGTCAGGCGACGCAGATGCTTCATCGATAGACGATACCGGCCGCGCCCCTTGCCGGCAAACGCGGTCTCGTAAAGCTCTTCGAGGCGCCGGGCGAGCCCCTCGATTGCATCCGGCTGGATGTTATCGATCGCAATCATGGGCGCCAAATAGGAAAAAATTTATCCTATGTCAAAAAATTTTTTATATTATTGCCCGGGGGGCACAAACTGGACCACCGCCGGAACGACCCTGGCGGCTTGCGGCTGGCGGATGCAAGGCAAGCCGTAAAGCTCCCGATGTGCCGTGTTCTCAGAGTGTCTTTACCGCGGCCATGACTTCGTCGACATGGCCGGGAACCTTGACCTTCCGCCAGACACGGGCGATGCGGCCGGCACCGTCGATCAGGAAGGTCGACCGCTCGATGCCCATATATTTGCGGCCGTACATCGATTTTTCGACCCACACGCCGTAGGCTTCGCAGAGCCTGCCATCCTCGTCCGACACGAGCGGGAAGTTGAGGTCGTACTTCGCCTTGAACTTGTCGTGCCTGGCGACGCTGTCCTTGGAAACCCCGACCACCGCTGCACCCGCTTTCTTGAAAGCCGACAGCGCGTCGCGGAAGCCCATGGCCTCCTTGGTGCACCCGGATGTGTCGTCCTTGGGGTAGAAGTACAGCACAAGGGGCTTGCCCTTGAAGGACGACAGCGAAATTTCCCCGCCACCATCGGTCGGAAGTTTGAAATCCGGAGCCTTGTCGCCGGCTTTGACGGGCATTTTCGTACTCTCCTGTGTTTCGCCTGTTTCTTGGGTTCGAGGTCAAGCCACCGATATACGGCAAGCGGGTCGAAGATCAAACCTGCAAGCCGGTCAGTCTTCCTCGCGTGGCGACAGGCGCAGTCGGGCGGCCTCGGCCGGTTCGTCGATGATCCTTCGATAGATGGTGCGGACGGCCTCGTAGACGGACTCCACGGTGCCGCTCAGGGTTTCGAAATCCGGCTGGCTGGCGGCCCGCGCCAGGGCGGCCTTCAGTGAAGCGGGCGCGGAATCTTCAGTGAACTTCTCTGTGGCCATCAGTCGCAACGCATCCTGCAAACGCCACCACAATTCCAGCGCCCGTACCAGCACGGTCACGTCACCACTCTCGGCAACGCCGGCGGCGCCAAAGCGCTGCAGCGCGTCGGCGGTGTTCTCCCCAATCTGGGGCGGAAGCTCGGAGCCATGCAGCAACTGCAGGTACTGGGCGATGAACTCGATATCAACGAGCCCGCCGCGGTGGTGTTTGACGTTCCAGCGGCTCTTTCCCTTATGTTGTGCAGCCATGCGCAGCCGCATGTCGGCGACATCGACGAGAAGTCGGTCGGCATCGCGCGGTTGCGCCAATATTGCGGAGATGACTTCGTTCGTTCGATCCGCGATGCCAGGGAAGGTCGCAGCGACGACACGCGCGCGAGTCAATGCCATGTGCTCCCAAGTCCAGGCTTCTTCGCGATAGTACCGTTCGAAGCCGTCCAGCCGGCTCGCCACCGGTCCGGCATTGCCCGACGGTCGCAACCGCATGTCGATCTCGTAGAGGGTGCCTTCCGCCATCGGTGCGGTGATGGCGCTGATCAATCGCTGGCACAATCGCCCGAACCATGTGCCGGGTGGCAGGGGCTTCTTGCCGTCCGACGCCTCGGCCTCCTCATCGTGGTCGTAGACGAAAACGAGGTCGAGGTCCGAGCCGGGAGACAGTTCGGAACTGCCGAGCTTGCCCAGCGCGACGATCGCGAGCCCGCCGCCGGGCACGTGGCCGTGACGTCTGGCGAACTCGGCTTCAACGCGTGGCAGCAGCGCTGCGAGGACGGTGTCGGCGACAGCGGTCAGCGCCGCTCCGGCTGCGGCACCGACCGCAATGCCACGCAGGATCTGGACGCCGACCCGGAATTTCTGGTCGTTGGTCCAGCGTCGGGTCAGAACCAGGATGTCCTCGTAGTCCGTCGCCAATTGCAGCATGGTCTCGAGCTCTTCGGACAGCTCGTCGCGCGGCCCCAGAGGATCCATGAAATCGCCGGTGAGCACGGCGTCCAGAAGCGACGGGTTGCGGCGCAGCCAGTCGGCGATCCGCGGCGCTCCACCCATGACGTCGGCGACCATGTCGAGCAGCGCCGGATTCGCGTTGAAGAGCGAGAACAGCTGTACTCCCGCCGGCAGGCCGGCGATGAACTCATCGAACCGGGCGAACGCGGTGTCCGGGTTGGCCGTCTTGGCAAACGCTTCGAGGAGATGCGGCATCAGTTCAGTCAGTATCTGGCGGGCCCGCTCGCTACGGGTCGCGCGATAGCGCCCGTGGTGCCAGTTGCGCACGATGTTCGAGATCGAGCCGCCATCGGCGAACCCCATCTCCTCCAGCGTCCTGACCGTATCCGGATGATTCTCGCCACCGGTGAATACGAGCGCACCGCCGGCCCCGAGTTCAGGCGACTCCTCGAACAGGTTGGCGTAATGGTGCTCGACACGTCCGAGATGATGCAGCAAGGCCTCGCGGAACGCGGCGGCATCGTCGTAGCCCATGAAAATGGCCGTGCGCGCGATGCCGCTGTCGTCGCGGGGAAGATTGTGGGTCTGCTCGTCGTTGACCATCTGCAGCCGATGCTCGAGCGTGCGCAAAAAGCCGTATGCCTCTGCCAGCTCGTCGGCCGTCGCCGTATCGATCCGTTCCATCTGGGCCAGGATCCGCAAGGTGGCGACAGTGGCACGGTTGCGCAGTTCGGGCATGCGGCCGCCCCAGATCAGCTGCTGTGTCTGGCAGAAGAACTCGATCTCCCGGATACCGCCGCGACCCAGCTTGATATTGTGCCCGTTCACGGCGATCGTGGCGCCACCGCGGTGCGCGTTGATCTGCCGCTTGATAGAATGGACATCCTGGATGGCGGCGAAATCGAGATTCTTGCGCCAGACATACGGTCGCAGCCGGCTCAGGAACGCCTCGCCGGCGGCGATGTCGCCGGCCACCGGGCGCGCCTTGATCATCGCGGCGCGTTCCCAGTTCTGGCCAACGCTTTCATAATAGGCCTCGGCCGCCTCGACGGAGATCGCCAGCGGCGTCGCGCCGGGGTCCGGCCGCAGCCGCAGGTCGGTTCGGAACACATATCCGTCCTCTGTGCGGGCATCCATCAGGTGCAGCAGCTGGCGTGTCGCCCTGACGAAGATCGGGCCCAGATCGTCCGCCGCGGCCCCGTGGATCAGTTCGGTGTCGTACAGGATGATCAGATCGATATCACTGGAGTAGTTGAGCTCGCGCGCCCCCAGTTTGCCCATGCCGAGCACGATATAGCCCGATCCGCGTTCCGGATCGCTGTCGTCTTCAAGCTCGATTGCGCCTTGTGCTGCTGCCGACCCAAGTACATATCGGGTAGCGACGTGGAGGCACGATTCGGCGATCTCGGTCAGCGCCCCTGTCACACGCTCGAGGCTCCACAAGGCGGCGATATCGGCGAGCCCGACCACCAGCGAGGCCCGGCGCTTTGCCTGCCGGAGGCCCGCTGTCACCCGGCTCAGGCTGATCTCGCGGCCCAGCGACTGTTCAAGGCTGGACAGCAGCGCCGCAAATGTCGGATCCGGCCCGTCGCTCAACATGTCGCGCACGCAGGCAGATTCCTGGATGAACAACCGGGCAAGATAGGGGCTGTTGCCGAATACCGCGCCGAGCAGTGCTCGACCGCCACGGTCGTCCGCCAGTGCCTCATAGAAACTCTGGAGGTCGGCATCGCCCGCCAACGATTCGCGCAGGCGGATAAACCCCGCTTCAGCGCGCTCAACGTCGGCGGCCTTTGGGATCGCCTCGGGGTCGATCGGGATCAGAGAGAGTGTCATGCGTGCTGCGGCTGGATGAAAGGGTGCGTGCACCGCCTGTAGCGTGGCCAAGACTCGGTCGTTGCGGTATCATAAGACCATAAGACGCTGACCGTACAAAAGGAATGTGCTGAGCGTTGGTCCGCCGCACCTCCCTGATACTGACCGAGCTCCTGGCGATGCTGTTCGCCGGGCTGGTGGCCTTGGGCGGGATCACCGCCTATTTGCTGCACACGGGTCCGGTGTCGCTGGATTTCATGACCCCCCACCTGGAAGCGATGCTCAATGATGAGAAGGGCCGCTTCGTCGTCGACATCGATCGTACGGTCGCCGTCTGGGCCGGCTGGCGGGATGCTATCGACATTCGCGCAACGCAAGTGTCGGTCACCACGGCGGACGGCGTTGCGCTTGCCCGGATTCCGGAGTTGTCGCTCGGCCTGTCGTTGCGGGCGCTGGTACACGGGCGGTTGGCCCCGACGAGCCTCGGCGCCATCGGGCCGCGTATCCGGATTACCCGAAATGAGACGGGAGACTTCGCGTTCGGCTTGACCGACTCGGAGACGTCACGACCGCCGGTGGGTGGCCGGGCAGGCGGCGCGGCGCAGCAGGACGGTCGAACCGTCATCCGTTTTCTGATCACCGAGCTCCTCAGTGATGAGCGCGATCGATCGGGTCCCTTCGGCTATTTGCGGCGCGTTAGCATACTTGACGGCGAGATCGCATATGAAGATCGGGTTGCCGGCCGGTACTACCGCGCGCCCGATACCGACGTCGTGCTGTTTCGCGGCGGCGGCGGCATAACCGGCGGTGCCAAGCTGAGCGTCCAGTATGGCGGACGGCAAGCGGATCTGACCGTCGATATTGCGGTGGCCAGGGATCAGAAATACCGAGCTGCCGCAACTTTTCAGCAGGTCGACCCGGCGGCCTTCGCGCCCAGCATCCCCCAGCTGGCGGACCTGGCGGCCATCAAGATGCCGTTGAGCGGGGAGATCGCCATTCGTGGGCAGTTCGGCGGGCAGGTCGACGAAATCGGCTTCGATTTCGTCGGCGGCGCCGGACGCCTCGAACTCCACGAGGTGTACCGCGAGCCTCTCGACATCAGCTCGTTGCGGATCATCGGGGCCGTGACGGAAAATCTCAGCGCGGTACGTTTGGATCAGGCGATTGTCGGTATCGGGCCGGCGACGGTCTATGCCGAGGGCAGCGTGCATCCGGATGGCGGGGGGCGGCTGATTTCGCTTGCCGCCCGCCTCGAACAATTTTCGGTCAACGAGTTGCACAGGTACTGGCCGGCCTGGACGCACCCGCCCGCCCACACCTGGGTGGCGCGCAACATCGTCGATGGGACGGTCGACGAGGGTGAAGTGGCGGTGGCAGTGCGGATCGGAGCGCCGGCCGAGGAGCCGCGCGTGACGCTTCCGGAGCTTGCGGGAACACTTACCTTTTCCGATGTCGATGTGCATTACAGGCGGCCAATGACACCGGTCTCGGGAGCGAGCGGCACCGCTACTTTTACCAAGGAGCGGTTTGTTTTCAAGATCAACCGCGCAAGCCTGGCCGATGACATTGCCGTTACGCAGGGGACCGTCGATATCATCGATATTCACCGGCGTGGCGAAACACGATTGATTGTCGATGGCAGGGCGGAGGGCCCGCTCGTCACCGCGCTGCAGGTCCTCGACGAAGAGCCCCTGCAATACGCGTCGAAGATGGGGTTCGACCGCTCGCGGATGGACGGCCGAGGCACATCCAACCTCCGCTTCGAATTGCCGCTGGTGCGCGACGTCAAAGGCGACATGCTCGAGGTCAAGGTGTCGTCCCGGCTGAACGGGGTGGTTGCGGACGGCCCGTTCAACCTGGCGGTGACCGACGGCAAGCTCGGCCTGGACGTCACCCGCAGCGCCATGCGCATTGCCGGCGACGTCAAGCTGAACGGCGTACCGGCGGCATTGGTATGGGACGAGAACTTCGATCGCGAGGCACGGGAATTCAAGAGCCGCTTTGCCGTCCGCGGCCGCGCGGATGACCAGCAGAGACGGGCTCTCGGCCTGCCCGACCTGTCGTACTGGCTGCAGGGACCGGTAGAGGCCGAGGTCGTGTATACGGTCGGCAGGACGGGACCTGCGAAACTCAAGGTGCGCGGCGATCTCGGCGCCGCCCTCGTGAAGGTCGAGGAGGCGGGCTGGCGTAAGGCGCCCGATGTGCCGGGGACCGGCACCATAGACGGCACTGTGCCGCGCGCGGGCGGGCTCGTTTTCGACAGCCTGCGCATCGAGACGGCCGACATGGAAGCCGATCTGGCCATGGAATTTCTGCCCGACCTGTCGAACGTCCGCTCGGTCACGATCAAGAAGGCGTTGTTTGGCGGCAGCGACGTGACCGGCGAGATAACGCTGCGCCGCGAGGGCGGGTACCGAATCGACGTTAAGGGCCGGCGACTCGACGTGCGACATTTCCTGACCATCGGTCAGATGGAGAACGGTACGCCGGGACAGGAGACCGCGACCGAACCCTTCACCGTCAAGGCTGGGTTCGAAGAAGCGATCACCGGCGAAAATCGTCGCATGTACACCACGACTTTCACCGGAAAGTACGATGGTCGCAACTGGGAGTCGGCGATCCTGACCGCCAAGCTTGATGAAGGCGCTGACCTCGCCCTTGCCTACGGCATGGGTGAGACCGGCTACGAGCTACAGGTGCAGTCGCAGGATGCCGGTCAGGCGCTGCGGACGCTGGACTGGTGGGGTGAGATTCAGGGAGGCTCGCTGGTTATCCGTGGCCGGCGCGAGTCGGTCGGCGGGCCGCTGACCGGCACCTTCGAAGTCTACGACTTCAGGATGACGCAAGCGCCGGCCGGACTGAAACTGCTGCAGCTGCTGACGGTCATCGGATTGCCTGCAGCGATGGATGAGAGTGTTCCTTTCACCGGCATGGAGGGCGCTTTCACCTATGACAAAGGGGTCCTTACCCTCGGCGAAGTCGAAGCCTGGGGGCCGGTGGGCGTCCATGTCAACGAGGGCAGCTGGCTGGATTTCACCCAGCGTCGCATGAGGCTGATCGGTGTTGTCGTGCCGGCCAACGCCGTGCAGGGGCTGATCGGCAAGATCCCGTTGCTCGGCTTTATCCTGGGTGACGGGGTGATCGCGACCAATTTCGTGATTTCCGGATCCTTCGACAAACCCGACGTCAACCCACAGGAGGCGACGACGCTTCTTCCCGGTTTCCTGCGCAAACTGTTCCGCCAGGCCGAGACATCGGGTGGCGAAGCAGTGACGGGAAGCGTGCCGGACCCATCGCTGCGGCCGGGCCGGGACTGAGCGGGCAAACGTCAGGCCGGACGCACCAGGGCGTGGCGTTTTTTTCCTGCCGACAGCTTGATGACACCATCGCTGTTGACGTCGGCCAGCGTGATCTGGGCGGTCTCCTCGGCGATCACGCAGTCGTTGAGCCGCGCACCTCCGCCCTTGATCAGCCTCCGGGCTTCGCTATTGCTTGCGGCAAGACGGGCGCGGCGCATCAATTCGAACGCCGGGACGCCTCTTTCCAGTTCGCTGCGGTCGACCTGTATCGTCGGCAGATCCTGGGCGATGACACCCTGCTCGAAGGTCTTGCGCGCGGTCTCGGCCGCCGCCTCGGCCGTGGCCGAGCCGTGACACAGTCTGGTGGCCTCGTTTGCCAGGACCTTCTTCGCGTCGTTGATCTCGGCGCCCGCGAGCGCCTCGAGCCGTGTGATCTCGGCGAGCGGAAGATCGGTGAAGAGTCTGAGGAAGCGGCCGACGTCGGCGTCCTCCGTGTTGCGCCAGTACTGCCAGTAGTCGTATGCGCTCAGACGCTCCTCGTTCAACCACACGGCGCCCGACGCCGTCTTGCCCATCTTGGCGCCGGACGATGTGGCGAGGAGCGGCGTCGTCAGGCCGTAGAGCTGTTCTTGGTCGCATTTGTGGCCCAGTTCGATGCCCGCCACGATGTTGCCCCATTGGTCCGAGCCGCCCATCTGAAGGACGCAGCCCATGCGGCGCGACAGCTCGAGGAAATCGTATGCCTGCAGCACCATGTAGTTGAACTCGAGGAAGCTCAACGGCTGTTCGCGGTCCAGTCGAAGCTTTACGGATTCGAAGCCGAGCATACGATTGACCGAGAAATGGCGGCCGTATTCGCGCAGGAACGGGATGTACTGAAGTTCGTCGAGCCAGTCCGCATTGTCGACCATGACGGCGTCGGTCGGACCGTCGCCGAACACGAGGTACTTCTCGAAGATCCGCCGTATGCCGGCGATATTGGCGGCAATCTGTTCTTCGCTGAGAAGCTGGCGCTGCTCGTCCTTGCCCGAAGGATCGCCGACCTTAGTCGTGCCGCCGCCCATCAGGACGATCGGCTTGTGCCCCGTCTGCTGCAGCAGGCGCAGCAGCATGATCGAGACCAGGCTGCCGGCATGCAGCGAATCGGCGGTGGCATCGAAGCCGATATACGCCGAAATCGCGCCCGAGCAGGCGAGGCTGTCGAGCCCGTCGAGGTCGGTGCACTGGTGCATGAACCCGCGCTCGATAGCCGCTTTGAGAAATGCCGATTGCGGTTTGCTCATGGTCCGGTCTGCTTCAGGAACGTGATCTGCCTGGCGGCGGGCGCTTCGTTTATCACAATCGCCTGCCACGGACAATGTAGAGCGGCTGTTCGCCATACCACCTTAATAATCGGTCGGAATCCGTTTGAACATCGCTCAAATGCTCGCGTTAACCTATTCCTCATTAACGATTTTCAAGTAATTTGCCGATACTCTCGCGGGAGGATCCGGGGACAAAAAAACGCAGTTAAGGTCAGGACATGACAGCATCGAGAGTGCGGCCGGCTCATCGGAAGCCATTCACCGCAGAAATCCAGCAGAGGCGTGATCTGAGGGTCAGCAACGAGCAGATCCTCCATGAAATCAAGTCCCTGGAGGGCCGACTGGAAAAACTGGCGGTAGGCAATATCGAGCTCGACGGCGCAACGCCCGGCACGCTTCTGGACCAGGTGGAGCGGACCAAGAAGGAAATCGCCACCCTGATCACGCAGAACACCAAGGACGATCGGCTGGCAACGGCAGCGCGCGAACTTCAGGCGGTGGTGCGGGCGACCGAGGGGGCGACATTCACCATCATCGATATCGCCGAGCGGGTCGACGAGCTGCTCCACGATCTGAAGTCTCACACCGGAGATTCGACCGTCGTTGCGACGGCGGACGAGATCGCCGAAACCACGACCGATCTCTATGAGGCCTGCAACTTCCAGGACATCACGGGCCAGCGCATCAAGAAAGTGGTCAATACGCTGCAGTTCGTCGAAGAGCGCCTGGCGGCGATGATCGAGATCTGGGGCGCCGACACGCTGGCGGTCACCGAACATCCGGCCACGCTCCGCGACAGCGAGGAAAAGCTCCTTCAGGGCCCGCAGATGGAAGAGGATGCGATCGCCCAGGAAGACATCGACAAGCTGTTCGAATAAGACCCAGCTCCACGCCGTCGACGCCGCCGGCTCCGATCCTCCTCAGTACTGTCCCCGATTGGTTACCGCGCCAACCGCGCGGTATCTCAGCGCGCCGCCGTTTCCTCCGAGACCGACGCCAGATAATGGGTAACGCTGGCATCGAGGGCCTCCAGCTGATTGGAGAAAAAATGGTTGGCGCCCGGCACGATGTGGTGTTCCACGGTAATGCCGCGCTGGTGGTTCAGCTTGTCCACCAGCTTCTTTACGGAGTCGATGGGAACGATTTCGTCCTTGTCGCCGGTGACCACCAGGCCAGACGACGGGCATGGCGCAAGAAAACTGAAGTCATACAGGTTCGCCGGCGGCGCCACCGATATGAACCCGGTGATTTCCGGCCGGCGCATTAGCAGTTGCATGCCGATCCACGCGCCGAAGGAAAATCCGGCGATCCAGCACTCGCGGCTGTTCTGGTTGTACGACTGGAGCCAATCCAGTGCCGAGGCCGCATCGGACAACTCGCCCTCGCCCTTGGTGAACGTTCCCTGGGAACGACCCACGCCGCGGAAATTGAACCGCAGGCACGCAAAGCCGCGCTTCACGAAGGTGTGGTAAAGCGTGTAGACAACCTTGTTGTTCATCGTCCCGCCGTGCTGCGGGCTGGGGTGGAGCATCAGGGCAATCGGGCTGTTTGGCGCCCGGCCGGGATGATATCGGCCTTCCAGCCGTCCTTCAGGACCGTTGAAAATGAGCTCTGGCATTGTCCTTACCGTTTGGTATTGCGCGTCATACGGTCTCTTAAAATCTGATCAAATCACTAGGGTTTTCGCCTTTCCGCGCCGGAAATCCACGCAAATTTTCCTTATTTTGTTGACCGTTTTTATCAGAGAATGTATATCCTTACAGAGAAACGGTTATTCCGCCCACCGGCCGTGTCGGGCGGGGGGTGGTATTCGGGGGCATGCTCTCCGGCGATGAACAGCCGCAGCATAATAAATGGATGGACGGCAAAATGTTCAAGTATTTGAAGGACGAAATCGACGGCATGATGCAGCGGGACCCGGCGGCCCGGTCGCGGCTCGAGGTCGTCCTCTGTTATCCGGGCTTCCACGCCATCGTCTTTCACAGAATTGCACACCCGCTCTGGATTCGCGGCTGGCGGGTTCTGGCGCGATGGATCTCCCAGGTGGCCCGCTTTCTGACGGGTATCGAAATTCATCCAGGTGCGCGCATCGGCCGCAGTTTCTTCGTTGACCACGGCATGGGCGTCGTGGTCGGTGAGACCTCGGTGATCGGGAATAACGTTACCCTGTACCATGGCGTCACCCTGGGCGGCGTCTCGCCGTCGGTCGATTCAGACAGCCAGCGCGATCAGAAACGCCACCCGACGCTCGGTGATAATGTGATCGTGGGGTCCGGGGCGCAAATCCTCGGGCCGATCACCGTCGGGCACGGCGCGCATGTCGGCGCCAACGCTGTCGTGACCAAGGATGTCGAATGCTGTGTGACGGTCGTCGGCATCCCGGCCAAGCAGGTGTCCAAGGTGGAGGCCGAGGAAAAGTTCGAGCCCTATGGCACCCCGATTGGCGATGTGCCCGATCCGGATGCCCAGTTGATCGACGGGCTGCGCAGGCAGATCGGAGAGCTGCGCGGACAGATCGGCGAGGTGGCGCGGCTTCAGGCGCGCATCGACGAGTTGGAGCGCGAACTGGCCGAGGTCGAGCAACGGATTGGTCCGGTCGCCGTGCGGGAAGCGGCAAAGGCCGTCGCCACGGCGGATCGCAAGAATTGACGGGTAATGACGGGTGGCGTGGCGCTGCCCAGAGAGAGTTCGGGAGAAGCGAGCAATGCGTTTGAGTACCAAAGGACGATATGCCGTCATGGCGATGGTCGATCTTGCGATGCACAGTGACGGCAGGCCGGTCGCGCTGGCCGCGATTGCGGAGCGGCAGGAGATTTCGCTGTCGTATCTCGAGCAGCTTTTTGCCCGCCTGAAGCGCAATGCCCTGGTCAAGAGCGTGCGCGGGCCGGGCGGCGGCTATTTGCTGGCGCGCGGATCGGACGGGACGCGGGTGTCCGATATCATCCTTGCGGTCGACGAGCCGATCCGTGCCACCCGCTGCGATCCCAATTCGCCGCACGGCTGTACCAGCACCAAGATGCGCTGTGCGACGCATGACTTGTGGGCAGAGCTGAGCAACCAGATCCACCTCTTTCTGAGTTCGGTAACGCTGGCGGACATCGTCGACCGCCGCGTTCTCGGCGCCAGCGGCCGGTTCATGGGCGGCGAGACGATGGCGCAGGCCGGCCCGGCAATGGTCGACGCTGCCGAATGAATTAGGGCAGGGCGGCCGTGCGATGTGACTGACGCGAAACCCTGCTACCTCGACCATAACGCGACGACCCCGCTGCGCCCGCAGGCGGCGCAGGCGGTGATGCGTGCATTCGCGCATGTCGGCAATCCGTCGTCGGTTCATTCGTTCGGGCGTGCAGTCCGCCGCGTCCTCGAGGAAGCCCGCGAACAGGTCGCTGCGCTGGTGTCCGCCCGCCCGGCGGACGTGATCTTCACGAGCGGCGGCACCGAAGCCAACAATCTGGCGCTGCGCGGCTGTGGCCGCCCGCGCATGCTGGCGTCAGCTGTCGAGCACCCCTCGGTCCTGGAGGCGGCGGATGGGATCGAGACCGTACCGGTGGACGCGAACGGCATCGTCGATCTCGATGCGCTGGCGCAGATTCTGGAGCGGGACGACCGGCCTGCCGTCGTCTCTGTCATGCTGGCCAACAACGAGACTGGCGTCATTCAGCCCGTCAGCGAAGCGGCACGTATCGCGCATCGCGGCGGTGCACTGGTCCACTGCGACGCCGTCCAGGCCGCGGGCAGACTGACGCTGAACATGGATGCGCTCGGCGTCGACATGCTGACGCTCTCGGGGCACAAGCTGGGCGGTCCCAAGGGCGTCGGCGCGCTGGTCGCCCGCGAATCGATTTCGTTGCGCCCGATCATTCGCGGCGGCGGGCAGGAGCGGGGGCGACGGTCCGGCACCGAAAACCTCTCCGGCATCGCCGGTTTCGGCGCCGCGGTGCTGGCGGCGGCTGAGGAAATTGGCACAGCGCCCGCAATGGCCCGGTTGCGGGACGGGCTGGAGGACCGGATCCGCCGGCATGTCCCCGCCGCCCATGTTGTCGCCGCCGGAACCGAGCGCCTGGCCAACACCAGTTGCCTTGCCTTGCCCAACATCTCTGCCGAGGCCCAGATCATGGCGCTCGATCTGGCCGGGGTCGCCGTGAGTGCGGGATCCGCCTGCTCATCCGGCAAGGTGAAGGCGAGCCATGTATTGCGCGCCATGGGTCTGACCGACGAGATCGCCGGATGTGCAATCCGCGTAAGCCTCGGTGCCGGGAACGAGCAGTCGGATATCGATCGCTTCGTCGCCGTGTATGCGGAATTCGCTGCTCGAGCGGGGGTTTCGGCGGCGTAGCAGCAGTCCTATCTGTACGCTATCCATTTCGGGATGCGACAATCTGGACCACGTTGTACCTGTTTTTCGCTTGAAATCAGGACCAAATTGTATATGTTTTAACCGGACCAAATTAGTACGGTATTTGAAATCGTGTTCAAGATCAGCAGGATGACAGACTACGGTGTCGTGGTCATGGCGCAGTTGGCGCAGGCGACCGACGCTGTTGTGACGGCGCCGGACATCGCCAGTGCCGCGGGTCTGCCGCCGCCGACCGTCGCCAAGATCCTGAAGCGCATGACGCGGGGCGGCCTCGTTACATCGCAGCGCGGGGTCCACGGCGGTTACGCGCTGTCCCGGCCGGCGGAGCAGATCAGCGTTGCCGACATCATCGCGGCGCTGGAAGGGCCGGTGGCGGTGACGGCCTGTGTCGATGGCGCGTCGGGCGAAGCGTGCACGGTCGAAAGCCTGTGCCTGATCCGGGGTTGCTGGGACCGGGTAAACGCGGCGGTCACGCGCACCCTGGCTTCGATGTCACTGGCCGAGATCGCCGCCCCGCCGAATTTCATCGATTTGCCGGCCGAGCCGCGGCGCCGGTCGGCGGACCGGTGACGTCACAGCCTGCAGCGAATTGCCCGGAGGGACGACATGGTGGCAACGCCTGAAACCATTGAGCAACTACGCTCTGTAACCGACGAGAAGTACAAGTACGGCTTCGTCACGGACATCGACGCCGATGTCGCGCCGAAGGGGCTGAACGAGGACATCGTCCGGTTCATCTCCGCCAAGAAGGGGGAGCCAGACTGGCTGCTCGAATGGCGGCTCAAGGCCTATCGCGCCTGGCTGGAGATGGAGTCCCCGAACTGGGCCAAGCTGAAGATCGACCCGATCGACTATCAGGACGCCTATTATTATTCGGCGCCGAAGGTCAAGGACGGGCCGAAGAGCCTGGACGAGGTCGACCCGAAGCTGCTGGAGACCTATGAGAAGCTGGGCATTCCGCTCAAGGAGCAGGAATGGCTCGCCGGCGTCGCCGTCGACGCGGTTTTCGACAGCGTCTCCGTCGCGACGACCTACAAGGAGCGGCTGGAGCAGGAGGGCATTATCTTCTGTTCGATTTCCGAGGCGGTGCAGAACCATCCCGAACTGGTGCAGAAATACCTCGGCTCTGTCGTTCCCTACACTGACAACTTCTTCGCAACGCTGAACAGTGCGGTCTTCACCGACGGCTCTTTCGTCTACGTCCCGAAGGGCGTGCGCTGCCCGATGGAGCTGTCGACGTATTTCCGCATCAACGCGCAGAATACGGGCCAGTTCGAGCGCACGCTGATCATCGCGGACGAGGGCTCGTATGTCAGTTACCTGGAGGGCTGTACCGCGCCGCAGCGCGACGAGAACCAGCTGCATGCCGCGGTGGTCGAACTGGTCGCCCTCGACGACGCGGAGATCAAGTACTCGACGGTGCAGAACTGGTATCCGGGCGACGAGAACGGTGTCGGCGGGATCTACAACTTCGTCACCAAGCGGGCCGCCTGCCGGGGAGTCAATTCCAAGGTTTCCTGGACCCAGGTGGAAACCGGCTCGGCGATCACATGGAAGTATCCCAGCTGCATCCTGCAGGGCGACAACTCGGTCGGCGAGTTCTATTCCGTCGC
>CAYFYY010000010.1:0-80661 GCA_964347475.1 uncultured Flavobacteriales bacterium
ACCTACCTCTCGGGCGGCATCCAGCGGGTCGCCATCAAGCACGGCTGCGCGCCCTTCGGCAATGCCAAGGCCCGCGCCGTGGTCTGGACCTTTGTGGATCCGGTGCCCCTGCACCGCGAGCCGCTGTATGCGCCGGACCGGGCTCTGGTGGCCGACTACCCGACCTTCGAGGACCGCAAGATGTACCGCCTGCCGACCAAGTACAAGTCGATCCAGGACATCGACTACTCGAAGGACTTCCCGATCATCCTGACCTCGGGGCGGCTTGTCGAGTACGAGGGCGGCGGCGACGAGAGCCGGTCCAATCGCTGGCTGGCCGAGCTGCAGCAGGACATGTTCTGCGAGATCCACCCGGTCGACGCCAACAATCTCGGCATCCGTGACGGTCAGATGGTCTGGGTCCACAGCCCGGAGGGATCGAAGGTCAAGGTCATGGCCATGATCACCGAGCGGGTCGGCCGCGGCGTCGCCTTCATGCCGTTCCATTTCGGCGGCCATTTCGAGGGCAAGGACCTGCGTGCCAAATATCCCAAGGGCGCCGATCCGATCGTGCTCGGTGAATCGTCGAACACGGTCGGCACTTACGGCTACGACATCGTGACCAACATGCAGGAGACCAAGGTCACCCTGTGCAACATCGAGAAAGCGTGAGGAGCTGAACCATGGCACGCATGAAATTCCTCTGTGACGCCGAGCGCTGCATCGAATGCAACGCCTGCGTCACCGCATGCAAAAACGAGAACGAGGTGCCGTGGGGCGTGAACCGCCGGCGGGTCGTCACCATCAATGACGGCAAGCCGGGCGAGCGCTCGATCTCGGTGGCCTGCATGCACTGCTCGGACGCGCCGTGTATCGCGGTGTGTCCGGTGGACTGCATCTACTCGACCGAGGAAGGCGTGGTCCTGCATTCCAAGGACCTGTGCATCGGTTGCGGGTATTGCTTCTATGCCTGCCCGTTCGGTGCACCGCAATATCCCAGCGCCGCCAATTTCGGCAGCCGCGGCAAGATGGACAAGTGCACCTTCTGCAACGGCGGCCCGGAAGAGGACATGAGCAAGGCCGAGTTCCAGAAATACGGCCGCAACCGCCTGGCCGAGGGCAAGCTTCCGCTGTGCGCGGAGATGTGCGCAACCAAGGCGCTGCTGGCCGGGGACGGCGACGTCGTCTCGAATATCTACCGCGAGCGCGTCGTGGCCCGCGGGTTCGGGTCGGGTGCCTGGGGCTGGGGCACGGCCTACCAGCTGAAGTCCGGCAGCTGAGGCCCTGCGGCCCATCGCGGCTGGAATGCGTTGGGGGGCGGAGCCAAGTCGCGCCGCCCCCCATTTCCATATCGTTGGCTGTCGGCCGGCCACGGTTCCGATATCGCGTTCAGCATGGAGGGGTTTTGCACCATGAATGAGACGAACCGGAGACATTGGGCATTTCTGATCGGTTGCCTGGTTGCGGCCGGGCTTGCCCTGGCCGGATGCCGTAGCGAGGAGCAGGGGCGGATCAAGCGGTTCGAGAAGGGAACCTATCTCGGCAAGCCGGACCAGGAGCTGACCGACGAGCAGGTCGAGGAGCTCAGGTTCCGGGCCCGCCAGCAGCAGGGCTGATACCGCAATGCGAGATTGCTGTGGAGACGACATCATGTGGAACATCATTCGACTGCGGAAGATGGCCGGCGCAATCGGCCTCGCGGCGGCACTCCCGCTCGTATTGACCGTCGTCGCAGCGGCATACCTGCCCGGCATCGACGGACCGGCCATCGCGCAGGAAGCCGGCCAGGTGCCCGGCGAGGCGCTGGGCAGCGCAAGCGATACGGAGATCTGGCGCCAGCTGCGCGGCGGTGCCCGGGGGACCGTATCGATTCCCGACACGAAGGCCGGCGTGATGATCCAGTCCGAGGGCGAGCTGTGGCGCAACTGGCGCAACGGGCCGCTTTCGTATTTCGGCATCCTGATGCTGGTCGGAACAATCGTAATCATCGCCGCGTTCTTTGCCATCCGCGGCCGCATCAAGATCGACGCCGGGCCCAGCGGCCGGCTGATCGAGCGCTTCAACGGGCTCGAGCGCTTCACCCACTGGTTGATGGCCGGCACATTCATCGTGCTGGGCATCACCGGCCTTAATATCATGTACGGCCGTTACCTGTTCGGGGGGCAACAGATCACCTCTGGCGAATTCGGCGGACTGCATCAATTCTTCGCCGCCGTTACCTGGTACGGCAAGATCGCCCACAATTTCCTCGCCTTTGCCTTCATGCTTGGCCTCGTTCTCTCCTTCGTCCTGTGGGTCCGGCACAACATCCCCAACAAGCACGACCTGAAATGGCTGGCGGTCGCAGGCGGCCTGTTCAAGAAGAACGTCCACCCGCCGGCGAAGAAGTTCAATGCCGGCCAGAAGCTCCTGTTCTGGGTCGTGATTCTCGGCGGCCTATCGATGAGCCTGTCCGGAATCTCGCTGATGTTCCCGTTCACCTTCGCGATGTTCTCCGACACCTTCGCCGTCCTCAACGTGTTCGGCCTCGGCCTGCCGGCCGACCTTTCGATGGTCGAGGAGATGCAACTCTCGCAGCTCTGGCACGCCCTCGTCTCGCTGGTCATGATCGCGATCGTGATTGCCCATATCTACATCGGCACGCTCGGCATGGAGGGCGCCTTCGATGCCATGGGCAACGGCATGGTTGACGAGAACTGGGCGCGCGAGCACCATGGCCTGTGGGTCGCCGAATTGAAGGGCGAGGCACCGCCGCCGGATCACGGTGACGGCGGGGCCGCGGCCAAGGCCGAACGGCCGGATGGCGGTGAACCCCAGACGGCCTGAGGAGGGGCCGCCTGCTATGCTTTGGCACGGACTTGCCGGCCGGTGCGTCGATCGCCTCGCCGCCGTGGTTCTCGCGGCCGGCCTCCTGCTGTTCGCGACCGCGCCGGCCGCGGCGCAGGCCCTGCTAACCGAGGCGGCGGCGCGCACCGCGGTTGAGGAGAGATACGGCGTCGAGGTGCTGCGCATCGAGTCCGCAGAGCAGGACGGCGTGCCGGTCTTCCTGGTCCGGGTGATGAACCCGGGCGGCAACTTCAACGAGGCCTTCCAGGTCAATACCCTCGTGCTCGACCGGCGCACCGGGAATCTCGTGCCGCAATTCCGGCACGAGAGCAGCGGCGTGCGCGACAGGTCCGGGACGCGTCGGGAAACGGACGAGAATACGGGACCAGTGCTGCGACGGGAGAGCGTACCGTGATGCACGCCGCCGGTGTCCCGGGCAGGAGCGTGCCCTCGTGAGGATCGGGCGCGTCGCCGGGCTGTTGGCGGTACTGGCAACGACCACGGCCCACGCGGACCTGGTCGGCCACGGCGGCTTCGTCAAGGGCGTCGCTGTCTCGCCGGACGGTACGCGGGCGCTGACTGCGAGCTTCGACTATTCGGTGATGTACTGGAGCGTGCCCGAGGGCAAGGTCCTGGGCCGGTTCGACGGGCATGCCGGCGGCGTCAACGCGGTCGCGTTCCTGCCCGACGGACGCCGCGCCGTATCCGGCGCCGACGACGGCACGTTGATCCTGTGGTCGTTGCCGGGGGGCCGGATCGAAAAGCGCCTGACCGGCCATCTCGGCAAGATCGCCGCCGTCGCGGTATCGCCCGACGGCTCGCTCGCGGCGTCGGCCGGCTGGGACCGGACCGTGCGGATCTGGGACCTCGCCACCGGCACGGTGCGGCACGTCCTGGATAACAGCGGCAGCAACGTCAACGCGGTCGCCTTCTCGCCCGACGGCGCGCTGCTGCTGACCGGCGGCCACGATTCGATGATCCGCCTGTGGCGGGTGTCCGACGGGACCAGGCTGTTGGCCATGTCGGGACACGATTTCGCGGTCAACAGCGTCGCCTTCACGCCGGACGGCCGCCACGCGGTCTCGGGCAGCGTCGACGAGACGCTGCGCGTCTGGGACCTGGAAACCGGCTCGGAACTCGGCATCTGGTACGGCCACGAGGGGCCTGTCATCGGGGTCGCGATCTCCGCCAACGGCAAGCTTGCGGCATCGGGCGGTATCGACCAGACGGTGCGCATATGGCACCTGCCGACAGGCAAGCTGGTCCATTCCCTTGCCGGGCATTTCGGGCCGGTCTGGTCGCTGGCCTTCACGCCGGACGGGCGGCTCCTGCTGTCCGCCGGGGCCGACGATGTCGTGCGCATCTGGGATGTCGAATACGGCACCCCGCTGGGCGGCGAGGACATCGCCGTTGCGGCGGACGGGGCCGTTGCCGACGACAGCCGCGGGGCGCGCCTCTTCCGCAAGTGTCGCGCCTGCCATGCGACCACGGCGGACGGCGCCAACAAGGCCGGGCCGACGCTGTACGGCCTGTTCGGCCGGCCTTCCGGCAGCGTCGCGGGATATCCGTATTCGGACGCCCTCGCCGGCGGTCGGCTGATCTGGACGGAAGAGGCGATCGACACGCTGTTCGCCGAGGGACCGGACGTCTTCACGCCGGGCTCGAAGATGCCGTTGCAGCGGATGCCCGACCCGGCGGACCGGGCGGAGCTGATCGGCTATCTGAAACGCGTGACCGCCGCGGACGGCCAGGAGTGACGGGTGCCGGCGGCCGGGCGATACGCGAAACGTATGCGGTCATGAGGAGGGAAAATCGATGAGAGCGTTCCTGACGAGTGTTGCGGCGGCGATCCTCATCGCGATCATCGCCGGCGTGGTCCTGAAATACGGGGTCGACCTCGAATCGAAGGACGTCTATCAGTCGACGCACGGCTCCGTGCGCCTGTGAGCGAAGGCCCGGGTCGGCGGCGGGGTCGTCCCGCCCGTCCGGGAGTCAATCGGTGCCGGCGACGAGCACCGCCAGTCGCGACCGAAGGTTGGCCAGGAGGCCGTCGACTCCGACCTTGCGGACCACCGAATCGAACTCCGCCCGCTGGGCCGTCGCCATGCTGACGCCCTCGACGATGACGTCGATGATCTTGAGTTCGCCGTTGAACGACCGGACGCGCCAGTCGGCGGCGAAGGGCGGCTGGCCGTCGGGATGTACGATGCGCGTGCGGACGACGATGTCGCGTCCATTGTTCTTCAGCTCGATGCTGTTGAAGATCTCGAGGGTCTGGCCGCCGTAGCCGCCGAGGCGCCGTCCATAGCTCGTCAACAGCCATTCGGCGAACAGGTCCTGAAACTCGGCCCGCTGCTCATCGCTCATCGCCCGCCAGTGGCGGCCGGCGACGAACTGGCCGATCGCCTCGAGCGCGAACCCCATGCGGACGAGCCGGCGGAACTCCACCTCGCGCTGCCCGTCGGTGTAATCCTTTTCGTGCAGCATGGCGAGGCCGCTGCGCGCGAGGTCCCGGATGAAGGTCTCGGCGTCCGCTTCGCGCGGCGTGGCGTGCGCCGACGAGGCGGTGTAGGCGGCGAGAACGAGCGCCATGAATCCGGCCGCCATGATCTCGACGACCCTGCTTTGTGTTATTGTCCGGATCATGTGTTCCCCCGATCCTGTCGCGTCGTGCCACCCTGCGTTGTCAGGACAGTATAACAGAACCGGCACAGGGGGATAATGGGTTAACAAACCGTTGCCGTAACAAGTCGTTTAAAATTTTAGGTAAAATTAACCATGGAGGCCAAAGTGACGAACGCTGCCACGACCACGGATCTGGTCGCTATGCTGAACGAGCTGATGCCCATCGGTCTCGCTGCGCTGGCGGTGCGCGAGGCCGGTACGGGCCTGGTGATCGTCGACGAAGTCAACGGGTTCGCTTCGGTCGGCTGCGGCAATCTCGCGCCGCCGACGGAAAATCCGCAGGTCACGACCATGATCGCGGAAACCGATCGGCTGGCGCGCGCGTTTCGCGCCCAGGGCTGGCCGATCCTCGCCTTCCTCGACACGCACGAGCCCGGCAGGCCCGAGCCGCCCTACCCGCCACACTGCGAGAAGGGGACCGGCGAGGAGGAGCTGGTGCCGGCGCTCAAATGGCTGGAGGACGAAGGCGCCGCGACGCTGGTGCGCAAGGACTGCATCAACGGCTTCGTCGGGGCCATCGGGCCGGATGGCGGCAACCGGGTCGCCGAATGGATCAACGGGAACCGGCTGCAACGCCTGCTCGTCGTCGGTATCTGCACCGATATCTGCGTCATGGATTTCGTGCTCACCATGCTGTCGGCACGCAACCACGGCCTGACCCCGACCCTGGAAGACATCGTCGTCTACGCGCAGGGATGCGCCACCTACGACCTGCCGCGCGAGGTGGCAGCGAATCTGGGCCTGCCGGAGACAGCAGCGCACCCGCAGCAGCCGACACACCATCTCGGCCTGTACTTCATGGCCTCGCGCGGCGCCATCCTGGCCGATCGCGTGGACGTCGCGGTGGCGTCAGCGGCCGCGGAATAGGCATCATGCCGACCGATCCTCCGCCGCTCCTTGGCGGCATGATGGAGCGACCGCTGCTGATCTCCTCGATCATCGACTATGCGGCCGCTGTCCACGCCCGCGTGCCCGTTGTTTCGCGCGACGCACGGGGACGGATCCACCGCTATACGTACGGCGACGCCGCGCCGCGCATCGCGAGGCTGGCGAATGCCCTCACGTCGCTGGGCGTGCGCAAGGGAGACCGGGTCGCGACGTTGGCCTGGAACGGCCACCGCCATTTTGAACTGTATTACGCGATTTCCGGCATCGGCGCGGTCTGCCACACCGTGAACCCGCGGCTGTTCCGGGACCAGCTGGAGCATATCTTCAACCACGCCGAGGATCGCTTCGTCTTCGTCGATCCCGAACTCGTGCCGCTGCTCGAGGACCTCATGGCCGAGCTGCGCACCGTCGAGGCCGCCGTCGTGCTGGCCGAGCCGGCGGACATGCCGGCGAGCAAACTCGGATCTCAGTTGTGCTACGAGACGCTCCTCGACGATGCGCCGGACGCGATCGACTGGCCGGAGTTCGACGAGCGGACCGCCGCGGCGCTGTGCTATACCTCGGGCACGACGGGGAACCCAAAGGGTGCGCTGTACAGCCACCGCTCGACCGTCTTGCATGCGCTGGGCGCCGTCGTCGGGCATGACACCGCGCTCGACAGCACCGATGTCTTCATGCCCGTGGTGCCGATGTTCCATGTCTGCGCCTGGGGCTATCCCTATGCCTGCCCGCTTGTCGGAGCCGCCCTGGTCCTTCCCGGACCGCGTCTCGACGGCGCCAGCCTGCACGAGCTGATGGAGGCCGAACGGGTGACTCTGGCGGCCGGCGTGCCGACCCTGTGGTACGGGCTGATGGAACACTTGCGCCGGAGCGGTGGTCGCCTGACCCATTTGCGCGGCCTGGTGAGCGGCGGCGCTGCCGCGTCGCTCGCGCTGATCGAGGAGATCGAGAGCCATGGCGTCGAATTCATGCACGGCTGGGGCCTGACCGAGACCAGTCCCGTCGCCACGACCAACCTGTCGTCCACTGCTCGCGCCTGCGGCCAGGAGGAGACGGCGCAGAGATACAAGCTCAAACAGGGACGGCCGTTGTTCGGCGTCGGGGTCCGGCTGGTGGGCGAGGATGGCAAGTCGGTGCCGCACGACGGCAAGACCAGCGGCGAGGTGCTGCTGCGCGGGAATACGGTTATCTCCGGATATTTCCGCGACGAGGCAGCGAGCGCGGCCGCCTTCGACGACGAAGGCTGGTTTCGTACCGGGGATATCGGCACGATCGACGCCAGCGGGTGCCTGCAGCTGACCGACCGGGCCAAGGACCTGATCAAGTCCGGGGGTGAGTGGATCAGCTCGATCGACCTGGAAAACGAAGTCCTCGGCCATCCGGGCGTCGCGATGGCGGCGGCCATCGCGGTGGCGCACGCCAAATGGGGCGAGCGGCCGCTGCTCGTCATCGTCCCGCAGGAGGGGCAGGCGCCGTCGAAGGCCGAAATCCTCGATTACCTCAAGAGCCGGGTCGCGCCCTGGTGGCTGCCGGACGATGTGGTCTGTATCGATGCCATGCCGATGACAGCGACGGGCAAGGTGTCCAAACGCCAGCTGCGGGAGCGCTTCCGTGGCTACCGGTTGCCGACGGCCTGACGACTCGCGTCCGGTCTTGCGTAAGCGATGCCGGTAAGGGATAAGGCGTCGGCCACGGCCCGCAGGAGAACCGTTACATGCGACTCGCCGACCGCTTCGTCTGGGGCGCCCGGACCTATGTCATGGGCATCGTGAACGTCACGCCGGATTCGTTTTCCGGCGACGGGCTGCATGGCGACGATCCGGGGGCCGTCGACCGGGCTCTCGCGCAGGCGGCAGATTTCGCCGAGGCCGGGGCGGATATCCTCGATGTCGGCGGCGAGAGCACGCGCCCCGGCGCCACGCCGCTCAGCGCGGAAGACGAGAAACGTCGGGTCCTGCCGGTGATCGAGGCCATCGCCCGGGAGCTGCCGCAGGCCATCGTTTCCGTCGACACCTTCAAGGCCCCGGTCGCTGCTGCGGCGCTCGATTGCGGCGCCCACATCGTCAATGACGTCTGGGGGCTGCGCGCCGACCCCGAGCTCGGGCCGCTCGCTGCCGCCCGCAATGCGCCGGTGATCCTGATGCACAATCGCAGCCGTCCCAGCGAGGTCGTCATGGACCGCCTCGGCGGCAGCTACCTTGGCGCCGAATACGACGATTTCCTTGAAGACATTGCCTCGGAGTTGCGCGCCCTGGCGCAAGGTGCGCTCGCCGCGGGCATACCCCGGGACCAGATCATTCTCGATCCCGGGATCGGATTCGGCAAGACCGTGGCCCAGAACATGACGCTGATCAACCGCATCGATCGGTTCAAGGCGCTCGGATATCCCGTCCTTTCCGGACCCAGCCGGAAGAGCTTTATCGGGCGCGTCCTCGACCTGCCGGTCGAAGACCGAGTCGAGGGCACCGCGGCGGCGGTTGCCCTGTCGATCGTGCGCGGCGCCGACATCGTGCGTGTGCACGACGTAAGGGCCATGGTCCGGGTGGCGCGCATGACCGACGCCCTGTTGCAGGTGCGGCCCGACGACAAGACCCCATGACCGTCGTCTATCTCGCGCTCGGCAGCAATCTCGGCGACCGCGTCGCCAATCTCGAGGCTGCGATCGCCGCCCTGCCGCCAGCCGTGCAGGTGACCTGTCGGTCGCCGATCTACGAAACCGATCCGGCCTACGTCACCGACCAGCCGGCCTTCCTCAACTTGGCAGTTGCCGGCGACACCGCGCTGGAGGCCGAGAATCTGCTGCGGCAGCTGAAGCGAATCGAGCGCGATCTCGGTCGCACGCCCGGCCGCCGGTATGGCCCGCGCCTCATCGACATCGACATCATCTTCTTCGGCAGCCGGATTGTCCAATCGCCGGGACTGGTCATCCCCCATCCGCGCCTTGCCGAACGGGCCTTCGTGCTGAAGCCACTGGCCGATATCGGCCCCGAGGTCACACATCCGAAGTCTGGCGAAACTGTACGGCAAATGTTGGAAAGATTGGGCGATGGCGGTGGCATCACGCCTTACCGGCCCGATTCGGGCGCCTGATCCGGCACCTGCCGCCGGTGCCGTCCGCGGCGGCCGTGCATACATCAAGAGGAAATACCTGAGTCCGGGACATCCGGCATCCGCGGCCGCCCCGGCACACGTTATTTCATCATCGACAACGTCACCGCAAGAATGTGATTCAAAGAATATTGGGTGGGCCTTTCGACTAGTCGAACGAGTCCTGTAAACCGCAAAAAATGAGTCTTTGTAATTAAATTTTTGTTAAACTTTATCTTTTATTTTACTCAGAGATGCCCGGATTTCGGTAATCATGGGTCGGCCCAATGCGGCGACCCGGTCCGATTCCCGGGTCGAGAATGTTGCAATGCAGCAAACTTCCTGGTAAATTTGTGCGTTGCAGCAAACCCGATGTGTAGGTATTAAAGAGGACTGGACATGTCATCCAGAGATAGGGCTCTGGGGGAGCCCGGAACCCCCGCGGATTATGGTGCGGCCGGCAGATGGCTGCGCGACCTGCGTTGTTATTGGCAGCTCACCCAGGCGGAACTGGCCGAACAGGCAGGGATCCCCGATCCGGACATCATCGAGTGGATTGAGAGGGGTGAGATTCGCCCGCCGGCATTCGTCTATGCCGCGTATGCGCGCGCCTTTGGAATGGACCGCAAGGAGTTCGCGAAGAGCTGCGAACTGCATTACGGCGCGGCCGGGACCGCGGCTGCCGCCTGAGTCCGGCGGCCATCCAAGGGCCGCCGCGCAGGTTTTCCCCGAAATTCAGAACCGCTCCTCCGGCAGGGCCATGACGGTCCCGCCGCCCGTGGCGACGGTGGTCGCGAGTCCGGCTGCCCGCGGCAGAATCTGTTCCGCATAGAACCGTGCCACGGTGATCTTGTCGGCAAGGCGGTCACCGTCGCCCCCACCGTCAAGGATTTCCGAGCAACGCAAAGCGGCACGGGCCAGCATCGCGCCGCCGGCGACGATTCCGAACAGCTGCAGGTAAGGCGTGGCGGCCGACAGCGCGTCGACCGCGTATTCCGGTCCGGCGTCGAGCAGCCACTGGGTCGCATTGTCCAGCGCGTCGACGGCAGCCGCAAAATGGTGCCGGATCACGGCGATCTCGTCTTCGGACCGCGGATTTAGTCCGTTGATCAGCGCGTGCAGTTCTTCGACGTATTCGAGGGCTGCCGCGCCGTCGTCGCGAAGGAGCTTGCGGGTCACCAGATCGATCGCCTGGATGCCGTTGGTGCCCTCGTAGATCGGCGCGATCCGGGCATCACGATAATGCTGCGCTGCGCCGGTTTCCTCGATGTAACCCATGCCGCCGTGGACCTGCACGCCGATCGAGGCGACCTCGACGCCGGTGTCCGTGCACCAGGCCTTGACGACCGGCGTGAGCAGGCCGACCCGTCGCTCCGCATAGGCGCGCCACGCCTCGTCCTCGTGGCGTTTCGCGATATCGAGCGTCGCGGCCAGATCGTATGTAAGGGCGCGCATGGCTTCAGTCTGGGCGCGCATGGTCAGCAGCATGCGCCGCACGTCGGGATGGCCGATGATGGTGCCGCTGCCGCCGCCCGGCGGACGACCCTGTACGCGTTCGCGGGCATAGGCTCGGGCCTGTTGATAGGCCCGCTCGGCGATCGCCACGCCCTGCAGGCCGACGCTGAGCCGGGCATTGTTCATCATCGTGAACATGTACTCCATGCCGCGATTTTCCTCGCCCACGAGGTATCCGACCGCGCCCTCGTTGTCGCCGAACGCCATCGCGCAGGTCGGACTGCCGTGGATGCCAAGCTTCTCCTCGAGCGATACGCATCGCAGATCGTTGCGGCTGCCCCGCGAGCCGTCCGCATTGATCAGGAACTTGGGCACGATGAACAGCGATATGCCCTTGGTCCCTTCAGGCGCACCGGGCGTACGCGCCAGTACCATGTGCACGATGTTCTCGGCCAGGTCATGCTCGCCATAGGTGATGAAAATCTTCTGGCCGCGGATCAGGTAATGTTCGCCCGCCGGCTCCGCCTTGCACTTCAGCGCACCAACATCGGAGCCGGCGCCCGGCTCGGTCAGGTTCATCGTGCCGGTCCACTCGCCGGACACCAGTTTCGGCAGCCACGTCGCCTGCTGTTCGTCCGATCCGTGCGCCGTCAGCAGTTCGACGGCGCTCTGCGTCAGCAGCGGGCACAGTGCCCACGACATGTTCGCGGATTGCCAGATCTCCTGCAGCGCGATGGCCACCAGCCAAGGCAATCCCTGACCGCCATGCTCCGGCGCGAAGGGCACCGCGTTCCAGCCGCCCGCGACGAAGGCATCGTACGCCTCCGTCCAGCCCTCCGGCGTATGCACCACGCCATTCTCGTACCGCGCCCCGCCGGACCGGTCAGCCGTTTGATTGAACGGTGCCAGCCGTTCGCGCGCCAGCTTGTCCGCCTCCTCCAGGATCGCGCCGACCAGGTCTGGCGTCGCCTCCTCCAGCCCTGCGAGCCGATTTACCGTCTCGAGAGCGCCCATCTCCTGCAGCAGGAATCGCATATCCCCGAGCGGGGCCTCGTAGGATGACATGCCGTAGTCTCCCGTGAAAGGTACGGTTATTGCGGACCGCGACAGCAAGCGCAAGCCTTGTCGCCGGAGCCGGGCACTCTTTGGGCCGTCGTGCCGGCCGCAAGCCAAGGCGTGACTACGACCCTGCGGTCATTTATCGTAACCCTTAAGACCAGAGTGAGGATGCGAACCGGGCATGGAAGGCCAAGCCGAATCAGCCAGACGGGCGCAAATGGGCCGTCAACCGGAGTCGACAGGCCTTCCCTTCACCCGGCCGGGAGAGATCGCACGCCGGGTCTATGCGGCGCGGGTGCGACTTCTGTATTCCGGGCTCAGCATGTTGGTCGTCGGCAACCTTGCGAATGCCGCTATTCTCGCCGTCGTGCACCGGCAAGTGGTTGCGCCCGGAATCCTCCTTGGCTGGCTCGGGTTTCTCCTCCTCAGCATGATCTGGCGGATCGTCCTGACCCGGCGTTTTACGGCCGCTGACCCCGACGACGGTGCGATGCCGTTATGGGCCAGACGATACGTGATGGCCACGGCATGGACCGGGATTTCATGGGGCCTGGCCGGAATTTTCCTGCTCCCCGACGCGCCCCCCACCCACCAGATCGTTACCGCCTTTGTCCTCGGCGGCGTCGCCGCTGGCGCCGTCACCAGCCTGTCGCCGGTCTTCGCAGCCTACGTCGCCTATGTCGTGCCGACCCTTGTTCCGGTGGCCGTCCAGTTCCTGCTCATAGGTGGCGAGACCGGCTATGGCATGGCGGCGATGTATGCGCTGTTCCTCGCTTACCTGCTCAAGGTCGGCCTGTCGCAGGGCGATGATCTGGAACGGACGCAGCGGCTGGCGATCGAAAAGGAAAGCCTGGTCGTGGACCTCACACGGCAGAAGGAAGTGGCGGAACAGCTCAACGCGGAACTGCGCCGTCAGGTGGCCGAGCGCGAAAGCATCGCCGCCAATCTGCGCGAGCGCGAGGCCAGCCTCGCCAATGCGCAGCGCATAGCCGGACTTGCAAGCTGGGAGTGGGATCTCCGGACGAACAAGATTCGCGGGTCGGAAGAGGCGTATCGCATCTTCGCGATCGACCGCAGCGTCGAGAGCATCACGTTCGATCAGTTCATGGAAATGGTGCACCCCGAGGACCGCGATGCGGTCATGCAAGCCGTGCGGCGATCCCTGGACAACAAAGAAGTCTACAGCGTCGAGCATCGCGTTATCGCCGCCGATGGAAGTGCCCGGGTTGTGCACCAGCAAGGCGAAGCTGCGTTCGACGGCGCCGGCAATCCGATCCGCATGACGGGCACGACCCATGACATCACCGAGCAGCATCTCACGCGTGAGGAACTGCGGGCGGCCTCGCTGCGCGCGGAGGAGGCCAGCCGTGCCAAGTCGCGGTTTCTCGCCAATATGAGTCACGAATTCCGGACTCCCCTGAACGCGATCATCGGATACAGCGAAATTCTGCGGGAAGAGGCGATCGAGCAAGGACAAATGGCGAGCGTGGCCGACCTCGATCGCATCAAGTCCGCGGGCCGACACCTGCTGGCCTTGGTGAACGAGGTCCTCGACCTGTCGAAGATCGAGGCCGGCAAGACCGAGTTGTACATCGAGTCGTTCGACGTCCAGGAAATGGTCGAAGACGCCGTGGCAACCGTGCGAGAGCTCGTCGAGGCGAACAATAACCGGCTCTCGCTCCATTGTGAGGCGCCGCTCGGCCGCATGGCGGCGGATGCTGTACGAGTCCGGCAAATGCTCTATAACCTGTTATCGAATGCGGGCAAATTCACTGAAAACGGCGAGGTCCGGGTTACGGTGCAAAGGGTCGCGGAACGCAATCTACCGGCACATGACGGCTGGATCGTGATCGCCGTTTCCGACACGGGCATCGGCATGCCGCAGGATCGGGTCGAGTGCGCATTCGAGGCCTTTGCCCAGCTCGATCCATCGACGACGCGGCGACATGGCGGGACCGGCTTGGGATTGGCGATTACAAAGCATTACTGTGAAATCATGGGTGGCGCGATATCGGTGAATAGCCAACCGGGCAAGGGGAGCACGTTCACGCTCCGGCTTCCGTCAGTGGTGACGCCGGTCGAAACCGATTTGGCGCCGGCATTCGGTTGACGGGTCCATGGTGATGGCAGACGGCAGTCGCGCATTCGTTGCCGAGCGCGTTCAACTAATCTTCAGCGATTCCTGGGCGACCCTGCCGGTCAACGTGGTCAATGCGGGGATCGTTGCGCTGGTGCATCGCGATGTATTGCCGCTTCACGTGCCGGTCGTTTGGTTCGCGTTCATCGCATCTGTTGTTGCACTGCGGATTGCGCTCTACCTCTGGTACCGTCGCGTCACCGTGACGGAGGACAATGCGTCGGTTTGGGTGCGTCACCTGATGGTCGTCCTGGCGCTGACCGGCCTGGGATGGGGTATTGGCGGCGTCGTCATGATGGTCCTGGCGCCGCCGATCTACCAGGTCTTGATCGCGTTCGTCCTCGGCGGTATGGCAGCGGGCGGCATGCCGAGCCTGTCGCGGATCTTTTCCGCATATGTCGTCTTCGCCATACCGGTGCTGCTGCCGGCCATCGGATATTTTGCCGTCCAGGGCACCGAACTGGATCTCTCGGTCGCCACGATGGGCATGCTGCTGCTGCTCTTCCTGCTGGCAATGGGCCGGCGCCAGGAGGCGAATATCGTCGACTCGATGTGGGTTGCAAAGGAGAACCGCAGCCTGGTGCAGGATCTTCGTCGCGAAATCGCCGAACGAGAGCAGGTCGAAGCCAGGCTGCGCCGGCGCGAACATACGCTCGCGCGCGCCCAGCGGATCGCGCAAATGGGCAGCTGGGAATGGAATATCGAAACCGGTCAGATCACGTCCTCGCCCGAGAATAACCGGCTGTTCGGGCGCCACGACGATGCGCCGCCATCCAGCCTGGAGACTGTTCTCAAGGCCGTCCACCCGGATGATCGCAGGCGGATCGAGGACGTGAAAAGGCGCGCCGTTGCCGATGGCACCGCCTATAGCTGCGACTACCGGATCCTCATGCCGGACGGCAGCGAACGCGTGATCTTCGAACAGGCCGATGTGACGTGCGACGAGACCGGCCGGGCAACGCTGGTCACAGGCATCAACCTCGATATCACCGACCGCTACCGCGCCCAGGAGAGGTTGCGCGGCGCGATGCACGAGGCCGAGGCCGCAAGCGAAGCGAAATCGCAGTTCCTGGCGAATATGAGCCACGAGCTGCGGACGCCGCTGAATGCGATCATAGGCTACAGCGAAATCCTCAAGGAGGATGCGCTCGAGCGCAGTGCGACCACATTCATCCCCGATCTCGAGAAGATCAATGTGGCGGGCCGCCATCTGCTGGAGCTCATCAACGATGTCCTCGATCTGTCGCGCATCGAAGCCGGCCGCGCCGAGGTGGTCGTTGAGAGCGTCGAACTCGCGCCGTTCATGGACGAGGTGGTGGCGACAGTTCAGCCACTTGTTGCGCTGAACAACAACCGGTTCGAGCTCGATTGCCCTGCCGATATCGGCGAGATACGCACCGACGTGACAAAGCTTCGTCAGATCCTGTTCAATCTCTTGTCCAATGCCGCCAAATTTACCGATAAGGGGGAGATTCGAATGCAGGTTTCCCGGTTCGCCGATGATGCCGCGGCGGGCGGAGTGGAGTGGGTTCGCTTCGTCGTCTCCGATACCGGCATCGGCATTGCCCCGGAGGACCAGGATTCGGTCTTTCTGGCGTTCGAGCGCAGCGAGGCGCGCCGCAGCTCCCGTTATGATGGCACGGGGCTGGGCCTGGCAATCTGCCGGCACTACTGCGAAATGATGGGAGGCGTAATCTCGGTCGAGAGCGTCGAAGGGAAGGGTTCGGTGTTCACCGTGCGACTGCCGGCCGAGGCGCCGGACCAGCGGCCCGTCGATGTCATGAGTGCCGAATAGCGACCCATCCGCATGGTGCCCTCGGTCTAATGCGCAGCGCCACGTCTGCCGGTCCGGCAACCGGCTGGCTCCGGCGACCGCGGTTCAGCACGGCAAGGTTGTCAGACGGCGCAGCGAAAGCGGCATTCGCAGGGTGCAACGCTCGATAGCATGGTCGCTAGCGCGCTCCCGTGCCGTTAACGTGAAATTGACGCCTTCAGGATAACATACCCGGGTGCAGTTCCGCGCGTCCATCGGGACGACGCGTGGACTGGTGTTGGCAGTTGCTTTGGAGGCCCGCGCGGTTTGGCGCCCAAATGAACACAGATGAACACGCGCGAATCCGATAAGCTTTTCGTAGAGCAGATCCGTCTGGTCTACTCGGGCGTGCTGTACGCGACGCTCGCCACGCTCTCGGCGGCCGCACTGCTGATCTTCGGACAGGGCGGCAGCGACCACGAGCCGGCTCTCAACGGCTGGATGGCGTACATGGCGATCGTCCTGAGCATGTGGCTTGCGCTCACCTGGCGTTTCAGGACAGCCGGCACGGAGCAGATCCATCGGCCGGCGGGCTGGAACATCCTGTATCTGATCACGGTCGCGGCGATCGGGGCGGGGTGGGGTTTGGCAGGTGTCCTGTTCCTGCCCACAGATTCGGTTTCCCAACAGTTTCTGACCGCGTTCCTGCTGGCAGCGATTGCCGCCGGCAGCACCACAGTGCTCGCCGCGAGCTATCGCGCCTGCGTGATCTTCATCGCTCTGAGCCTTTCCCCGATCACCCTCTACGCCGCCGTGCTGGGCGGTGAATCGGGGACCCTTATTTCCGTGCTGTGCGGCGTGTTGCTGTTGTTCGGCCTGATTCTCAGCCGCCGGCAGCACGTCCTGCTCATCCGCTCGCTGCGGCTTGCGCACGCGAACTCATCCCTGGTTGCCGACCTGACCGAGGCGAAGGAGCGCGCCGAGCGGCTCAACGCCGAGCTGGCGCAAAAGGAGTACACGCTTGCGCAGGCGCAGCGGATCGCCAGCGTCGGCAGCTGGGAATGGGACATCGGCAAAGATGAGATCCGCGGTTCCGAGGAGGCTTGCCGCATCTTCGGCAACAGTCGGGGCACACCGCAAATCAACGTAGCCCAGTTCCTGAATGCGGTGCATCCGGAAGACCGGGATCTCGTTTCCGAGTCGATCCGGGCATCGGTCGACCAGGGCGTCCCTCTCGAAATCGAACATCGGCTGATTCGCGCCGACGGTACGGAGTGCGTCCTCCTGGAGCGGGGCGAACCGATCTTCGGACTGGATGGCAGGCCGATCAAGATGATCGGCGCGACGCACGACATTTCGGACCGCCACCGGATGGAGGAGGAGTTGCGCTCGGTGACCTACGCGGCAGCGGCGGCGAGCAGGGCGAAATCCCAGTTCCTGGCGAACATGAGCCATGAGCTGCGGACACCGCTGAATGCCATCATCGGATACAGCGAGCTTCTTCGCGAAGAGGCCGAGGACAAGGGCGAAACCGACGCGGTGCCGGACCTCGACCGCATCAGCAAGGCGGGCCGGCACCTGCTCTCGCTGGTCAACGAGGTGCTCGACCTTTCCAAGATCGAGGCCGGAAAGACCGAGCTGACAGTGAACCGGTTCGACGTCGCCGCGCTGGTGAAAGAGGTGGTCGACACGGTGCAGCCCCTGATCGATGCGAACGACAACCGTATCGTGAACCAGTGCCCGGACGATATCGGAACGATGCAGTCGGATGGGACCAAGCTCCGACAGGTGTTGTTCAATCTTCTGTCCAATTCGGCGAAGTTCACCTCCGGGGGCGAAATCCGCATCGCCGTCACGCACAAGGAAGGCGATCCGGCAAGCGGCAGGATGAAGCGGTTCATGTTCACGGTCGTAGATACCGGGCGGGGCATTGCATCCGACCAGATCGACGCGGCCTTCGCGCCCTTCGAGCAGACCGATTCATCGAGCGAGGCGAGCCTCGGTGGCACCGGTCTCGGCCTGCCCATCTGCCGGCATTATTGTGCCCTGATGGGCGGGACGATCTCGCTGGAGAGCGAAGTCGGCGTCGGCAGCACCTTCACCGTGCAGCTGCCGGCCGAAATCGGCCCGGACGAGCCGGAGCAGCCCGCGCGCGCCAGGATAGCGAGCTAGCCCGCGATCCCGCGTGACCGTATCACGCCGCCGGCGATCCGATCGGCCGTACTCCGGCGCCGCGCGCGCCGGGTTCGTTTGCCCGGTCGAATGCACCAACGCACGGTTTCGCGCCGCGCGGTCCAGCAAGTCATGCCGACGCCAGCACTTCAAGCGGCCCGGACGGCCAGGCGGCACCGGAATAGGGGAAAAATTAACGAATTCCCGCGACAATCGATGACGGTCAGACCACCTTCTTGGAAAGGTCAGGACGCGCCGTGGTCGCATATATGAATGCCGCTCCGGATTCGGTGCCGCTGAATCTGGTCAGCCTGCGCTTCGCCGATAAACACGTCGAGCGCCGGTTCCTGCGGCTGCACCTCGTTGCGTCGCTCTGGGTGATTCGCCTGGGGCTGTTCTGCGGCGCCGTTCTGTACGCCATCTTCGGCATCCTCGATGCCTATGTCGGCGGCGATGCGACGGAACGGCTCTGGCTGATCCGGTTCGGGCTCATCGTCCCGGTCATGGGCGCGATCGTCATTTCGACCTATACCAACCTATTCGTGAGGTTTTCCCAGTTCCTGCTCGGGTTCGCGGTGTTCATCTCCGGCTTCGGCATCATTGCCATGACTGCGGTGGCGTCGCCGCCGGCCAGCTACTGGTATTATGCCGGCCTCATCATGGTGGTGATCTACGCGTCCAGCATTATCCGGCTGCATCACACCTATTCGCTGGGCGTATCGATCCTGCTGGTCGGCCTTTACCAGCTATCGGCACTGGTGGTGAATCCGATCCCTCTCGACGTTTATCTCAGCAACAACTTCTTCCTGACGATGTCCGTGCTGGTCGGCGCGATGACGAACTACCTGCAGGAATTCTTCATCCGGACGAAATTCCTGCAGACGAAGCTCCTGTCGTCCGAAAAGACCCGCTCGGAAGAGCTGTGGCGAAAATCGGAGCAGCTCAACAGGGTGCTGCAGCAGAAGCAGAACGCCCTGGCCCGCGCGCAGCGCATTGCGCGACTCGGCAGCTGGGACTGGGACCTTGCAACCAACGACTTCGCGGTATCGGAGGAGGCACGGCGGATTCTCGGACTGGACAAAGATCTCGATGAGATCGAATTGGCGGATCTTCTCGCCGTCGTGCACGCGGCAGACCGCGAACGCGTCGGCCGGATCCTGCGGATGGCGGTCGACGCAAGGCGGCCCGAGAAATTCGAGCATCGGATTGTCCTGCGCGACGGCGAAATCCGCGTGCTGCAGCAGCAACTGGAACTGACATTGGACGACGACGGATCGCCGGCGATGATGAGCGGGGCCATGCTCGATGTCACAGATCGCAACAGGATCGAGGAGAATCTGCGCGCGGCAACGCTGGCGGCAGAGACCGCAAACCGGGCGAAGTCGCAGTTCCTGGCAAATATGAGTCACGAACTGCGGACACCATTGAACGCGATTATCGGCTATAGCGAGCTGTTGAGCGAAGACGCCAGCGAGAAGGGCGACATGGCGACGCGAGAGGACCTGGATCGCATAAACACAGCCGGTCGCCACCTGTTGTCGCTGGTCAACGATGTCCTCGACCTCTCGAAGATCGAAGCAGGCAAGGCGGAACTCGCGATCGAGGACTTCGAGATCGAGTCGGTGGTCGACGAGGTCGTCTCGACGGTCAATCCGTTGATCGAGAGCAACGGCAACCGCCTGTCGGTCGACTACCAGGCCGAATCCGGCCGCATGCGATCGGATTCGCGGAAACTGCGGCAGGTTCTCTACAACCTTCTGTCCAACGCGGCCAAATTCACCGAGAACGGGACGATCAATGTGCGCGTCTATCATGAGGACGACGAGCGCGGGCCGCACCGTGGCGGGAATATGGTCTTCGTCGTCGCCGACTCCGGCGCCGGCATCGCCCCCGACCAGATCGAAGCCGCGTTCACCGCCTTCGAGCAAACGGATTCGTCGCGCGACTCGCTGCACGCCGGCACCGGTCTCGGGCTGCCGATCTGCCGTCATTACTGCGCGATGATGGGCGGCACGATCTCCGTCGACAGCGAGCCCGGCCGTGGCAGCACGTTCACGGTGCGGCTCCCGGCCCGGCTCGGCAACGACGACGCGCAAGCCGACGTCAATGCCGCGGCCGATACCATGGCGCCGCACCGTCGTCGGCACACCGGGTAGCGATGCGCGCCAATTACACGACCTTGCCGGGGTTCATGATCCCGTTCGGATCGAGCGCCGCCTTGATGCGACGCATCAGATCGATCTCCAGCGCGCTCTTGTAACGGGTGATTTCCTCGCGCTTCAGGCGTCCGATCCCGTGTTCGGCGCTGATCGAGCCGCCGAGGTCGGCCACGATGTCGTGCACGATGCGGTTCATCCGCGGCCACTGGGCGATGTATTCGTCCCGGTCCATGCCTTCGGGCTGGCTCAGGTTGAGGTGGATGTTGCCATCGCCGATATGGCCGAACGGCAGCGGCCGGATGCCGGGCATCGCCTCCTTCACTGCCGTCACCGCGCGGCGGATGAATTCGGGCGACCGGTCGGCCGGCACCGAGACGTCGTGCTTGATGCTGCCGCCTTCGTGGAGCTGGGCCTCGACGATCGCCTCGCGGATGCGCCAGAACGCGGCGCGCTGCGCCTCCGACTGGGCGACGACCGCATCGTCGATCATGCCTTTCTCGAATGCGTCCTCGAGGAAGGCGGCCATGTTTGCGGCCATTCCGCCATCGGGACGGGCGCCGGAGAACTCGACGAGCACGTAGTAGTCGTGCGGCGCCGCCATGGGATCGGCCACGCCGTGGATGTGCTTGATGGCGAACTCCAGGGCCTGGCGCGGCATCAGTTCCAGCGAGGTCACGGCGTCGCCACTCGCGGTGCGCGCCGCTGCCAGCAAGGGGATCGCGGCATCGAGATCGCTCAGCGCGACGATCGCCGTCTGCAGATCCTTGGGCAGTGGAAACAGCTTGAGCACCGCGGCGGTGACAATCCCCAGCGTGCCCTCGCCGCCGATGAACAGCTGCTTGAGGTCGTACCCCGTGTTGTCCTTGCGCAACCCGCGCAGCCCGTTCCACATCTGGCCGTCCGCTAGCACCACCTCCAGCCCCAGCACCAGGTCGCGCATGTTGCCGTAGTGGAGTACCGCGACGCCCCCTGCGTTGGTCGAAATATTGCCGCCGATCTGGCACGAGCCCTCGGCGCCGAGGCTGAGCGGGAACAGCCGGTCGATCTTCTCGGCCTCCGCCTGGATGTCGGCCAGCACGCAGCCGGCCTCAACCGTCATCGTATAGTCCGCCGGGTCGACCATGCGGATCCGGTTGAGCCGCGAGAGGTTGAGCAGGATCTCGGCGCCGTGCTCGTGCGGCACGCCGCCCGCGACCAGCCCGGTATTGCCGCCCTGTGGCACGATTGCGATGCGGTGCTCGGCGCAGACCTGGACCACCTCGGAGACCTCCTGGGTCGAAGCCGGGCGGACCAGCAGCGCCGTCTTGCCGACGAACAGCCCGCGCCGGTCGAGCAGCAGCGGCTCCAGCACCGCCGGATCGTCGCTCCAGCCCTTGCGCCCGACGATCGCCTTGATCCGCTCCAGCGCCTCCGGCGCCGGCGGATTCGCCGCGACGTGCGATGTTCTCCAGTCCGCCATGACCGGAAAGATTAGGGGGCGTCCCGCCGGCGGGCAAGGGCCGCGGCTTGCGGGGCCCCGGGTTTCCGGCAATCATGCGCGGACCGACAGGTCGCGGGCGGGAGGCAACGGACATGGTCGCAGATGCAACGCTGATCACCAGGAGCGCCGTCGAGATCATCGAACTCCTGCGACATGGCGAAGTATCGCCGCTGGATCTGATCGACACGCTGGCGGCGCGCATCGCCGCAGTCGGTCCCGTCGTCAATGCGCTGCCGACGCTGTGTCTCGACCGTGCCCGCGACCATGCGCGGCGCCTTACGGAGACGGCGCCGGACGACCGCGGCCTGCTGGCCGGCCTGCCGGTCCCGATCAAGGATCTGGTGCCGGTCGCTGGCGTGCGCACCACCTTCGGCTCGCCGATCTTCGCCAATTTCGTCCCGGAAGAATCCGAGAGCATCGTGACGCGCCTGGAAGCGCGCGGCGGCATCGTCTACGCCAAGTCGAACACACCGGAGTTCGGCGCCGGCGGCCACACCTTCAACGAGGTGTTCGGGATCACAGCCAACCCGTGGAACCCGGAACGCTCGGCCGGTGGATCGTCGGGCGGCGCGGCGGCAGCGCTGGCCAGCGGCTGCGCCTGGCTGGCGCATGGCTCCGATCTCGGCGGTTCGCTGCGCATCCCGGCCAGTTTCTGCGGAGTCGTCGGCTTGCGACCGAGTCCCGGCCGGGTACCCTCGGGGCCCGACAGCTACCCCTATGGCCTGATGGCGGTCGAGGGGCCGATGGCGCGCAATGTGAGCGACGTGGCGCTGGCGCTCGACGCCATGGTCGGCCCGGACGGGACCGTCCCGTATGCGACCGCGGGCTCTGGTGGCGCATTCCTCGCTGCAGCGCGCAATCCGCAAAAGCCCGGTCGCATCGCGTTCAGCCGAGACCTCGGCGTGACGCCCATTGATCCTGCGGTCGAGGCGGTCGTTCGTCGCGCGGTCGCCGGTCTGGAGCGGGCGGGATTTGAGGTCGTCGAGGCTTGTCCCGATCTGGCCGGCGCGATCGAGGCATTCCAGGTGCTGCGTGCCGTGTCCTATGCGGTCAGCAACGCGCCGCTGCTCGCCGAACATCGCGACAAGCTGAAGCCGGAAGTGATCTGGAACATCGAGAAGGGCCTGGCGCTGTCCGGCGAGGCGGTGATCGCGGCGCAGCGCGAGCAGGTGCGCCTGTTCCACGCGGCTCGGGCATTCATGGACACGTACGACCTGCTGGTCTGCCCGGCCACCATCGTGCCGCCGTTCCCCGCGGCCGAACGGTATGTTGCCGAATGCAATGGCGTCGCCTTCGAGACCTATATCGACTGGATGGCGATCACCTGGGTGCTGACGGTGGTCTCGCTGCCGGTTCTCGCCATCCCCTGTGGCGTGACACCTGACGGTCTGCCGGTCGGCCTGCAGCTCGCCGGCCGCCCCGGCGGCGAGGCCGAGCTGATCGCCATGGCGCGGACCGTCGAGGACGTCATCGGCGACTGGCGCCCCCAAACGCTGCCGGAACTCGTCGTGCGCTGAGGTTATCCCCGCGGCGCGGCGGCGCGACGCAGGCGGTCGTTGATGGCGCGTCCGAGGCCGGTCTCGGGGATCGGCATCACGGCGATGCCGCTGAATTCGGGCCGGTCGAGTTCGCGCAGCATGGCGAACAGATTGGCCGCCGCCTCGCGCAGGTCGCCGGTCTCGCTCAGGTTCAGGGTGGCGTCCGGTGCCGGGCCGAAGCCGAGCAGGGCTTCGCCGGGCTCGGTCCTGCCGGCATCCAGCCGAAGCGGCAGGCCCGGTGCGTAGTGGCTTTCCAGCATGCCCGGCGCGCGGATTGCATCGGCGACCCCGGCCACCGGGACGGTGCGGCCGAGCGCGTCCTCGATCTCCTCGAGGGATATGCCGCCCGGACGCAGCAGCAGCGGCGTGCCGGCGCTGACGTCGACCACCGTCGATTCGAGGCCGACGGCGCATGGCCCGCCGTCGAGGATCAACGCCACGGCGTCGCCGATCTCGTCGGCGACGTGCTGCGCCGTCGTCGGGCTGACCCGGCCGGAGCGGTTGGCGCTGGGCGCGGCGAGTGGACGATCGGAGACAACCAATAGCGCCCGCGCGCCATCATGTGCAGGTACACGCAAAGCCACCGTGTCGAGGCCGGCGCTGACCAGATCGGCGAGGCCCGAGTCCGCGCGGCGCCGCACCACGAGCGTCAAGGGTCCGGGCCAGAACCGCGCCGCGAGCGTCTCCGCCATCTCGTCAAGATGTCCGAACAGACGTGCTGCCCTGGCGTCCGGCACGTGCACGATGAGCGGGTTGAACCGCGGGCGGCGTTTGGCCTCGAAGATCGCCGCCACGGCGGCGCCGTTGGTCGCATCGCCGCCCAGTCCGTAGACCGTCTCGGTCGGAAACGCGACCAGCCGGCCGGCGCGGATCTCCGCGCCGGCGAGGGCGAGCGAGTCGGCGTCGATAAGCAGGATCCGCGGCATGGGGTCGGTCAGTGTCTGGAACACGGTGGTCACAAAGGGCGAAAACGCGGCCCGCCCGGGCCGCGCCGGCCATGGTACGAGTCTATCGATCAATCTCCAAGCGGCATGGCCGCCAGGCGGATGCGTCGCCGCGTCCGGGCGAAACGAGCCCATGCACTAGGGTATTCCGCGGGTTTGGGGAGGCGACGATTTCCGGAAATCGGCGGCAATGCATTAATCTTCCTGTAGCAAGACCATGCTACACTTCTCGCATGAACCGTTACACCCAGGGTCTTTTCCTCGCGACTGCGGGGCTTCTGCTGGCTTTGGGCGGTCCGCCGCCGGCGGCTGCGGCGGAAGACTGCAAGCCAAGAACTGGCCTGACGGTCCGGTTGGACCGCGCTTCGGTGCTTCGCTTCTTCGAGACGACCGACGCGCTGGAACGGGCGGCGCGGGAACTCGGCCTGAAGCCCTTCGTTTCGCCCCGGAACGCCTCGGGGCGGCCGACTCCGGTTGACATTATGCAGTCGCTGCGCCGGCATGCGGAGGGTCGCGAGCTGGTGGCGCAGCGCCTGCGGCAATCGGGTATTTGCGACGGGATCGATTTCGCAAAAGTGCAGCGCGACATATACTTGGCGCAGAACTTCATCGACCTCGGCGAGGACGAAACGGCGCTGAAGCGCTAGCGGGCCGCGAATTGTTCCAGGGTCTGCCGCGCCTTTGAAGGATTTAGAGGGCCGCTTCCAGACTGCCATGAGAACTGCAAGCTCGACGCGGATCACTCCGCAGCACCGCCGCCTGAGAATGTCTCAGTCCTGTAGGCGCTCCAGGTCGAGATCCCGACCGCCTACATCCGCTCCTGGTAGTTATTCGTTAATAGAACCGGGGTATGGCCGTAGTCGCGGCTGGTTGGTGGCGCCCTCTCCGCCACCCCCACCCTCCTTCGTCAAGCCCGGGATGAGGCCCCTTGCTCGGAACACAACCCCGTCATTGCGAGGAGGCCGAAGGCCGACGCGGCAATCCAGAAGGTCCCGAAGTCCTGTGATTTACTGGATCGCCGCGGCTGCTTTGCAGCCTCGCGATGACGGTCTTAGCCTTTCCGCACAAAGGCCGCCCCCCAAACATAACAAGAGCCGCCAGACCTGCTGGCGGCTCCCTGTCAATTCGACATTTTCCTCTTTGGCTCCAACCGCCCGCGGTTGCGATCGGTCACCAGGATGCCGTACGGAGTTACGGCGTCTCAATCGGCCGGCCCCCGAAGGGCCTTAGCCTCGATACGGATTCTGATACGGTGGCCCGATCACGTCAAGCCAAAGCGGCGCGAACGTGGCACTTCTAGGCAAAATGTGATCGACGTTCGCCGCTTGTTCCGACACGGCATGGGCTGGCCGAACGGCGCTATTGTGATATGCCGGCGCCGCCGCTAGGGTCCGTCCCGGATCGAGTGGCACCGTTCAAGTATCGGAGGGGTCCCCATGGCGAAATACAGAGTCGCCGTCATTCCCGGTGACGGCATCGGCAAGGAGGTCGTGCCCGAGGGCATGCAGGTCCTGGAAGCGGTCGGCGGCAAGTTCGGCGTCGAATTCCAGTGGGACGAGTTCGACTGGAGCTGCGAGCGTTACAAGAGCGTCGGCCGGATGATGCCGGAGGACGGGCTGGACCAGATCCGCAACCACGATGCCATCTACCTCGGCGCCGTCGGATTTCCCGGCGTGCCTGACCATGTCTCGCTGTGGGGTCTGTTGATTCCGATCCGGCGCATGTTCCGGCAGTACGTCAACCTGCGGCCGGTGCGGCTGTTCGAGGGCGTGGCCTCGCCGCTGGCCGGCCGCGCGCCCGGCGACATCGACTTCTACGTCGTGCGCGAGAACGTCGAGGGCGAATACTCCGAGGTTGGCGGACGATTCAACCACGGCACCGAGGACGAGATGGTCATCCAGGAGAACATCTTCACCCGCAAGGGCGTCGACCGAATCGTCCGCTATGCCTTCGAGTTGGCCCGCAGCCGGCCGCGCAAGCAGCTGACCTCGGCCACCAAGTCGAACGGCATCTACTACACCATGCCCTATTGGGACGAGCGGGTGCGCACCGTCGCCGCGGACTATGCCGACGTCAGGTGGAATCAGTTCCACATCGACATCCTGACGGCGCATTTCGTCCAGCACCCCGACTGGTTCGACGTCGTGGTCGGCAGCAACCTTCTCGGCGACATCCTGTCCGACCTGGGCCCGGCGGTCACCGGCACCATCGGCATCGCGCCGGGCGCCAACATCAACCCGGAGGGGACGCATCCTTCGATGTTCGAGCCGGTGCACGGCTCCGCCCCCGACATCGCCGGCAAGGGCCTTGCCAACCCGATCGGGCAGATCTGGTCCGGCGCCATGATGCTCGACCACCTCGGCCACAAGGATGCCCACGATGCCATAGTTTCCGCGATCGAGGCGGTGTTGAAGGACCGGACGGCGCTGACACCGGACATGGGCGGCAAGGCCGACACCAGGGCGCTGGGCCAGGCGATCCGGGACGCCATTTGAGCGCGGGCCGCTGACATGAGCGACGCGCCGGCGCGCGGCTTTTCCATCGCCGAATTCGAGGCGCGGGCAGAGCGCGCGCGGGCGCTGATGACCGGACACGAGCTCGATGCGCTGCTGGTAACCCAGGAGCAGCACGTCCGGTATTTCACCGGTTTCGATTCGCAGTTCTGGGCCTCGCCGACGCGCCCGTGGTTCGTTATCGTGCCGCGGGAAGCCGCGTTGATCGCCGTGATCCCCGAGATCGGCGCGGCGGGCATGGCGGCGACCTGGGTCGAGGATATCCGCGCCTGGCCCGCCCCGGTGCCGGAGGACGACGGGGTGACGCTGCTGGCCGACGCGCTTTCGGGGCTGCCGCGGCGCTTCGGGCGCATCGGTGCCGAGATGGGGCCGGAGATGGTGCTGCGCATGCCGGCGGTCGATTTTCTGCGCGTCGGCGAGATGATCGCGCCGCTGGCCTTCGCCGACGGCACCGCCGTGCTGCGAGCCCTGCGCGGCGTCAAATCGCCGGCCGAAATCGACAAGATACGCCATGTCTGTCGGCTGACATCGGAGGCCTTCCTGGCCTTGCCCTCGAAACTCTCCGCCGGCATGACCGAATGGGAGGCGTGCCGCGAGATGCGCATCGAGGTGTTGCGCCGTGGTGCCGACTCCTCGCCCTACATGATGGGAGTCGCAGGGCCGGGCGGCTACGACAACATCATCATGGGCCCACGGCAGAAATCGATCGGCGCGGGCGACATCCTGATCATCGACACCGGGACGGTGTTCGACGGCTACTTCTGCGATTTCGACCGCAATTTCGCCTTCGGTGCGGCTGACGAGGCGGCGCAGTGCGCCCATGACACGGTCTGGCGGGCCACCGAGGCCGGTATCCGGGCCGCGCGCCCCGGCGCCACGACCAGCGATCTGTGGCGTGCCATGGCGAAGGTGCTGGAGGAGGGCGGATCGCGCGGCAACAACGTCGGCCGCATGGGTCACGGGCTCGGCCTGCAGCTGACGGAGTGGCCGTCGAACCGGCCCGGCGACGATACTGGCCTCGTCCCCGGCATGGTGCTGACGATCGAGCCGGGAATGGAATTCGGGGCAGGTCGCATGATGGTCCACGAAGAGGACATCGTCGTTACGGAAGACGGCTGTGAACTCCTGACGATCCGTGCCGGGCGGGAGCTGCCCGTGGTAGGCTAGGCGAGGCTGGATAGAGAGGGGCCATGCACACGCGCTGGTTCGAGGAGTTCCAGGTCGGCGACCGCTTCGAAAGCCGAGGCGCGACGTTGACCGAGTCGCAGATCGTCGATTTCGCGCTGACCTACGATCCGCAGCAGATGCACGTGAATGCGGCCGCTGCCGCCGAGGGAATGTTCGGCGGGCTGATTGCCAGCGGCTTCCAGACCCTGGCGCTGAGCTTCCGGCTGTTCTTCGACCTCGGTCTGATGGAGCGATCCAATATCGTCGGGCCGGGGATGGATGAGGTGCGCTGGCTTGCGCCGGTGCGTCCGGGCGATACCTTGAAGAGCGTCGTCGAGGTCCTGGAGGCACGCGAGTCCCGCTCCAAGACGGACCGCGGCACCGTGCGGTTCGGATTTACCGTAAAGAACCAGCACGGCGATACCGTGCTGACCTATCAGGCGCTGACCATTATCCGCAGGCGGCCCGACAGCACCGTCGGCTAAAATCGGCGTGCACCCCTGCGGCGGCTTGCGGCTGGGCGTGGGAGGACAGGGATGGGGCTGGACGTCCACATCATCCAGATGTCGGTGGTGTTCGCGCTCTGCGCCGGCGGCCTCTATCTCTATGCGAGCGAACGGGTCAGCTACGAGCTGACGTCGCTCCTCGTCCTGTCGGCTCTGGTGGTGTTGTTCGAAATGCTGCCGGTCGAGGGGATGGGCCTCGGGCGCTTGCTCGCGGGCTTCGGCAATCCGGCGTTGATTGCCGTGCTGGCGCTGCTCGTTGTCGGCCAGGGCCTGGCGACGACCGGTGCGCTGGGCCGTGGCGCCTGGGTGCTGCTCAAATTGACCCGGGGCAACGCGGCCGGGTCGGTGGCCCTGTCGCTCGTGGTGGTGGCGGTCGTCAGCGCGTTTCTCAACAATACGCCGGTGGTCCTGATCTTCATTCCGATCATGCAGGCGCTGGCCGAGAAGCTGGGCCACGGGCCGGGCCGCACCATGATGCCGCTAAGTTTCGCGGCGATCCTGGGCGGCATGACGACGCTTCTGGGTTCGTCGACGAACCTGCTGGTGTCGGGCACGCTCGTCACCCTCGGCGAGGCACCGATCGGGTTCTTCGATTTCCTGATCCCGGGCAGCCTGCTCGCCGTCGTGGGATTGCTGTACCTGCTGTTGATCGCGCCGCGGCTGCTGCCCGATCGTGCGGGCGGCGGCCCGCAGCTGCCTGTCTCGGGCAAGCAGTTCGTGGCGCAGGTCACCATCGGCGACGGTTCGCGGCTGGTTGGCGCGCAATCGAAGCTCGGCGTGTTCGAATCCTTGCCGCAAATCACCGTTCTCATGATCCAGCGCGGCGAGCGCGCGATCCTGCCGCCGTTCGACGACGTGACCCTGCAGCCGGGCGACCTGGTCGTGGTGGCCGCGACCCGGAAAACCCTTACCGAAACCCTGCATGACGATCCGCATCTCCTGCATCCGGATGCCCCCGGGGGCGAATCGGACGAGCAGCGGGAGGACGCCCGGTCGCGGGCCCATGGCGACCAGGTGATGGCGGAGGTCATGGTGCCGCCGGCGTCGCCCATGGTCGGCCGCACGCTCGAGCGGATCGGTTTCCGCTACCGGCTTGGCTGTATCGTGCTGGGCATCGAGCGGCGCAGCCGCATGCTGCGGCGGCGCATCACGGAAATTCCGCTGCAGGCGGGCGATGTGTTGCTGATCCAGGGACGGGACGGCGACATCAAGGCGCTGCGGAACAACCGCGATGTCCTGCTGATGGAATGGTCGGCCGCCGCCCTGCCGTCGGTCCACCATGCCAAGCGTGCCATCGCGATCTTCCTGTGCGTGGTCGCGGCCGCGGCCAGCGGCGTGTTGCCGATCGCGGCGGCGGCTGTGATGGGGGCCGCCGCCATGCTTGCGACCGGTGTGCTCGGACTGCGCGAGGCCACGCGCGCACTCGACTCGCGCATCGTCATGATGGTCGCGGCCGCACTGGCGCTGGGCGAGTCGCTGCAGGCCACCGGCGGCGCGCGGTTTCTGGCCGGTCAGATGCTGGCGCTGCTGGACGGCAGCGACCCCGCCACGATCCTGAGCGCCCTGTTCCTGCTGGTGGCGCTGCTCACCAATCTCGTCACCAACAACGCTATGGCGGTCCTGTTCACGCCCATTGCGATCGGCATGGCGAACGGTCTTGGGGTTCCGGTGGAGCCGTTCGCCATCACGGTGCTGCTGGGGGCCAACTGCTCGTTCGCCTCGCCCATGGGCTACCAGACCAATCTGCTGATCATGGTTCCGGGGCACTACCGGTTCCGCGACTTCGTCACGGCCGGCCTGCCCCTCCTGTTCCTGCTTTGGGTGGTATTCACGGTGTTCGCGCCGGGATATTATGGATTGTAGGCTTGCTGACGTCGCCGCGACCGGGACAGACGGCACGGCGCATGGTCGTGGTGTCGGAAGCGGGCAAGACTTGCGGCTGGGCGGATCGCGCTGCGGTGCGGTCCGGCCCTGACGCGGACCACCGTGGCGGCGGAACCGCGGCAAGCGGCGAGGCGTCAAGAAGCGCCTGCGGACGGCTGGCGGCGGGTTGGAATCCGGCCGCGTGCAACCGAAACGCGTCCGCTTGAGGGGGCAGGAGGCGATGGCGGAAATCGGTGGCGGGATGTTCCAGATGACGGCGGTCTTCATCCTGATCGTCGTTGCCCTCGCCTTTTACGCGACCGAAAAGCTGTCCTTCGAGCTGACCTCGCTGGCGGTGATCTGCGCGCTGCTGCTGCTGTTCCATTTCGCGCCCGTGTCGGGACCCGACGGCGTCAATCGCCTGGGCGCGGAACGGATCCTGTCCGGCTTCGCCAATCCCGCCCTGATCACCGTGCTGGCGCTGCTGGTGGTCGGCGACGGGCTGTCGCGGACCGGTGCACTCGGCCAGGGCGCCTGGCTGCTGCTGCGCGCGATGCGAGGGCACGCGGCGGCCAGCATCGGGCTGGCCCTGTTCACCGTGCTCGCGGTCAGCGCGTTCCTCAACAATATTCCTGTCGTCGTGATCTTCATCCCGATCATGCAGGCGCTCGCCGAAAAGGTCGGCCAGGGCGCGGGGCGCTACATGATGCCACTGAGCTTTGCGGCGATCCTCGGCGGCATGACCACGCTGATCGGCTCGTCGACCAACCTTCTGGTCTCCGGCATGCTGGTGGAACTCGGCGAGCGGCCGTTCGCCTTCTTCGACTTCACCGTTCCCGGCCTGGTTCTCGCGCTCAGCGGCCTTGCCTATGTCATGATCATCGCGCCCCGGCTGCTCCCGGACCGCGAGCCGCCGCTCGGCACGCTGCCGGTATCCGGACGCCAGTTCGTGGCCCAGATCAGGGTCACGGAAGAATCCCGGCTGGTCGGCGAGGAATCGAACCTTGGGGTGTTTCCCGGCTTGCCCGACATCACCGTCCTGATGATCCAGCGCGAGGACCAGACCTTCATGCCGCCTTTCGAGGACGTGACGCTGGCGCCGGACGATATCCTCGTGGTGGCGGCCACGCGCAAGACGCTGACCGATGCGCTGAAGAACGATTCCCGCCTGCTGCATCCGGAGATCCCGGAACCCGTCGCCGGATCGGACGGCGAGGACGAGCGGCGCTGGACCTCGGGCGGTCAGACCCTTGCCGAGGTGATGGTGCCGCCGAGCTCGCCGATGGTCGGACGGACCTTGGAACGCATCGGTTTTCGCTTCCGTCATCATTGTATCGTGCTCGGCATCGAGCGGCGCAGCCGCATGCTGCGCCGTCGCATCACGGAGATCCCGCTCGAGGCCGGCGACGTGCTGCTGATCCAGGGTCGCGCCGACGACGTTCTGGCGCTGCGCGGCAACCGCGACGTGCTGCTCATGGAGTGGTCCGCGGCTGCGCTGCCCGAACTGCACTACGCGAAGCGCGCGAGTGCGATCTTCCTTGGCGTCGTGATTGCCGCCGCGTCCGGGGCGCTGCCCATCGTCGTCGCCGCGGCGACCGGTGCGGCGGCAATGGTGCTGAGCGGTGCGCTCAGCATGCGCGAGGCGGTCCGCGCTCTCGACTTCCAGATCATTCTGACGATCGCCGCCGCCCTCGCCCTCGGAGCGGCGATGCAGGAGACCGGCGGCGCCGATTTCCTGGCCGGCCTTCTGCTCGGGCTGCTGGACGGGGCCCCGCCCGTCGTTATCCTGTCAGCCTTCTTCCTTCTCGTCGGCAGCCTCGCGAACATCATCAGCACCAAGGCGACGGCGGTGCTGTTCACGCCCATCGCCGTCGGCATCGCACACGGCCTGGGCGTGCCGGCAGAGGTTTTCGCCGTGGCCGTGGTATTCGCGGCGAACTGTTCGTTCGCGTCGCCGATCGGCTACCAGACGAACCTGCTCGTGATGGTGCCGGGTCATTATCGTTTCATCGATTTCGTGAAGGCGGGCGCGCCCCTGCTCGTGCTCGTGTGGATCGTCTTCACGCTGTTCGCGCCCTGGTACTACGGTATCTAGCGGCAAGGACCTGCGTTGTTGCAGCGCAACAATAAACGTTGACGCACCATACGCCCGTTCATAATCTCCGGTCTCGCCGCAATTCGGCGCACGCGGGTTTCCGTTTGCGCGCCGCAGCGTCGTTGGCAGTGACAGGGTGACGCCATGACCAGACCCGACAGGAAACCGAATCGCGCCTTCTTTTCGTCCGGCCCCTGTGCCAAACGGCCGGGCTGGTCGCCTGCCGTGCTGGCCGACGCCTGGACCGGGCGGTCCCATCGCGCTGTCGGCGGCAAGGCGAAGCTGCAGGAGGTCATCGACCGCAGCCGTGCCATTCTCGGCGTCCCGGACGACTACCGCCTGGCGATCGTGCCGGCCTCGGACACCGGCGCGATCGAGATGGCGCTCTGGTCGCTGCTCGGCGCGCGCGGTGTCGACATGTTGGCGTGGGAGAGTTTCGGCAGGGGCTGGGTCACCGATGTTACGCAACAGCTCAAGCTCGAAGACGTCCGGATCGTCGACGCCGATTACGGGGCGCTGCCCGACCTTGCCGCGGTCGACCCGGCGCGGGACGTCGTTTTCACCTGGAACGGGACGACCAGCGGCGTCTGCGTGCCCGACGGCGACTGGATCGCGGTCGACCGCACGGGCCTTGCGATCTGCGATGCCACCTCGGCCGTGTTCGCCATGGACCTGCCGTGGGACAGGCTCGATGTGGCCACCTGGTCGTGGCAGAAGGTGCTCGGCGGCGAGGGGGCGCACGGCATGCTGGCGCTGAGCCCGCGGGCGGTCGAGCGGCTGGAAAGCTACGCGCCGCCGTGGCCGCTGCCGAAGATCTTTCGGTTGACCAAGGGCGGCAAGCTGATCGACGGCGTATTCCGTGGCGAGACCATCAACACGCCCTCGATGCTATGCGTCGAGGATGCGATCGATTCCCTGAAATGGGCGGAGGAGATCGGCGGCCTGCCGGCGCTGATCGAGCGATCCCGGGCCAATCTCGCCGCCGTCGCCGCCTGGGTCGAGGTGACGCCCTGGGTGGCGTTCCTCGCGCGCGACCCGGCCACCCGGTCGTCCACCTCGATCTGCCTTGCGCTCACCGATACCGGGCTGTTGACAGGCGATGCGGCGGCAACGGCTCCGAAGAAGATCGCCAGCCTGCTCGACCGCGAGGGCATCGCGTACGATATAGCCGGGTATCGCGATGCGCCGCCCGGCCTGCGGATCTGGGGCGGGGCCACGGTCGATCCGCTCGACATGCGTATCCTGATGCCGTGGATCGAGTGGGCGTACGGGGAGACCTGCCTGGCCCCTGCCGCGGCCCAGTGAGATGGACGGAACGACCATGCCGAAAGTTCTGATATCGGACGATCTGAGCGACCGCGCGGCCCAGATCTTCCGGGAACGCGGTATCGAGGTCGATGTCGAAACGGGGCTGGGCGAGGACGAGCTGGCCGGGCGAGTCGACGGGTATGACGGGCTCGCCGTACGGTCCGCGACCCGGGTCACGGCGCGGATCCTGGAGGCAGCCAAGAACCTGAAGGTCGTCGGACGGGCCGGGATCGGCGTCGACAACATCGACGTCGACGCCGCCACCCAGCAGGGCATCGTGGTGATGAACACGCCGTTCGGCAATTCCATCACCACGGCCGAACACGCCATCGCGCTGATGCTTGCGCTGGCGCGCGACCTGCCGGCCGCCAACGCTTCGACCCAGGCCGGCAAGTGGGAGAAGAAGCGGTTCCTGGGGATCGAGATCACGGGCAAGACACTGGGTCTGGTCGGCGCCGGCAATATCGGGTCGGTCGTTGCCAACCGGGCGCAGGGCCTGAAGATGCGGGTCGTCGCCTACGACCCCTTCCTGTCTGCGGAGCGCGCCCGCGACCTCGGGATCGAGAAAGTCGAGCTCGACGAGCTCTTCAAGCGCGCCGACTTCATAACCCTGCATGTCCCGCTGACCGACCAGACCCGCGGCCTGATCGACAAGAAGGCGTTCGCGAAGATGAAGCCGGGGGTACGGCTCATCAATTGTGCGCGTGGCGGCATCGTGGTCGAGAAGGACCTGCTGCAGGCCCTCGAATCAGGGCGGGTCGCCGGGGCGGCGCTCGACGTCTTCGAGGTCGAGCCGGCCACCGACAACCCCCTGTTCGGCCGCGACGATGTGATCGCGACGCCGCATCTCGGAGCGGCCACCACCGAAGCGCAGGAAAAGGTTGCCGCGCAGATCGCCGAGCAGATGTCCGACTACCTGCTCACCGGGGCCGTCATCAACGCGCTCAACATGCCGGCGGTGACTGCGGAGGAGGCGCCGAAGCTGCGACCCTACATGGCGCTCGCCGAGCTGCTCGGCAGTTTCGCCGGCCAGCTCACCGAAACCGGGCTCAAGGCCTTCCGGGTGGAGTTCGAGGGTCATGTCGCAGCGCTCAACACCAAGCCGATCATGGCGGCGGCGTTGACCGGGCTGCTCCGGCCGCTGCTCGATTTCGTCAATATGGTCAGCGCGCCGGTCATCGCGCGTGAGCGCGATATCCGCTGCACCGAGGTGCGGCGGGACGAGCCGGTCGACTACGAAACCCTGGTCCGCATCACGGTGACCACCGAGCGCATGTCGCGCTCGGTCGCCGGCACGTTGTTCGGCGGCACCCGGCCGCGGATCGTCGAGATCAAGGGCATCCCGATCGAAGCCGAGATCGGGCCGCACATGCTTTACATCACCAACCGCGATAAGCCCGGAGTGATCGGCGATCTCGGCCGCACGCTGGGTGAGGCGCGGGTCAATATCGCGACCTTCCATCTCGGTCGCGCCGAACAGGGCGGCGATGCCATTGCGCTGCTGCAGGTCGACCAGCCGGTCGGCCGCGAGCTCCTCGACAAATTGTCGGCCCTGCCCAACGTTATCCAGGCGAAGGCACTGGAATTCTGAAGCCATCGGAGGCAGAGTCCGGACATGCGCCTGCACGGCTTCGTTGTCATCCTTGTCATCGCCTTGATGCCGTCGGTTGCGCCGCAGGCTGCGGGTGTCGGACCGCAGCCCTTGGCGGTCGGGCATGTGCCGGGGCTGCATGACATCCTGCTCCGCGACGGCGCCGTACTCGTGCGGGCCGCGGCCGGGAACTATGAGGTCGTCACGCTGCCGGAGGGCAAGCTCGGGCTGGCTCCGGTGGCACCGGCCGAGAAAACGCCGATTCCAGCCGATATCATCCCGCATGCGGCGATCGTGCCGGGCGCGCTCGACATCAAGGCGGCGTGGCTTGCCGGCCCGACCGCGCGTTACGCTCACGGGGTGCTCGGCGATTCGATCGAAGCGGCCGCGCTGAAGGTCGAGACCGGGGCCGGCAAGATCCTGACCTACCGGCTGCCGGATGATTCGGTGTTCGAGGACCTGACGCCGCGGCTGGCCGACCTCGAGGGCGACGGGCGCGACGAAGTCGTCGTCGTGCGCAGCTCCGCCGGCAGCGGCGCCGCCGTGGTCGTGTTCGGCATCCGCGATGATGCGCTGGTCCTGGTCGCCGAATCCCCGGCGATCGGGCTGTCGAACCGCTGGCTGAACCCGGTCGGGGCCGGCGATTTCGACGGCGATGGCCGCAAGGAGATCGCGGTCGTCCAGACGCCGCATATCGGCGGCGTGCTCATCCTGTACCGGGTCGAAGAGCCGCGACTGATCGAGATCGCACGAGAACCGGGCTACTCGACGCACGCGATCGGCTCGACGGTGCTGGGCATGGCGGCCGTGCTCGATGTCGATGGCGACGGGGTGGACGACATCCTGCTGCCCGACCAGGCGCGCAACCGGCTGTTCGGGATCGGCTATGCTGGCGGGGTCTTCCGCGTTCACTGGACCATTGCCAACAAGGGTCGGATCAGCACCTCGATCGTGATCGCGGATGTGGACGGCACTGGCGCGGCGGACGTGCTGTACGGGCTCGACGACGGCTCGGTCTGGATGCTGCCGCGCTGATTGGCGCGGCACGGCATCCCTTGCCCCGGCCGGTCAAAAGCTGTATTCCACGGCGGGTTTTGCTGCTGAAACGCGACGGATCGACCGTACTCCTGACATGAACGACGCCGCAAACAAGGCGCTGCTGCCCACCGGGTTGCGCGACGTACTGCCGCCGGACGCCGAGCACGAAGCGGCGGTGGCGCAGCGACTCGTCGCCACCTTCGCGACACGCGGCTATCAGCGCGTCGATCCGCCGCTCGTCGAGTTCGAGGAGTCGTTGCTCGACGGCGCCGGACAGGCGATGTCGACGGCGACCTTCCGGCTCATGGATCCGGTCAGCCAGCGCATGATGGGCGTCCGAGCCGACATGACGATCCAGGTGGCGCGCATCGCCGCGACCCGGTTGGCACAGGCGCCGCGGCCCTTGCGCCTCGCCTATGCCGGCAACGTGCTGCGGGTCAAGGGCTCGCAGCTGCGGCCGGAGCGGCAGTTCATCCAGGCCGGGGTCGAAATCATCGGGTCCGAGTCAGCCTGCGCGGATGCCGAGATCATCCTTCTTGCCGTCGAGGCGCTGGGCGAGGCCGGCGTCGACAAGCTGTCGGTCGACGTCAATATGCCGACCCTGGTGCCGGCGCTGTGCCGGGCCGTCGGCCTCGAAGGTAAGGCTGAGGTCGATCTGCGCGCCGCCCTGGACCGCAAGGACGCGGCCGCCGTCGCCGCGGCGGGGGGCAAGGCGGCCGATCTGTTCGGCGCTCTGTTGCGCGCGTCCGGCCCGGCCGACGCGGCACTGAAGGCGCTGGCGGCACTCGACCTGCCGGAAGAGTGCGTCGCGGAACGGCGGCGCCTCGAAGACGTCGTCGCCATCCTGAACGAGGCGATGCCGGCGCTGACTCTCACCGTCGATGCCGTCGAGTACCGCGGCTTCGAATACCAGACCGGCCTCAGCTTCACCGTCTTCGCGCGCGGCGTGCGCGGCGAGATGGGTCGCGGCGGCCGCTATCATGTCTCGCAGAACGGCGAGCCGGCGACCGGCTTCTCGCTGTTCCTGGACAGCGTGCTGCGGGCCCTGCCACGACCGGGCAACGGCGAGCGCCTGTACCTGCCGTACGGCACCACGCCGGCGCAGGGCCAGTCGCTGCGCGACGACGGCTGGATCACGATCGCCGGCCTCGAGCCCGAGGGCGATCCTGCGGCCGAAGCGCTGCGCCTGGGCTGCACGCACATCCTGCGCGACGGTACCGCCGTTGCGTTGAACGGCGCCTCCTGAACATCAATGCAAGGTCACTGAATCCATGAGCAATGTGGTGGTCGTCGGCTCGCAGTGGGGCGATGAGGGCAAGGGCAAGATCGTCGACTGGCTCAGCGAGCGGGCCGAGATCGTGGTGCGGTTCCAGGGTGGCCACAACGCCGGCCACACGCTGGTCATCGACGGGACGACCTACAAGCTGAGCCTGCTGCCGTCCGGCATCGTGCGCCCCGGCAAGCTGTCGATCATCGGCAACGGCGTCGTCGTCGACCCCTGGGCGCTGCTCGACGAGATCGAAAACATCCGCGGGCAGGGCGTGGAGGTCTCGCCCGAGCGGCTCAAGCTTGCCGGCAACGCGCCCCTCATTCTGCCGCTGCACCGCGAGCTCGACCAGGCGCGCGAGGCGGCCAGCGGCAGGGGCAAGATCGGCACCACCGGCCGCGGCATCGGTCCGGCCTACGAGGACAAGGTGGCGCGGCGCGCGATCCGGGTCTGCGACCTCGCCGACCGCAAGGCGCTGGAAGCCAAGGTCGACCGCCTGCTCTCGCACCACAACGTCCTGCAGCGCGGCATGGGGCTGGACGAGATCGACCGCAAGAAGCTGCTGGACCAGTTATTGGAGCTGGCGCCGCGCCTGCTGCCCTACGCTGCCAGCGTCTGGAAGGAGCTGGACGAGGCGCACAAGGCCGGCCGCCGGATCCTGTTCGAGGGCGCGCAAGGGTTCCTCCTGGATATCGATCACGGGACCTATCCGTTCGTAACCTCGTCGAACACGGTTTCGGGTGCAGCGGCCGCGGGGTCGGGTATGGGGCCGAACCGGCTGGGCTATGTGCTGGGCATCACCAAGGCCTATACGACGCGGGTCGGCGAGGGCCCGTTCCCGACCGAGCTCGACGACGAGGTCGGCCAGAGGCTGGGCGAGCGCGGGCGGGAGTTCGGCACGGTGACCGGCCGCAAGCGCCGCTGCGGCTGGTTCGATGCGGTGCTGGTGCGCCAGGCCATCAAGATCGGCGGCATCGACGGTATCGCGCTGACCAAGCTCGACGTGCTCGACGGGCTCAAGGAGCTGAAGGTCTGCGTCGGCTATCGCATCGGCGGCCAGGAATACGACCATTACCCGTCCTCGATGGCCGGCCAGGCGGCGGCGGAGCCGGTCTACGAGTCGATCGGCGGCTGGCAGGAAAGCACGGAAGGCGCCCGGAGCTGGGCCGACCTGCCGGCCACCGCGGTGAAATACATCCGCCGCATCGAGGAGCTGATCGAGGCGCCGGTCACGCTGCTGTCGACCAGTCCCGAGCGCGAGGATACGATCCTGGTCAAGGATCCGTTCGCGGGATGAAAGCAGACAATAAGGTAAGTTGCATGCCGCGCATCCTGACGATCACGGTCGAGGATGGCTCGATTCGCGCGGAGCTGTTCGACACGGAAACCGACGATGCGATCTACGAGACCGCGCCGTTTTCCTCGGAGGCGCAGCTCTGGGGCGAGCAGGTCTATTTCCACACGCCGCTGTCGCTGCCGCGCGAATCCCATGCCCGCGACGTCGTCGAGCTGGGCGAACTGGCTTTCTGGACCGAAGGCAATTCGATCGCCATCGGCTTCGGCCCCACGCCGATATCCGTTGGCACTGAAATCCGGCTGGCCTCGCCCTGCAATGTCTGGGGGCGCGCCTTGGACGACGTCAAGGCGCTGATCAATGTCGGCTCCGGCGCGATGATCCACGTCACCCGCGAGGACTAAGGCGGACGATCCCCCGTTGCCCGGAGGCGCCATCTTTATAACCGGGGCCCGCTGGTATTGTTGTGGCGGCAGGAACTGCGACGCAAGACCGGGTAAGACCGCAAAGACGGGCTATGCCCGAAATGTGTGATAATCTGGCATGACTGCCACCGGTAAGCTGTCTGGCATCCGTTGGAAGGCGTTTGTGGAGAATGCCTGAATTCGAATTCAGCGACGGAATCGATCTGGAGCGGGACTTGAATGACGAGTATCTGCTTCGACTCTGTGCGCGCGGAACCGTGCGGACCCTGGAATGTAACGAACATCTCTATTACCAGGGCGATGACGCGGACCATGTCTATGTCCTTAAGACCGGGGCCGTCAAAGCCACCTGTTCGGATGAAAACGGCCACGAAACGCTCTTGAAAATCCACGGACCGGGCGACTTGCTGGGGCTGTCGGCCCTCAGGCCCAAGGCGGTGCGCGACGCCAACGCCATTGCACTTGAACCTGCCGAGGCGGCCGCGTTCAGTAAGGACGAGTTCTTCGAATACATCAGATCGGATGGAGAGCTTGGCGTGCTGCTGGTGCGTGTCCTTTTGAAGCGCCAGCAGCAATTGCATGCTCGCGTAAGCGAGTTTTCGGGCCATCATGTGGACCAGAGGCTGGCCAGAGCGATATTGCAGCTGAATGCAGAGGCGGCGACGCGGGCGCCTGCTGGCGCCACTCCTGACCTGCCGATTACCCATGAGGAACTCGCCACGCTGGTGTTGTCGCGGCGACAGTACGTAACGGCTATCCTGCGGGACTTTGTTTCCCAAGGGTTGATTGAGAACCGCCGGCGCTGCGTTCGCGTAATCGATTCCGACGGCCTGCGCCGAATTGTCTTCGGCGGCCACTAACTTGCACCGCTGTTCCGCACGGGCGTGTGCACCGGGGCCGGGCGTGTCACAACAGATAATTCTCCAAATGTCAAAAATCTGACATTCAAGATCATGCAGCAGTCTGTAGGCTGGTGGCGTTGAATGGATGCGAACACTGTCATCTGCCTGTCGTTGGGCAACGCTGTGAGACTTGGAGATGCGTCGCATGAAATTGCAGGACAAAGTCACGATCGTAACCGGCGGCGGCCAAGGGATTGGCGAGGCGATTTGTCGGGGGTTCGCTAATGAATCCGCGACCGTGGTAATCGCAGACAAGGACAACGTGACCGCCGGGAATCTGGCTGGCGCGATCCGCGAGACGGGCGGCATGGCGCAGTCTATCGAGGTCGACGTTGCCGATCCGGAGGCTGTCGCCAACATGGTCGATACCGTTATTCGAGACCATGGCCGGATCGACGTCTTGGTCAACAACGCCGGCGCGCGCACCATCAAGGGGTTTCTGCAACATACGCTGGACGACTGGAACAGGATGATCGACATCAACCTTACCGGTCCGTTCCTTTGCAGCCGTGCGGTGGTTCCGCACATGCTGGAAACTGGTGGCGGCAGGATTATCAACATCGCTTCCATCGCCAGCTTTATGGGGCGTCCGAACCGTTGCGCCTATGTCGCCGCCAAGTCGGGCCTGTTGGGGCTCACCCGGGCGATGGCCGCAGACCTGGCCGGCAAGGGCATACGGGTCAACGCGATCGTTCCGGGAATGATCGCTTCACCGTTCAACCAGGCATTCGCAGAAGCGTCAGACACGGGGCCTGCCTGGGCCACAGAAAATCTGGTCGGTCGATGGGGCGAGCCGCAAGACCTGGCAGGTGCTGCGGTATTCCTCGCGTCGGCGGATTCGGATTTCATATCGGGAGCCGAAATCAAGGTCGACGGCGGCTGGCTTGCGGCCAGATCGCGATCTGGCGAGGTGCCCATGTGGGATTAGGGGGTATGTGCCTGTGCTGGCGAAGACCCGTGCCCCCCGAATGATCAATCCGCTAGCGAAAGTCGACTGAGCTGCGGATTTTCTCGGTCGATGGATATGATAACAGGGAGGAGATACCATGATTAAACAGTTCGTAAGTGAGAAGGTGTCACGACGCGATCTGCTGCAGATCGCGAGTCGTTATGGTCTTACATCGACACTTCTGGGTGGTGCAGCGCTTACCGGGGCGATAACCGCGCCTCGTTTGGCCGCGGCTGCAAATTCGACTTACAACAAGCGCTTCAAGATGCAGCCCAAGCACACGCTGAAATTCGGCGCCTCGGGGTTCAATGAACGCAATCTTCTTATCGAGCGGGCCGGTTGCCTTGAGTTCGTCCGCGATATCGAAGAGCGCACCGACGGCGCCATCAGGATCGAGTTCATCGGTTCCAATCAGATCTGCGGCCAGCTCAACTGCGTGAAGAAGACGCAGCAGGGTATCGTCGATATTTTCGCGGCGTCGACCCAGAATACCGCTGGCGGAGCGCCATACTACAACGTTCTCGATTACGCCTACATGTTCCCGACCCGTGCGTCGGAATACTATTTTCTGTACCACCCGGCGAGCGAAAAGTTACTCCGCGAACCGCTGCGCAAGCAGCACAAGCTGCAATTCCTGTTTTCTGTCTGCCAACTTCGCGGCATCCAGCTTGGCCTGAAGTGGAAAGACCGGCCGGATGTAACAAAGATCGAAGAGTTGTTCGGCACCAAGAACCGCGTTACCGGCACGCAGCTTGGCCGCATCGCGATGGAACTGCTGCATCTGAACCCGGTGCCCATCGCATGGGAGGAAACGCTCGATGGCCTGAAGCAGGGGCTGATCGACGGCGCGGAAACCTGGTCGTCGGCGGTCGCCTACGCCAACATGTCGCCCGTCGTTTCGCAGGTCGTCGACCTGCGGTTCTTCTCGGGCTTCGAGCACACGGCAATGAGCGAACCAGTATTCGACAAATTGGGCAGCGACCTTCAGGACGATGTCATGGAATCGGCCTACTTTACGCAGGCGCTGATCCAAGGGGCGCACGAGGCCGCGTTGGTCAATACGGTCGGTCATTCCATACCGCAACTGCCGAATACGATTTTTGTGAAGAACGGCACGCGTTTCGTGCCACTGTCGGACGAAGAACGTGCCAAGGCAGCCAAAATGTGCGCGCCGGAGTTCGTCCCCGAGCCTTGGGAGCAATGGCGCGAGCGGATCAACGGCTGGGCCGGCGGTATCGACACCTATAGCGAAATCCACAGTATCGCCCGGGAAATCCCGGCCGACACGCTGGTCGAGAACGTGGAGCCACGCCGCTGGTGGAAAGCCTGATAACCCTGTCCGCCGGACGAGGTTCTGCGTAGAGAATCGCGTCGGTTGCGTTTGGCCTGCCTACCGGGATTGCGCGGAGCGATTTCCGTGCAACCCCTTGTTCGGGGCGGCCCGGCTGCCGGAGTGCGGTCGGGCTGCCGGGGCGTATATCTGGCTAAGATTTGGGGAAGGCAACGATAATGAGCGAAGCTGCGGTTTCTGCAAACCCGCAAGCCACCGGGCGTCCGACGCCGGATGCCAGTGCGGCAGTGAAGCGAATCTCCAATCGCGTCCTGGTCGACGGGAAACTGCGCGCGGCGTTGTCCGACGAATCCTTCGAGGTCATTAATCCGGCCGACCTCACCGTAATCGGCCATGCGCCGCGTTGCCGCGAGGCCGATGTAAACGCCGCGGTCGATGCCGCAGCCGATGCATTCAAGTCATGGAGCAAGGTGCCGGCGCGCGAACGCGGCCGCATGGTCCAGTTGGCTGCCGATCGCGTGGAGGCGGAGCGGGGGCTTGTTGAGCACATACTGGCGCTGGATACCGGCAATGCCCTGCGCACGCAGGCCCGCCCGGAAACCGCCTCGACGATCGATTTGACCCGCATGTTCGGTGGACTTGCCGGCGAGCTTAAGGGCCAAACCGTTCCCGCCGCGTCACCGGGCGTCCTGCAATATACCACTTGCGACCCGATTGGTGTGGTCGGCGGGATTATCCCATGGAATGCGCCGCTGTTTCTTTTCGTCGCCAAGGTGGCCCCCGCGCTGGTCGCGGGGAATTGCGTGGTGATCAAAACGGCCGAGCAGGCGCCGCTCTGTGTCCTGCTTCTCGCCGAGATCATGAGCAGGGAACTGCCGCCGGGCGTCCTCAACGTTATCTCCGGTTTCGGGGAGGAATGCGGCAAGCCGCTGGTCGAACACGAGCTTGTCCGCAAGGTCACGTTTACCGGGTCGCTTCCGGTCGGCCAGGCGATCGCGAGTTATGCCGCGCCGAAATTGTGTCCCGTGACCCTGGAACTGGGGGGCAAGAATCCAAGCATCATTCTGGCCGATGCCGATCTGGACCTCGCTATCCCGGGTGTCATCGACGGTATGCGCTATACGCGGCAGGGCCAGGCCTGCACGGCCGGATCCCGTGTCTTCGTGCATGAAGATATTTACGACCGCATCGTCGATGGCGTCGTCGAAAGGCTGGCCAAAATCAAACTCGGCGATCCGCTGGACGAGGCGACCGACATGGGCGCTATTATTTCAGAAGAACAATTCCAGCGGACGCTGCGTTATATGGAGATTGCGCGCAGCACGGCCGGCGCGCGCATCCTGTATGGGGGCGAACGCCCGACCGACCCGTATTTGAGCAAGGGTTATTTCTATCCGCCGACGCTGCTCGACGGGCTTCCTATCGATTCCGATGTCTGCCGCGACGAAATTTTCGGGCCGATTGCCACGGTGCTGCCGTTCACTGATTTCGACGACATGATTGCGATGGCAAACGATACACCCTATGGCCTGGCCGCCAATCTCTGGACGCGCGACCTGTCCCGGGCGCTGGAATATGTAGAGCGCATCGAGGCGGGTTTTGTGCAGGTCAATCAGTGCGTGGCGCCGCGGTCGAACGTGTCGTATGGCGGCCTCAAGATGAGCGGGCTCGGAAAGGAATATGCGCTCGACAGCATGGTCACCCACTTCACCAGCTCCAAGACTGTGCTGATCAAGCGAGGCACGCCGGGTCCACTGGGCTGACTGCGCCAAACGGGATACGACATGAACGTAGCCGGAGAGGCAAATATGGAAGAGGTTATCGGTTTTATCGGACTGGGCAACATGGGTGCGCCAATGGCCGAGCAGCTTGTGAAAGCAGGCAACAAGGTTCGGGCCTACGATATGTCGGAAGCTGCGCTGGCGCGCGCCGGGCAAATGGGCGCAATGGTCGCAGACTCGATCGAGGACGTAGCCGCCGGCGCTTCGGTCGTGATCACCATGCTGCCGGCCGGCGCGCATGTGCGCGCAGTCTATCTGGGCGCGGGCGGACTTATCGAGACAGCAGTGCCGGGGACGCTTCTGATCGAGTCTTCGACCATCGATATCGACACGTCACGTGCCGTGGGCAGCGCGGCGGTGGCGGCTGGCCTCGAAATGATAGACGCGCCGGTTACAGGCGGTGTCATGGCGGCGCGCGTGGGCAAGTTGAACTTTATTGTCGGTGGCGATGAGTTGGCGGTCGAACGCGCGAGGCCGGTGCTCGACGTCATGGGGCAAAACATTCTCTACGCGGGTGCACAGGGCAGCGGGATCGGGGTCAAGATTTGCAATAACATGGCGCTTGGCATCTCGATGATCGCCGCGGCGGAAGCCCTTATGCTGGCCAAGCGGCTGGACCTCAACCTGGAGAGGACCTTCGATATCATCTCCAAGGCGTCCGGACAGAACTGGGCCTTGAACAATTATTGCCCCCTGCCCGGGCTGGTTGACGGCGTGCCGGCCAACAACGGCTACAAACCCGGTTTCACGGCGGCAATGATGCGCAAGGATCTGCGCCTCGCGCTGAACGCGGCGGAATCGGTCGACGCCTGTACGCCGCTCGGCGCGCAAGCCCTGTCAATTTTCTCGATATTCTGTGCGGCCGGTGACAGCCAGACCGATTACTCGGGAATCTCGAAAATGATCGGCGGTGACGCCTGGGATTACTTCTTCGACCCCGGTGCCGATTGAGCGCCGTCCTCTGTCCGCGCTCCCCGGCTGTACGCTGCGACCAGCGCCAGCTCTTTCGGGCCTGTTGGGCGGTAAAGGATCATTTCGGATAGGAAAGAGAATGGGTAGGGGGCATGGCCCCCTTCCCGGATTACGAAAATTCGCCGACCGGCAGGCGCTGTTCCTTGGCCGCGTTGCGCATGGCCTTCTGCAGCTTCTCGAACGCGCGCACCTCGATCTGGCGCACCCGCTCGCGGCTGATGCCGTAGACCTTGCTGAGGTCCTCCAGGGTCATCGGCTCGTCCTGCAGGCGGCGTTCGGTCAGGATGTGCCGCTCGCGCTCGTTCAGCATCTGCATCGCCTCGCCCAGCAGCTCGCGGCGCTTGTCCAGCTCCTGCGCCTCGGCGACCAGCGTTTCCTGGGTCTCGGACTCGTCCATCAGCCAGTCCTGCCACTCGCCATCATTGTCCTGGCGGAGCGGGGCGTTGAGGGAGTGGTCGCCGCCCGACAGACGGCGGTTCATGCTGACCACGTCGTCCTCGCTGACATCGAGCGTGGTGGCGATCTGCTTGACGCTCTCGGGCGACATGTCGCCTTCCTCGATCTCCTGCAGCTGGCCCTTCAGCCGTCGCAGGTTGAAAAACAGCTTTTTCTGCGCTGCCGTTGTGCCCATCTTGACCAGCGACCAGCTGTGCAGGATGTACTCCTGGATCGAGGCGCGGATCCACCACATGGCATAGGTCGCCAGTCGGAAGCCGCGCTCCGGATCGAAGCGCTTGACCGCCTGCATCATGCCGACATTGCCTTCGGAGATCAGCTCGGCCAGGGGCAGGCCGTAGCCGCGGTAGCCCATGGCGATCTTGGCCACCAGCCGCAGGTGGCTGGTCACCAGGCGCTGCGCGGCGTCGGCGTCGCCATGTTCGCGCCACCTCTTGGCGAGCATGTACTCCTCCTCGGGCTCCAGCATCGGAAACTTCCGGATTTCCTGAAGATACCGCTGGAGATTGCCCTCGGGGCTTATGACGAGGCTCGGCACTTGGGCCATGACGTGGCGTCTCCTTGTTGTGAGCCAAACGGAACGTTCTGCGATGACCCTTCAAGGCATTGCAGAATTTATTATATAACAAAACTCTAATTTATGGGAAGGCGCGCAGGCCCCCTCATTCCCCGTCCGGCGGCATACCGTGTGGAGATATATATGCTCTTACGAAACTTTTTCCAAGATGTCGCATAACTCTTTCATATCTTTGGGCATTTCCGCCTCGAACCGCATCCTCTCGCCGCTGTCCGGGTGGTTGAATGCGAGGAGCCGCGCGTGCAGCGCCTGGCGCGGAAACGACCGCAACGCCTCGACAACGGTTTCCGGCAGGCCTTTAATCCGTGCCCGCGTCGTCCGGCCGTAGAGCGGATCGCCGACCAGCGGATGCCCGGCATGGGTCATGTGCACCCGGACTTGGTGCGTGCGACCCGTTTCCAGCCGGCACTCGACAAGACTTGCGACCGACCCGAATCGCTTCAACCGCCGGTACCGGGTCGCCGCCGGCTTGCCCTTGTCCCCGCGGACCACCGTCATTTTCTTCCGGTTGCGCGAGTCGCGCCCGATATTGCCCTCGATCCGGCCCGATGCCGGTGTCGGTGCACCCCAGACCACGGCAAGATATGCCCGATCCGCGGTGCGTTCCGCAAACTGGCGGGAGAGCGCCTGGTGCGCCCGGTCCGTCTTGGCCGCAACGAGGATGCCACTGGTGTCCTTGTCGAGCCGGTGCACGATGCCCGGGCGACGCACCCCTCCGATTCCCGAAAGGCTATAGCCGCAATGGGCGATCAGCGCATTGACCAGGGTCAAATCGGGGTTACCCGGCGCCGGATGGACCACGAGGCCCGGCGGCTTGTCGATGACGACGATCTCCGAATCCTCGTACAGGATGTCGAGCGGGATCGCCTGGCCCCGGGGCGCGTAGGGTGCGGGTTCTGGAACCGCGGTGGCCAGCGCCTGGCCGGGTTTGACCCGGTATGACGGCTCCGTTATGGTCACGCCGTCGGCGCTCACCCGGCCCTCCTCGATCAGCGCTTTCAGGCGGCTGCGCGAAAGGCCGGTGTGGCGCGCGGCAAGGACGCGGTCGAGGCGCTGCCCGGCCTCGTCATCCTCCACGTTGTGGATCAGGATATCTTCGCGGCCCGTCATGACGGGCAGACACTGGACGAATCCATGCAGGCGCTCAAGGCCCTCGTCATCTTCCTGGGTGCGCTCATCGTCATCATGATGGGCATCCTCGCCTACGGCATCGCAACCAAGTTCGGCGACGTCGCGGACGGCGGGAACGCGGAGGGGCCCGGCGTGCCGATTGGTGCGCCGGTCATGGCCGAGCCTTGGGAGACGGTCCGGATCGGGACGCCCCCCGGCACGCGCGTGGCGGAGACCGTTGTCGCCGAGGGCCGCATGGTCGTCCGGCTGGAACTGCCCGACGGCAGGCAGCGCTACCTCGTGTTCGACCTGGACGTCGGCCAGCAGATCGGCACGGTCGACCTCGTACCGGAGGGGGACGGTCAATGAATTTCGGCAGCGACAACATGGCCGGCTTCTCGCCGGAGATGCTCGACGCTCTGGCCCGCGTCAACGACGGCCGTGCGATGCCGTACGGGGCCGACGCGGTCACCGCACGCCTCAAGGCGCGCATCGCCGAGGTGTTCGAGACCGAGGTCGAGGTATTTCCCGTGGCCACCGGAACCGCCGCCAACGCCCTGTCGCTCGCGCTGATGTGCCCGGCCTGGGGCGCCGTCTGGTGCCATCCCGAAAGCCACGTCAACACCGACGAATGCGCGGCGCCCGAGTTCTATACCGGCGGCGCGAAGCTGATCGCGGTGCCCGGCGGGCACGGCAAGTTCACCGCAGAAGCGTTGTCGGGGGCGCTGGAATACGCCGGTTACCGCGGCGTGCACGAGGCGCAGCCGGCGGCGGTTTCGATCAGCCAGGCGAGCGAATCCGGAACCGTCTATTCGGTAGACGAGATCGCCGCCATCGCCGAGGTCTGCCGCGGCCGCGACCTCGGCCTTCACATGGACGGCGCGCGCTTCGCCAATGCGCTGGTGACGCAAGGCTGCAGCCCGGCCGCGGCGACCTGGCAGGCCGGCGTCGACATCCTCTCCTTCGGCGCCACCAAGAACGGCGCGCTGGCCGCCGAGGCGGTGGTAATCTTTGCCGACCGGTTCCGCGGGCGGGCCGCCGAGATGGGCTTCCGGCGCAAGCGGGCGGCGCACCTGTTCTCGAAGATGCGGTTCCTGTCCGCTCAGCTCGAGGCCTATCTCGCCCGCGATTTGTGGCTGCGCAATGCCCGCCACGCCAACGCCATGGCCGCGCGCCTGGCCGAAGGCCTGGCGGCGATCCCCGGCGTCTCGCTGGCCCATCCGGTGGAGGCGAACGAGATCTTCCCGGTCCTGCCGTCCCCCGCACGCGACGGGCTTCGCGCCGACGGCTTCGAATTCTACGACTGGCCCGACGCCGGACCGGACGGCGTGCGGCTGATCTGCGCGTTCGATACCGCCGAAGCCGATGTCGAGGCGTTCCTCGCCTCCGCCCGCCGCCACGCCGACGCCGCGGCGTAAGCAGGACAGCGGCATCACGAACGATGTCGCGCGATCTTTGCCGCAGCCCCGTTTCGACGCGGGGCCGCTCACAATGCCTTGGCGGCCGGTGCTCCGACGACGTGAAGCGACGCCCAGGCACGACGTCTGCCGGATCGGCCGCACCCCGTACGGGTCGTCCGGGCTTGTCTCCGGGTATGGTCAGGATATCTCCCTTTATGGTAAGCCGCCGACGCGAAAAGGACTTAGGACGGAACAGCTTGCGGCGAGAGGAGGGTCATGCGCTCCTGCGACCATTGCCCCGGCGGTGCGGCCTGCGCCGGCAATTGCCTGACGCCGATTCTCGTGCGGGTCTTCGACCTCTATGCCGGCGGTACGACCGACAAGTTCGAGATCCTGTTCGCGCTGGACGAGGACGAGGAGGAACTGCTGGAGACGTACACCGCCAACGTACAGCGTGCGTGCTGGACGAAGGCCGGATTGAGCGCCATTGCCGAGGTCCTGGTCCGGCATGAACGGGACGCGGCCGGCCGTAACGACTGGCCGGCGGTGATCGAGGATACGCTTGCGACCGCCAGGGGCGCGTTCGAACGATTCCCGTGGCACCTGCCGGACCTCGTCGAGCAGGCATCCGACCTGCACGCCAACGTCATGGATCGCGTCGGCGGCGACGGGTTTGCCGGCGCCATGTCGAAACGCACCTTCGCCAAGGCCTGCCGGGCGATCGTCTACGGTTACCTGAAATAGGCGCGGCGGGGGCTGCGCGATACGTCCACCGTGGCGTTCCCGCCACCGCAAATGTCGCCCATCTGGTCGCGCTGCCGCTACAATGAGGCATGCAGCAGCCATTGCGACTTCATCCGGACTCGCGCTGCGTAGCGGCGACCCGCATCGACGTGGAGGTCGCGCGCCCGCGCGCGGGAAGACTGCTGCTCCGCTATGTCGTGAGTGGCAAGATCGCCGATCTGCGCCTGCCGCCCGTGGTCGCGGCCAAGCGCGCCGACGGGCTGTGGCGCCACACCTGTTTCGAGGCGTTCGTCCGGCCTGCGTCGGGCCCCGTCTATTATGAGTTCAACCTCGCGCCGTCGACGCAATGGGCGGCGTACAGGTTCGACGACTACCGGGCCGGCACGAGCATTGTGCGCGAAATCGGCCCGCCGCGCATCGAATCCCGATCGGACGGCGGCTCCTACACTTTGCTGGCATCGTTGAATCTCGAGCGGGTGCCGGACCTGGCCGGCGATACGGCATGGCACCTCGGCCTCGCCTCGGTGATCGAGGACACCGGCGGTCGCATCTCGCACTGGGCGCTCGCGCATCCGCCGGGCAAGGCGGATTTTCATCATTCCGATTGCTTTGCCCTGGAACTTCCCGCAGCGTAGCCTCCATGAGATTCGGTATAGATCGCCTGCTCGCCGAACCCGCTCTGCGGGCGCCGCTGAAAGGCGAACGCATCGCCCTGCTCGCGCATCCCGCCTCGGCCGCGCGGGACCTCACGCATTCGCTCGACGCATTGGCCGCGTGCGGCGACCTCGATGTCGCCGCCGCCTTCGGCCCGCAGCACGGCCTGCGCGGCGACAAGCAGGACAATATGATCGAGTCGCCCGACTATGACGACCCAGTCTGGGGCATCCCGGTGTTCAGCCTGTATGGCGAGGTGCGCCGGCCGACCGATGCGATGATGGATGCGTTCGACGTGCTGCTGGTCGACCTGCAGGACCTGGGCTGCCGGGTCTACACCTTCGTGACGACGCTGCGCTGCGTGCTGGAGACGGCGGCACAGCACGGCAAAGCGATATGGGTGCTGGACCGCCCCAATCCGGTTGGCCGGCCGGTCGAAGGCCTGCTGCTGCGCGACGGCTGGGAGAGCTTCGTTGGCGCCGGGCCGCTGCCGATGCGCCATGGACTGACGCTCGGCGAGCTGGGATCGTGGTTCGTCGCGACCCACGGGCTCGACCTCGAGTATCGCGTCGTCGAGATGGAGGGCTGGCAGCCCGACGCGGCGCCGGGATACGGCTGGCCGCTCGGCGCGCGGGTCTGGATCAACCCCAGCCCCAACGCCCCGAACCTGTGGATGGCCCGCGCCTATCCGGGCACGGTGATGCTGGAGGGAACGACGCTGTCGGAGGGCCGCGGCACGACGCGGCCGCTCGAGCTGCTCGGCGCGCCCGACATCGACGCCCGGCGCGTCATGGTCGAGATGAACGAATGTGCGCCGCAATGGCTGCAGGGCTGTGTCCTGCGCGACTGCTGGTTCGAGCCGACCTTCCACAAGCATGCCGGAGTGCTGTGCAGCGGCGTGCAGATCCACACCGAAGGCCCCGGTTACGACCACGTAGCGTTCCGGCCGTGGCGGCTGCAGGCACTGGCATTGAAGGCGATCCGGCGCCTCTATCCGGACTATCCGCTGTGGCGCGACTTCGCTTACGAATACGAAGAAGACAGGCTTGCGATCGACGTCATCAACGGCGGTCCGCTGCTGCGCGAATGGGTCGACGATGCAGCGGCGACGCCGCAGGACCTGGACGCGCTGGCCGCGCCGGACGAGGCGGCCTGGCTCGACGAGCGCGCCGCGTATTTGCGCTACTGACCGGCAGTGGCGATGGCCGGCGACCGGTGCCGCGCGCCGCGGTCCCCGATTGACCGGTTCCGGCACCGTTTATATACTCGCCGAAAAAGTTGCAATCGATTGCATGAAACAGGGAGGAAATACCATGTCCAGACTGAGTCCGCGGCGCCTTACGGGGCTGGCCGCAACCTGCGCGATTGCGGCGCTCGCCCTCGGCCTTGCTGCGGTACCGGACGTACGGGCCCAGGCCATCAAGAATCCGGGCGTCCTCGTGCACGCGGCCGACGATGAGCCGACGACGCTCGACCCGGCACAGGTGGAGGCGGGAGAGGGTGGCGAGACCGTCATACTGCAGGTCTACGAGCGCTTGCTCGAAATCTCGCCCAGCGGGCCGGACCTGGTGCCGGCGCTGGCGACCCAGGTGCCCAGCGTCGCCAACGGGCTGATCTCGGCCGACGGTCTCACCTACATCTTCCCGATCCGGCGAGGCGTCAAGTTCCATGACGGTACCGCCTTGACCGCCGCCGACGTCAAGTATTCTTGGGACCGCGTGATAACCATGGATCTGCCCGAAAGTGCGGCCGACACGCTCAAGGACATCGTCGCGGCGACCCGGGTCAAGGACGAATATACGTTCGAAGTGACGCTGCAGCGGCCGAGCGCCAGCTTCCTGAACGGCGCCGTGGTCGCCATGGTCTCGTCGATCGTCAGCCAGGATGCGGTCGAGGCCAATGGCGGCGTGGTGGCCGGCCAGCCGAACCCGTTCATGGCGACCAACATGGTGGGGACCGGCCCGTACAAATTCGTTGCCTGGAACCGCAACGAGAATCTCCAGCTGGCCGTCAACGACAACTACTGGGGCCAAAAGGCGAAGCTCGCCGTGCGCATTGAGATCGGCTCCGAGCCCGATGTCCGGGTGCTGGGACTGCGTGCCGGCGAATTCGATACCATCGAGACCGATCCGTCGTTCATCGCCGACATCCAGGGGGCCAAGGGCGTCACGGTGTATTCCGGCGGCCTGCTGCTCGAGCCGATCCATATCGGCTTTAACCTGAACATCCCGCAGGGGGCGCTGCCGAAGGGCGACACCATACCGGTCGACTTCTTCCACGACCCGCGGATCCGCAAGGCGTTCAATTATGCCTTCGACTACGGCGCGTTCCTGAACGGGCCGCTCGCCGGGTTCGGCGACTTCAACCCGCACTACATTCCGAAGGGGATATTCGGCCACGACCCGACGGCGCCGGTCTATGCCAAGCAGGACAAGGCCAGGGCCGAGGCGCTGTTCCGCGAGACCGGCTACTGGGACAAGGGGTTCACCGTCTCGGTGATCACCGAGGAGGCCAATCTGTTCGCCGATGCGGCCCTCGTCCTCAAGGACTCGCTGGAGCGGCTGAACCCGAAATTCCGGGTCAACGTGCTGGCCGTGGCCGAGGCGGTGTTCGACGAAGCCCACGCGGAGAACCCGATCAGGTATGCCATGTGGGTGAAGAACGCGGATCCGTTCGCCGACCCCCATCCGTACCTGCAGTCCTACCAGCATCCCGACGGGGAATGGGGCGAGGTGCACGGCTTCGCCAAGGGCTATCGCGATCCGGCCCAGATCGCCGGGCTGATCGACGACGCCTCGGTCGAGCTCGACCCCGCGAAGCGGTCGGCCATGTACGCCGAGCTGCAGCGGCTCCTGTTCGACGATCCGATGTGGCTGATCGCCGCCCAGGAGGGCATCGTGATGGCGCATCGCGCGTGGGTGAAGGGATTCGTGATGCAGCCGCTGTGGCCGCGCCCGAGCTTGAAGTTCGCGCTGTTCGACAAGTAGCGGCCAAGACCCGACGTTCGCGGCGTGCGTCCGTCCCGACCCGGATGGCCGCACGCCGCTGATCGCAACGACGGAGCCGTTGCCGACCATGCAGATCCGCGACTACATCCTCCGACGCCTGATGGTGCTGCCGATTCTCATCATCGGGACGTCGATCGTCGTCTTCGCGCTCACCCGGGTCGGCGGCTCGCCGATCGGCATCTACCTGTCGCACGAGATGAGCCCGGCGGAGGTCGCCGAGATCGAGGCCCGCTTTCACCTCGACAAGCCGCTGCCCGTCCAGTACGTCTACTGGCTCGGGGGCGTCGTGCGGGGCGACCTCGGCTGGTCCGGAGTCGCCGCTGCTCCGGTGGCCGAGATCTTTCCGGACAAGTTGGCGGCGACGATGGAGCTCGCCGTGGCGGCCGGTCTCGTCGCCGTGGCGCTGGGCATCGGCCTCGGGACGTTCGCCGGGGCGCGGCGCAACCGCCTGCCGGACCATGCCGTCCGCGTGCTGGCCGTCGCCGGCGCCAGCATGCCGCTGTTCTGGTTCGCCATTCTGCTGCTGATCGTCTTCTGGGTCTATCTCGGATGGTTTCCGATCGGCCGCAGCGATCCGACGATCTTTGCCAGCATCCCCCATCCGAGCGGGCTGTACACGATCGACGCCATCCTCGCCGGAAGCCTGACCGCGCTGCGTGACGCCGTCTGGCATCTGGTGCTGCCGGCGGTGACGCTCGGCTACGGCGCGACCGCCATCATCGCGCGGATGATGCGCTCGTCGCTGGTCGAGGAGCTGCAGGAGGACTATGTCGAGGCGGCACGGGCCAAGGGCCTGCCCGAGCGCCTGGTGCTGCGCCGGCACGCCCGGCGCAACGCGCTCATCCCGACGGTCACCGTGATTGGCCTGACCTTCGGATTCCTGCTCCAGGGGACGGTGGTCGCCGAGATCGTCTTCCGCTGGCCCGGACTCGGCCGCTGGATGGCCGACGCAGTTCTGCGCGGCGACCAGGCAACGATCATGGCCTATGTGATGTTCACCAGCGTTCTGTTTCTCGTCGTCAACCTCGTGGTCGACGTGGTCTACGTCTACCTCGACCGGCGCGTGGTGCTGGGAGGGTAGCCATGGCCGACGTCCGCAGGTCGCCGCAGGGATTTGCGCGGCACGCCGACTCGGCGTGGCGAGTGCGCGCCCGCCGCGGCTGGGAGCTGACCGCCAGCGTGCTGTCCAACCCGACGACCGTGATCGGCCTCGTGATCGTGGTGCTGATGATCGGCATGGCGCTGCTGGCCCCCTTTATCACGGTGCCGAACACGCCCGACCCCTACCAGATGCCGCGCGACTGGGGTGCCGTCCGGGCGCCGCCCGGCACGCCGGGCCATCCCCTGGGCACCACCAATCGCGGCGGCGACGTGTTGTACGGCGTCATCTGGGGAGCCCGCACGTCGCTGCGCCTCTCGCTCACGGTCGTCAGCCTGACCGTGGTGGTCGGCGTCATCATCGGCAGCCTCGCCGGCTTCGTCGGCGGCCGGCTGGACGAATTCCTGATGCGGATCGTCGACGTGTTCCTGTCGATCCCGGAACTGATCTTCGCGCTGGCCATAGCCGCCGTACTTGGGCCGTCCTTCGGCAACATCATCATGGCGCTGGTGGTCGTGTTCTGGGTGAAGTACGCGCGCATCATGCGGGCCCAGATCATCCGCATCAAGCAGAGCGAATACATCGACGCCGCCCGCGTCATCGGCGATTCGAAGTTGCGAATCTACCTGAAGGACGTGTTGCCGAACTCGATCACCCCGGTCATGGTTCAGGCCACCTTGGACATGGGCAACATCGTGCTGATCGGCGCGACGTTGTCGTTCATCGGCCTGTCGGAAGCCGGTATCGCCGAATGGGGCGTGCTGGTATCCGAGGGGCAGGCCGGAATATCGGCGGGCCGGTGGTGGGCCTCGACGTTCCCGGGACTGATGGTGTTCCTGTGGGCGCTGGCCTTCAACCTGGTCGGCGACGGGTTGCGCGACGTCCTCGACCCGCGCACGGAGAGCGCCCGATGACCCCGGGTGGGACGTCGAACGGCTCGTCGGCGCCACGCGGGCCCGCCGTCATCGCCGCGGTCGCCGATCTGAAGGTGTACTTCCGCTCGCGCCGCGGCGTGGTCCACGCGGTCGACGGCGTCAGCTTCGACGTCCGCGACGGGGAAACCTTGGGCCTGGTCGGCGAGACCGGCTGCGGCAAGAGCGTGACGGCCCGTTCGTTCCTGCGTTTGGTGCCGACTCCGCCCGGCATCATCGCCGGCGGCTCGATCATGTTCCGTCCGCGTCGCGTCTGCCAGGACTGTGACGGGGCGGGGTGCTCCCGTTGCCATCGCACGGGCCGCGTACCTGCCGCCTGTCCGGCGTGCAAGGGGCGGGGCTGCGGCGACTGCGCCGGCAGCGGCGACGAGACCCTCGACCTGTTGCAAGTCTCCGCTGCCCGGATCCGGGCGATCCGCGGCGACCGCATCGCGATGATCTTCCAGGATCCGGGCAAGGCGCTCAACCCCGTGCTCACCATCGGCGACCAGATCGCCGAGGTGTTCCTGCAGCACCGCTCCCGCGAGATCCTCGACGCCGCCGGGATCGACGCTTCGACCGTCGATCCGCGCGCGATCCTGCTGCGACGGCAGGCTGCGCAGCGAAGCCGTACACTCGAGCGTGCGCTGCTCGCCGTGCCGCCGCTCAGGGCTGGGCGTAACCGCATAAGGGCGGCGGTGGAAGACCTGGTCGCCGACGCCCTCGCGGAAACCCAGATCGCCAATCCGCGCAAGATCATGCAACGGTATCCGCACGAGCTGTCGGGCGGGATGCGCCAGCGTGTCATGATCGCGCAGGCGCTGGCCTGCAATCCTGATCTGCTGATCGCCGACGAGCCGACGACGGCGCTCGACGTGACCGTCCAGGCAAGGATCCTCGAGCTGATCCGCGATCTGCAGCAGCGCCGCCGCACCGCCGTCCTCTATATCAGCCACGACCTGTCGGTGGTGCGGCGCGTGTGCGACAGGGTGGCTGTGATGTACGCCGGCCGGATCGTGGAGACCGGCAGCGCCGACGATGTCTTCCGGGACCCGCGTCATCCGTACTCGCGCGGCCTGCTCGCGGCCTTGCCCTCGGCGGCGCGGGCGCGGGGACAGCTGATGGCGATCGAGGGAACCGTGCCCGAGCTCGTGGCGCCGGCGCCGTCGTGCCGCTTTTTCGGGCGCTGTCCCAACCAGGCGACGGCGTGCGGCCGCTTCGAACCGCCCCTCGAACCTGTTGGCGATGGCCATGCCGCAGCCTGCTTCATCCACCACGCGCCGCCCGCCGGAGCGGGCGACCGGCCTTCGTTCGAGGCGACGGCCAGATGACAGTGCTCGAACGTCAACCGCGGGCTGCGACGGTCGACGCCGACAGGCTGGTGCTCAGCCTGCACGGCCTGCAGAAACACTTCCCGATCCGCGAAGGCGCGCTGCAACGTATCGTCGGGCAGGTGCGGGCGGTCGACGGGGTGAGCTTCGACATCCGTCGCGGCGAAACTGTCGGCCTCGTCGGCGAGAGCGGCTGCGGCAAGACGACGCTCGGCCGGTGCGTCAGCGGCCTCGCCGAGCCGACCGGCGGCGCCGCCTGCTTCAACATCGCCGCTGCCGGCCGCGACCGGATGGCCGCCCTGCTGGCGATCCCCGAGGCCGATCGCAGCGCGCCCCAGCGCGAGGAACTGGCGGCGCTGGAGGCGGCGCATCGCATCGACCGCCTGTCCGGGTCCGCCTGGCGCCATTATCGCCGGAACTGCCAGGTCGTCTTCCAGGACGCCTTCGCCTCGTTCAATCCGCGCCATCTGGTCCGGGATATCGTCGCCCGGCCGTTGCGCGTCTATGGCGAAGCCGCGGCTGCCGAACTGGATGAGCGCGTGGTCGAGCTGCTCGAGCAGGTCGGCCTCGGCCGGCAGCACCTGTTCCGCTACCCGCACCAGTTCTCGGGCGGGCAGCGCCAGCGCATCGCGATCGCACGCGCCCTGGCCCTGGATCCCGAGCTCATCGTCCTCGACGAGCCGACCAGCGCGCTCGACGTCTCGGTGCAGGCCCAGATCCTCAACCTGCTGCACCAACTCCAGAGCGAGCGCAACCTCGCCTACCTGTTCATCACCCACAACCTTTCGGTCGTCCGGCACGTCGCCGACCGCATCGTCGTCATGTATCTCGGCAGGGTGGTCGAGGCCGGGGACACCGCCACCATATTCGAGCGGCCGCAGCATCCCTATACGAAGGCGCTGCTCGCGGCGAGCCCGGACCTGTTCGAGGATCGCGACGTCGAGATGCGCACGCTCGAAGGTTCGGTGCCCGATCCCGCGCATCCGCCGCAGGGCTGCCGCTTCCACACGCGCTGTCCCGTTGCGACGCCGGCCTGCGGATGGGAGGTCGACGACGTGGTGCGCTGGCTGGAGAACCGCGAAGGGATGTTCGATGCCCTGTCGTCCGTCAGGCGCACCAGCCCGTTCGCGGCTACCCTATCGTTCGACGACGACGCGTCAGCCTCGGCACTGGGCGCGATATTGGGCTCCGATCAGGTGCCCGGGCCGATGCGTGCGGCGATGGAGGATTTCGAATTGCAGGGTCGCGAGGTCCACTTCCGGTTCCGCGCGGTCGACGAGGTCGCGCTGACGGCGCGCGGGCCCGGCCATGCGGCGGCCTGCGTGCTGGATGCGGTAACCGGGACGGACGAGAAAGGCTGACGAAACAATGGCTGGTAATATCGATCCAGAGCAGGTCGTGCTCGCGGAAGAGGTCGACGGGCAGACGGTGCATCTGATGTATGTCGAGACCTGGGACGGTCTCTACGCGCCGATCGGGGTTCGCAGGCCGGAGGGCGCGGGCCCGTTCCCGATCGTCCTGCTCGCCTCGGGCAATGGCGGCGAGGGCATGCGCTGGATCCGCGATGCGGTGCGCAACCAGGGCTGGATCATGGACCGGCTTGTCGAGGCCGGCTGGGCCTGCGCGTGGCTGCGCTACCGCACCGAGGTGGAACTCGGCTACAACGACGGCGGCAACCTGGTGCGCGACCGGCGCCAGGGCCGGGAGATGTTCAGCCGCGCGCCGCTCGAATACGAGGACGAGATCGCCATCATCGAGCATGCGAAGACGCTGCCCTTCGTCGACCCCGACCGCGTCGCCTTGATCGGCATGAGCCACGGCGGCGAGATGGTCCTCAAGGTCGCCAGCGAATATCACGGCGTCGCCTGCGCCGTGGCCAGCGAGCCGGCGGCGCACGAGTTCCTGGCGCTCACCCCGGACGACACCGCCTTCGTCAACGAAGAGACCGGGCTGCGCAACATCGAGGACATGCAGATGGCCGAGACGGACAAGGTCCGCCGCCGCATCGACCGCGACGTCGCCGCCGCCCGCATCGCCGGCATCGACACGCCGATCCTGGTGATGGGACGTGAGCGCGACCATCTGCAGGGGATCTTTCGCGTGACCTACGAGCTGCTGCGGGAGGCGGGCAAGGACGTGGAGTGGGTCTCGTGCGACCACGAGCTGCACGGCTATGTCTTTCCGAAGCGCGGCGACGATGGCGAATACCATGTCGACAACGTCCAGGCGGACGCCATCGCCGGCGTCGTCGCCTGGCTCGACCGCCGTCTGAAACGCTGATCGCGGCAGCCACCTCCCGAGTGCCGGGACGAGCCATCCGGTCGGGTTCAGGCGATTATCGTGAACTGCGGGAATTCGCGGCGCACGGCATCGCGGAAATGGTTTGCGAGGATTTGGAATTCCTGCTTTCGTACCGAGCTCTTGCGCCACACCAGGCCGACCGTCCGGTAGATCGGCGCGCCGCTGACCGCGGAAACCTTGATCGTCGTGTCCTGAGAAAGGCTTGACTGCACGTACAGGCCAGGCAGGAACGACAGACCCATTCCCATACCGACCATCTCTCGAAGCGTATCCAGACTGGTCCCCTCATAGTCCGACATCAGCTTGGCCCCGACTTCGTCGCACAACTGCTTGACCTGTTCATGGAGCTGATGGCCCGACTCGAGCGTGAGCACGGCATAACCGCGCAGGTCCCGCCGGTTCAGCTCGCCCCGGGTCGCAAGCGGATGGTCGGCCGCCATGGCGAGATACAGTGGTTCGCGAAACAACGGCTGAACCTCCAGATCCTGGCGGTTGACCGACAACGGCATGACGAGAACGTCATGGAGGCCGCGCTCGAGAGCAAGCGGCAGCGACGTCGGGATTTCTTCCCGGACGTATAGTTTCAGGTTCGGATAAGTCGCGTGCAGATCGGAGATCATCCTTGGAAGCAGATACGGCCCGATCGTCGGCGGCAGTCCCAACCGTATCATGCCGCCCATGCTCTGGCCTTGTGCCGCGGCCAATTGCCGTATCTCCTCGGCATCGCTCAACATACGACGCCCGATGGCGGCGATTTGCCGACCGACGGAAGTCATGATGACGGTCGTCCGATTGCGTTCCACCAACTGAACGCCCAGTCTTTTCTCAAGACTGCGCAGCTGCGCGCTCAGCGTCGGCTGGCTGACTCCGCACGCCTCCGCGGCGCGTCGAAAATGGCGCCGCTCCTCGAGAGCGATCAGGTACTCCAGCTGTCGCAAACTCGGCATGTGTCTTCGAGAAGAATCTGGTTTCGATAGAAAAACTCTATCATTTCACGCCTGAATTTCAATTGGAACTATCACGGTTTTTCGCCAGATACAGATGATGTCCCAATAGGCTTCGAATAGGAATGATGTCCGGCCGTCTCCGGCCATCGCAAACCGGTTTCACACGGGAGACACGCTCGCCATGAAAAGGTTCAAGAATGTGCTCGTTATTTACGACGACGCGATCGGCGGAGATGACGCGCTCACCCAGGCCGTGGCGCTGAGTATCGAGAACCAAGCCCGACTGACGATCGCAACGATCCTTCGCGACGGGCAGGGCGCCAGCCTGCGCGCCGAAGCTGAGAAACGCAATGAACGGCTGGTGGCGGGCGGGCGGCATGCCGGTGTCAGGGAGGTCGGTGGCCTTGTTCTGACGGGTATTCCTTTCGAGGCGATCATTCGCCGGGTCATGCGGCAACACCACGACCTGGTGATCATTAGCGCCGAGGCGGGGAAAACCCGTCGTGACGTGTTTTTCGGAGGCGCCGCGGCACATCTCATCAGAAAGTGTCCCTGTCCCGTTTGGGTGATCAGGCCGGGCCAGGCCGTTCCCTACAAGAGTATTCTTGCCGCCATTGACCCGAAGCCGGATCTGCCCCATGACCATCTCAACGTGAAGATCATGGATTTGGCGGCGTCGCTGGCATCGCGCGATCAGGCCCAGCTGCATGTCGTCCATGCCTGGGACGTCGATGGCAGGGACCTCGACTCAATCAAGTCGGAAATCAGTGCACAGCGGCGTGAGGCGATCCTCCAGAGACACGAAGCCAAGCATCAGCGCGCGGCAAATGAACTGCTGGCGCGCTATCCGATGGACAAGATCAGCAATCGTCTGCACCTACCCCGCGACCTGCCGGAACGCGCCATCGTCAGCCTGACGGAACGCGAACAGGTCGATCTTGTCGTAATGGGTACGGAAGGGCGATTCGGCCTTCACGGTTTCATTCTCGGCAACGCCGTGGAAGCCGTACTGCGTTCCGTGAAGTGCGGCATTCTGGCCGTGAAACCCGATAATTTCGAAACACCGGTCGCGCTGCCGGACACGGTCCTTGTCGGGACCAGCAATATGGAATCACCGGGCCGAGCCGCCTAGCGTATCGCCCGAACTCACTGATTTTCAACGGATTTCTTGCACTGACAGGTGCCCGAGCGGGCGCAATCTTCGGGAGGCAGAGATGAAAGCGACATTGGCAAAAGCGGTGGATATCAAGCGCGGTGCGCAGGCGTTCTTCCAACACGAGGCCGCCGGCGGGATCGTGCTGATGGCTGCCGCGGCTGCCGCGCTGGCGCTCGACAATTCGCCGTTGAGCTGGCTGTACGACATGTTGTTGGGCACGCCCGTCATTTTCCAGATCGGCGCGCTTGCGATCGACAAGCCGCTTCTGCTCTGGATCAATGACGGCTTGATGGCGATCTTCTTTTTCCTCGTCGGCCTCGAGATCAAACGCGAAATCGTCGACGGCAGGCTGTCGAGCGTGCAGAAGGCGTCGCTGCCGGTCCTGGCGGCCATTGGCGGCATGGTTGTCCCCGCCTTGATTTACATCTCGGTGAACTGGGGCGATCCCGAAGCGCTGCGAGGCTGGGCAGTGCCGACGGCGACCGACATCGCGTTTGCCCTCGGCGTGCTTGCGCTCTTGGGCTCGCGCGTCCCGGCGGCTCTGAAAGTCTTTCTCCTGGCGCTGGCCATTATCGACGATCTGGGCGCCATCATCATCATTGCGGTGTTCTACACCTCGCAGCTCTCCCTCGGCGTTCTCGGAATCGCCGCGCTCGGCATTTCGGTGCTCGCCTATCTCAACAGCCGTGGCGTGCAACGCGTTGCTCCGTACCTTGTCACGGGGCTGATTATCTGGGTATGTGTCCTGAAATCGGGCGTTCACGCGACCTTGGCCGGTGTGGTCGTGGCCCTGTTCATTCCCCTGAAGACCCCTGAGGACGCGCAAGAGTCCCCGCTGAAACGGATCGAGCACGGGCTCGCCCCATGGGTGGCGTTCGGGGTCATGCCGGTCTTCGCCTTTGCCAATGCTGGCGTGGCGCTGCACACCCTGTCGCTGGGCGACCTGTTCGCCGGAATCCCGCTCGGCATTCTCGCGGGCCTGTTTGTGGGCAAGCAGCTGGGTATTTTCGGCAGCATCTGGCTGGCGGTGAAGCTTGGCGTTTCCCGCCTGCCGGAGGGTGTCGGCTGGCTGCAGATATATGGCGTTTCCGCGCTTGCCGGCATCGGCTTCACGATGAGCCTGTTCATCGGCACGCTGGCGTTCTCGGGCCCCGACCATGCCGTCGCCGTCCGCCTTGGCGTGCTTGCCGGCTCCGTGATGTCGGCCCTGCTGGGGTATGCCGTCCTGCGGTTCTCGGCGGAGCCGGTCGGCAGCCGGTCCGACGACAGGTCCTTTAGCGGCGGGCGCGTCGCCGACCGGTCACCGGCCTGAGGCCTGGCGTCGCCCTCGCGGGATGCGCCCGACGCGGTGAATCCAGGGCCGGCCAGCGGTTGAGGTCAGCGGATCCTGGGGTGTCGGCGAGGCCCGGCGAGGGTCATCATTTCTCGCGGCGCAACGTGATGTCGACCATCAGAGAGCCGGCCAGCGCCTCGAGCGCGTGGCGCAGCTCGTCACCACTTAAGCCGGCCGGTACGCGGACCTGCGCCTCGGCATAGAACATCTGGCCGCCGCTCATCGGCGCCTCGCGGATGTCGGTCTCCATGTCTTCGACGCTGACGCCGCGCTCGGCGAGGCAATGGGTGATGTCGCGCAGGATTCCGGGCTGGTCCGGGCCGACGAGGTCGAGGGTGTATAAGGCGCCTTCGGGCGGCGCGGCCCTCTTCGCCGGCGCCTTTCCGGGCTCTCCCGCCGGCTCCCCGGCGTCCTCGACGGTCAGGTGGAAGCCTTCCTTCTCGAGCGCCGCCAGCGCCTTCTTGAGGGCGGAAACCTTCTTCGGCGGAATCTCGACGCGGGCAATTCCGGCGAACTTCTCGGCCAGATGGGCCATGCGGCTGTCCAGCCAGTTGCCGCCCTCCGCGGCCACCGTCTCGGACAACCGCTCCACGAGGCCGGGCCGATCCTCGGCGATGAAGGTCAAAACGAGTGTCTTTGCCATGATGGGTGTCCCCCTGCCGGTGCGCGGCGCGACCTGTCCGGGCGACATTAGCAACCGTTCGTCCCCTTCGCCAGTGCGGTTGTCGGCCAGGATGTGCAGGGCAGGGCGTGCCGTCGTCAGGCGAGCCTTTCGCCGCCCCGCACCGGTGCGGGCAGCCGGTTGCCGGGCGGTGCCAGCGGGCAGGTCCAGTCCGGCGAATGGGCGCAGGACGGGTGGTAGGCGAAGTTGAAGTCGAGCACCAGACGGCCGTCCTCGACGCCGAGATCGGCGCCCTTGATCGAGTCCAGGAGATAACGGCCGGCGCCGAAGGTCTCATCGCCCGAGGTGGCGTCGGTGAAGGGAAGGAACAGGCCGCCGCCATAGCCGGCGATCCAGTAGACGGTGAGCTCGCCGCCCAGGGCGGGGGCGAGACCCTCGGTGCGGCCGGCGGGCGCCAGCCGCACCGTCCCGTCCATGCCGAGCTCGACGCGCTCCTCGGCGCGATCCGTCACCGCACCCAGCGCCGCGGTGAAACGCAGCGACGGATCGTAGGGGTAGCAGGGCAGGCCGCGGAACCCGGCGCGGGCCGCTTCCGGCAGGGGCGATTGCGGATGATCGGCGAACAGGGCGTCGCGCGTGCGCCGCCAGTCCTCCCAGGCGATCGCCGGGTCCGACGCGCCGCGGATGCGGGCGTAAAGGGCAGCGACCTGGCGGCGCCAGTCGGCCAGTTGCAGGGCGGGGTTTTCGGGAGCGGTGGCCGGCGGGCGGCTCGCGATCGGTTCTCCGAGCATGGCGGGCAGACTCGCAGTTGGCGGTCGCGTCGCCAACGGCCGATCACGGGAATGTGAACGGGAGGGCTCCGCTTGACTCCATTTGCGGTTCCGCGTTAGAACAAAACAGGAACAAACTGCACGACGGATGGCCGACATGACCCGCTGGACCAGCCGGGATCGCCTCGAATCGCTCCGCACCGCGGTGGCGCGTATCGAGCGCGGGCCGACGGCGCGGGCTGGCGTGCTGCCGCTCGGCGTCCCGGTGATCGACGCGTCGCTCGGCGAGGGTGGCCTGCGCATTGGCGCGCTGCATGAGGTCGCGGGGCCGGCGGCGGACGGGTTTGCGGCCGTGCTGGCCGGGCGGCTGGCGGCAAGCGCCGGCGGGACGGTGCTGTGGTGCATGGCTGGGCAGCGATGCGGCGCGCTCCACCCGCCGGGCCTCGCCATGCTCGGGCTGGCGCCGGCACGGCTGCTGCTGGTGCGTTGCCGCAACCGGATCGAGCTGCTGGCGGCGGCAGAGGAGGGGGTACGCACCGCCGGCCTCGCCGCGGTGGTGATGGAAGCCGATCGCCCGCCCGGGATGACGGCGGTACGCCGGCTGCAGCTGGCGGCCGAGACCGGCGGGGTGACGGGGATCCTGCTGTGCCGTGGCGCCGGCAGGCGCCATGGCGCCATGGCGCCAGATTCTGGCGTTGATCGGCACCAGCCCGCTCCCCCACCCGGCCACCCACAGCGTACGATACCGTTGGGTGGCCGGGTGGGGGAGCGGGCCGGTGCCGGCTCCACGATAGTGGAGCGCACGCCAGATTTCTTGCCGCCGAGTCCGGCGGTCAGCCGCTGGCATGTGGATCATGCGCCGGGCCGGGGCGGGATGTGCTGGCGGCTGTCGCTCCTGCGCTGCCGCGGCGGCGGGACAGGCGAATGGATGGTGGGCTGGGATGAGAAAACGCATCGTCTCGCTGTGGTTCCCTCGCCTCGCGACTGACCGCATCCTGCGGGAGCGCGGGGCCGGGCCGGACGGCCGGCCGCTGGCGGCGGTCACCGAGAGCGGCAACCGCATCCTGCTGTCCTGCGTCAGCCTGGCGGCGGAACGCGAGGGGCTCAGCCCCGGCATGACGCTGGCCGATGCCCGCGCGGTGGCGGCGCGTCTGATGACGGTGCCGGCCGATCCGCGGGCCGACGCCGCGCTGCTGTCGCGCCTGGCGCGCTGGGCCGGGCGCTATACCCCGATCGTCGCGCGGGACGGGGCGGACGGGCTGTTCCTCGACATCACCGGCTGCGCCCATCTGTTCGGCGGAGAGGCGGCGCTGCTGGCCGACATGGCGGCGCGGCTGGAGGGGCTGGGATTCGCACTGTCCGCGGCGCTCGCCGACACCGCCGGCGCGGCCTGGGCGCTGGCCCGGCACGGCCGTCCCGGCGCCATCGCCCCGCCCGGCGGCACGGCGCGGGCGCTGGAGCGGCTGCCGGTGGCGGCGCTCCGGCTCGACCGGGAGACCACCGCCGGCCTCGCCCATCTCGGGCTGCGGCGGATCGGCGACCTCTACGGCTTGCCGCGCGGGTCGCTGGCCGCCCGCTTCGGGGCCGGGACGGTACGGCAGCTCGACCAGGCGCTCGGCCATGCCGAGGAGCCGCTGCAGGCGGTACGGCCGTCCGCGCCGCCGTCGGCCCGGATTCCTTTCGCCGAGCCGATCGCCGCCCGCGCCGACATCGACACCGCGCTCGCCTGGCTGCTGGCGGAGCTGTGCCGCCGGCTGGAGGGGCTGGGGCGCGGCGCGCGGCGGCTCGAGCTCGCCTGCCACCGGGTCGACGGCACGGCGCAGATGCTCGCCGTCGGCACCGCCCGGCCGCTGCGCGATGCGGCGGCGCTGGCCCGCCTGTTCCACGACCGGCTGGACACGGTCGATCCCGGCTTCGGCATCGAGGCGATGATTCTCGTCGCGCCGGCCAGCGAGGCGCTGTCGCCGGCGCAGGGGACGACGGACTCGCGGCGCGATGCCGGGGAAGGTGCAGCTGCACTGATCGACCGGCTGGGCAACCGCTTCGGCTTCGGGCGGCTGCGCCGCGTGGTCCCGGTCGACAGCCACTTGCCGGACCGTGCCTGGCGCCCGGTCTCGCCCCTGGAAACGGTGGACGCGGTGCCCGGCCCGGCCACGCCGCTGCGCCCGGCCCGCCTGTTCGCGCGGCCCGAGCCGGTGGCGGCGGAAGGGGACGGCGGGGACGGGCCGCCCGCCGCCTTCCGCTGGCGCGGCCGCCGCCATGCGGTGTGCGCGGCCGAGGGGCCGGAGCGTATCGCCCCGGAATGGTGGCGCGACGATCCGGCCTGGCGCGACGGTGTGCGCGACTACTGGCGCCTCGAGGATGCGGCCGGCCGCCGCTTCTGGCTGTGCCGCGTCGGCGACCCCCCGCAATGGCATCTGCACGGGCTGTTCGGGTAGAACGGGCAGAAGGGAGAAGACGATGGCGACAGTGACGATCCGAAATCTCGACGAAGCGGTGGTCGAAGCACTCAAGAAACGGGCGCGTGCCAACAACCGGTCGCTCGAGGGCGAGCTTCGGCACATCCTGACCGCTGCCGCGGGATCGCCCGGGCCGGTCGACCTTCGGGCGCTGGCCGAACGCATTGCCGCAATGACCCCGGACCGGCCGCAGACCGACAGCGTCGACCTGCTGCGCGAGGATCGGCGGCGTTAGCCTGCCATGGCCGCGGCATCGCCCCCCCACCCAACCCTCCCCCGCCAGGGGGGAGGGCTTTATGGTGTGAACTGGCTCCAATTAACCCTCCCCCTTGATGGGGGAGGGCAGGGTGGGGGTGACCGTCAGTGGGGAGCATTCCCATGACGACCCCCGCCTATGCCGAGCTGCACTGCGTCTCCAACTATAGCTTCCTCGAGGGCGCGTCCCATGCCGCCGAGCTGGTGGGGCAGGCGGCCCTCCTCGGCCTGTCCGCGATCGGCATCGCCGACCGCAACTCGGTGGCCGGCGTGGTGCGCGCCCATATCGCGGCGAAGGAGGCCGGGCTGCGGCTGCTCGTCGGGGCGCGGCTCGACCTGATGGACGGCGCCGCGCTGATCGCCTATCCGCAGGACCGCGCCGCCTGGGGGCGGCTGTGCCGGCTGATCACGCTGGGTCGCCGCCGCGCGCCGAAGGGATCCTGCGAGCTCTACCGCGCGGACGTCGCGGAGCATGCCGCCGGCATGGCGCTGATCGCCCTGCCGCCGGACGCCCCCGACGCGGCCTTCGCGGCGGAGCTGCGCGGCTGGGCCGACGCCTTTCCCGGGTCGGTCTGGCTCGCCGCCTCACATCTGCTGCATGGCGACGACGTACGCCGCATCATCCATCTCGCCGATCTCGCCGGCGCCTGCGGCGCCAGGCTGGTCGCGACCAACGACGTGCTGATGCACGCGCCGTCGCGGCGGCCGCTGGCCGACGTGCTGGCCTGCGTGCGCGAGGGCGTGTCGATCGACGAAGCCGGCGCCCGGCTGCTCTGCAAGAACGGCGAGCGCCATATCAAGGGGCCGGCGGCGATGGCGGCGCTGTTCCGCGGCTGGCCGGATGCGCTGGCGCAGACGCTGGCGATCGCCGAACGATGCAGCTTCAGCCTCGACGAGTTGCGCTACGAGTATCCGGACGAGATCGCGCCGGACGGCCGGCCGCCGCAGGCGGTGCTGGAGGCGCTGACGGAACAGGGCGCGCGCCGCCGCTGGCCCGTCGGCCTGCCGGACAAGGTGCAAGCGCAGATCGACCATGAGCTGGAATTGATCCGCGAGCTCGATTACGCCCCCTATTTCCTGACCGTGTACGACATCGTCCGCTACGCGCGCTCCCGGGGCATCCTCTGCCAGGGCCGCGGCTCGGCCGCCAACTCGGCGGTCTGCTACTGCCTTGGCGTCACCTCGGTCGACCCGGCCCGCATGGACCTGCTGTTCGAGCGCTTCATCTCGGCCGAGCGCGGCGAGCCGCCGGATATCGACGTCGATTTCGAGCATGAGCGGCGCGAGGAGGTGATCCAGTACATCTACGGCAAGTACGGCCGCGAGCGCGCCGGCATGACCGCCACCGTGATCCACTACCGGCCGCGCGGCGCGGTGCGCGACGTCGGCAAGGCGATGGGGCTGTCGCGCGACGTGATCACCGCGCTGGCCGGCCAGTCCGGCGCCTGGGTCGGCGACGTGGTCGAGCCGGGGCGGCTGGCCGAACTCGGCCTCGACGCTAAGGACCGGCGGCTGCGCCAGACGCTGGCGCTGGCGCGGCAGCTGATCGGCTTCCCGCGGCACCTCTCGCAGCATGTCGGCGGCTTCGTCATCACCAACGGCCGGCTCGACGAGCTGGTGCCGGTCGAGAACGCGGCGATGGCGGACCGCACCGTCATCGAATGGGACAAGGACGACCTCGACGCGCTGGGGATCCTCAAAGTCGACGTGCTGGCGCTCGGCATGCTCAGCTGCCTGCGCAAGGGGCTCGAGCTGATCCGCAGCCATTACGGCCGCGACCTGAACCTCGCCACCGTCCCGGCGGAGGATCCGGCGGTCTACGACATGCTGTGCAACGCCGATGCGATCGGCGTGTTCCAGGTGGAGAGCCGCGCCCAGCTCGCCTTCCTGCCGCGCATGCGGCCGCGCAATTTCTACGATCTCGTCATCGAGGTGGCGATCGTCCGCCCCGGGCCGATCCAGGGCGACATGGTCCACCCCTATATCCGCCGCCGCAACGGTGAGGAGACGGTCGACTTCCCGTCGGAGGAGCTGCGCCGGGTGCTCGGCAAGACGCTGGGCGTGCCGCTGTTCCAGGAACAGGCGATGCAGATCGCCATCGTCGCCGCCGGCTTCACCCCGGCCGAGGCGGACGGGTTGCGCCGCGCCATGGCGACCTTCCGGCACAGCGGCAAGATCCATACCTTCCGCGAGAAGATGGTCGCCGGCATGCTGGAGCGCGGCTATGACGCCGATTTCGCCGAGCGCTGCTTCCGCCAGATCGAGGGCTTCGGCGAGTACGGCTTCCCGGAGAGCCACGCGGCGAGCTTCGCGCTCCTGGTCTATGTCTCGGCCTGGATGAAGTGCCATTATCCGGCGGTCTTCGCCTGCGCGCTCCTGAACAGCCAGCCGATGGGCTTCTATGCCCCGGCGCAGATCGTGCGCGACGCCCGCGAGCACGGCGTCGAGGTGCGCCCGCCCGACGTCAACTGGTCGGACTGGGACTGCACGCTGGAGACCGGCGGAGAGGTGGACGGGCCCGGCGGCGGTTATGCGCTGCGCCTCGGCCTGCGCCAGATCAAGGGTTTCCGCGAGGATGATGCCGAATGGATCACGGCCGCGCGCGGCAACTTCTATACAGAGCCGCTGGCGATCTGGCGCCGCGCCGGCGTGGCGCCGGCGGCGCTGACCCGGCTGGCCGAGGCCGACGCCTTCGGCTCGATGGGGCTGGGCCGGCGCGCGGCGCTGTGGGCGGTCAAGGCCATCGGCGGCGCGGCGCCGCTGCCGCTGTTCGATGCGGCGGGGGAGGCGGAACGCGGCGAAGAACCGCCGGTCGTCCTGCCGGCGATGAGCGATGGCGAGGCGGTGGTCGCCGACTACCGGGCGCTGCGGCTCTCCCTGCGGGCGCATCCGATGGCGCTGCTGCGCCCGCAAATGGGCCGCGACCTGCCGGCGGAGAAGCTCCTGGAGACGAAGGACGGGCGGCGCATCGCGGTCTCCGGCCTGGTGCTGGTGCGTCAGCGGCCGGGCACCGCCAAGGGCGTCATCTTCATCACCCTGGAGGACGAGACCGGGACCGCCAACATCATCGTCTGGCCGGCGAAGTTCGAGACCTTCCGCCGCCAGATCCTGACCGCCCGGATGATGCGCGTTGCCGGCCGGCTGCAGCGCGAGGGGCAGGTGATCCACGTGGTGGCGGAGCGGATCGAGGACCTCTCAGAAAGGCTCGATTCGCTCGACGAATCGGAAGACGGCCCGCCGCTCGACCCGGTCAACGCCCATGTCGACGAGGTGAAGGGCGGCGTCTCCGACGATCCGCGCGGCAAGCTGCGCCACGCCGTACCGAAGCTCCGCCGCCATCCGCGCGAGCAGGCGCGAACGCTGTTTCCGTCACGGGATTTTCATTGAAGCGGGCCACCTGCGGCTTCACGCTCGCAGGAGAACTCTACAAGGGGGAGCTGACCACCTCTCTCCTCCCAGTATCGCTTATAGCGATAATAGATGATCATAATCATGTCCCCGCCAACCATCGCCCGAGGCATCGCGTCATCAATGTCCTGCTCAATCACGACGATGAACGGGCGCGGCGTCATCTTCCAGTGAAGCCCCGGCCACAGGAATTCGAAATTATAGGTGTACCGGGTCACGTATAGAATCCTCTGTTCCCTGTCGACGGCCACAATCGAGAATTCGGGTGGCTCAGACCACGTAACGCCGCGAACCAGATAGGGGATGTCGTCGTCCAGAAGTTTGATCGGACCTCTCGCGAGGCCCACGTATTCCTCTGGTGTCAATCTGACGAAGGAGACCTGTTCGAGTCTCTCGACTGCCTCGATCCGCCGTTCACACTGAATGTCGATAATGCGTGTCGGTGCGACGAATTCGACATGACCATCTTCGAATTCGAACGCTTGCGACCACGGATGCGGCGTATAGCGAACGCAGCCGCCGAGCGCGAGGGCAATCAGTACCGCGAGGACGGGCTTCCGCATTCCCGTTTCACGCAAGACGAAGCGTCACCCCGCCCGTTCATCCAGCCACGCCGAACGGTGGCGGTGGATATCGTCGACCATATGGCGCGCAGTCTTGCCGGAGGGCGGCAGCGCCTCGTCGCGGAAGAAGGCGGGGAGTTCGTCGTCCTCGGCCGTGAAGCCGGCCGCCTCGTTGAACCTCGCCTCCATCTCCAGAGTCTCGCGGCCGAGCTGCGCGAAGAACTGGGTCGGCAAATCCGTGCCCAGCGCGTTGTTGATGGCGTCCACCATGAACGCGTGGTTGATGTTGGTCACGGCCCGACCGAAGATGCAGATGCCGAGGGAATCCGCCGCCGCCGAGTTGGTCTGCATCTCCATCGACACGCCGGTCAGGTGCGCGGTGTCCTTGTCGGCGCACTCGTAGACAGGCAGGTTGCCGACGGTATGGTCCGCGCCCTGGGCCGAGACCATCATCGAGATCGCGGTGACCTCGATGATGCGCGGGTCGTACGCGCTGATCGCCTGCTTCTTGATCACCGGCACGCGGCGGACCTGGTAATGCTCGCCGACATGGGCCGTGCCCCGGGCGAAGAGGCGCCCGCGCTCGGTGCCCTTGCGGATGTCCTCCAGCGCCGCCTCCATGAACGTAACGTCCCCGAACGTCGCCTGGCCGGCCTCCATCAGCACCGCGAGCATGGCGCCGGTCTCGATGGTATCGATGCCAAGGTCGTTGGCGATGGCGTTGAGCCGTGCGAGATCGTCCGGGTCGCTCAGCCCGCAATTGGTTCCCATCAGGCCGAGCGTCTCGTATTCCAGCGGCGAGACGATCTCGTTGCCGTCCTCGTCGACATAGATGTTGGAGCACTTGATCATGCAGCCGGGCATGCAGGCATGCTCCGTCTCGCCGCCGCGGGCGAGGTTGCGCTCGCGGATGTGCTGGCCGCCCATCTTCATGATCTCGACATCGGTGTCGACCAGCCGGCCGTCGCTGAAATTGCGCACCGGGATACCACCGACATGGTTCATCACGTCGGCCATCATCGCCGTGCCGAGCTTGGTGTAATTCTCGATCGCCGGCTCGGCGGCGAGCTTGGCGTTGTAGCCCTTGACCGATTCCATGACTTTCCGGCGGTCGTGGAACGGCGGCATCTTGTGCCTGTCGATGACGATCGCCTTGACCTTCTTCGACCCCATCACGGCGCCGACGCCGCCGCGCGCGGCGATGCGCACCGGCCGGCCCTCCGGGTCGGTAAACGCGATGCCGGCGATCAGCCCGAGATACTCGCCGACCGGACCGCAGATCGCGAGGCTGACCTTGTCGCCAAATCTCTCGAACAGCAGCGCCGCGGCCTCGATATTGCCCTTGCCGAGATAGGGCGTCGCGTCCTCGAAGGTGATCTCGCCCTCCTTCGGGATGCGGATCACCACCCATTCGTCCGATGCGCCGTACAGCGTCAGCCCGGCCAGCTCGAGCTGGCCGAGCGCGAAGGCGAAAGTGCCGCCGGAATTGGCCTCCTTGACGCCGCCGGTCAGCGGGCTCTTGCAGCCGACCGACAGCCGGTTGGCGTTGGAGAAGTTGGTGCCGGCGAACGGCCCGGCGGAGAAGATCAGCGGGTTGTCCGGCGACAGCGGATCGACCTTCGCGACGCCCTTCTCGAGAAGCGTCTTGACGATGTAGTGCCGCCCCGCGCGGGCCAGCGCCTCGCCCTCCATCGCCTCGCGTTCGATGCTGCGGTCGTCAAGGTTGATATGCAGATAGGTGCGCATGCCGTTCTCGCCTGGCTGGTCGGGGCGTCTCGCTGGATTGGGGGGCCGTACGATTACCGGACTATATGCGCCGCGCTCGGCGGCGGACAAGTGTCTATCAGTATGCTGACGACAGGAAGACGCGACAACGGGTCGGTGCCCCTGTTTTGTTCTCATTCCGGCTGTTAGACTGCTGTCGGATTTTTTCGGTTCCGTCGCCAGCGTTCCCGTTCCATGGTTCGTATTCCCGGCTGCGCCGGCGCGTGGGCGGCTCAACCGCCGCTATGTTGGGAAGATCACCGATGTATGGATATTTCGAGCGTATATTCGATCCGCTGGCACCGGCCGAGATCGTCCGGCCGCCGGACAAAACCGGCGCCTTTTTTTGGCATTTCCTCTGGCCGATCAAATGGTTGCTGCTGTTGATCCTGGCCGTTTCCGGGCTTGCGGCGCTCTCGGAACTGGCGCTCTATGCCTTTCTTGGAATGATCGTCGAATGGATGGCCGAGTCCGGCCCGGAGAGCTTCCTTGAGACCCATGCGACGGCGCTGATCGCGATGGCGTTGATCGCGGTCGTCGTCCGTCCCGCGGCGGTGATCATCTCGCGCGGGCTGATCAACCTGGCGCTGGTGCCCGGTCTGACCAACCGTGTACGCTGGCGCAATCACCGCTACGTCCTGCGGCAGAGCCTGTCCTACTTCCAGAACGACTTCGCCGGGCGCATCGCGCAGAAGGTCATGCAGACCGGCCATGCGCTGCGGGAGGCGGTGCTCAACGTGATCGACGGCGTGTGGTTCCTGCTGATCTTCCTGGTCGGCATCATGGCGCTGTTCGTCGCGCTCGACTGGCGCCTGCTGTTGCCGGTTGCCGTCTGGGCGCTGGGCTACATCGCGGTGATCGTCTTCCTGGTGCCGACGGTGCGCGGACGCTCGGCCGCGGCATCGGAGGCGACCTCGGCGCTGACCGGCCATGTCGTGGACAGCTACACCAACATCCAGTCGGTCAAGCTGTTCGCCCACGCCGAGCGCGAGGAAGCCTTCGTCAACGAGAGCCTGCGGCGGCATACGCGGGCCTTGCGCAACCTGATGCGGCTGGCCCTCTCCCTGACCGTGGCGCTGGTCGCGCTCAACGGCGCGCTGCTTCTGGCCATGGCGGTGCTCTCGATAATGCTCTGGCTGGATGGCAGCATTGGCGTTGGTGCCATCGCGGTGGCCAACGGCCTGATCATCCGCCTCAACCAGATGTCCGGCTGGATCCTGCACACGATCGCTGCGCTGTTCGAGAATATCGGCACGGTGGAAAACGGTATTGAGACCATCTCGCGGCCCTACGAGGTCGTGGACCGGCCCGACGCGCGCCCGCTGACGGTGATGGATGGCGAGATCCGCTTCGAAAACGTCCGGTTCCACTACGGCAAGGAGCGCGGTGCGCTCGAGAACGTCACCCTGACCGTGCATCCCGGCGAGAAGGTCGGCCTGGTGGGGCGCTCCGGCGCGGGCAAGTCGACCCTGGTCAACCTGCTGCTGCGCTTCCACGACCTGGAGGGCGGGCGCATCCTGATCGACGGCCAGGATGTGGCCGGAGTGACCCAGGAAAGCCTGCGCGCCTGTATCGCCATGGTCACCCAGGACACGTCGCTGCTGCATCGTTCGATCCGCGACAACATCCGCTACGGCCGGCCCGAGGCGGGCGAGGCGGAGATCTTGCGCGCCGCCGAACTCGCCGAGGCCCAGGAGTTCATCCCGGACCTCGTCGACCCGCAGGGCCGGCGCGGCTACGACGCCCGGGTGGGCGAGCGCGGCGTCAAGCTCTCCGGCGGCCAGCGCCAGCGCATCGCAATCGCGCGGGTGATCCTCAAGGACGCGCCGATCCTGGTGCTCGACGAAGCGACAGCGGCGCTCGATTCCGAGGTCGAAGCGGCGATCCAGGGACAGCTCCACAATCTGATGGCGGGCAAGACCGTGATCGCCATCGCCCACCGGCTGTCCACCATCGCCGCCCTCGACCGGCTGGTGGTGATGGATCATGGCCACATCGTCGAGCAGGGGAGCCATCAGGACCTGTTGCGCTCCGGTGGCCTCTACAGCCAGCTCTGGGAGCGCCAGTCGGGCGGCTTTCTCGGCATGGAGGCGGAGGCCGGCCCGGCGCGCGATCCGGGCGGCGAGCTGCAGCAAGCGTATTGAGCTCAGGGCGCCTCGAGAGCGACCCGCCTGGCGGCGGTGCGCCCGGCGGGGCCCCCCGCGTAACCCGCAGAAAACCCTAACGCATGGGCTCGTTCCCCGTGTCCGGGGCCGGCGCCGGCGGATTTCGGTTGTAGATGCCCGCCCTTCGGATAAGATCGCCGCCCATGGAACATTTCGACTCCTTGTCGACTCCCTGTCTGTTGCTCGATCGCGCGGTGCTGGAATCGAACTGTCGGCTGATGGCGGCGCATATGAGCAAGCTCGGCGTTCAGCTGCGGCCGCACATGAAGACGGCGAAGTCGGCAGAAGTGGCGCGGCTCGCGACGGCGGGCCATTTCGGCGGCATTACGGTCTCGACGCTCAAGGAGGCGCATTATTTCGCCGAGAACGGCTTCAAGGACATCCTTTACGCCGTCGGCTTTGTGCCCTCGAAGATCGGCGCCGCGGCGGCGATCCAGGAGATGGGCGACGCCCTGATCCTGATCACCGACAACATGGGCGCCGCGGCCGAGACCGCGATCCGGGCCGCCAAGCTGGGCCGCAGGTTCCCGATGATGATCGAGATCGACACCGGCGACGGCCGCTGTGGACTCGATCCCGACAGCGAGGCCGACGACATCGTCAATCTCGGCCGGGTCATCGACAAGTCGGCGGCGCTGGAGTTGCGCGGCGTGCTGACCCATGCGGGGCAGTCCTATCACTGTAACTCGGCCAAGGCGATCAAGGCCGTTGCCGAGACGGAGCGCGCCGGCGTCGTCAAGGCGGCGGAGCTGCTGCGCGCGGCCGGCCTGCCGTGCCCGGTGGTCTCGGCCGGCTCGACGCCGACGGCACGTTACGTGCAGAACCTGGACGGCGTGACCGAGATGCGCCCCGGCGTGTACATGTTCGGCGACGTCGACCAGGCGCTGATCGGCTCGTGCAGCTGGGACCACATCGCGGTCACCGTGCTGGCCAGCGTGATCGGCCACAACCGCCGCACCAACCGCATCATCGTCGATGCCGGCGGGCTCGCCATGTCGAAGGATATCGGCCCGTCGGAATTCGACAGCGAAACCGGCTACGGCACGGCGATGGGCGAGGGCGGACGGCCGCGATCCGACCGCATGTACCTTGCCGCGGTCAGCCAGGAGCACGGCCAGCTCGCCCTGCCCGGCGGCGCCGAGCCGCCATGGGAGGAATTCCCCGTCGGCAGCCGCATCCGGATCTTCCCCAACCATGTCTGCATGACTGCCGCCGCGCACGACCGCTATCACGTCCTCGATGGTGCCGGCGCGGTCGTCGAGGAATGGCCGCGCGTGAACGGCTGGTAGCCTGTGTTGCTGCGCTGCAGCATGAGGCCATAATCCGTTAAAATATGGTTAAATTGAGGCATTCGTGCCCGCCATTTCTGCCCTGCAAAAATGTCAATTCTCCGGTGCAATCGGTGTGCATATGTTGCCTGCAGATGGGCCTCCGTATTCACCCGTGCCGAGGGGAATTTGCCATGTTTCTCGACCGTATCAGCAACGATTTTCGCCGCTGGCGCACCTATCGCCGGACCATGACCGAACTCTCCAAGCTGACCACCCGCCAGCTCGAGGACATCGGCATCGCCCCTTACGAGATCGAGGACGCGGCGCGCGGCCGGTTCCGCCGCTGACCGCGGCCATGCCGTGCGACCCCCGGCACGGACCGGTTACCAGCCGACGACGGCATATGTGATCAGCTCACGCGGCTGCCGCTTGACCTGAAGCTTGCCGAATCCGTCCCAGATTCCGATGGCGCGCGCGAGGGCGTCCGTCAGCGGGCCGGGCCGTCCCGGCTCACCGAACAGCGCCTGATTTGCGGCGCCGTCGAACCAGACGATGCCCTGGCGCATCTCCGCCACCACCATGTAATGGCGCAGCCAGCGGCCGATGCCGGCGGCCATGATGGCGTCGGCCTCCTCCGGGTTGTCGCGGGCGAAGGCGACGGCACGCTGCCAGGCCCGGTACAGGGCGCTGAATTCGGCCGCCCGTGCCTCGAGCGGCGCCGCCCGCGCCACCACCGTCTCGATCAGCAGGCCGGGACGGTCCGTCGTGTCGGCGAGGATGTGGCCGCGCTCGCGTTCGCGGGTCCGACTCAACCATGGCTCCCAGGTGACGGCGGCGTCGACCTCTCCGGTTTCGAAGGCGTGGCCGGCCTCGCCGGGCGGCAGCGGCACGATGTCGATGTCGCTCTGCGTGAGGCCGGCCTCGTGCAACAGCACATTGAGATAGAACTGGCCGGTCGAGCCGGGCCGCACCGCGACCCGCTTGCCCTTGAGGTCGGCGATCGTCGCGATGTCCATCGTCGCCACCAGCCCGTCGGCACCGCGCGACTCCGCGACCGCGAAGGTGAGGCGCAACTCCGTCTTCGGGGTCAAGTGCAGCACCGTCGCGTCGAGCATGCCGATCATGGCGTCGAGTTCGCCGGTGGCGAGTGCGGCCATGCGGACCGGCAAGTCCTCGATCGGCACCAGGCGGACTTCCACCCCCTCCTCGGCAAACCAGCCCTTGTCGCGCGCGATGAAGAACGGCCCGGCCGAGACCCAGCTGCGGTAACCGATGCGCAGGGGCTCGGCCCGCCCGTCCGCTGCTGTCAGGACGACCGCTGCAGCAGCGAGCAGCGCCGCCAACAGCCGCCGCGCGCCGCCGCGCATCCCACTGCCGCCGCCCATCCGACGCCCCAACGCTTCAGCCCGCCTTGCGGCGGGCGATCCCGTCGGCCAAGACGCAGAGGATCTCGTACATCATGGTGGCGCCGACCAGCGCGGTCATGCCTGTCTGGTCGAACGGCGGCGACACCTCGACGACGTCGCCGCCGACGATATCGAGACCCTGCAGGCCGCGCAGCATGCGCTGCGCCTCGTGGGTCGAAAAGCCGCCGATTTCAGGCGTGCCGGTGCCTGGCGCGTAGACCGGGTCGAGGCCGTCGACATCGAAGCTGACATAGGTCGGGCCGGTGCCGGCGACGCGGCGCGCCTCGGCGATCACCGCCTCGATGCCGAGGTCGTAGAGTTCCTCGATGGTGATCACGCGGATGCCCTGCTCGAGGCCCCATTCGTGGTCCTCTTCGGCATAGAGCGAACCGCGGATGCCGATCTGCACGGTGCGCTTCGGGTCCAGCACGCCCTCCTCGACGGCACGGCGGAACGGCGTGCCGTGGGTGTAGCGGTGGTCGCCGAAATAGCGGTCCCAGGTGTCGGTGTGGGCGTCGAAATGGACCATGCCGAGCGGCGGCCCGTCGCCGGCCAGCGCGCGCAGGATCGGCAGGCTGATCAGGTGGTCGCCGCCGGCGGTGAGCGGCAGGATGCCGGCGGCCTTGACGCGCCGGTAGTAGGCCTCGACCAGCTGCAGGGATTGCTCGAGGTCGATCGGGTTGACCTGGACGTCGCCCAGGTCGGCGCAGTTGGCCGCCTCGAACGGCTTGACGCGGCTCATATGGTGGACGTTGCGCATCATCGTCGAGGAATCGCGGATCTGCCGCGGACCGTGGCGGGCGCCGGCGCGGTTGGTGGTGCCGCCGTCCCACGGCACGCCGATCAGGCCGATCTCGACCCCGGCCCAGTCGGTGACGTGCGGCAGGCGCATGAAGGTCGCAATACCGGCGAAGCGCGGCAGCACGTTGCCCGATACCGGCCGGAACTGCCGCCTCTCTTCCGCCATCCCTGCCTCCTGTCCGTGCCCCGGCCCCGTCGGCGCGCCGCCGGACGGGGCCCGGAACTCATCCCACTTCACGGCCAGCCCGTCAATGCGATTCGCCGCCGCGCCGCGCGCCGGACACTTGAAATCCTTGATCGCCGCAACGATCTCCGCTACACAGCAGCCGTCACGCGTCCGAACGCGCGGCCGCACCCGCGTCCCCTTCGTCTAGCGGTCCAGGACGCCGGCCTCTCACGCCGGAAACAGGGGTTCGATTCCCCTAGGGGACGCCAATCTTTCCGACCACACGTGCTTACCTGATCGGGCACGCCCCCATTGCCGATGCGCCGGTGACGCCGGGCGACCTCGGGTCGATCCGTTCGGCCCGGGAATGAGCGCCTCCGCAGCAACTTCGGAAGACGGCCCGGAGCGGCGTCGGATCAGCAACGGGCCAACACGGGTTTGAAATCTGAGGAGTTCCCGATGCCCGAAGAAAGATGCGAGATGAATGAGCTTGTGGGTCGGCCGGGAAGATAAGAAGATAATACGGGTTGTCAGCCTGACTCGGCGAGCCGCGCGAAAAAGGGGCTCGTCTGCGTCATATCGAGCCTTCCTGTTTGACGTCATGGTCGGTGGCGTGCATGACCTCTCCCGAGAGCGAATTGCCCGTGTTCAGGTATTTCCCAGATCCTGTCGGGAACGGCTGCATCGTCCGCGAAGACTCGACTTGCCCCTGCTGCGCGGCGCCGCGCCATTACATCTATCGCGGGCCGATCTATTGCCGGGGGGGCGGCATCGAGGAAGTCTGTCCCTGGTGTATCGCCGACGGCTCGGCGGCGAAAAAATGGTCGGCGATGATCTTCAACGATCTCGTCCCGGACCTGCCGGCGACCGTTCCCAATGACGTTGTGCGGGAAATCACGGAACGGACGCCTGGTTTTGAAACTTGGCAGGGGAACATATGGCTCTTTTCCCGGGACGACGCGATGCTTTTCCTCAACGAAGTCGCTGGAAGGCAGCTCCTGGCCGAAGGCAACGCGGCGAAGATCGAAGCCTGCCTCAGCGCGCTCGGCGTGGAAGATGGTGACCTCACGCCGCAACGTCTCGAAGCGCTGGAGTCTGTCGAAGTCGTGGGGAACCGGCGATCTATCTTTTCCAGGATCGAGAAAGCGGCGAATTTGCCGCGTATTACGACATGGCGTAAGGCGCGGTGGGATTTGCAGCTGCCTATCGACGCATCAGCAGAGATGTTTGACCGCCTGCCCCGCGCGCCGGCAATGCCCGCCTCCTGCCGGCCGGAGGGTGCGTGGTCATGCCTGTTTCCCCAACCGCGCCGCCCCCCTGCCTAAATTCCCGGGCGGCTTCAATCGCCGGTACACAACGCCGCGTGAATCGAATACAGTGATCGCCGTCGTGGGGCCGGCCCCGGGGAAACGCGGGGCCGAAAAGATGCCGGGCGAGAACCCGACGGCCCCGCCAGCGGATTGCGGTGCCCGGGGACGCTTGCGCGCTTAACGATGCTTGAACAGGTCGGCAGGTACGAGGTCCAGGAGCTCATCGGCGAGGGCTCGATGGCGGAGGTCTACAAGGCCTACGACCCCAAGATCGCGCGCACGCTCGCGGTCAAGGTCCTCAAACCGGAATGGTGCGTCGACGAGTCCTATCTCGAGCGCTTCATGCGCGAGGCCAAGGCGGCCGGTGCCTTCTCGCATCCCAACATCGTCACCGTCTACGACGTCGGGCAGATCGAGAACCGGCCTTATATCGTCATCGAGCTGATCGACGGCACGCCGCTCGGCGATGCGATCCGGCCGGGCAAGCCGATGCCGCTGGACCAGGTGCTCACGATCGGCATCCAGCTCGCCGACGCGCTCGATTACGCGCACGACCGCGGCGTCGTGCATCGCGACGTCAAGCCCGGCAACATCCTGGTGCTGCCCGACGAGCGGACGATCAAGATCGCGGATTTCGGCATCGCCCACATCGACGACCCGGACGCCGCACAGAAAACCCAGGTCGGCACCGTGCTGGGCACGCCGCAATACATGTCGCCGGAACAGGTGATGGGGCAGAAGGTCGACGGCCGTTCCGACCTGTTCTCCGTGGGCGTCATTCTCTACCAGCTGTGCACGGGCCAGAAGCCGTTCGACAGCAATACCGTGGCGACGCTGCTGTTCAAGATCACCCAGGAGGAGCCGCCGCCGATCGCCGAGATCGCCCCCGATCTGCCTGCCGGCGTCCAGCACATCATCAGCAAGCTGCTGACCAAGGCTCCCGACCGGCGCTTCCAGACCGGCAAGGATCTGGCGCGGGCGTTGCGCCGCGAGCTGCGCGCCTACGAGGAGCGGGCAGAGAGCGGCGAGAAGCGGCGCATCATTCCGCTGCGCGTGCGCTGGGCACTCATGTCGACTGTCGTGGTCGCGGTCACCATGGGAATCGCCATCTACTTCATCGAGGCCAAGCAACGCGAGGAGCTGACCGAGTTCGCCGTGGATTCCGGCGTCTCGCTGGTCAAGTTCATCGCGACGGAGACCGCCGTGCAGGTGCTCGGCGAGGAATGGGTGGCGATCGAGATCTTCGTCAACGAGGCGATCCGCGGCCAGAGCTTCGAATACCTGTCGGTGCTCGACCACCAGGGCGTGGTCCGGGGGTCGAGCGACCCGGCACAGCTCGGCACGACGTACCAGCCGCCGCAGTCGGCGAAGCGCATCTACAGCAGTGACGGCGTCGTCGTCAGCGAGGTCGGGCAGTCGGGCGGGGCACCGGTGCTCGAGTTCGACGCGCCGATCCTGTTCCAGGACAAGATCGTGGGCCGCGTCCGTCTCGGCGTCGTGCAGACGCCGCTGCAGGCGGTCGCGGACATCACCCGCACCCTGTTCATCGT
>CAYFYY010000011.1:0-12158 GCA_964347475.1 uncultured Flavobacteriales bacterium
ACGATGCGCGCCTCCTCGTCGTGCGGCAAATAGTTCAGCGTCGTCACGATGTTCCAGCGGTCCATCTGGCCCTGGTTGATCTGCTGGGTGCCGTGGTAGAGGCCAGTGGTATCGCCGAGCCCGATCGTGTTGGCCGTGGAGAACAGGCGGAACCAGGGGTGCGGCCGGATCACGCGACTCTGGTCGAGCAGCGTCAGCCGGCCCTCGACCTCGAGGATGCGCTGGATCACGAACATCCCGTCCGGGCGTCCGGCGTCGTATTCGTCGAAGCACAGGGCGCATGGGTTCTGCAGGGCCCACGGCAAGATGCCCTGGCGGAACTCGGTGATTTGCTGGCCGTCGCGGATTACGATGGCGTCCTTGCCGATCAGGTCGATACGGCTGATATGGCTGTCCAGGTTGACGCGCACGCAGGGCCAGTTGAGGCGGGCGGCGACCTGCTCAACATGCGTTGATTTTCCGGTGCCGTGATAGCCCTGGATCATAACTCGGCGGTTGTAGGCGAAACCGGCGAGGATCGCGAGCGTGGTGTCATGGTCGAAGACATACGCTTCGTCGATGTCGGGTACGTAGTCCGAAGCGTTGGAGAAGGCGGGGACTTCCATATCGGACTCGATCCCGAAGGTCTGGTGCACCGACACCTTGATGTCGGGAGCGTCCAGTTCATGGGCGCGTTGCGAATCGTGTTCGCTCGAAGTCTTCATCGGTCAGTTCCAGTTGCAAGAAATTGGGGTGCCGAGCGGGGCATGCGCCGGTGCGTACTCGTCAATCGCTCAGCAGTTTCTTCAATGTCGCGTAAGCTTCATTGATGTCCTTCAACCGTTCCTCGGCCAGCTTATCGCCGCCATTGGCGTCCGGATGGTTCAGCTTGACGAGTTCCTTATATCTGGCTTTCAGGCGGGTCAAGTTCAACGGTGGTTCAATGTCCATAATTGCCAGCGCCCTCGCTTCCGCACTTTCCGGGTGGACGCCCGCCATATGGGCCTGCGCATGCCGGCGCGACTGTGCCCTGTCACCGTCGAAGAGCCCGAAGCCGTCGTGGATCGATGTCGTGGAGCGCATGAACCGCCTGTATCCGCCGGCCCGCGCGCCGAGTGGCCAGGTCGGACGCTGCCACGTCGTATCGCGCCGCGTTTCCGCCTCGACCTCTTCCTGCGTCATACCCGCATAGTAATTCCATGCCTTGTTGTATTCGCGCACGTGATCGAGGCAGAACCATCGGTACTCGTGCAGCTGCGCACGCGATTTCGGCGCGCGGAACTCCCCGGCCGCACCGCAGTCGGGGTAATCGCAGTTCCGCAACGGCGCGCGTGTCTTGCCGAAATCGATGGATCGCGGGTCTTTCCTCATTGCGTAATTATGGGATTTGGCCCGCCCCGAAGCAAGCTCCGGCGGCTTGACGCAAGGAGGCAAAAACCGCATATCCGGCGGAGCGGCATCGCCGCCGCAGAAGTGACCCGACAGCGATTCGACAGCAAAGAGACAAGGACATGGCCGTAGCCGACGACATCCGCAGGAAGCTGACGGACGCGCTTTCGCCCACACGACTCGTGATCGAGGACGAGTCGGCCAAGCACCAAGGCCACGCCGGCTGGCGGCCGGGCGGTGAAACCCATTTCAATGTCACGGTTGTATCTGCGGTCTTTGACGGCAAATCACGTGTCGACAGGCAGCGCATGGTTTACGAAGTCCTCGCCGAGGAAATGGCGGGTCAGGTGCACGCGCTGGCGCTGACAACACGTGCCCCCGCGGAAGACTAGGGCCACGCCTGTCCCGTTCGGCCCGGATCGTACCGCTCCAGGCAGCCGTGCGCTGCCGCTTGATGAACGTGTTGGGGTTTCGCGTCCAATATCGCCTTGAGCAGGTCGATCGGCGGCATGTCGTTGCGCGCCGCGGCCACCGCGTTCATTTTGTTGTCCCGCGCGGCCTCGATGACGGCGGCCTGTGATCGTGCCAGCACGGCCTTTAGCTGCACATCGGTCGTTTCGGCGATCTCGCTGATGGTCTTCTCGCCGAGGCCCGCGCCGTCCGCGATTCGCCATCTCCGCGCGCTGCCTCAAATGGCCCGCGAACTCGTTCGCCTGGTGGTCTCGAACGGCCTCCAGTTGAACGCGAGATGGATCAAACCGACCAGCACGAAAAGCAAGCTGAAAACGATGTGGACGGCCACCCAGTCGGTCTTTTCGAGCCCCAACAGGGCCCAGATGGTCCAGTAGGCGCCCCGTCCGGGCGGCCTGCATGCGAGAGCAAGTGGAATCGACAAGATCGATCCACATGTTTCGCGGATCGGTAGTGGCACGCGCGTGGACGCGCCCCGACCTGTTGCAACGCCCAGGCCTCCCCACGACCTGAAATATCCGGCTCGCGCGTTGGGAAAGCCGCAGCGGAGCAAATTTCCATCAAACTGTGCTGGAATAGGGGACGGGGATAGCCAGCCTTCATACGAAAGCTGCCAGGGGGATGAAAATGGGTCGTGGCGTGGTCCGCCTATTGGCGCTGGCGCTGGCACTCACGGGCTGCAGCGGATTGACCCGAACACCGCACCTGGCGACGTATGACCCTGGAAAAGGATATCGATACGACAACCTTGCGCATGACAACGATGCGCGGACGAATGCGGAAGACCTTTTCGTGATCCTGTGCATTTCCGGCGGCGGCATGCGGGCCGCGGCGCTCGGTTATGGTGTCATGGAAAGCCTGCGGGATACCCGCATTGCGTGGCGGGGCCGTGAGCGAACCCTTCTGCAGGAAGTCGATGTGATCGCGGGCGTTTCGGGCGGGGCCTTTCCCGCCGCCTACTACGCCGCATTCGGCGACCGCCTCTTCGTAGATTTTCGGCAGCGCTTTCTGTACAGGAATATCAGCCTGGATCTCGGCCTGCATATGCTGTGGCCGAACTGGATCCCCGATCCGCAATACGGACGAAGCGACGTGGCCGCCGACTGGTACGACCGGCGCGTTTTCGGGGGGGCCACCTATGGCGATCTTCTCGAACGCATGGACGCGCCCTTCCTGATACTGAATGGTACGGACATGGCTAGTGCGGCGCCCTTCGCGTTCACGCAGGCCCAATTCGATCTTATCTGCGGCGATCTGTCGGGGTTGACCCTGGCTCGCGCTGTTGCCGCCTCTTCAGCCTTTCCCTTCCTTTTGTCGCCGCTTACTTTGGAGAACCGTTCGGGAACCTGCGGCTTCGAGCAAGACGCGGCCATAGAGGCGACAACAGCCGATCCGACGGTTTTCTCGCATCTTGACGACGCCGACAAGTTTGCCCGCCCCGACAACGGCATCGGATCCCGACCCTATATCCATATCCTGGATGGCGGCATTTCGGACTATCTGGGATTAAGGACCGCGTTGCTGGAACTCGATCGTGGGTCGGCGGGCTGGAAGCTCTCACAAGCCGTTGCCGATGGCGAGATCAAGAAAATTGTCGTGCTCGTCGTCGATGCCTGGGTCGACCAGCCCCCGTCGGACGGTAGATCGGCGGAACCTCCCGGTGTTGTCGCTGCAATCGAAACACTCGCCTACAGGGCAGTTGAGGGGTCGCGCGACAGCCGGCCTATTCTGCGCGACTGGCTGGCGCGGGCGGGATTCCCGGAAGGCCCACCCCACAGCTACTACATTCATATCGCATTTGAACGACTCGCATCGCCGGAACAGCGTGAACGGTTCAATCGAATTCCGACGAGTCTGGCGCTACCGGCCCAGGATATCGACGAACTGCGGTCGATCGGTGCGGCGTTGCTCAAGCAATGTCCCGACTTTCGCCAACTGACGGCAGAGCTCTAGGAAAAGGGGATTTTCCGCAGACAGCCGGATGCGCGCCAGCGTTTCATCGAGCAGGTGACCTTGGCTGGCGACCCGGCTATCATCGCCGCGCGAAGCGGAGCAACAAGGAACCCACATGGCCGACTCCAAGATCGTCACCGCGGCGCTGCTAATCATCGGCAACGAGATCTTGTCGGGGCGCACCAAAGACGCCAATCTTCCCTTCATAGCCGGGGGATTGGGCGAGATGGGAATTCGTCTGTCCGAGGTGCGCGTCGTGCCCGACGTCGCGGAGGAGATCATCACCGCCGTCAACGCGTTGCGCGAGAAATACGATTACCTCCTGACCACCGGCGGGATCGGCCCGACCCACGACGACATCACGGCGGAATGTGTGGCGGCGGCGCTGGGACGCAAACTGATCCAGAACCCCGAGGCGCGCCGGCGACTTGAGGATCGCTGGGCCGAGACCGGCATAGAGATGAACGAAGCGCGGCTGCGCATGGCCAACACGCCGGAAGGCGCGACGCTGATCGACAATCCCGTCTCCGCGGCGCCCGGGTTTCAGGTCGAGAACGTGTTCGTTATGGCCGGGGTGCCCAAGATCATGCAGGCGATGTTCGGCAGCCTGCGCGAGCGCTTGGTCGGCGGGCCCCCGCTGCTGTCGCGCAGCATTGTCTGCAATCTGCCGGAGGGTCGGATCGCGGCCGGGCTGGGCGCGTTGCAGCAGAAGTATCCGGGGGTCGACATTGGCAGTTATCCGTCCTATGCGCAGAGCGGTTTTCGTGTCGCCGTGGTGTTGCGCCACACCGACTCCGACGTCCTCGAGGTGGCGATGCGCGACGTGATGGCGCTGATTGCAGAGCTTGGCGGGGAAGCGGAACAGCAACCGGTCTAAGTCGGGGCCGCACGGCCGAGCGTTGGCTGACCGCGGCCCCGCAAGGCGTGCCGGCGGTCACGTTGGCCAGGCCAATAGTGATCACGGTTTATTCAAGAAATGTTCTACAAATTGTCTAAAAATGCGATATAATATGAGATTGTAATCAGGACAGGGAACACCGTGAGATCGAAGAAAATCCAATTCGGGCCCGGTGACACGCTTGGCGGCACCGCGCCGCTCATCATGTTGCGGGACATCGACGCCTATCAGCCGCGGCGTCGCCGCGTGCGGCGTGGCCGTGGGATCGGCCTGTTGTTCCTGGTGGCCGTCTTCAGCCTGGCGGTCCTGCTGATCGTTGACAGTATCCAGCGCGGCACACTGACCTCACTGTTACCGTGATACCCGGTCGGGCACCGGGTTCGGTTCCCGAAAATCCATTCTGTTCGCGTCCGCCAAAGGACTGTATGGTGCGCGCCTGACGCCCGCTTGGCGAAATTGGTAGACGCAACGGACTTAAAATCCGTTTCGCTTCGGCGAGTCCCGGTTCGAGTCCGGGAGCGGGCACCATTTCAGATCGACGGGTGGTTCCCGGGCCCCCGGGACCAGTGGAACGCGAGCATGCCTGCCGCGGTGCACGCGGATGGCCGGTCGCACGATTTGCAGGAATATTTCCCGGCTGCGCCCTGTACCCATTCTGGGAGGCAATACAAGGGAGCGCGATCGATGATTCACCGCAGATATTTCCTGAGGTTCATCGCGATGGCTCTGCTGACAGGCGGGCTCCTCGCCGGATGCCGGCACGCATCGCAGGACGGGCCGACCGGCGGGCGCCAGCCCACGCGCGAAGGCCGCGACGGCGGCGGCGGAGGTGGCGGCAGCTACTGAGCCCTCGCGACGACCTGCAGGGCCGTGCTTAACGGCGGGTTAAGCTAATTCTGACTAAATGACGCGTGTCCATCCGGCACCGCGCACTGCGGCGCCGCGAGCGAAACGAGCACCCCGAAATGCGGCCCAGCAAGGACTCGCCGTTACAGCAGACCGGCACCACCGGCAATTCGTTCCCACCCGGCCCCGCGCTCGCACCGCGGCGCATCTTCGCGCTCTATGTCTTGCTGACGGCCGTCGCGCTGGTGCCGCTGTTTCTGGTCGACGTCGTGCCGCTGGCCAATTTGCCGAACCACATGGCGCGGGTGCGCATCCTCGCCGAGATCGGCCAGGATCCGTTGCTCACCGCGCATTACCGCGTGAACTGGGCGCTCCAGCCCAATCTCGCGCTTGATTTGCTCCTGCCACCGTTTGCCGGAGCCGTATCACCTCTCGAGCTCGGGCGATGGTTCACGGCTCTGACGGTGTTCGTGCTTGTCACAGGTACTCTTGCATTGCACCGTGTCCTGCACGGACGCATCGGAGTCGGCCCGGTCGTCCTCTTCCTGTTTATCTACAACCATGTGCTGATCTGGGGTTTCCTGAATTTCCTGCTCGGCCTCGGGCTGGCTCTCTGGCTGTTCGCGGCGTGGGTGGCAACAACGGAACGCACCGGTTGGACGCGGGCAGCCGTATTCGGAGCGGCGGGCGTCGCCCTGTTCTTCGTGCACCTGATGGCGCTTGGCATCTATGGCCTTCTCGTCGGCGCGTGGGAACTGGGCCGCGTCCGAGATCGCCGAACGGATCTCGCCCGCCACGTCCGTGCGTGGGCGGTCGACGGGCTGCAGTTCCTGCCCGCCGCGGTCCTGTTCCTGCTGGCGCTTCCGCCCCGCGTCGCCGACGCAGAATGGGTGTGGGGCGACCCGATCGTCCGCCTGCGCGGCGTGTGGGCGCCGGTACTGACCAATCTGGGGACTGTGGATCTCCTGTTGGCCGTCTTCGTCGTCACGTCCGGACTGGTCATCGTGCTCCGGCGCTGGGTCCGGCCGGCCGGGGGCATGACCCTGCCCCTGATTTTTCTGACGGCAGCGGCGATGCTGGCGCCGTTCTGGACCTACGGCCGCTTCGGCGGGGTGTGGGGTCTGGACGTGCGCATGTGGGTGGCCGTTGCTTTTGTCGCGGCTGCGAGCTTCGCTTTCCGCGCCTCCGGCAAGGTCGGCCCAGTGCTTGCTGCGGCGGTGATCGGCCTGTTTTTCGTGCGGATCTACCAGACCACTCACGACTGGCGCGTGTACGATCAGCAGATCGCCGAGTACCGGGCGGCGGCTGCGGTGATCACGCCCGGCGCACGCATACTGCAGGTTCAGGAAAGGACACTTCCAGTCGCGGGAGAACCGGGCGCTTTCCGCGATGTATACTACCACTTTGCCGCGTATTCGGTGATTGACCGCAGTGTCTTTCTGCCGACCCTTTTTACGGATCCGACGAAACAGCCAATCGTGGCCGTCCCCGAGCTCGCCGAAGTCGACACGCCTGTCGGCTGGCCGATACGGCCCGGTGAACTCCGGGCATGGGCGGACCCCGCTGTTTTCGATTGGTTTGACGGCGACGATGACATCGGCGACGTTCGCCGCTACGGCTATATGTGGCAGGACCGCTTCGATTTTGTCGTCCATCTCCACGACGGCCGCGGTGGTAACCTGGCCCCCGGGGTGATCGAGCTCGCCGCGGAAGGGTCATATTTCTCCATTTTCCGGGTCCGGGACGGAACCTGTATCGGCGATTATCCCGGCACCTGTGCCATTTTGCGCGCCGCCGGGAAGGATTGGCGCTTGCAGGAATAACACCGTCGATGGCGCAGAATCGCTATGGCACAGAAACGAAATTTACACCTTTTCGTGCAAAACATTGGCGCTCGGTTGCCACGATGCCAGACGGCCTAAATGCGCCGACGTCCGGAACCGACTGAAACAAGCCAGCAGCGGCAACAGGATGAAGACGACAGATTCCCTGCGGGACATGGACGACGAATTCCGCCCGAGCGAGGGTACCCTGCAGGCGCTGATCGCGCCGTTCGTTGCCGTGCTGCTTATCTTCGGTGGCGTCGTGCTGTCGCTCGTGCTTACCGGAACGCGCGTGCAGGACGAGGCCGAGGTGCGCCGATCATTGCAGGTCGTCCAAAGGGCCTTCGAAATCGTCGGAACCGATCTCGGTCGCTTGGCGATCGGGATGGCACGGTCTGAACAAGCGGTCGAAAAACTGCGGAATGAGCTTGATCCAGCATGGCTGCAGTCGCGCATGGAGCCGATACGCGGGCAGTTCGGTGATGCCGGAATTGTCGTGGTCGGTGGTGACGACTCCTTGATTTATACGAACAGAGGCTTTGATGGTGTTCCGGACGCGGAGCGGCGACACGACTTTGCCCAAAGGGTTCGGGATCTTCCCGTCAACCCGCCGGACTCGGTTGCCGGATTTGTCACGGTGGACGGGGTGCTTCATGTGGCCGCGGCGAGCATCATCGCGCCGCTAACGTCGGAGTCGGACGACGTTTCGGGCGCGAGCGCGCTCATCCTGCTGGTGCCAGTCAACGAAGGGCTGCTGGGCAAACTTTCGAGAGACTTCCTCATCGACGATCTGCGCGTCGAAATGCCGCCCGACATCGTGGCCAGCATCGGCATGCGAATTGAAAACCCCGAGGGCGGGACGATGGCGCTGATCACCTGGAAGCCCGCCGCGCCGGGCCGCGAATTGTTCGACTATCTTCTGGTACCGATCATGGTCGCGTCCCTGCTGGCTAGCTTGCTGCTGGCGACGTTTCTGCGCACTGCGCTCCGTACTGCCCAGCAACTGAAAAAGGGTGCCGCGGCTCTCGCTGAAAGCGGGGTCGAGCTTGAACACAGTGAGACCAAGCTGAAAGCGATCATTGACGGCGTTGCCGACAGCATCATCACCATCGATGAACGCGGCCTGGTCACGTCCGTGAATGCCTCCACGCAGCGGATTTTTGGCTACGATGCCGAAGAAATGCTCGGACAACCTGCGGACATGCTGATCATGGATGGGTCGAAAGCGGTAAACGCCGACGGCAAGGCGAGAGTTCTGCGTGCCGATCCGTCGGTTCACGAAACCGAATACCGCGATTTTTCCGGTCGGCGGAAAGACGGGGGACGTTTCACGCTCGATACGGCCATCTCTCATGTAACGTATCGCTCTGCGACAATCGCCATCGCGATCATGCGCGATGTCACCGAGCGCCGGCGCGCGGAGGAAACCCTGAATCTCCTATCGACAGGCATGGCCCTCGTCGACCGTGATTGCAGGCTGCTCCTCGCCAACCGCAGCGCGACCCGGCTACTCGACGCTGGTGACGGGTTAACCATTGCGCACGGCCGGATTGGAGCGGTTCGGCGACAGCAGGTCGAGCAGCTCCGCGATCTTGTCGACCGTGCCTGCACCGCCGACGAACCGGACACGCCCGAAGCGACGTTTGCCGGGGTCATGACAATCGACCGCGGTGACGATGTCCGGCCCCTGTCCATTATGGTTGCGCCGGTGCAGATGAGCACCGAGTCCGAGGGAAACTCACAGGTGGCGGCAATATTCATCCGAGATCTGGAAGTCCGGCAGTCGGTCCCGCCGGAAATCCTCGCCAAGCTCTTCGGACTGACCCCGGCCGAAGCGCGAGTCGTTGTTGAATTGGTGAAGGGCAAAAGGCCACAAGAGGTTGCCGATGATCTGAGCGTTAGCCTCAATACGGTCAGGAATCAGCTCAAGCAAATCTTCAGCAAGACCAACACCGGCCGCCAATCCGAACTGATATCGCTGGTCCTTTCCAGTGCGGCGTTCGTGTCCGAGCACGGTCTCGTCATAGATGAGGACGCCGACGATGGCGGATCGAACTGGTGCCGACCCGATGCGGAGCGAAGTGAATCGGCATAACGCCACAGAACAAATGCCGGTTCCGTTCCGACGCGTCGTCACCGGCAATGACATCGGCGCACTGGGGTCAGTTCATACGCCATATTTCAGCAGAGAAACTCGCATTCGTATGAACAAGAGCCAATTTTCCGGGTATTTGTGTCGAATATAATTTTACAATAAAACAAACAATTATTTAACATCCTTAGTACAGGCAGACTACATAACTGGAAATATTTTATTTGTATTTTACGTGTTTAATCAACTTCTAGTCCAATTGGGTCATGATGCTCCGGTGGACCATAGCTATGTTTGGGTCCTTGCGTAACGAGCCCCGGCCGCGAGAGTGGTTCAAGCGTGGTTCAAGGGCCCGAGACGCGGAATTCGATGGGAAAATGATCGAAAACGAGGAAAGAAATATGTCGTTTATCAAGGCTTTCCTGAAGGACGAGGCTGGCGCCACCATGATCGAGTATGGTCTGGTCGCGGCGCTTGTTTCGGTTGCTGCGATCGTCGCGCTTCAGTTGCTGGGCGCCGAATTGCAGGTCATCTTCAATACGGTTTCGAGCTATCTGGCGAGTGCCTCGGGCGGACCGACCTGATCGAGAGCTTCAGGCCGCGGCCAAGGTCCAGGTCGCAGCCAGTCAGATACGGAGAAGGGCGATGCCGACGCGTCGCCCTTCATTCTGTCTGAAATGCAGTGGTGGCACTCGGGGCCAGGAATAGGTGCCGGTGTCCCTGCGGTCATGAGGGGGTGGAAAAGCCGACGGACGCTGTCGATTATCGCCAGCGGTCGAACAAAATGCAGACCGAAATAGTAAACAAGAAGTTAATTCGAAAAACTTGTGCGAAAATACAATTTTTCATGATTCAAGAAAGTTACATGCGGCGATCAAAAATCATGACACTGCAATCACTGGATGTTTTCATGCAGAAACGCCTGGTTTTCGCGGATCTCCCACGGAACATGACGAATCATGGCTATGATGTTCATTGGATTTGCTTCTATTCCTAACTGATATTTTTCGGTTTTAGTCCAATTGGGTCATGTGTCGTTAAGATCTGAGTCGTACGATCCCCCCACGCCTCGAACGCTAAATCACAGTTCTGTGCGGACGGTTGGGGTGGAATGTTTTAATTCGTACCGAGGAGTACCTTTTATGTCGTTCATCAAAGCATTTCTGAAGGACGAGTCGGGCGCCACCATGATCGAGTACGGCCTGGTTGCCGCGCTTGTGTCGGTTGCGGCCATCATTGCGCTCCAGCTTCTGGGCGCCGAACTGCAAGTTATCTTCAATACGGTTTCGAGCTATCTGGCGAGCGCCTCGGGCGGCCCGACCTGATACCGGGATCTTCGGACAAGGGCCCGGTTTTCGAACCGGTCCAGTTGTCAGACAGACGAGGGCGGCGCGGAAACGTGTCGCCCTGTTCTGTTGCGATACGGAAATATAAATAATAAAGCTCTAAAACAGAATCGAAAAACAGCCTAGAATAGTATCGATTGGCAATGGGAAAATAGATTTATGGCACGATGATCCATTTTCAGCCAAGGTTTAGTTAGGAATATCCGGCAAGTTTTTGATGCGATAGCCCGTTTCGATAATAAGCTTTCTAAAATGCAGGCAGAATTGCGGACGATTATGCTGACCATTGGCCAATATGGGTCATGAGCGTTGCCGTCCTACCCGTTATGCTCGCGGCAATGGTGAGTTGGAAGTACATCGTCGTCGGCTGGGACGACGTTGGCATCTGCCGAAGATTTGTTGATTTGTATTAGAGAACTTTGGTGCCAGGAGAGTACGATGTCATTTTTGAAGGCTTTCTTGCGGGACGAGTCCGGCGCGACGCTGATCGAATATGGCCTGGTTGCCGCGTTGGTATCGGTCGCTGCGATCATTGCCCTGCAGCTGCTAGGGTCGGAATTGCAGGTCATCTTCAACACGGTGACAAGTTATCTGGCCAGTGCGTCGGGCGGACCGAGCTGAGGTAACTCCGCGCAGGTCGTTGACCGAGACCCACCCGCATTCTACGTAGGGCCGACACTGCCGTGTGTCGGCCCTGTTTTTTATCGGCGGGTTTGTACCTTGCTCTCGATCGCAGTATCGACACGAAAAACAATCGCCGCAAAGAAGCCCGCATAAACCAGTGGTGACAGTGAGATCCCGGTCACCTCGACAAGTTGCCACCACCACCAGGCCGGTTGCAACCAAACCAGCAGCAACATGATCTTCTCCCAAGAACGGAGCCCCCGCTCCAACGCATGGGCGAGATACAGGCCGATGGCGAACAACATGAATGGCAAGTCGTAATCGTAGAGGAATGGGGTAGCCAGCGGCACACCGGCGAGAATGGCAGCAGCACGCAGGTTTGGGGGTGCACCTTGCCACCAGATCCAGGCGACTACCGCGACCACGAGTGACGCGCTTATGACCTGCGCAACCATGCCGACGAAATCGGAAAACCCGGCAAGGCGAACGGCCATGTAAATGGTTGGTATTCGCGACCGGATAATCAGAGAAGCGAAGATGACTATAAAGAAAATTCGAAAGCGTCTTGTGGATTTAGAAAAGTCTCACACCGACATAGATGTTTCGAAAATTGGAGAAATATTGAACGCACTTCTTAGTGATTTAAATCAGATTCCTCCTGAGACACAGCCCTCAACGATATTTTCCTCACAGAGTATTGATGGTATCCTCCAACTTGTGAACCAATCCGACCATGA
>CAYFYY010000011.1:12168-20033 GCA_964347475.1 uncultured Flavobacteriales bacterium
TGGTATTCGCGACCAGGGAAGCTCGCCGACTGCCAGGTATTGGCGCGCTTCGGCCGGTATGCCGAGGTAACTCCACCAGACACCGGGCCCCAGCAGGATCCAGGATAAAATGAAGCAGCCGGCGACGGTCGCCAACAGGGACGCCAATACCTTCCATTCGCGGCCTGCGAGAAGCGCCGGGAGGATCAGGATCGCCAATTGCGGCTTCGCTGTCGCCAGACCGAAGAGCAGGCCGGATAGCAGGGGGCGACGGTCAAGAGCCAAGAGTCCGCCACCGAGGCACAGGGCGAACAGAAGTCCGTTCTGCCCGGCAAAAAGGGTCTGCGCAACGGCTGGGGCACCGGCTGCCATGACAAGGGCGACCGGCGGCAACGCAATCCTGCGCAACACCACAAGAATCGCTGCGAATGGCAGTGTCTGCCACAGTGCCAAAGCGGGGAAATACGGCAGTATTGCGAGCGGAGCAACCAGCAGCAGATACGTAGGCGGATACATGAACGCCAAGTATCCGATGTCATGCGAGCCCACCAACGCGATCTGGGTCGACAGCATGAACTCGCGATCATAGACCATCGCTGCTTGGCCGCCGAGAACCGCTTCGGAAGCGGCATAGAAGGCAACGAAATCGTGTCCGGTCACGAATCCGCCGGGATTGACCAGCGTCGGGCCTTCGTGCATCCAGGTCTGCCAGAGGGAAGGTCCGAAATAGATGAGGCTGCTCGCCAATGCGACAAGCAGAACGGTGGCCCAAAGCAGACCCAACCGTTCCAGGCTCGCGTGAAGCGATCGCGTGTTCATCCCGATCAAATCTCCTCGCAGTGCGGCCGCTGTGCAAGATGATTCATGTGAACACCGCGATGATGGGTATTATGCGAAAACATGTATACATGAATTTATATCATGTATCTTAAAATTTTATTGAAAACATTAATGCTACAAAATTCGAAAAACTGGAATCATTTCCTGATTTTTATTTGATTTGTTAACGAGTGGTTAGGGCCGAAATGCCATACTTCGGGCGGTTACGCGTCCGGGAATATGGCACGGGTGGTGCGGCCGGAAGCGCGATTGGATTTGGTCAAATTATGTGTTTTTTTGGGGAGAGTATCAGTGAACTTCATCAAATCGTTTCTGAAGGACGAGTCGGGCGCAACCATGATCGAGTACGGTCTGGTCGCTGCTCTTGTTTCGGTCGCAGCCATCATTGCGCTGCAGATCCTCGGCGCCGAACTGCAGGTCATTTTCAATACGGTGTCCAGCTATCTGTCGGCGGCGTCCGGCGGGCCCAGCTGACAACTGACTGCGCGGCACCAAGGTTGGGTGTCGCATTGCCAGGCAGTGGAGTCGGGAGCGCAGGGCAACTTGCGCTCCCGTTGCCGTGCCTGCGACCCGATCCCGGGGCAGCAGTTGACCATGAACTTGTCGCCGGACGGGCCGGTCTGTTTCCGGTCGCGATGCATCGCCGTTTGGACCTGCGTTTTGCGATCAAGTCTGGCACGATGCTTGCTTCGAGAGCCGGATTGTCTGCGGCGGGCGCTGTGTCAGTGGCCAAGGCCGCTTCGAATCGACGCCGCAGACGAACTTCATTTTCGCGAAGTGTGAACAGGTTGGGCCGGTTAAGACTAATTTAATCAAGCACGTATTTAATATAGCCGTGCTCGTGTGCCTGCTGCTTCGGCGGCACATGCGGCGGTGTGCCGTCGCATCGACACGCACCTGAGATGTTCGGAAATGCCAACGAAATGACACGTAGGGGAACGGAGTAGCATATGTTCGAGAGTGTCCCGGCGAGTCAGGTGTCGGTCGCCTGTTTCGTTGCGCTGCTGCTGGTTGCGGCGGCCTCGGATATCGTATCGTACAGAATCCCCAACGTGGTGGTTCTGGCCATCCTGCTGCTCTACCCTGTGTATGTGGTCGTTACGCCCTCCGATGTTGACTGGCCTTGGGCGCTGGCGGTCTTTGCGGCCGCTATCGTCGTCGGCATGGGCCTGTCCGCGGCCGGCATTTTCGGTGCGGGGGATGCCAAATTGCTGGCCGCGGTTCTGTTGTGGGCCGGCCCCGTTCTCGCACCGCTCACACTTCTCATATGCGCGATCGCCGGCGGCATTATTGCCGCGATCATGATGACGCGCGCACGATTCATACTGGCCGGTGCATTTGAATCGCTCGGCAGCCCGACGTTGAGCAATGCAATGCTTGCCAAGAATATGCCGTACGGCGTCGCGATTACGGCCGGCGGATTGTTTGTGGCCTGGGTTCTCTTGACCGCAGTGTGACCCAGGGTTCCTTTAGGAGGCCGCAATTATGAACGCAAGAAACATTATCGTGCTCGTCATTGGCTTGGCCATCGCCAGCGGCACCGGTTTCATGATGTGGAAGTTCCTTAACGCCAAGCAGAACGAGATCAAGGCGCAAGTCCAAAACGAACGACAGAAGGTTCCGCCGCAGATTCCCACGGTCAAGGTCCTGGTTGCCAAGTCTGACCTCGTGGTCGGCACCCAGATCGGCCGTGAGAACCTTCACTGGCAGACCTGGCCGCAGGAAAGTGTGGCCCCGACCTATGTGGTGGAAGGCAACAAGATCACGGATGCGGGCAAGAGTGAGGAAAAACGGCTGACGATTGAGGATTTCATCGGCGCCGTCGTCCGATTGCCGATCGCCGCCGGTCAGCCGCTGACGCCGGGCCTGGTGGCCCGCGCGGGCGATCGTGGGTTCCTTGCCGCGGTGCTGCAGCCCGGCATGCGCGCGATGTCGGTTGGCGTGAGCGTGGTGTCCGGTATTTCCGGTTTCATCCTGCCCGGCGATCGGGTTGATATCCTTTGGGACGTAAAGAGTTCCAGCAAGGGTTATCCGTTCACCCAGACGTTGATGCGCGACATTCGCGTCATCGCAATCGACCAGAAGACCCAGGCATCCGGCGCGACACCGGCAAAGACGATTACGCTGGAACTGACCCCGGTACAGGCCGAGGCGCTGTCCCTGGCAAGCAATATGGGCTCGTTGGAGTTCGTGCTGCGCAGCATCGCGCCGGACAAGGAAGAGCAAAAACTATTGGCCAGCGCCGGTGACGGCCTGTTGCAAGTCAGCATGACGGACGGGACGCAAGCCGGTTCGCTTATTGGTGCGGACCTTCTTGCCGTATCCCGGGAGTCGACGCGAGAGGATATCACGCGCGACAGCTGGACCGTGGAACGCGATCTCCTCTTCGGTGGGAAAAAGCCCAAGAAACTCCTTGTCGCCCCGCCGCCGCCAACAACGAGAACCACCGGCTCCGGCACCAGGCGCGCGGCTACGACCAGTGGATCGAGCCGGGTCAGGATCGAAGTGGTGCGCGGCACCAAAGTCCAGGCGATCAAGGTCAAATAGGGTCACACGCAAAGGGTAATGGCTATGACGTTCAACACGCCAGTCCTGGGAATGCAGTGGCGGGCAGCGCGGTGGGGCGCTCCGCTCCTGTTGTTGCTGGCATCCCTGCTGGCATCGCCGGCAGCGGCGCTCGAAGTCATCGACAGCAGCGGCGGCGTCATTTACGTGGAGGTCAACAAGGGACGCCTGCTGCGCCTCGACCAGGTACCGGCGACGGTGTTTCTCGCCGACCCGAATATTGCGGATCTCCAGTTCAAGTCGTCGAAGCTGGTCTATGTCATCGGCAAGGCGACGGGCGAAACCTCGCTGTTTGCGCTGGATCGGCAAGAGCGCGTGCTTCTCAACCGAAAGATTGTGGTTGGTTACGACCTCCATCAGCTCAACGCATCGATCGAAGCCCTGATACCGAACTCGGCCGTTAAAGCGTCGATGGTCAACAACACGCTGGTTCTCGACGGTGTCGTCGGCAGCCCGGCGGAAGCCGAACAGGTCCGCGAACTCGTCAAGACCTTCACTGGCAGGGGCGGCAACATGTTGAATCGGCTCAGCATTTCGATGCCGAATCAGGTCAGCCTGCGGGTGACGATCGCCGAAGTGTCGCGCAGCCTTACCAAGGAGCTGGGTCTCGAGCTGCAGATCGACTCGCCGACCTTCACATTCCATTCCGCGGTCACGCGGTCCTTCCAGGCGGCGCTTGAGGGCGGCGTTACGAAGACGATCGGCTCAGCCAACATAGCAGCGACGATCCAGGCCCTTGAAAACGAGGGCCTTGCGGCGGTGTTGGCCGAACCGGTTCTGACGACAGTCAGCGGCGAGACGGCGAGCTTCCTGGCCGGCGGCGAGTTTCCGATCATCGGCAGTACGAGTACCGGACAGGACGAGACCACCGGCGAGGTTACGGGAAGCGCATCGATCGAGTTCAAGACCTTTGGCGTATCGCTCGCTTTCACGCCAACGATTCTTGATAATTCCAGGATCAGCCTGAAAGTCCGGCCGGAGGTCAGCAGCCTAGGCACGGCCGAGGTCGTCGTTGACGGCCAGCCGTCTTCAACCATTCAGACCCGGCGCGCCGAGACGACGGTCGAGCTCGGAAACGGGCAAAGCATGGCGATTGCCGGCCTTCTGCAGCGGAACAACAATCTGGACGTGACCAAGATTCCCGGCCTCGCTGACCTGCCTATTCTCGGTGCGCTGTTCAAGTCCGACCAGTTCCGGCGCAACGAAACCGAACTGATGATCGTTGTGACACCCTACATCGTGCGACCAACCAACGACCGGATTGCCCTGCCGACCGACGGATACCAGCCGCCCAACGACTACGAACGGATCATGTGGGGCGGCATGTACCATGAATCGAGTGGTCAGAATCCGTCCAGGGTGGCCACCAGCGGCGGTCAGCGACTGATCGGTCGTCCCGGCTTCAAGTTGGAATAGAGGATTGCGTATCATGCTGCACAAGACGGGATCAATGGACATGTGCCGGTCGTGGCGCGCCGGCTTGGCGGTGCTCGTGGCGGTGAGCCTCGGCGCCTGTGTGCCTGCCGTGCCTCTGAGCGATGCGGAGCTTGATCGCGGGCACCAGTTCCGGCCGCCCTATCAGGTCGAACATACGGTTCACCGACACCTCGTTCCGGTCGCCGCCACAAACGCGACGATCGACGAGCGCCAGTACCGCGACCTCTACGATTTCCTCATCGGTGCCGGTGCCAAGACCGGCGATTCGGTTGTCCTAGCTTCGCGGCGTGGCCGTCTCGAGCAACGGGCGCAAGTGCAGAATTTCCTGTGGCGCGTCGGGCTCAGGCCCGAGACGCAGCTCATCAAGGAACTTGAACCCGGGAGCGAGGAGGACGGCTATGACAATGTGATTCTCGTTCGTTACGACCGTTATACGCCGCGTCAGCACGAGTGCGGCAAGTGGGGGCAAAAGGTCAAGTCCAATTTCTACAACACATCGCCGACAAACTTCGGCTGTACGACGACCAACGCAATGCAGCAACAGGTCGCGTACCCGTCGAGTCTCATCGAAGGCACGCTACTTGACTTCCCGGAGGGCGACGTCGCGGCGGAGTCCGTCAGTCGCTATCGCGGCCGCAGGATCGAGGACATCAAGCCCGAGGGTGCCGGCGGCTGATGATTTCCGAACGTCAATTCAACTTGAACTGCTTTGAAAGTCGTGAGGTAGGAACGTGAGCAAGAATTTCATGGCATTTGCAGCCGACGAATCGACGCATGCGGCGCTGGTTGACTTTGCCAGGGAACTCTATTGGCCGGAAGAGGACGTCGTCATGGGCGGCGTCGACGCGGCCGTCACCAAGCTTTCGAGCATGGAAACGCCGGAGTACCTGTTCGTCGATCTTGCGAGCAGCCCGGCGCCGCTAGGCGAGCTCGACAAGTTGTCCGGTGTCTGCGACCCGGGCACGCAGGTGATCGCCATCGGCGAGGTCAACGACATCAGCGTGTTCCGCGATATGCTCGATGCCGGAATCGCCGATTATCTGCTGAAACCTGTCGATGCCAACCGCCTGAAGCAGGCTTACGAAAACGCCCATCGGCGTGCCGACCCGGCCACTGCCGGTCCGGGCGCCATCAAAACACTCGCCGATGTCGTGGTGGTGGTCGGAGCCCGTGGCGGCGTCGGTGCCAGCATGGTCGCCGCCAATATGGCGTGGATCTTAGGACACGAGAACGGCAAGAAGGTCGGGCTCGTCGACCTCGATCCGTATTACGGAAACATTGCCTTGGCATTCAGCCTCGATGTCGGACGCGGCCTGTCGGAAGCACTGGAGGCGCCCGACCGCATCGATGCGGAGCTGATCGAACGGACCATGACCAAGGAACACGACAATCTGCGCGTCCTGGGTGCCGAGGAAAGCATGCAGAACGAGGTTCCGCTGGACTCGATGAGCGTGGAGACCCTGATCGAAAAACTGCGGGAAAGCTTCCAGATCGTCGTGGTCGAGGCGCCGCGGGGGCAGCTGCAGGTCGTCAAGGCGGCAATGCGGATGGCAACGCAGATCCTGTTCGTCACCGATTATTCCGTGGCCGGCATGCGCGACGTAATCCGGCTTTCCGGCCTCGCCAATTCGGTGGCCGCCGGCACCAAGCAAGTCGTGGTCGCCAATCACGGAGCGAGCCCGACCACCGATGTCAACGCCAAGGATTTCGAGGCGACGACCGGCCTTCCGGTGGACGCCGAGATTCCCAGCGATCCAAAGGGCGTTGCGGCGGCAATAAATGCGGGTGCCGCGATTCCCCAGTCCGCTGGCCGGAGTTCAGTGGTTAAGGCGCTGCGCAAACTGTGCACGGTGCTATATCCGCAGGCCGGCAAGACAAAAGCCAAGAAAGGCGGTTTTCTATCCGTATTTTCAAAAGCGTGATCAAGGCAGAACAAGAACTCAGAACAAGTCATTTAACGGATTGAGGCTAAATAATGTTTGGTGGTAGAGGAAACCCGGCGACGGCGCCCAGCCAGGAGAAGGCAGACAACGTGCTGCCGCTGCAGCAAGAGCGGCCGCAGCAGCCGCCGGCGGAACAGCAGGCCGTGCAGCCGGCCGCGCCGGCGCAGCAATCCGATGCCGCGCCGCCTGCCGCCCCGACACAGCCAGCCGGTGCCGCGCCGCCTGCCGCCCCAACGAAGCCCGCCGCGCCGTCCGTCGAACCGTCGATGGACGACTTGATCGAGCAGTGCTGCGACCTGGTTCGGCCAACCCTCGGCGATCACATCAAACCGAGCGAGGCGACGAGCAAGAACCGCGTTGCGCTTGCCGGCACGATCGAGAAGCTGGCAACGGAGGCCGCCCAGAAACACAGCATTCCGATCGACGGACTCAATATCCGGAACGTCGTCACCGTGCTTCTCAACGAAGTCCTCACCTCGGTGAAGAAAACAGGCAAGATCGGTGGCCTCGGTGACGCACCGCCGGCCGAAAAATCCGGCGGCGCGGCGCGGGATTCGCTGCAGGGGGCACAGCAAAAGATCCAGCCCATCCTGTTGGAACGCATCGATACTGCCGCGGCGACGAAGATGCCGCGCGAGCAGCTGTTCCGTGAGGTCGAGGAAATCGTCGGGGAGATCCTGACCGAAGAGAAACTACGCCTCAACGGTGCCGAGCAGCGGACCCTGGTCGAGGCCCTGGTCGACGACATGCTCGGGCTCGGTCCGCTGGAGCCGCTGATCGCCGACGAGACGATCACCGATATCATGGTCAACGGCCCCTATCAGGTCTACGTCGAACAGGGCGGCAAGCTGCGCCTGACCGACGTCAAGTTCCGTGATAATCAGCACGTGTTGAACATCTGTACGCGAATCGTTACCAAGGTCGGCCGCCGGGTCGACGAATCGACGCCGATCTGCGACGCGCGCCTGCTGGACGGATCCCGTGTGAATATCATCATCCCGCCACTGGCAATTGACGGCGCGGCTATCTCGATCCGTAAGTTCGCCAAGCAGAAGATCACGTTCGATCAGATGGTCGGCAATAGCATGTCGGAAGACATGG
>CAYFYY010000011.1:20043-73343 GCA_964347475.1 uncultured Flavobacteriales bacterium
TAACGCCTGACGGGTGCGACTGAACATCGTGATTTCGGGCTGTACGGGTTCCGGTAAGACCACACTGCTGAATGCGTTGTCGAGCATGATCGGTGATGACGAGCGCGTGATCACCATCGAAGACGCAGCGGAATTGCAGCTGCAGCAGCCGCACGTCGTCCGGCTGGAAACGCGCCCGGCCAACCTGGAAGGCAAGGGTGAGATCAATCAGCAGGAACTGGTCAAGAACTGTCTGCGCATGCGCCCGGAACGCATCATCCTCGGCGAGATTCGCGGCGGCGAGGCTGTCGACATGCTGCAGGCCATGAACACCGGCCATGACGGTTCGATGGGCACGCTGCATGCCAACAGCCCGCGGGAGGCGCTCAGCCGTCTTGAAAACATGTGTGCGATGTCAGGCACGAAGCTGCCGGCCGAGTCGGTGCGCAAGCAGATGGCCGCCGCGGTCCAGATGATCGTCCAGATCAGCCGCATGCGCGACGGCGGGCGGCGGCTCCAGAAGATCACCGAGATCACGGGCATGGAAGGTGAAGTGATCACCCTGCAGGACCTCTTTTCCTACGAGTTCGTCGGCGAGGACGAGAACGGCAAACTGATCGGAGAATTCGTCAAGCACGGCATCCGCCCCGCCTTCACCCCGCGGGCCCAGTACTACGGGCTCGACAAGAAACTTCTGGAGGCGGCGCTATGAGGGGTTTCGGGCCCGAAATCATCGTCTTTTTGCTGGTTCTCGCGGTACCGCTGGCCGGCGCCCTCTACTACTTCCTTCTCAGCCCCGCGGCGCGCAACAAGCGCAAGATGCGGGAGAAGATGAAGGCCATCTCCGCGAAGGAGCGGAAACTCAAAGAGGCCGAATCGCGGGAGATGACCCTGCGCCGCGACGAGGAGCGGACGGCGCTGGACAGATTGGCACGGCGTATCTTACCCCGGCCAGAGGTGTTGCGCACGCGTCTGGAGGCCACCGGCAAGAAGATCACGATCGGCAAGTACCTGCTCGTGTCGATCATCGTCGGCGTTATGGCGGGCGTCTGCTACTGGCTGTTTACCGACTTCCCGGTGGCGGCGGCACCGTTTCTGGGGATCGCGGCCGGCGCTTTCCTGCCGCACAAATATGTCAATCGGCTGATCGCAAAGCGACAGGAAGAATTCGTGGCCGGCCTCGCTGAGGGACTCGACCTGATCGTGCGTGGCGTGAAGTCAGGCCTTCCGGTTGCCGAAACGATCTCCGTCGTGGGTGATGAGATGTCGGGTCCGATCTCGCAAGAATTCAAGCGGGTGACCGAGGACATGCGGGTCGGCATGACACTCGAGCAGGCCCTGTGGGCCGCGGCAGAACGTGTTGGCACGGCCGAGTTCAAGTTCTTCGTCGTAGTTCTCTCAGTGCAGCGCGAGACCGGTGGCAATCTCTCGGAAACTTTGGACAACCTGTCCGAGATGGTGCGCAGCCGCAAACAGATGAAGCTGAAGGTCAAGGCGATGTCATCGGAGGCCCGGGCCAGCCAGTATATTCTCGGCGGGCTGCCGTTCGCGATCGGCGGGCTGCTATTGCTCGTCTCGCCCCAGTACATCCTGACCCTGTGGACTACGGAGGCCGGTAACACCATCCTGTGGGTCGGTGGCACAATGCTGTTCATGGGTTGGTGGGTCATGGGCCGTATGGTGAACTTCGAGATATGATTATCAATGGCGTCGAGATCCCGATGGAGGAGATTATCGTCGCGGCCACGGCCCTTGCGACGTTTCTCGTCCTGTTCTTCGTGTGGCGCAGCCTGTTGGAGCCGAAGCCTGAAGCAAGCCGCCTGAAGGATTTGAAATCCCGCCGCGAGGCGCTGCGCGAGGGACTGCTGGCCAGCACCGGGCCCAACAAGAACGAAGTCAGGGAAAGCAGCATCGGGGCCATGCGCAAGCTGGTCGAGCGACTGGACCTCCTGCGTGGCGACGTGGCGCGGGAGACCGCCGACAAGCTTGCCCGTGCGGGTCTGCGCACCAAGGATGCCCTGGTCGCCTTCGTCTTCTTCAAGATTGCATTGCCGTTCCTGTGTGGCGCGCTGAGCCTGGTCGCGATCAACATCTTTGCGCCGGACGACCTCGCCTACATCAACCGTGTTCTGATGGCCCTGCTGGCCTCCGCGGGCGCGTTCTTCATACCGGACCTCGTGATCATGCAGTTGGCGAAGAAGCGCCAGAAGGACCTGCAACGGGGCCTGCCGGATGCCCTTGACCTGCTCGTGGTGTGCGCGCAGGCGGGTCTCAGCCTAGATTCGGCAATCGGCCGGGTGGCGCGCGAAATCGGCTTTTCTTCACCCGCGATCGGCGAGGAATTCTCTCTGACGGCGCTCGAGCTTGGCTTTCTGCCTGAACGTCGGCAGGCGCTGGAGAATCTGAAGAGTCGGACCGGCCTGAAGGACATCCAGGCGGTGGTCAGCACGCTGGTACAGTCGGAAAAATACGGTACGCCGCTGGCCTATGCCCTCAAGGTGCTGTCGGCGGAATTTCGGCGCGAACGCCTGATGCGGGCCGAGGAAAAGGCGGCACAGCTCCCGGCCATCATGACATTGCCGCTGGCCCTGTTCATCCTTCCGGTTCTGTTCATGGTGGTCATCGGGCCGGCGATCATTCGTGCGATCGCCAGCTTTTCCGGGGCCAAGATCGGCGGCAAATAGACTGGCCGGGCAAGGCCGCCCGAGCCGCCGTGGATGCCGGCAGGGCCGATCTGAATCCTAGCTGCGACCGGCGGTCGTGCTTCCATTGGACGACAGAAAGATCGACTGCAGGACGATTTCGAGGATGGCGGTGCGCCGGCGGTCCGGCGGCAGTGCACGCAGGTTCTGGTAATACGCAAGATTGTTGGCGACGTCCGCCTCCGGCAGCATCTGCCGCAGCAAAGCCGCCGCATTCTCTATACGGCCGGCAAGGCCGTAGACCAGGGCCAGATTGTGCAGATAGGGCTCGTCCGCATCGGTTCCCGTCAACAGCCCCTGCACTTGTTCGATGGCCGCATCGTAACGCTCCTGCAGGACCAGCGACAGCGCCAGATTGTTGCGTAGCGACTTGCTGTCGGGCTGCTGCTCGAGCCCGGCCATGTAATTGGCCTGCGCCTGGGTATGGTCGCCCAGCGCGTCGTAGGCGATGCCAAGGACGTTGAAGACGCGGTGATCGGCCGCGTCCTCATCGACCGCCGGCGTCAGCATGCTAATCGCGGCATCGGGCTGATTGCGCTCGATGAGAAGAATCCCGTAACCCTGCAGCGACATGCCGCTGTAGGGATTGCGCTCCAGTACCTGGCGATAGACCTGTTCCGCCTCGTCGTAGCGCTTGAGCTGGCGGAGCGTGTCGCCGAGGGCGGCCGGCGGCAGCGGCGAGTTGGGGTCCGCGCTCATGGCTCGTCGATATACCGCGGCGGCTTCATTGAGATTACCGCGGGCACGCAGATTGTCCCCGACCCGCATCAGCTCGTTGGCTCTATCGCTCTGCTGGGCGATTGCCTCGTCGTCAGTCACCCGCTGCTCGACGGCCCGTGGTGTGCAGGACGCGAGGCCGAGTACTGCCAAGATGGCGAAAACGATGCCCAGAACCGCTTGGATGCGCATCTGGCCATAGAAATTCTCGGGATCGATCCGTTTTGACATATCCACTGCACACAAGTGAAAGTAAGTAAAACCCTCGGTACTTCGATTTTTAATTATTTTTTAAAGGTAATTATACTGTGTCATAAATTATTACATTTGCATACTCGCGGTGCAAGAATAAAATGAAAGTGCCCCAAATTGGGCTTGGGGTAGGAGATTGATATGCTTTTTAGACATTTACAGCACGCTGCCAACACCGTGTTGTCGTTTCTGCGCAACCAAAGCGGCAGCATTATGATTTACACGGGCGCCTTCATGGCGATCGGCGTCGGTGGTGCCGCCCTGTCCATCGACATTGGGCGCATCGTGCTGCTGAGAACGCAAATGCAGAACGCAGCGGACGCTGGTGCGTTGGCCGGCGCCGCGCAGCTTGACGCTCAGGAGAATGCCATCACGCGCGCACGCACGGTGGTTGATGAAGCGATGTCCTACTTTACCACCGCCGCTGCCGATCAGGGCGAGATCGTTTTCGTGGCCCACGAGTTCTATGCGGTCGACCCCACCGATCCAACACGAACCAAGAAAGGCCCTGTGACCAATGTGGACGGTTTGGCCCGGTTCGTGGAAGTTCTCGTCGATCGGCGCACGCTGTCGTTCTTCTATGGGCCTGCGCTGAACATGTTGACCGGTCAGGGAGCCGACAGCTCGGTAGAGCTCGATGCTCGTGCCGTCGGCATGTCCGACCCGTTCATCTGCAAGATGCAGCCGTTGATGATCTGCGATCCCTTCGATGACGGTGATCCCTTGACCACCGACCCCGATATCACCAGCGACGCCTATGTCGGCATGGGGCTGCGCCTCAAGCAGGGCCCGCAGCCGGGCGCTTGGGGACCGGGCAACTTCGGCCTGCTCGACCTGCCCGAAGATGCCGGCTACACGGTCGGCGGAGCCAATGCTGTGGAGGCGGCGCTGTCGGCCGAAGAGCCTCTCGGCTGCTACGCCGTTTCCTCAATCCAGACCTCGACCGGTGTTATCGCCCAGAAAGTGGCGGACGGCGTCAATACCCGGTGGGAATCGCCGGGGCCTGTGGCGCCGAACGTGATGAATTATCCGCGTGACAACAACATGAACCCTGCCAACCCCACCGGCGAATACGACTTGAACAACAGTTTCGGCAACATGGCCTGGAATCTCGGGGATGAGACCTGTACCAATGGCTGTTACTGGAAAGCAGCGCATCCCGGCATTCCTCTGCCGACCGAGCTCATCGGCTCAACGCGCTACCAGATTTACCTGTTCGAGCAGGGCGTAACATTCTGCAAGAAAAACGGCAAGAAGAACACGAGGTTTGCCCTTGACTGCAGCACCCTGAGCGGTGGTGGCTGGTACGAGGTCAGCATTTCGGCCGTGCAGGCCGCTTATCCCGGGGTCTATGACTCCTTCAGCGGTCTCGACGAGGCTCTCGCCGTCGATACCACGGAGCCGGACAACAACTGGAAGGACGGCAGACCGCCGGCCGGCGCGACCGTGTCCGGACAGCAGGAGAAGCGCCGCGTGATCAAGATCGCGGTCGCCAAGTGCAACGAATTCTCGTTCAACGGACAGTCGGAGCTGCCCCAGGACAGCAGATACCTCGAGATCTTCCTGACAGAGCAAGCCGAGGAGCCGCCCAATATGGCGATCTATGGCGAGATCATGGGCAAGGTCACGGCCAACACCTCACTTGAGTTCCACGGCAACGTGCGACTGGTGGAATAGGAGCGGAGAGTTGACGATGTACCGGATGGCAAAAAAGTTCGTGAAAGGCGAGCGCGGGATTGCGAGCGTTGAGCTCGCGCTGGTCACGCCGGTCTTCTTGCTCCTGTTCCTTTCGATGATCGAGCTGGGCCACATGATCTATTACAGCATCACCGTCGAAAAGGCGCTGCGGTCCGCCGCAACCTGGGTCGGGCGCAACGAGGAACTGACCGCGGACGTAATAGCGGCCACGCAAAACATCGCCAAGACCGGCGAGCCGAGCGGCGGACAGTATCTTGTCAAGGGATGGGAGGATCCGGTTGCTGACGTTCAGGTCTCCTCGCACCAGTTTGTCTACAACCTGGGTGGAAGCGCCGGCATCATCGAGGAGACCGTGTATACCGTCACGGTCAGCGTGCCTTATGTACCGGTCGTCGACATCCTGATTCCGGCCCTAGAATACCTGATGAGGACAAGCTTCTATGACGGCAAGTACATGATCGTCCTCACCCATGAGCAGGCCCTGATAGGAAATTGACATGTTCAAGACCGTGATAACATTCGCCAAACGCTTCGCCCGCGACGAGGAGGGCGCGTTCCTGATCGAGTTCGGGATCACCTTCCCGGTCCTGATCCTGCTTTCCTTCGGGTTGCTGGAATTTTCGCTGGTGGTGTTCGACTACCAGCGTGCCGCTGAGGCAACCCGTCGCGGCGTCCGCTTAGCGATAATCCAGCCGCCGATCCCGAACACGACGAACCTGAACCCTCCGGAGGAAGGCGTGCCCGCCACCGTGATCGTCTGCACGAAACCCGCTGATACCGTCACCTGCGACGGCGGCTCGCCGAGCGCCAACGCCGACGATTTGTGGGCAGCCCTGATGCTCGAAATGCAGCTAGCCTATCCGACTTTGACAGACCGAAATGTCGTTGTCACCTTCGAGGGTACGAGGGTCGGTGACCCGGCTGACGTCGGCGGCGTTTTCCCACTGGTTACGGTGGAGCTGAAGGACGTCACGCACGACATGATCGTCGGCCATCTGATCGGGGTGACCAGCATCTCGTTCCCCGATTTCAAGGCAACGGTGCTCGGCAACGGCAAATGGGTGAACACCGCCTGACGGAACATCGAAATTGCCCGCAGACAGCCGCGCCCGGGCCGGGCGCGGCTTCATTTTTCGCGGAATTCCGCCGGCCACAGTTAACTGCGCGTTAAAGCGGTTCCGGCAATATGGACCGACGCGGCAAGGGTGCCGCGTGGGCAGGAGAAGCCGGACCGCATGACGCAGGGCCTTCCGAGAGAGGATATGACGTTGCTGGATGTCCGGCGCATGCTGTCCGCAGTGGTCGACGCCGCCCCGGTCTCGCTCTGCGTCATTGCCCGCGACATGACGGTAACCCTGGTGGAAGGGCACGATTTCCCCGACCTCGGGCTGTCCACGAACCAGGCCGGCCCGGTCCCCTGCGACGAGATATGGCAGGGCCAGCCCGAATTGCTTGACGCCACGCGGCGGGCGCTGGACGGCGACCCGGTCATCCACACGGTGGTTGCCGGCGAGAACGCCTACGAGTTGCGGTTCCTGCCGGTCACCGATCGCGGCAACGGCGCCGGCAGCGTCGTCGCCATCGTCACCGACGTGACCTCGCGTTACACGGCGCTGGTCCAGATCCCAGACCGCGAGGAGTTCCTACAAGGAATCCTCGATACCGTCGTCGACGGCATCATCACCATCGACCAGCTGGGCCTGATCCGCGATTTCAACCCGTCCGCCGCCGTCATTTTCGGCTACCAGCCGTCGGAAGTCGTCGGCAAGACAATTACCATGCTGATGCCCGAGCCGTACCGCAGCGAGCACGACGACTACGTCAGACGATATCTGGCCACGGGCGTCGGGTCGGTGGTCGGCCAGCGCCGTGAATTGGTCGGCCTGCGCAAAGACGGTACGATCTTTCCCATCGAAATCTCGATCAGCGAGCTGAAAGTCGGGCACCAGCGGCATTTCACCGGCGTGGTGCGCGACATCACCGAGCGCAAGGAGGCCGAGCGGGCGCTGCGGGCCAGCGAGGAGCGCTACGCGCTTGCCGCCAGGGGCGCCAATGACGGGCTCTGGGACTGGAACCTCGAGGACAATACCATTTATTTCTCGCCCCGGTTCAAGGGGATGTTGGGCTATCGCGAAGATGAGATCGGCAATTCACCGGACGAGTGGATGAACCGCATTCATCGCGACGACGTTGACCAGTTCTGCGACGACGTCGACGCCCATCTGTCCGGTCGCACGGTGACCTTTCAGAGCGAATACCGGATTCGCCGCAAGAGCGGGGAGATCCTGCGCATGCTGGCGCGCGGCGTGGCGGTCCGGCACGAGGACGGCACCCCCTACCGCATGGCCGGCTCGCAGTCGGACATCACCGACCGCAAGCAGGCCGAGGAGCGGTTGATCCACGATGCTCTGCACGACGCCATGACGGGCCTGCCAAACCGGACCCTGCTGCTCGATCGTCTCGGCCAGGCACTGGCCCGCATCAAGCGCAATCCCGAAAGCAGCTTCGCTATGGCGGTGCTCAACCTGGATCGTTTCCGCATGGTGAACGAGAGTCTGGGCCATCGGGCGGGCGACGATCTGCTGCTGGCGGTCTCGCGGCGGCTGGAAAATCAAATCGACCACGGCGACACGCTGGCCCGTCTCGGCGCCGACGATTTCGCGATCCTGATGGAAGAGACGCCGAACGAGAAAACGGCGCGGGCCAACGTCGCGCGCATCAAGCGATCGATCGCCCAGCCATTTCGTCTGAGCGGCCGCGAGGTCTTCACCTCGGCCAGCGTCGGCATCGTCATGGGCGAGGCCGATTACCTGACACCCGCCGATCTGCTGCGTGACGCGGAACTGGCGATGTCCCGGGCCAAACGGGACGGCAAGGGCAAGACGGAAACGTTCTACTCCACGCTGCGGCACGAGGCGGTCGGGCTGATGGAGGCGGAGACCGATCTGCGCAAGGCGATCGAGCAGCAACGCGTTGTGCCGTACTATCAGCCGATCATTGCCCTCGATACGGGCCGGGTCTTCGGTTTCGAGGCCCTGGCGCGGATTGAGCATCCGGTGCGCGGCGTCATCCCGCCGGCGGAATTCATCCCGATCGCCGAGGAAACCGGGCTGATCGTACCGATGTGCGAGCAGATCATGACGCTGGCTTGTGCCCAGACCGCGACCTGGCAGGAGGTGTTCGACCTCGAGGGCAAACTCAACGTCTCGGTCAACCTTTCGGCCCGCAACCTGGCCGACGAGAACCTGTTCGGCATGCTGGAACAGGTCCTGGCGGACAGTCGGCTGTCGCCGGGCAGCCTGCATGTCGAGATCACCGAGAGCCTGCTCATGTCCAATCCGGAGCTGATGGAGCATACGCTCGAGCGCCTTAAGACTCTGGACCTGTGCCTTGCGCTCGACGACTTCGGCACCGGGTATTCGTCGCTGAGCTACCTGCAGCGCTTCCCGCTCGACATGTTGAAGATCGACCGCAGCTTCGTTGCGCGCATGGTGACGGAGGCACGTGACCAGGAGCTCGTGCGGATCATCGTGATGCTGGCCCATACCTTGGGATTGGATGTCGTCGCCGAGGGTGTCGAGAGCGCCGGGCACGCGGAGTCTCTGCGCGCGCTGAACTGCGAATATGCCCAGGGTTTCCACTATGCGGCCCCGGTGCCCGCCGAGGAGGCAGGTGACATGCTTCGCGCCGGTTTCGACGTCTGAGCCTACCGGTGGCCGGAAGGCCGGCCGTACCGTTCCGCATCAAATCCGGATGATCGCGCAGCCATTCGGCGCGGCGCCGATTCCACGGTGTTTCGAATTACGGTAGTATTTCGCTCCTGCCGCCAACCGGAATCGGGGAGATGAACCATGCGCATCGGTGTACCGAGGGAAATCAAGACGCACGAGTACCGGGTCGGACTGGCCCCCGCCAGCGTGCGCGAGATGGTTCACCGTGGCCACGAGGTGGTCGTCGAAACCGGCGCGGGTACCGGCATGGGTGCGCCGGACGCATCCTACGAGGCGGCCGGGGCACGGATCGCGGCGGATGCCGCGACGGTGTTCGGCGAGGCCGACATGATCGTCAAGGTCAAGGAGCCGCAGCCGCAGGAATGTGCCATGCTGCGCCCGGACCAGATCCTGTTCACCTATCTGCATCTGGCTGCGGACGTGGACCAGACGAAAGGCCTGATCGACGCCGGCTGTATCGCCATCGCCTATGAGACCGTAACGGACGCACGCGGGCGCCTGCCCCTGCTCGCGCCGATGAGCGAGGTCGCCGGCCGCATGAGTCTCCAGGTCGGGGCCCATTGTCTGGAGAAGGAGCAGGGCGGGGCCGGCGTGCTGCTCGGCGGCGTGCCCGGCGTGGCGGCGGCGCGGGTGGTCATCATCGGCGGCGGCGTCGCCGGCACCAACGCGGCGCGCATGGCGATGGGGCTGGAGGCGCATGTCACCGTGATCGACCGGAGCCTTGATCAGCTGTATGCGCTCGACCTGCAGTTCGGACCGAAGCTCAACACCATCTTTTCCACCGTGGACGCGATCGAAAGCCACGTCGCGGGGGCCGATCTGGTTGTCGGGTCGGTACTCGTGCCGGGCGCCGCTGCGCCCAAGCTGGTGACCCGCAACACGGTCAAGCAGATGCGACCCGGGTCGGTGCTGGTCGATATTTCGATCGACCAGGGCGGCTGTTTCGAAACCTCGCGTCCGACGACGCATGCACAGCCGACCTACGTAGAGGAAGGCGTCGTGCATTACTGTGTGACCAACATGCCCGGTGCCGTTGCCAAGACATCGACCCAGGCGCTCAACAATGCAACGCTGCCCTTTGCGCTTGCGCTGGCTGACAAGGGCGTGCGGCAGGCGCTCGCCGATGACCCGTACCTGCGCGCCGGCCTCAACGTATACAAGGGGGCGGTGACCTACCAGGCCGTGGCCGAGGCGCTGGAACTCGAATATACGCCGGCCGAGCGTGCCCTGGGACTGTAGGGTCGCGATACGCCAGTTCCTCGCGCAGCGGCGGAATGTCGCATGGCCAGTGCCGCAGCGATCCATATAGTAATTATCAGTAATATCTTACAATATAATTGGAGAATTACAGTTTAAACCGATTCTTGATAAAATCAATAAAGTAAAATTTTTGCAGAAATCCAGGATCCACTCGTCGGCTTGCGTGACTCGGCCGAATCCATGACATCGAAGGAAGCGTTGCCTCGGCGCAGCGATGGGTGTCGCCGGGAAGGGGCTTGCCGGCGCGGGGCCGCATTCCCGCTTGTGACAGCTCCGCGAATGCAAGGGGAGAACGATGAAGCATTGCTGGGAACTCCGCGCGTGTGGACGCGAGGCCGGTGGCGCCAAGGTGGCGGAACTGGGCGAGTGTGTCGCATCGGTCGAGGGGATGGGCCATTCCTGCTGGGCGATCGCCGGCACCCTGTGCGGCGGCGTCGTGCAGGGTTCGGTCAAGGATAAGCACGGCAATTGCCTGATCTGCGAGGTTCACAAGACCTACAACCGGCTGACCGGGACGATGGGCGACGAGGTCGCCGTTCAGTTCCCGGACGAAGAGCGACGTTACCAGCAGGTTTTGCTGCGCAAGTGACGCCGCCGTGCCGGCCCGGCCGCCCGCGTCTGTGTAAACCGGATACCATCGAGGATGTCAGGCCCGTGATCGCACTTTCCCGCGCACACGGGCGTCGAATCGATCGACATTGACGACGATGCGCTCGTGCGTGCCTTCGCCGATCAGCTCCTGTTCGTCATGAGCGGCGACGCGGAAGGTGATGTGATTGCCGTCGATATGCGTGACCACGGCGGTGGCGCGCACCGCCATGCCGACCGGCGTCGCTGCGATGTGGCTGACGTCGACTCGCGTACCGAGACTCTGCCGGCCCTCCGGTAGCAGCTCTTCGACCGCTGCCAGCGCGGCCGCCTCCATCAGGTTGATCATCACCGGCGTCGCCAGAACGTGGACCTTGCCGCTGCCGATGCGAGGTGCCGTGTGGGCCTCCTCGACGGTCAGGCTGGCGCTTCCTTCCAGCCCGGGTTTCAGATCTGCCACGCTGTCCTCCCGCATGTCGGCGACGCTGTCGTGTCGCGGCTAGGCTAGCCGGTCTGCGTGGCAGCGCCAAGCGGCCATGCGCCGGTGGTGGACACAGTCGCGGACGCGGTGCTACCGTCGCCCGCGGCGCAAGTGTTCGCGGTGCAGGATATAGAGGCCGCTGCCGACGATGACGACGGCGCCGAGGATGGTCCAGCCGTCGGGAAAATCGCCGAACAGGCCAAGCCCGAACAGGGTCGCCCAGATCAGGGCTGAATAGCCGAACGGTGATACCGTCGCAGCCGGGGCCCACGTAAACGCGCGGATCATCGTGAAATGTCCGAGGCCGCCGAACATGCCGGTCAGCGCCATCAGCGCCCAGTCCTGCGCATCCGGCATGACCCAGGAGAACGGCGCGACGACGCTGAGCACCGCGGCGCCCAGCAGCGGCGTATACATCAGCGTGTTGAGGGTGGCGTCCGTCCGGCTGAGGATCCGCGTCGTGATCTGGTAGAGCGCGAAGGTCGTCGCCGCGCCCAGCGGGAACAACGCCGCCAGCTGCATCGCCTCGCTGCCGGGCCGGATGATGATGAGGGCGCCCGTGAACCCGGCCGCAACGCCCGTCCAGCGACGGATTCCGACCTTCTCGCCCAACAGCGGCAGCGACATCGCGGTCACGATCAGCGGCGCGATCTGCATGACCGCTGTGTTGTCGGCCAACGGCAGGAAATAAAGCCCGGCGAAAAACTGCAGCGTCGTGAGCAGCAGCAGGCCCGAACGCAGGATCTGTAGGCCTCGCCGTTGCGTCGACAGGGTCATCGGCAGGCGCCGGCCGAGGACCGCGGCCAGCAGGGCGGTATGGAAGAAGAAGCGGGCCCAAGCCACCTGCGCAACCGGATAAGTCTGCACCAGCTGCTTGACGATCGCGTCCATGCTGACGAACAGCAACATGGTCAGCAGCATCCAGGCGATGCCGCGCCGGCTGTCGTGCGCCGCGGCGCCGATCGAATACGCGGTGGTCATGGGGCAGGTCGTCCGCACGCCCGGCGGGATTGCCAGTGGAAATTCATTAGTACACGGATTTGTCTCCCCGCAACAGCGTGTTGCGAAGCATCGGCGCCTACCGGTGCGGCGTGCCGTATGTCTGCCGGCCGTGCAATTAATACACTAAGAAAAAAGTTCAATAAAATATTTTACATCAAAAAGAGAAATTATGATTGAAATATCGGCGGTCAATCGTTAAATAACAACCGTTTCCGGTACGACCGGACCATCGCGTAGGGATGAGGAGCATGGCGCAGGCAGCAACGTGGACGGAAAAACGGCTCATCGAGATCGATCCGGCGGCCCTTTGCCGCTGGCTGGCTGCGGACAAGGCGGTGCTCGTGGACGTGCGGGAGGACTGGGAGTTCGCCCAGGACCGGATTCCGGGCGCGGTCAATCTGCCGCTCTCGACGTTCGACATCCGCAAGCTGCCGCTTGAGGATGGTCGCCGTCTGGTTCTTGTCTGCGCGGTCGGCCGCCGGTCCGCCCAGGCCGCTGGTATCCTGTTGGCCACGGGCCACGAGACCGCCACCCATCTGCGGGGCGGCCTGTTGGCCTGGGATGACGCCGGCTTCAAGACCGTGTCCGGCACGCCCGTCGCCGGAGACGTCCCGGCGGCTCGGGGTGCTGCCTTGCGTTGCGCGTCGGCGTGACCTGACCCGGGCGCAACGCGGGTGCTGCGTCCCGTAAGTCGTTACGTCCGGTCTCCGGCCCGTTGTGCCGCCAGCGAAAATCCTGCGTCAAGTGCCCGCGCCTTAATCGAATGTTAAGTGGGTGCGTGGCCAAATGCCTCCGGATGTTCACTGCAACGCCATCGATTCGCCTTGGTTGGCCGGCACAAGTGGCGTCCCGTCAGCGGCCCGCCCCGAGTGGAGGAAGTCTTGCGCGCAGTTCAGATCACCCTGCTTTTCGTTGCCGCCATGCTGTGGCTCGGCGTTCAGGCCGCCCAGACGGAGCCGACCGGCGCCCCCGATGGACAGACCGCATCGCCGCCGGCCATCGCCGTGTCGATCGCAGACGCGGGATAGAACCGACGGCGCGGCCGGCGCGTCTCTGAAGACACAATTCGATATCCATTCGCGGCTGTGCTAAGCAGCGGGCAACGGTTCGCCGTGCCGAGAGGAGCTGCCCGCGATGGCACTGATCACCTACCTGACCCGGATCCAGTTCGAGTTCGGCGCGGTCGCGCTGCTCGCCGATGAACTGCATGCTCTCGGTGTCTCGCGACCGCTGATCGTCACCGACGACGGTATCGTCGCTGCGGGCCTCGTCGCACGGGTCAAGACGGACCTGCCCAGCGCAACACCGGTGTTCCACGATACCCCTCCGAATCCGACCGAGGACGCTGTGGAAGCGGCGCTTGCGGTGTACCGGGACGCCGGCTGCGATGGCCTGGTCGCGGTCGGCGGCGGATCGTCCATCGATCTTGCCAAGGGCATCGCGCTGCTGGCCACCCACAAGGCCCCGCTTGAGCACTATGCCGCCATCCTCGGCGGTATGCCGAAGATCACTTCGGCGGTGGCGCCGCTGGTGGCGGTGCCGACGACGGCGGGCACGGGCAGCGAGGTTGGCCGGGCCGCGCTGATCACGCTGAGGGACGGGCGGAAGCTGGGTTTCATCGCGCCCCACATGATCCCGAAGGTGGCGATCTGCGATCCGGAGCTGACGCTGGGTCTGCCGGCGGGCCTGACCGCGGCCACGGGAATGGATGCGCTGACACACTGCATCGAGACCTTCCTGTCGCCGCGCGACAACGTGCCGGCCGACGCGATTGCGCTGGACGGAGCGGGCCGCGCCATGACTTGGATCGAGACCGCGGTGGCGGACGGCGCCAACCGGGAGGCGCGCTGGCACATGATGATGGCCTCCCTGGAGGGCGGCCTGACGTTCCAGAAGGGTCTTGGCGCCGTGCACGCGATGTCGCACCCGCTCGGCGGGCTGCGCGACCCGGTGCTGCATCATGGCACGCTGAACGCGGTGATCCTGCCAGCCGTCCTGCGCTTTAATGCCGGCCATGTCGGCGACAAATACGCGCGACTGGCGAACGCGATGGATCTCGACGCCGACGCAGATCTCGCCGCCGAGATCGAGGCGCTGAACCGTCGGCTCGGCCTGCCCGCTTGCCTGCGCGACATGGGTGTGACCGAGGACGTCATTCCGCGCATGGTCGAAGGTGCAGTAGCCGACCACAGCGGTGCCAGCAATCCGCGTCGGGTCAGCGCCGTCGACTACGAGACCCTGTTCGCCATGGCCATGGGATGAGCCGGTGGCTGCCGCACGGCTTCGCGGCGCGGCTCTCGTGGCCGCAATGTGCCTGGCGATGGCGGCCAGCCTGCTCGGCTTTTCGACATTCGGCGCCGTCACGCCGACGCTGATCCTGGAATGGGGGATCAGCAACAGCGAGGCCGGGTTCCTCAACGGCGTCTTCTTCGCCGGCTACATGGCCGGCGTGCCCTTCCTGGTCGGCGCTACGGACAGGATCGACGCCCGCCTGATCGTACTCGTCGGCTTCGTCGTCAGCGCCGTCGCTTTGCTCGGCCTCGCCGCCACCACGGGATTCTGGTCGGCAACCGTCTTCCGGATCGCCGGCGGAATCGGATTTGCCGGCTGCTACATGCCGGGATTGAAGGCACTGCTCGACCGCTATGAGGGCCGACATCCCTCACGTGCCGTCTCGCTCTACACCGCCAGCTATGCGATCGGTGTCGGCGCGTCCTTCTGGATGTCCGGCGAGATTGCAGCGGCGTTCGGTTGGCGCTGGGCCTTCGCTGCTGCGTGTATTGGTCCGTTGGTCGGATACATCATCGCGTGGAGCGTCTTGCTGCCCGAAGCCGGATCGGCGCACCCACGCGACTGGTTTCGCCTGCCCGATGTCCGTCCGGTGTTCTCCAACCGGCTGGCGATGGGCTACATCATCGCCTATACGCTGCACACCGGCGAGCTCTTCGTCTTTCTATCCTGGGTCGTCGCGTTCCTGACCTTCTCTGCAGCACTTCATCCGGCCGGTGCCGATGGCTGGGATATTCCGCTGATCAGCGCCGTCGTCAGCGTCGTCGCATTGCCTTCGAGCATCATCGGCAACGAGATCGCGATCCGGTTCGGGCGGCGGCGGACCATCCTCGTGGTCATGCTTGCGACGGCGGCAGTGGCCGCGATGACCGGGTTTTCCGCAGGCCTGTCCTTCCCCGTCGCGGCTCTGTTCTGCCTGCTGTACGGTACGATCATCGCCGCCGATTCCTCCGCACTGACTGCGGGGACCGTCGGCGCGGCCCGGCCAGAGGAGCGCGGCGCGACGATGGCGCTGCACTCGTTTCTCGGGTTTGGCGCCGGCGCCGCCGGGCCGCTGATCCTCGGCGTCGTGCTCGACGTCACCGGCGGGGGCGAGACCACCGCGTCCTGGGGCATCGCCTTTGTCGTGATCGCCGCCCTGACTCTGATCGGGCCGCTGGCCCTGCTGCGGCTTGCGGGCCAGATCGAAACGGCACGGGCGGCCCTGACCGACGGCGACTGACCGTCGCGCGGTCAGCGGATCATGTAGACCTTGCGCAGTGTCTCGTGCACCCGGCAGGTTCCGCGCCAGCCGGCAGGGAAGAACGCCGCGGTGTCGGGCGCGATCTCGATGACCTCGCCCGATTCTTGGGTGTAGGTGGCGCGACCCGCCAGGAAATGGCAGAACTCGTCCCGCGTCACATGGCAGTTCCAGTATCCCGGCGTGCACACCCAGAGCCCGCATTCGTTCTCGCCGTCCGGGCCCTTGTGTATCAGAACGCCGGATGTCAGCGACCGTCCCTCAATCATCGTCGGCACCGGGCCCCAGTCGGTTAGTTCTCCGGCAAAGGCACGGGTGCCGGCAAGACGTGGCACCGAGGTCGCCGGCTTTGCGGCCATAGCCAGTCAACCCTTGGCCAGCCGGTCGAGCAGTTCGGCCGCCTTGGTCGGACCGTGGCGCGCCTGCATGTGCGCCGAGGTGGCGGCAAGCTTCTGCTGCATTGCCCGGTCGGTCAACAGGGTCGAAAGGTTGCGAGCCAGTTCCCCGTCGGTCCAGTCGCTGCGGTGCATCTTGAGCCCGTGGCCGGTCTCCTGGACACGGGTGGCATTGTCGTGCCCGTCCCAGACATAGGGCATGATGATCGCCGGTTTGCCGAAATAAAGGCACTCGGTGAAGCTGTTGTTGCCGCCATGGTGGATTACGGCATCGACCTGCGGGATCACCGAAGGCTGCGGGTACCAGCTGTGGATCTCCACGTTCGGCGGCACCTCGTCATAGGCCTCCATGTAGTCCCCGACATTGAACAGCGCACGGTAGGGCAAGCCGGCGAACACCGTCATCAGCCGTTTGAGGAGGTCGGTATCGCCCGAGCCGAGGCTGCCGAAGCTGACATAGAGCAGCGGCTTATCGTAGTTGGCCGTGAATTCGGGCACCTCGTACGGCTCGTCCTCGCGGACGCAGCCTTCGAGATACTGGAAGCGCCCCGGCTCGAGCTTATTGTGGCGGTTGAACTTCACCGGTTCGGGGTAGAGCAGCAAATTGAGATGCGGTGAGACCTCGAAGAACTCGCCGAGCGGATAGGGGGCCTCGTCGCATTCGGCGAGAAAGGCATTGAAGCGGTCGTGGATGGGTTTGATCACCTCGTTGAACCGGCTCGTGTATGTCTCGAAGCAGGCCCCGTCGTTCTCGCCGCAGCCGGAGAGATGCGGTGGGATGCCCGGATCCGGAATCTCGTTCTCGCTGCACGAGATGATCCGCACCCAAGGTTTTCCGTAATGCTTGATGGCGGGGAACAGGACCACGTTGTCGACGCAGATGACATCGGGCTGCACCCGGTCCAGCACGCCCGGCAGGTCCTTCTGCGCCCACACGGCGGTTTCCACGATCGCCTCCCAGCATTCCTTCACGTAGTTGTCGATCTGCTCGTAAGGGGTCTTGTTGAAGTTGGGGATATGGCCGTTGATGAAGTCGGACCAGTATTTCGCCATTGCCTCCGGCTCCATCGGCTCAGACATGTTTACGTGATGCTCCTCGAAACCGTATCCCGCATAGACCCCTGCCATCCCCGGATCGGTCAGGAATACCGCCTTGTGCCCCAGCTTTTCGCAGGCCTGCGCGATGCCGACCGAGTTCAAGGCCGGCCCGAATGCCGCCTCGGGAAAGAACGCGATGACTTTGCTGTCGCTCATGTGATGCCTCTTTTTCTTTTGTTGTTATCAGTGCCGCGAATGCCCGGGGATTCGGCTGTACCGGCCCAGTCAGCGGTGGGTCCCGATTTCCGCAACCTGTCCCATGCTCGCGTCACTTCTTGTCTGCAAAGCTCGGGACGAGGTCGCGCGATATCCGGATATGCAATCGGATAAGTTCGGCCGCTCGCTCGCGATCTCCCGCCTCCAGGGCGTCGAGTATCGCCAAGTGTTCCCGGCAGGACTGGGCCATCCGCTCGCGGTCGGCACGGAAATGAAATTCGGTCATGCGCCGCAACCGCGACTGTTGTTGGATGGCCTGCAAGATGAATCGATTCTGTGAGCAACGCCCGATGGTCTCGTGGAACTCCACATCGATTTCGACAAGGCGCTGGAACGGGTCCGTGCGGACGGCGCCTGCCAGCAGGGTTTCGTGAGACTTGCGAATTTCCGCGAACTTCGCGGTGTCGGGACGGAAGCCGGGGTCGAGGATCGCCGCCGGTTCGATCTGCATGCGGAACCGGTAACTCTCCTCATAAACCTCGGGATTGTTGAGCGACGGTAAGAAACTCCATCCCCGGCCCGCATCCCGTTCGACGAGCCCTTCCTCGGCAAGACGCGACAACACGCGCCCGATCATCGACCGGCTGACGCCGTAACGCCGGCCCAGCTCGGTCACGTTGATGTTCATGCCAATGCGATCGACAAACCGGTCGCGCGTGATCTTGAGATAGAGCTGCTCTTCTTCCGTGGGTGGGATTTTACGGAGCGAGTCGTTGAGGTCGCTGGTCGGCGTGGCAAGAAAACAGCCCTGATTCGGGACCGCGGTCACGATTCCAAGCTCGGTGAGCAGACGCAACGCGGCGCGCACGGGCGATCGGGAGACATTGAGCTGCTCGGCCAGCCACTGCTCCTTCAGTTGCCAACCGGCAGGACGGTCGGCCTCGCGCACAAGCTCGAGAATTCGCCGTGCCAGATCGGCATGGAACCGGCTCGTCCGCGGTTGCGAACGGCCACCAGATGATATCTGCTCCGTCGTCGTCGCCAATTCCGTTTCCCGCTCCCGTGCGAAAATTCGCAGCAGGTTGCCACAACCCGTGGCAAACGGGAACACATGGCTGACGATGAAAGCACGAATGACGGCGGTGGCGCCGCCATTATTCGCAGGTTTCGCGGTCAGGCAGGATGAGGCTCGTGGGCACAAGTCCCTTGCGCAACCCGGTCACGACGGCATGGGTCCGGTTGTTGACCCCGAGCCGCTGCAGAATGCTCTTCACGTGCACCTTCACCGTGCCTTCCAGCATGTCGAGCTCGGATGCGATGTCCTTGTTCTGCATGCCCTGTGCCATCAACAGCAATATTTCGTGCTGACGCGGCGTGAGAAGACGGCTCGGTTGAGGGTCACCGTGCCGGTTCCGCCGTTTTGCGCCCGACCCGGTCAGCATGGCAATGGCGCTCGAAGGGATGAACGTCTCGCCGGACAGGATCAAGGGCAGGGCGTGCCGCAGCGTGTCCGAACTCGAAGATTTCTCGATATAGCCTTTGGCGCCGGAACGGTAGGCCCGCACAATATCGGTCGGGTCATCCGATTCCGAGATTACGGCCACAGCGGCTGCCGGCAGCATTTTGACCAGGCGTTCGAGGGTATCGAAGCTGGAACGCGTTTCCAATTGCGGATCGCAGAGAACGAGACGGATTTCGCGATGCTGTTTAGCGACATCCATGGCTGCCGCCGCGGTCGGCGCTTCGAGAACCAGAGAGTCGGGGTAAAGCTCCCGAAGGATCATGGCCACGCCCTGACGGAACAGTGCCTGATCATCGACAATCAGCATTTTCATGAACTTGGCGTCCTCGATTGAGGGGCGAACCGGACCTTGGATTGGAAAAGGCCCATTCCGCCTTTGTGGCGTATCCGGTAGCGACATACACACCCGACGGAGACGCCGACGCGTACCGTAAAAGTGATACTCCGATAGCAGTCAATGTTATTTCTATACAAAAAAGAGTGTATAATTGGTATGGTCTAATCCCGCGACATACTGTCTCACCAAGGGTCACCAGCCGCACCAGCCTGCCGGCCGGACCGACCAGGAGTTTGCGATATCGCAAGGCGGGGGACGCGGCCTTGCGCTATAAACGACACGGGCGGACACGCGACGACGGATCACGTCATGGCGGAATCGGCAGACATGGCTGCGGTTGGAAGCGAACCGGCCGCGTTCCGGGTGCGCGGCCTTACGAAGGTCTATCGCACCGGCGACGTCGACGTCCACGCCTTGCGCGGGGTCGATCTCGATCTCTACGAGGGGGAGATTGCGGCGTTACTCGGTCCTTCGGGCAGCGGCAAGTCGACGTTTCTGAACATTCTCGGCGGGCTCGATCACCCGAGTGCCGGCACGGTCTGGTTTCGCGACCACGAACTGACCGCCTATCGCGACGCCGAGCTGACCGCCTATCGCCGCGACCATGTCGGCTTCGTCTTCCAGTTCTACAATCTGATTCCCAGCCTGACGGCGTTGGAGAATGTCGCGCTGGTGACGGAGATCGCGCATGACCCGATGTCTCCCGGCGAGGCCCTCACCCTGGTTGGCCTGGCCAAACGAATGGATCATTTCCCGGCGCAGCTGTCCGGTGGCGAACAGCAGCGCGTCGCCATCGCCCGCGCCATCGCAAAACGGCCCGACGTGCTCCTGTGCGATGAGCCGACCGGGGCCCTCGACAGCAAGACCGGCGTCGTCGTGCTCGAGGCGCTGGAGACCGTAAACCGGGAGCTCGGCACCACCACGGCGCTGATCACCCACAATGCCGGAATGGCCGAGATGGCCGACCGTGTCGTCCGCTTTGCCGACGGCGCCGTGGTCGAGATTCGGGTCAACGAAACGCGGCGGCCGGCCCGAGAATTGGTGTGGTGATCCGATGCGGGCCCTCGATCGCAAACTGCACCGCGACGTGCGCCGGATCTGGCTGCAAGCCCTGGCCATCGCCCTGGTCATCGGTTGCGGCGTTGCGATGTATGTAATGTCGTTGGGCACGTTGCGCTCTCTGGACGAGACCCGCAGCGCGTATTACGAGCGCTATCGCTTCGCGCAGGTCTTTGCCACGGTCAAGCGGGCGCCGGAGCGGCTCGCCCGCAGAATCGCAACCATTCCCGGCGTGGCCCGGGTCGAAACGCGGATCGTGTCCACCGTGATGCTCGATATCGCCGGCATGGCCGAACCGGCGCGCGGTTTGCTCGTTTCGGTTCCAGAGCGACACGCGCCGGAGCTGAACGGCCTGCACATGCGAATCGGGCGATACGTCGAGCCGGGACGCACCGGGGAGGTCGTCCTCAACGAGGCATTTTCGACAGCGCACGGCTTGTTGCCCGGCGATTCCTTCGATGCCGTCATCAATGGACGCAAACGGCGGCTGACCGTCGTCGGCGTGGCCCTGTCGCCCGAATACATCTATTCGCTGGGTCCCGGGACGATCATGCCCGACGACCGCCTGTTCGGCGTCATGTGGGTCGGCCGCGAAACCCTGGCTGCGGCCTACGACCTCGAGGACTCGTTCAACGCGGTTTCGCTGACCCTGATGCGCGGGGCGCTGGAACAGCAGGTGATCGACGACCTGGACCGGCTGCTGGAGCGCTATGGCGGATTTGGCGCTTACGGACGCAAGGACCAAACGTCCCACTGGTATATCTCCAACGAACTCGTGCAGCTGCGGTCGATGGGCACCGTTGCGCCCCTCATCTTCCTCGGCGTCGCCGCCTTCCTCCTCAATATCGTCGTCTCGCGGCTGATCGCGACGGAGCGCGAGCAGATCGGCCTCCTTAAGGCCTTCGGATACACCGGCCGCGCTGTAGCCTGGCACTATGCCAAGCTGATGCTGATCATCGTCTCGGTCGGCGTGGTCCTGGGATTCGCGGGCGGCGCCTGGCTCGGCCGCGGCCTGACCGAAATCTATACGGAATTCTTCCGGTTTCCGTTCTTGTACTACACGATCGATCCCGGGACCTTCGCCACCGCGGCCCTGATCAGCTTCGGGGCCGGCCTCGTCGGAACACTGGGCGCGGTTCGCCGGGCCGCGCTGCTGGCGCCGGCGGTCGCCATGCAGCCGGCGCCGCCGCCGGTCTACCGCAAGACGCTGCTCGAGCGGCTCGGGCTCGCCAGGTACCTTGCTCAGGCAACGCGGATGATCATCCGCCACATCATGCGGCGACCCCTGCGCGCCGGGCTCACAGTGCTCGGCATTGCCATGTCGGCGGCGATCCTGATCAGCTCGATGTTCATGATGGACTCGATCGAGCTCATCATCGACGTGCAGTTCAACCGCAGCCACCGCCAGGATGTGACGGTATCGCTGGTCGAGGCCAAGCCGGCGCGGATCGTCCACGAGCTCGCGCAGCTGCCCGGTGTCCTCCGGGTCGAGCCGGTGCGGGCGGTCGCCGTACACGTCCGCAATGGCCACGTGTCGCGGCGCACGGCGGTCATCGGACTGGGCGAGGACGGCGATCTTGGCCGTCTGCTCGACCGGGACTTGCAGCCGGTCTCGATGCCAAATTCGGGTCTCGTCCTCTCGGCGAAGCTGGCGGATGTACTGGGTGTCGGCCGCGGCGACCGGATCCAGGTCGAAGCGATGGAAGGCCGGCGGCCGGCAGGTGAGATCCGGGTGTCCGCGATCGTGCAGGAATTCCTCGGCACCTCCGCCTATATGGATCTGGCAGCTCTCAATCGGTTCATGGGCGATCCCCCGATGGTCTCGCTCGCCTATCTGCAGACCGACTCCCGCTTCGAGCACAGGCTCTATTCGGAACTCAAGGATACGCCGGCAGTTGCCGGCGTGACGGTCGAGGCGGCGGCGGTGAAAAGCTTCCGCGAAACGCTGGCCGAGAACATGCTGCTGATGACGACGTTCAACGTCCTGTTCGCCGCAATGATCGCGTTCGGCGTCGTGTACAACAGCGCCCGGATCTCGCTGTCCGAACGGGGGCGCGAATTGGCCAGCCTGCGGGTTCTCGGATTCACAAGGGCGGAGGTTTCGAGGATTCTGCTGGGCGAGTTCGCGTTGCTGACCGTTGTTGCGCTGGCGCCTGGATTCCTGATCGGCTACGGCCTCGCATGGTCGATGTCGCTGAGTTTCGAGACCGAGCTGTTCCGCATTCCACTGGCGGTGTCGCGTGAAACCTTCGGGTTCTCGGCACTGGTGGTTATCGCATCTGCCACCGTCACCGGGCTCATCGTGCGCAGGCGCGTTGACCGCCTGGACCTGGTCGCGGTCCTGAAAACCCGGGAATAGGGAGACGCGCCGATGCCCACAAGACGAAAAATCTGGTCTGCCGCTGTCGCAGCCGCCGTGATTGCGGGCCTGGTCTATGCATTCTGGCCGCAGCCCGTGCCGGTGGATATCGCTGCGATCAAACGGGGTGAGCTGGTCGTTACCATCGACGGTGACGGCCGCACGCGTGTGCGCGAGGTCTACGTCGTATCCGCACCGGTGCCCGGCCGTTTGTTGCGGATCGAACGGCATGTCGGCGATGTCGTCACCGCGGACGAGACGGTGCTCGCCGCCATCCAGCCGACCGATCCGGCATTTCTCGACCGGCGCGCGCGCGCCCAGGCCGAATCGCTCGAAAAGGCTGCGAAGGCTGCCTACGCGCTGGCCGAGGCGGAGCTGGCCCGTGCCATCGCGGAACTCGATTTCGCGCAAGCGGAACTCGTGCGTGCCGAGCGGCTTGCCGAGCGAGGCAACATATCGCAGCGTGATCTCGACCGCGCGAAACTGACCGTTCGGACCGCTAAGGCGGCGGTCGCGACCGCGGAGGCGACGGTCGAAATGCGCCGATTCGAGCTCGAGGTCGCACGAGCCGGCCTGATCGAGCCGGGTCGGTCCGAGGGCGCGTCGGACGGCCAGCTCTGTTGCGTCGATGTTTTCTCCCCTGTGGACGGCCGGGTGCTGCGCGTCATGCACGAGAGCGAAACCGTGGTTGCGGCCGGCACGCCGCTGGTTGAGGTCGGCGATGCCCGGGACCTCGAGGTCGTCGTCGACCTGCTGTCGAGCGATGCGGTGCGAGTTGCTGAAGGCGCGCCGGTGGTGATCGAAGACTGGGGTGGCCGCACGGCGCTTGCCGGTCGCGTCCGCCATGTCGAGCCCACCGGATTCACCAAGGTTTCAGCCCTCGGAATCGAGGAGCAGCGCGTCAACGTACTAATCGATTTTACAGATCCGCCGGAGCAATGGCAAAACCTGGGTCATGGCTACCGCATCGAGGCGCACATCGTGGTCTGGCGCGGGGAGGACATTCTCATACTGCCGTTGGGCGCACTATTCCGGGACGGCGAACGCTGGACGGTTTTTGTAGCCGACGGTGGGCGGGCGCACCTCCGGCACGTCGAGATCGATCACGGGAACGGGCGCGAGGCGCAGATCACTGCGGGGCTGTCCGAGGGCGAGCGGGTCATCCTCCATCCCAGCGACCTGATCGCAGACGGCGTGCGCATCGTGCCGCGAACGGTACAATGACGGGCCGCGGCGGGGGATTTGTGCTAGCCTGTTGCTCGCCTTCATTGACAGGTCGGACGATATCGGTATCAATTGCGACAGCAGTACAATTTTCCGAGCCGGGCGATCTTTTGCGGCTCTTTCGTTCTTGAGTAACAAGCGCAGGGAGAGTGATGAGATGAAAAGGACAGGCAGGGGCCTTCTGCCACGGGTTTCCCGCCGCGCCTTCATGCAGGGCTCGGCGGCGGCCGTCGGCATATCCTTCGTTGGCGGTGCCGAGCGCGCGTGGGGGGCCGAGGAAAAGCGGCTCAACGTATACAACTGGGACACCTACATCGGTGAACAGACGCTCGGGACCTTCAATGCGCGCACGGGCATCGTGGTCCAGTACGACCTGTACGCCGACAACGAGGAGCTGTTCGCCAAGCTGAAGGAGGGCAATCCCGGCTACGACGTCATCGTGCCGAGCGACTACATGGTCGAGGACATGCTGACGCTGAAGATGCTGATGCCGCTCGACCATTCCAAGATCCCCAACATCAAGCATCTCGACGAGGCGTTCACCAACCCGGCCTACGATCCCGGCATGAAGCATTCCATTCCCTACATGTGGGGCACGATCGGGCTGGGCTATCGCAAGTCGAAGGTCGACGGGCCGCTGGTCAGCTGGGCCGACGTGTTCGAGCCGTCGCGGGCCAAACGGTATTCAGGCCGCATCGCCTATCTGGGGGACATGCGGGCGGTCCTCGGGTGTGCCCTGAAGTATCTCGGCTACGGCATGAATACGACGAATCCCGCCGAGATCGCCAAGGCGCGCGACCTGCTGATTGCCACCAAGCCGCATATCAAGACCTTCGCCGAGGACAACGGCCAGGACCTGCTACTGTCCGGCGAGGTCGACATCACCATGGAGTGGAGCGGCGACATCGCGGCGGTGATGGAGGAGGACGACGACCTGTCCTATGTCGTGCCCAAGGAGGGCTCGAATGTCTGGGTCGACAACCTCTGCATCCCGACCGGCGCGCCGCATCCGGAGAACGCGCACAACTTCATCAACTTCGTGCACGACGTTGACGTCCATATGGAGATCGCCGAGACGATCTACTTCGCGACGCCGAACAAGTCGGCCAAGGACAGGATGCCGGCCGACTACACGGAGAACCCGGCGGTGTTCGCGCCGGCCGACGTGCTGGCGAACTGCGAGGCGCTGCTCAGCGTCGGTGAACACACGCGGCTGTACGACGAGGCGTGGACCGCCATTCAGGCCGCATAGGGCGGCCCGGTCCCATTCGCTGGGGGCGGGAAGCGCCGGTGGCGCTTCCCGCCCCCTTCTTCGCGGTCGCGCGAAATTGACACCGAGATGAATGGCGTTGCTCCGGACAGACTGACCGCCCTGACGGCGCGCGAGGCGACGCGCTTCGTCGAATCGCATCCGCGGTCGCGCGCGTTGTACGAGCGGGCCAACCGATCGCTCGTCGGCGGCGTTCCGATGCAGTGGATGGTCGAGTGGGCCGGTGCCTTTCCGGTCTTTGCCAAGGAAGCGCGCGGCGTGCGAATTGTCGATGTCGACGACAACGCCTATCTCGACTTCTGTCTGGGGGATACCGGCGCGATGTTCGGCCATGCACCGCAACCGGTTGCTGCGGCGGTTGCAGATCAGGCGCGGCGCGGTCTCACCTTCATGCTGCCGACGGAGGACGCGGTGGTCGTCGCGGAGGACCTGGCGAGACGGTTCGGGCTGCCGTACTGGCAGATTGCAATGACCGCGACCGATGCGAACCGCTTCGCGCTGCGCCTTGCGCGGGAAATCACCGGCCGGCCAAAAATCCTGGTCTTTGAGGGCTGCTATCATGGCACCGTGGACGAGACCATCGCGACGTGCCAAGACGGAGTTGTCGTATCGCGGTCGGGCAATATCGGACCGCAGGTCGATCCCGGGCGGACCACGCGGGTCGTCGAGTTCAACGATCTCGATGCGCTGGACAGAGCCCTCGGCGCGGGCGATGTAGCGTGCGTCTTGGCGGAACCGGCGCTGACCAATCATTCCGGGATCGTACTGCCCGAACCCGGTTATCACCGGGACCTGCGCGACGTGACCCGACGCCACGACGTGCTGCTGATCATCGACGAGACCCATACGATTTCGTCCGGCCCGGGCGGCTACACCGCCGCGCACGGGCTGGAGCCCGACATGCTGACGATCGGCAAGCCGCTGGCCGGTGGGGTGCCGGTGGCGGTCTACGGCCTGTCGGCGCGGGTCGCGGAACAGGTGCGTCGGCGGACCGCGCTGCCCGGGTGTGCGGTCGCCGGAATCGGCGGCACCTTGACGGCCAACGCGCTGGCCCTTCGCGCCATGCGAGCCAATCTGGAAACCGTCATGACCGAGGCGAACTATGCGCGCATGATCGCGCTGGCCGAGCGGCTGGCAGTGGGGGTGCGCGAGACCATCGCGACGTGTCGCCTGCCATGGTACGTCACGCAGCTCGGCGCCCGGGTCGAGTACCGGTTCCAGCCGCGGCAGCCGCGCAACGGGACCGAAGCGCTTGCCGGCGTCGACCATGATCTCGACCGGCTGATCCATCTCTATTTCCTGAATCGAGGCGTTCTGGTGACGCCATTCCACAATATGCTATTGATCTCGCCGGACACGACCGCCGACGACGTCGACCGGCACAACGCCGTATTTGCGGCCTGCGCTGGCGAGCTGACCGGGTGCGCAGCATGATTCGGGAGACTTGAAGGACGGCCATGGAAGAGTGGCGCAAAAACAAGGCGGCGTTCGCGATCTTTCTGGGCCCGGCGAGCCTCTGGCTTCTCGTGTTCTTCGTGGTTCCGTTGGCTCTGGTCTGGATCTACAGCTTCGGCGAACGCGGGCCGCAGGGACAGACCTACCTCGCACTGAATCTCGAGAATTATCTGCGTGCGATCGAGCCCATTCATCTCGGCATCCTGCTGAAGTCGGTCTGGATCGGAGCGGTCAGCACCGCCATCTGCCTGGTGGTTGGCTTCCCGGTCGCCATGGGGATCGCCTTCGCGCCGAGCCGGTGGAAGAACCCGCTGCTGCTGATCGTTGTCCTGCCGTTCTTCACCAATCTGCTGATCCGGACCTACGCCTGGATCGCGGTCCTGCGGACGCGCGGATTCCTCAATTTCGGGCTCGAATGGGTGCACGAGAAGGTCGATGCGGTGATCACGTTCGTCGGCTTCCCCGAGGCGATTGGCGAGTTCGTTCCCCTGGAGCTGCTCTACAACCAGTACGCGGTGGTCATCGGCCTCGTCTACGTGCACTTGCCGTTCCTCATATTGCCGCTGTACGCGACCCTTGAGAGGCTCGACCGGTCCTATATGGAGGCGAGCCTCGACCTCGGCGCCGGGCAATGGCGCACCTTCCTGTTGGTGCTGGTGCCGCTGGTCATGCCGGGCATCATCTCGGGCTCCTTGCTGGTCTTCATCCTGTCGATGGGCAACTTCCTCGTGCCCGACCTGCTGGGTGGCACCGATAGCCTGATGATCGGCAACCTGATCGCCCGCGAATACGGCGCCGCGCGCGACTGGCCGTTCGGCTCCGCGCTCTCGTTCATGATCATGTACCCGGTGTTTATCTTCTTCGTGATCAACGCGATGGTGGCGCGGTACCGCACGACCAAGAGGGCGGAAGCGTGAGTGAGGTCGCTGCACGGCCGGCACGACGGCGGCGCATCCGTCGCGAGGTCAACCCGCTGGACTACCTCCGGCGGCCGTGGATGCAGCTGACGCTCTTTCTCAGCTTCATCTTCCTCTACTTTCCGATCGTCACCCTGATCGTCTTCAGCTTCAACGACTCGCGGCGCAACATCACCTGGCGGGGATTCACCTGGAAATACTACGAGAAGGCCCTGAACAACGCGTCGCTGCACGACGCGTTCACGAATTCGATGATCGTCGCCGGCACCTCGACCGTCGTCTCGACGGCGCTCGGGGCGATGCTGGGGCTGGCGCTTTATCGCTATCGGTTTCCGTGGAAGGGAACCTATGAGGGGGTGGCACACCTGCCCATCGTGATCCCCGAGATCTGCATGGGCGTGGCGATGCTGGTGTTCTTCAACGCCATCAACATGGACCTGAGCCTGGTGACCATCACGGTCAGCCACATCGCCTTCACCATCCCCTTCGTCGCCGTCGTCATCCGTGCCCGCATGGCCGGTTTCGACGTGTCGCTCGAAGAGGCCAGCCGGGACCTCGGCGCCAGCGAATGGCAAACCTTCTGGCACGTCACCTTCCCGTACATGGTACCCGGGCTGGTTGCCGGAGCTCTGATGGCCTTCGTGTTGTCGCTCGACGATTTCGTCATCACCTTCTTCACCGCGGGGGTCGGCTCCACCACATTCCCGATCAAGATCTATTCGATGTTGCGGTTCAGCGTGACGCCCGAAGTCAATGCGGCGTCGACCGTGCTCATCGTCATCACGCTCTCATTGACGCTGATCGCCATGATCATGCAGTCGCGCTGGGCCAGGGGACGCAAGGAACAATGACCGACCAGCCACCGATTATCAGCATCCGCAACGTGACCAAGCGATTCGGCACGGTGACCGCGGTCGACAACGTCAGCATCGACATCAGGAGGGGTGAATTCTTCGCGCTGCTGGGACCGTCGGGCTGCGGCAAGACGACGTTGCTGCGCATGCTCGCCGGGTTCGAGACGACGACCGAGGGCACGATCGAGATCGATGGCCAGCCAATGCGCGGCGTGCCGCCCAACCGGCGGCCGGTCAACATGGTCTTCCAGTCGTACGCGGTGTTCCCGCATATGACGGTGTTCGACAATGTCGCCTACGGTCTGAAGGTGACCGGCGTCGTCAGGTCGGAAATCGGTGACCGGGTCCGGGAGGCGCTGACGCTGGTCCATCTCGAGGATTATGGCCGGCGCAAGCCGGACCAGTTGTCCGGCGGCCAGCGCCAGCGCGTTGCTCTGGCCCGCGCTCTGGTCAAGAAACCAAAGGTGCTGCTGCTCGATGAACCGCTGAGCGCGCTGGATGCCAAGCTGCGCGAGGCGATGCGCCTCGAGCTCGTCCACCTGCAGCACTCGGTCGGCATCACGTTCGTGATCGTCACGCACGACCAGGACGAGGCGCTGTCGATGGCCGACCGCGCCGCCGTGATGGATCGCGGCTTGGTCCGGCAGATCGCGGAGCCCGGGGCTCTCTACGAGCACCCCAACAGTCGTTTCGTCGCCGACTTCATCGGCAAGATAAATCTCCTCGAGGCCCGGGTGGCGGGGGTCTCCGGCGGCCGGCTTGCGGTTGAGATCGACGGCATGGGCCGGATCGACGTACCGCATGACGGCAACGCCGCCGGCGAGATCGGCATCGCCGTGCGACCGGAAAAGACGCTTTTGTCGAAGGAACAGCCGGCCGGCGACCGGATCGGCCTGAAGGGCAAGGTCAGCGACGTTGCCTATTACGGGAACGAAAGCCACATCTTGCTGGATACCGATACCGGCGTTCAGTTCACGACGACGGTGCAGAACGCTGCGCGACGGACCGACACGAACGTTCTGATCGGCGACGATTTGTGGATATCCTGGACGCCGGAGGACACCCTGGTGCTGGCCGAGTAGGGAGACCCGGATGACGACCGTGCCTGCCAGCGAAAACTTCTATATGCCCGCCGAATGGCGGCAGCATGCCCGTTGCTGGATGGCGTGGCCGTGCCGCGAGGAGGTATGGGACGGCAAGATTGAGGATGCGCGAGAGGCTTACGCGGCGGTGGCGCGGGCAATCGCGGATTTCGAGCCGGTCACCATGATTGCCAATCCGGCTGACGTCGCCGCCGCATCCCTGGCCTGCGGGCGCGGGGTCGACATCCTGCCGATGGACATCGACGATTCGTGGATGCGCGATATCGGGCCTACCTATGTCATCGATGGCAAGGGCGGGATCGCCGGCTGCGATTGGCATTTCAACGCCTGGGGCAAGAAATACGAATTCTACAACAACGATGCGCGACTGGCCGAGCGGCTGCTGGCCCACCAGAACATCCGGCGCCTCGAGGCTCCTTTCGTGCTGGAAGGGGGCGCGGTCCACACCGACGGGCAGGGCACGCTGCTGACCACCGAGTCGGTGCTCCTCAATCCCAACCGCAATCCGGGCATGGATCGCGCCGAAGTCGAGCAGAGCCTGCGCGACTGGCTGGGCGTCGAGAAGATCATCTGGCTGCCCGCCGGCTATCACGAGGACGAGACCGACGGCCATATCGACAATATCGCCTGCTTTGCCCGTCCGGGCGTGGTGCTGGCCGCATCCTGTCCCGACGCTGGCGATCCGAATTACGAGACCTTCGCCGCCAATCTCGAGATCCTGCGATCCAGCACCGATGCGAAGGGGCGTGCTCTGGAGGTGATCACGCTCGACCAGCCGACCCGTATGGAGGAGAACGGCAAGCGCCTTTCGAGCTCCTACGTCAACTTCTACATTGCCAATGGCGGAATCGTGATGCCGGCATTCGAGGACCGCCGCGACAATGCCGCCTACAAGGCGGTTGCCCAAGCGTTTCCCGACAGCAAGGTGGTGCAGGTGCCGTCGACAGATATCATCCGCGGCGGCGGCTGCATTCACTGCATCACCCAGCAGCAGCCCGAGGCGGGGCCCGGATCGTGACGCGCGTCACCATTGCGGCCACGCAGATGGCCTGCAGCTGGGACATCGAGAACAATCTCGACACGGCCGAGGCCTTGGTCCGCGAGGCCGCCGGCAAGGGCGCCAACATCGTCCTCCTGCAGGAGCTGTTCGAGACGCCCTATTTCTGCCCTGACCAGAAGCAGGAGCATTTCGCCCTGGCGCGCCCGTTCGAGGGCAGTCCCCTGATCGCGCGGTTCGCAGGCCTTGCAGGCGAACTTGGGGTCGTGCTGCCGGTCAGCTTCTTCGAACGCGCCAACAATGCCTATTACAACGCCATCGCCATCGTCGACGCCGACGGATCGGTGCTGGGCTGCTACCGCAAGAGCCACATCCCGCAGGGCCCGGGATACGAGGAGAAGTTCTACTTCAGCCCCGGAGACACCGGCTTCAAGGCGTGGCGGACCCGCTTCGGCACGATCGGCGTCGGCATCTGCTGGGACCAATGGTTCCCGGAGTGCGCCCGCGCCATGGCCCTGCTCGGCGCCGACATCCTGCTCTACCCGACGGCCATCGGCTCCGAGCCGCAGAGCCCGCAGCTCGACAGTCGCGATCACTGGCAGCGGGTCATGCAGGGACATGCGGCGGCCAATATGGTGGCGCTTGCCGCCGCCAACCGGATCGGCGTCGAGGACAACGACAGCGCGACCATGACCTTCTATGGCTCGTCGTTCATCGCCGGGCCGACCGGAGAGAAGCTGGCCGAGGCGGGACGCGACGCGCAGGAAGTCGTCACCGCGCAGGTCGACCTCGCGGAGATCCGGGCGATGCGGGCGTCGTGGGGCCTGTTCCGCGACCGCCGGCCGGATCTTTATGATCCGCTGCTGACGCTGGACGGGGAAGCCCGCTGACGGGGCCGCCGCCGAATCCGCGGCGGTGACGGTGTCACGGCGTCACCAGGATGGCGCGGAAATCGTTGACATTCGTGAGGGTCGGGCCGGTCACCACCAGCGACCCGAGCGCCTCGAAGGCACCGTACGCGTCGTTGTCCGCCAGCCGCGCCTTCAGGTCGACGCCCAGAGCCGCGCCGCGTGACCAGGTATCGGGACCGACCAGCGCCCCGGCATTGTCCTCGGTGCCGTCGGTGCCATCGGTATCGCAGGCGATGGCATGGATCCTGTCGGCGCCCTGCAGCGCGATCGCCAGCGCAAGAAGGAATTCCGTGTTGCGACCGCCGCGGCCCGTGCCGCGCACCGTCACCGTCGTCTCGCCGCCCGACAGGACAACCGCCGGCGCCGCGGCCGGCTGATCGTGCGCCACGATCTGCCGGGCGATGGCCGCGTGGACCTTGGCGACCTCCGTCGCCTCCCCTTCGATCCGGTCGCTCAGAATGACCGGCGTGACCCCGGCACGCCTGGCCAAGTCCGCCGCGGCCTCCAGGGATGCTTGCGGCGTCGCCACCAGGGTCGTCGTCGCAGACTTGAACCGGGGATCCCCGGCTTGCGGCGCGTCGTTGCTGGCCGCCTCGAGATGCGCCAATACCGCGGTCGGCTCAGCGATGCCGTACTTGCGCAGGATGGCCAGCGCATCGGCACTTGTCGTCGGGTTCGGGACCGTCGGGCCGGAGGCGATGACCGCCGGGTCGTCACCCGGCACGTCCGAGATCACCAGCGTGGCAACGCGCGCCGGCCACGCCGCCAGGGCAAGGCGCCCGCCCTTGATGGCGGACAGATGCTTGCGCACGCAATTCATCTCCGAGATCGTCGCGCCGCAGCGCAGCAGCGCCCTGTTGACCGCCTGCTTGTCGGCCAGCGTCAGCCCTGCCGCCGGCAGGGTCAAGAGGGCCGATCCGCCGCCGGAGATCAGGCAGATCACGAGATCGTCCGCCGTCAGGCCGTGCACCAGCTCCAGCATCCGCGATGCGGCCCGGACACCGTTCTCGTCCGGGACGGGATGCGCCGCTTCGGCGATCTCGATGCGCTCGCACGGCACGGCGTGGCCGTACCGGGTCACCACCAGACCCGAGAGTTCGCCCCGCCAGTTCCGCTCCAGCGTCCGGGCCATGGCGGCCGAGGCCTTGCCGGCGCCGACGACCAGCGTACGCCCCTCCGGTGGGGCGGGGAGGTGCGGCGGCAGGCAGACCTCGGGTGCCGCCGCCGCCACCGCTGCATCGAACATCTTGCGGAGCAGGACCGGTGCATCGAGAGACGTGTTCATGCGCTCCGAATACACCGCAGGACCAGCGACCACAAGGCCGCCATGCTGCCACGGGTGCCTGCTCAGCCGGCGCGTATCGGGGGGATCGGCGGTTCGAACGGACTCGTCGCCGCCGGCCCCTTCGGCCGGCGGACGGTATCCCGCTGTCGCAGGAGTTCATGCACCGCCGCCAGCAGTTTCAGCTTGTCACCGAAGCCGGCCGGTCCGGGGTCGACATGCTGGATGGAGTTGAGCAGGAACACGTCAGCCTGCGGTAGCGCGGTGGCAAGGGCAAGGCTTTCGGTCTCCGGAATGACCGCATCGTCATTGCCATGTATCAGAATGAATCGCATGTCGAGCGGCGCGAAGTCGCGACCCGTAAGGTCCATCCGGGCGATCTCGTCGACGGTTGCCTGCGGCAGGGCCCTGATCAAATCGCTGACCCGTTCGGGATCCCGGTTCTCAAGCACGGCATAAACACGTCCACCCTCGTCGCCGAGGCCGGCGGCGAGGTCGGAGAGATCGGCGCCGCGGTCGGCCAGCCGCCGGTGCGCCATGGCCTCGAGCAACTCGCGGTCGCGCCGATCGGACAGTGCGCAGGCATTGCTGATCGCAAAGATCCATTTGCCGTATTCGTCGGGCGGCCGATGGCACCGGGCGCCGTCGCGGGGCGAGCGGTACCAGCCGGTGGTGACGAACGTAAGTACCGCTTCGATGCTCAGGTACCCGCCGATCGACAGCATGAACTGGGCGGCACCGCGGACATCCTTGTCGAGTACAGCAATCATGGCGGGGCCGATGGAATAGCAGATCGCCGTTACCCCGAGCGTGGCGTTTCCCTGGGCGGCCCTGTGCCGCGACAGGGTCAGGAGTGCATCCGCAACGATGTCGGCGTCTTCGGCGCCAACACGCAAATCCGCCAGTCCCGGAAGGTCGGGAACCAGGACCTCGAACTGCGCCCGCGCCAGCGCCTGGGCGAAAGCGACCAGGCGCGGGTCGTCCTTGCCCAGCCTTGCTGCGCCGGGCACGAGAACCATGCCGGCTGCCGGCTGGCCGATCCGGTACAGATCGCCACCTCGTAACACCCCTCGCGGCCGGTACGAGACGTTCATGCGGGCCGCGGAGGCGAAATCCGCGCCGACGCCGGCCTGTATCCGCCGCAGGAGTCGCGCCGCCTCGAGCAGTCTCGAAGGTTCGGAAATCCCCGAAAGAACGGATGCGAATGCCGCCAGGCCGGAGGTGGGGCTGGGATGTCGTTGGCCGTGCGCAGGATGCATGAAACGCCCGTTTTTTCGATTTTGCACCGCGATCATCCCGCGGAGATATCTCGGAAGCAACGAATTGCGACTCCGAATTGCAATTTGCAGCATGACGAGAACGAAAATTGCGCGGCATATACCTCTTTTGGGCAGAAAGTGGCAGAATCCCAGGATACCGCAAATCGCGCAGTTTGGCACGATTCGTGCTTGTTGAATTGCCGATTATTCTCGCGTGCAGCGCCGATTCGATAATGAACTCAAGAAATACTACGAAAGTATTAAAAACGAACGCAGAACGGATCGCACGGCCTACCATTCTGGAGGTCGTTTCCGATATGGACGCGCGTGCGGATCTGACAGCCGCATCCGACGTTCGTGCCGGACTCGGCGGCCTGTTCGACGCGCATATTGCGAGAATGGGCGACAGCTGCCCGCCTGTGGTCGGCCAGCACGACATGCACTGGATTTCCTCGGGGGACGGCCTGTCGCTGCAGGCGGATCTGGCCGCACTGTTTGCCCGTGTACAGCTCGATATCGTCCACACCCACCGCATGGACGACCTTGCGGTCGTCGGCGCGGCCGCCCGCCAGGCCGGCGTGCCCTGCCTGGTACATTCGATCTGCGGGGAAATCGCACTGGCAGACAAGGAGCAGGTGACCCGGCTCAAGGAGCTCACGGACATGCACGGGGCCCTCCTGATCGCGCCCTCGTTCGAGGTTGCATCCCGCTTCAACGCCGCCGAGGATATTACTGTCGTGCCGCGGAGTATCGACTGCACGCGCTACACCACGGGATCGTCCGCGAAGGCGCGGCAGAAGACGGGACTGCCGGTAGATGCGCGAATAATCGGTTGTGCAAGCCCGGCGACAGGGCTTGAGACGTTTTTCCGGGCCGTGTCCAAGATGGACCCGAACGTTCATGTCGCCCTGTTCGGACCGGCATCGCCAGGCATCGTCGAGCGCAGCATGATCCGCGAACTGAGTCTGGAAGAGCGCGTCCACGTGCTCGGCGGTTGGGCGCTGCCCGAGCTGATACATCAGGCCATCGATGCCTATTATCACGGCCCGTCCGACGACTGCAGTGCGCGCCCGGTCCTGGCCGCGCAGGCGTGTGGCAAGCCGGTCGTCGCGGCCTATCCGACCAAGGCGGAATTCTTGTGTCCGCAGTCCGGGCACCTGCTGCCCGCGCAATTCCTGCCGGCCCTGGTCGGCGCCCTGACCCGGGCACTGTCCGCGTCTCCCGCGTTGACCGCGCGCAGTTTCGTCGAAAAGAACTGGAACCTCGCCTCCTCGATCGGCATGTATGAATCGGTGCTGCGTGCTGCCGTCAAGGAGAGCCTGGGCGAACGCGGCTCGGGCCGGGATGCGGCGGCCGGCGGCGGCGGTTGATTTGAATCATGGCAATCGAGATCGCTAGCGCGCATCTTGCGGTCGCTGGCGGCGCTTCGGCGCGCGCCGTGACCGTGGAGAGGCGAAATGCCGGCAGGCAACGGCAATTGGTCGCATTTCGCCCATGAGGCGGACATCGGTCTCGCCGCATCCGGACCGACCCTTGAAGCCGTGTTCGAACAGATTGCGACGGCGATGACGGGCGTCATTACCGACCCCGCCCAGGTGCTGCCGACGGAACCTACGGCGGTCGCATGCGAGGCGCCCGACATCGAATTGCTGCTGGTTGAATGGCTGAATGCGCTGATTTTCGAAATGGCGACGCAACGCAAGCTGTTCGGACGGTTCGAGGTGCGCATCTCGGAGGGTCGGCTCGACGGGGTGGCATGGGGCGAGACGATCTCGCGCGAACGCCATCAGCCCGCTGTCGAGATAAAGGGTGCGACGTTTACCGGCCTTTCGGTGCGGCAACGGGATGACGGCATGTGGACGGCCCGCTGCGTCGTGGACGTCTGAGGAGCCGGTCGATGGAACTCAGGAATCTTGAACAAACCTCGCGCTACGAATGGCGTGTTGCGCCAAGGGGCGGCATGCGTGTTCCAGCGATCATCTATGGCGACGAGGTCCTGATTCGGGACATGGACGACAAGGTGTACGAGCAGGTCACCAACGTTGCGACCCTGCCGGGCATCGTGACGGCGTCGTACGCCATGCCTGACGCGCACTGGGGGTATGGCTTTCCGATTGGCGGCGTTGCCGCGTTCGATCCCGCGGCCGGTGGGGTGGTCTCCGCCGGCGGCGTCGGCTTCGATATCTCGTGCGGTGTGCGAACCATGTTGACCGGCCTTCGGCGCGCCGACATCGAGCCGCGCAAGGAGGAGCTTGCTGATGCCCTGTTCGCTGCGATCCCGGCCGGGCTGGGCAGCACCGGCGAAATCCGCCTTTCGGATAGCGAGATGACCGACATGCTCGCCGGCGGCGCCCGCTGGGCGGTCGAGCGCGGCTACGGGGTGACGGCAGACCTCGAACGGATCGAGGAGCGCGGATGCATGCGCGGCGCCAGAGCCGAATGCGTCAGCGCCCGGGCCCGGCAACGACAACAGCGGGAAATGGGTACGCTCGGCTCCGGCAACCATTACCTCGAGCTGCAGGAAATCGTCGGCATCGGCGATGCGGCGGCGGCCCGTGCATTCGGGCTCGTCGAGGGCGAGATCGTCATCGGGATTCACTGCGGCTCGCGTGGGCTCGGGCATCAGATCGGCACGGAGTTCCTGCGCGACATGGCGATCGAAGACGCTCGCATCGGCCTGGCGCTGCCCGACAGGGAGCTTGCCTGCAGCCCGATCGACAGCGATCTCGGGCGCCGGTACCTGGGAGCCATGCGCGCCGCCATCAACTGTGCCTTCGCCAATCGCCAGATCATCGGTCATCTCGTGCGCGAGACACTGTCGGCCGTGCTGCCTGGGGCTACGGCGCGCCTTCTGTTCGATGTTTCGCACAACACGTGCAAGGTGGAGGAGCACGATATTGACGGCCGGCCATGCCGGCTGTTCGTGCATCGCAAGGGGGCAACCCGCGCGTTCGGACCGGGTCACCCGGACCTGCCGGGGCCGCTGCGCGACGTCGGCCAGCCCGTGTTCGTCGGCGGCAGTATGGGCACCGCATCGTGGATACTCGCCGGGACGATCGACAGCGAGCGCCGCGCCTTCAGTTCCGCCTGCCACGGCGCCGGACGCAGCATGAGCCGGCACCAGGCGCGCAAGAACTGGCGCGGCGAAGACATCGTGAAGGTGCTAGCCAGCCGCGGAATCGTGATCCGGAGCCCGTCGATGCGCGGCATTGCGGAGGAGGCGCCTGCCGCTTACAAAAACGTGAGCGCGGTCATCGAGGCCACGCACGAGGCCGGCCTTGCCCGCAAAGTGGCCGAGTTGCGGCCGATCTTGTGCATCAAGGGGTAGGGGGCCGGCGGTCCGGCAGCGTCGGCGCGCCTGGTAGCTCGACGAGCAGGCCGCGGTCCGTCAGGTCGGCGATCAGCTGCGCGACGTCGCTTTCGATGAGCGCCGGGTCCGCCGTCGGAAACGCATCCTGCAACACCGAGATCACGTCATCCAGCCCGTGCGAGCCGTCGAGCAGGCGCCATAGGCCGGTGCCGAGCCCGTTGAGGTGGTAGATCGCCTTGCCGTCGGGGTCGACCAGGAACATGTCGCCGTCGATCTCGCGCGCTTCGAGACCAACGACATGGCGAAAGAGACGGCCGGCTGGCCGTCGCGGACCCAGCGAACGGCGGCGCAGCGCCATGACGGGAGGCGCGCTGCGCGCCGCGTCGTCGCCCTCCGGCGGCCGCTGCATGGCAAAACGGGCGCGCAGCGCCCTGACTGCGTCGGACGGGTCCGACCAGGTCAGCCGATAGCAGGCGATATCGGTCACCATCTCGTGCAGCAGGGCTAACGTCGTGCGCGCCGACGGCAAAGCATCGGGGCTGACCAGCAGGAGCCGCTTCAGCAATGTGCCGGGCGCCGCGCGCCGCAGGGTGGTCTCAGTGGCGTCGCTGCGGTCGAGAAGGACGAAGGCGCGGATCGGCGCCCGCTCGCCGAAGCCCGCGATGTCTGACAGGTCGGGATTCAGGTATCCAGCGTGCGCGCCGCAGCGGTCGAGACGCCGCGATATTCGGGTGCGCAGCGCGCCGGAAAAGGTTCGCGGCAGCGGCAGTCTGACACGCGGCGCCAGGCCCAGGCTGAGGCCCTGATGCGTGGCGACCGAGATCGGCAGGATCGAGTCGGCGAAGACGGCAAATCCCGACGCCGACAGGCATGCGACCAGCAGGCTCTTTCCCGACTGCGGGCCGCCGACGAATACCGTGATCTCGTCCCCGAACCGCCCGGCCGCGGCGGAAATGCCGAGGAAATTGAAGTTTTCCTGCATCCAGCACCGCGTCAGTTGGGTTGCGAGCCCGTCGGCGAGACCCGCCGTGGTCGGGTAACGCTGCTCGGATTCCATCCAAGACGCCCGGATGAGCCCGCCGTTGTCCTCATGCACGACGTGGAGCGCCGGCTCGCCAGACCGGTCAGCGGGAACTTCCCGATACGGCCATTTCGCAAACGGTCGGACCAGGGTCGGGATCGCGCGACTGCCCTGTGCCACCAGCACCGGTCGGGATACTGATTCGAATTTCAGATACATCCACCGTCTCTCCAATCAGTGGACGCGCCTTGTGCCGGCGCCCGCGGGCCGCGGACGGTCCACGACAGATCGTATGCTGGACTGCCGGCAGCGTCGTGACCGGCAGCGCAATGGTCAGGCGGCATATATGGCGCGATCGGGCGCATCGGTCGATCGCACCGCCGACCGCAGGGCAAGCAGCGTCGGCGCGGTATACGCGCTAACACTGGCCAGACCGAGCCGGGCCAGGGCGCGCCGCTGCCTGGCCTCGACGCTGCGTGCCGGAGCGTCGCCGGTGCCGCGCTGCGAATTCGGTTTTTCGTCCATTCGTCCGCTCCACGAAGACCGCGGGTGTCGTCCCTTCCGGGATACGGTCCCCCGCGCGGCGTGCGCCGCCGTTGTGGAGCCGGGCTCCCATGCCTGACCTGTCCTGGATGGATGGCTCGACAGTCGACCGGATATGGTCGTCCGATCTGCTCGATCGGCCCGGTCCGCCACCCTGAGCGCCCCGATTCGGCGGTCCCGGCAAGAGCTGTTATTCCGTTACGATAACAGACCTGGCGCCGGACGCTTAGCGCTATCGTTTCCAATTTATTGAGAAAACAGGAAAATTCCCTGCCGGCGAGATAAATTCCGCGGCATTCGATCTAATCTCCGGGCTCCGCCGTCGAATCGGGATCGCGCTGCAGCAAACCGCGACGCAGCAGGTCCGACGTCAGGGCCGCAACGTCGCGCTCGATAAGGCCACGCTCAACGTCGGGAAAGGCCTCCTGCAGGATGGCCGCGGCATCTTCCGGACCGCAGGTGCCGTCCATCAGGCGCCACAGCCCGGCGCCGACGGCGTTCAGGTGATAGATCGTCTGGCCGGTGCCGTCGACCAGAAATATTTCGTCGCCGACCACGCGTTCGCTGATGCCGTCCCGTCGGCAGGCATGCGGACGTTGTGCCGCAGGCGGCGAGGACCGTTCCTGGCTGGGAGCCACCGGTTCACTGGCCTTGCCTGTATCGGGAACCGAAAGCTCCGGTTTTGAGAACCGCTCCATCAGCAGGTCGGCCGCCGCATCGCCGTTCGAATAGGTGAGGCTGTGACAGGCGGCCGCGGCGACGAGATCGTGCAGCCGGTCGAGTGATTGCTCGACAGGGAGGTGGCGCGCAAAGTTGCGCAACACGACCTGTTTCAGGACTTCGCTGTCGCTTGCCGGGTCGAGGCGCGCGCCGCCCGATTCGCGGCGATCGAGCAGCACGAATCCGCCGAATGGCGCGGTCGCGCCGAACGGGGCCTGTTCATCCGGTCCGAGTTCGACATAAAGATACTGCTTGTTGACGGGGCCGCGCCGGCCCTCGATGAAGCGCAGGGTGCGCCTACCCAGCGTGTCCGGCAGCGGCAGCCGGAGCCGCGGCGATACACCCAGGGCCATGCCGGAGCCGTCCGGCAGCAGTGGCAGGATATCGTCACTGAACACACGGGCACCCGCCGCCGCCAGACACACGGTCAAAGCACTCTTTCCTGCGCGATAGTAATTGGGCAGGACAACCAGCCGTCCGCCGATTTCTACACCGGCTCCGTGCAGGCAGAGGTTGGCGCTCCGCTCCTCCAGGAGTGCGCGGTTCACGTTGACCGCAAGCCCGCAGGCCAGGTTGACAGGGTTGGAATAGCGGGGCGGCTCCGCCCGCCATGGGGCGTAGAGCCGATAGCCGGTCGCCTCCCGCTTGACCGCGATCACCGGATCTCCGTCGGTCGAATTCGCGCACTCCGTGAAGGGCCAGAATCGGAACACGCTGCGGAAAGTGTCCAGCAGGTGGGCGCCGTCATCGATCTGTATCGGGCGGGATACGTCGTCGAACTTGAGTCTCATGCGTCCCGTTGCTGTCGTGGTGCCATGACCTGCAGGCAGCCCGCCGCCGGCCCAAAGGGAAACGGGGACGGCACCGTGTGCCGTCCCCGAGTCTTCAGGAAGACGCCGAGTCTAGTCAACCGATTCGGACGGGCTGGTCGCCTCCGTCGGTTCGGTCGGATTGGTGCCGTCATCCGGATCGTCGTCGTGGTCGTCGGACGGCGCTGACGGGTCGGTGCCGTCGGTCGGGCCGGACGGATCGGACCCGTCATCGGCGCCATGCGAGCCGCCGGAGCCGTCGTCGCCGCCGTCGCGGCCCGAGCTCCCGTCCGCTGCGGCAGGGGTCAGCGGAATCAGGGACGGCGCCGCATAGGCGATGGCGGCGGTAAGGCCGAGGCGGGCGAGAGCCCGGCGTCGGCCCGCGTCGACCGGGTCGACGGTATTCTCGGTCGAAGCGTCGGTGTCCTTGGAAATCCTGGTGTCCTTCATGCGGAAATTCTCCGTACGTGTTATTCGAGTTGGCAAGCTTATCGGGCAAGGATATCGCGCGATGCCTGAAGCTTCGCTGAGCGGAGATGTCAGCTTGGATTAAGCTTTGCCACGAAAATGTTAACGACGACGACCGGATGTTCGATGGTTCAGCCGAGGAAACGCTCGATCGTCGAAAGGAAGTCCTTCACCGATATGGGCTTGGCAACATAGGCCTCGCAGCCGCCCTCGCGGATCTTTTCCTCGTCGCCCTTCATCGCGAAGGCCGTCACGGCAACGACCGGGATATGTTTGAGATTGTCGTCCGCCTTGATCCACTTGGTGACTTCCAGACCGGAGACCTGCGGCAACTGGATATCCATGACGATGAGATCCGGCCGCTCCTTGCGGGCAAGTTCCAGCGCCTGCATGCCGTCGCGTGTCTGCAGAATCCCGTAACCCTGGGCTTCCAGCAGATCGCGGAAGAGCTTCATATTCAGCTCGTTGTCTTCGACGATCAGGATCGTCTTCGGCATGCGTCTCCCCCGTGCCTCGGCGCGGACGGCAATCTGGCTTGCCCGAAGTAAAATCGTCTCATCTTTGGGTGCACAGATGGTTAATTCCGAACGGATTGTTTTGATTCCTATCATAATTCGTTGGATAAGCAATCGGATTAGCGACGCAGGGGACGCGACCGACGGACCGGGAATGGCGTCCCGACGAGGTAGCGCGAGATGCGGATCGGCATCGATCTTGGAGGCAGCAAGATGGAGGTGGCTGTGCTGTCGCCCGACGGCGCCATCGCGTTCCGGCACCGCATCGCCACCCCGCGGAGCTATAGCGAAGTCCTCGCTGCATTGCCGCCGCTGGTGTCCCAGGCGATCGACGCAGCGGGGCATTCCTGCAGCGTCGGGCTCGGCATCCCCGGAACGATTTCTCCTGCGACGGGGCTAGTGAAGAACGCGAACTCCACGTGGCTGAACGGCAAGCCCCTGGCGAAGGATCTGTCGGAATTGCTCGGCCAGGAGGTCCGGATCGCAAATGATGCCAATTGCTTCGCCCTGTCCGAAGCGCTGGATGGTGCCGGTCAAGGCGCCGGATCGGTGTTCGGCGTCATTCTCGGCACGGGTGTCGGCGGCGGTCTCGTGATCGATCACCGCGTTCACGTCGGTGCCAATGCGATCGCCGGCGAATGGGGGCACAACCCGGTGCCGTGGCCGCAATCGGACGAACGGCCCGGGCCGCGGTGCTGGTGCGGCCGGCAGGGATGCATCGAGACCTTCCTGTCCGGGCCGGGACTGGCGCGGGACCACGATGCCCGGACCGGTCACCGGCTCGAGCCGGAAACGCTGGTCGGGCGGGCGGACGCCGACAGCGACTGCAGGGTCAGCCTGGAGCGCTACGAGGAACGGCTCGCCCGGGCCCTGGCGCACGTGATCAACATCGTCGACCCGGACGTCGTGGTGCTCGGCGGCGGCATGTCGAACATCACCCGCCTGTACCGGACCGTGCCTGCGATCTGGGACAGGTGGATCTTCTCGGACCGGGTGGATACCCGTCTTGTGCCGCCCAAGCACGGCGATTCGAGCGGCGTACGCGGCGCCGCATGGCTGTGGCCGGAGGGTGCGGGGACATGACCGACCGGTCCGCCCATCTGTGCCGGGACTGTCTTGCGCAATCGGCGGCATTGGCCGGGCGCCGCTGCCCCGAATGCGGGTCCCCCCGTATGGTCAGCCATCCGGAACTCAACGACCTGGCGATCGCGCATATCGACTGCGATGCCTTCTACGCCTCGGTGGAAAAGCGAGACTGCCCCGAACTCATGAACCGGCCGGTCATCGTCGGCGGCGGCCGGCGCGGCGTCGTCGCGGCGGCCTGCTACGTTGCGCGAGTCTATGGCGTGCGTTCGGCCATGCCGATGTTCAAGGCGCTGGAGGCCTGCCCCGACGCCGTCGTGATCAAGCCCGACATGGCGAAATACGCCGCGGTGGGACGCGAGGTGCGGGCGCTGATGCGCGCCGTCACGCCGCTGGTCGAGCCGCTGTCGATCGACGAGGCGTTTCTCGACCTCGGTGGCACCGAAAAGCTCCACCGCGGCAGCCCGGCCCGCACGCTGGCCCGGTTGGCGCGCGACATCGAGCGCACGATCGGCATCGGTGCCAGCATCGGGCTGAGCTACAACAAGTTCCTGGCGAAGATCGCATCGGACCTCGACAAGCCGCGCGGGTTCGCCGCGATCGGGCGGGCCGAGGCGCAGGATTTCCTCGCGCCGCGGCCGGTCGGGCTGATCTACGGTGTCGGCCGCGCCCTGGAGGCGAAACTGCGGCGCGACGGCATCGCCACCATCGGCGATTTGCGGCGGGTGGAGGAGGCCGTCCTCGTGCGTCGCTACGGCGCGATCGGACGCCGCCTGCACCGGTCTGCCCTGGGGCGCGACGACCGCAGGGTCGATCCCGCGCAGCAGACCAAGAGCGTCTCGAGCGAGACGACGTTTTCCCGGGACAGCAGCGACCCGGCGGTGCTGGCCCACGCGATGTGGCCGCTGTGCGAGGATGTGGCCCGGCGGCTGAAACGGCGCGGTCTCCTGGGGCTGCGGGTCACGCTCAAACTCAAGACCGCGGAGTTCAGGCTGTTGACCCGAAGCCGCACGCTTGCGGCGCCGACCGACCTGGCGGAGGAGATCTACCGGGCCGCTGTTCCGCTGCTGCATCGCGAGGCCGACGGGCGAGCCTTCCGTCTCATCGGCGTGGGGGCCGAGGAGCTTTGCGGCAGCGATGCCGCGGCGCAGCCCGACCTGCTCGATCCGGCCGCGAGCCGCCGGGCTCGTGTGGAAGATGCAATGGACGAAGTCCGCCGCAAGCTCGGCAAGGACGTGATCGCGAAGGGCCGCAGCCTTTGAGTGGCGTGCCCGGCGGTGCCGTTGATGTCGGTGCCCGGTCAGCAGCCGACGTCGGGCAGGTGCTCGATCTTCTCCAGCGTGCCGTTCAGTGAGAAATCGTCGAACTGCAGGACCAGGCGGGTGGCGACGCCGTTCTCCTGCAGGTCCATGGAAAGCTCGAAGTCGGGCAGTTCCTCGCCGGGCCCCGCCTTGCCCTCGGCGGCATAGAAGGCGAGCTTGAGCGGCCAGACCGGATGCGGGCCGAGAGGCGGGGTCAGGACCTCGTCCGGCGCGGCCGGCCGCTGCGGCAGGATGACAGTGGATATCGGCGCCGCGCCCTCGAGTTCCGAGCCGTCGAAGACCAGTTGTCGGTCGAACCGCGCACCGTCCCGCGCACGCTGCAGGATTCTGACGGTGTGCTCGGTGGGAAACACGGTTCCCTTGGGCAGGGCGATCGTCGTGGTCTCGGGCTCTTCGAACCGGGCGGTACCGGGCCCGTCCGCCGACTCGAGCTCGGCGCTGCCGTCGATCACCATGAACTCGGTCCCGTTCCGGAACTTCCTGACATTGAAGCGGTACTTCAGGCCATCCTTCGATTCCCACGACCGAAAGCTGTCGGAGCTGTCGACCTCGTTGCCGTCGGACCAGAGGATGCGCATGGCGTATTGCTGCTCCACGATCCAGCCGTCGCAGCCGTCAGAAATCCCGTAACCGACTCCGCCCTCGACCCCGGAAACGTCGCTGTTGGAGCTGAGGGAGGCCAGCGTCAGGCGATAGAAGGCCCGGTGCGAGATCATTTCCGCCGCCGGCGCCGGCAGGGCGGTGAGTAGCGCGATAAGGGCCGCAATCGGGGCGGCTGTCATCCTGACCATGGATGGCTCCCGGGAAATTAGCAGGACAGGGCTTGGCGACGGCCCCTGTTCTGGATTATGTCACGGCTCGACGCAACAAGGAATCAAAGACGTATTGCATTGCCAAAGGAAGGGCATCGCCGCATGGCCGACAAACCGATCCTGCTGGTCACCCGCAGGCTCCCGCCGGATGTGGAGGCGCGAATCCGCCGCGATTATCGGGCGGAGCTCAACGAGCGGGACGCCGTGTGGGGCGCCGACGACCTGGTGGCGCGGAGCCGCGAGTCGGAAGCGGATGCGATCCTGACCTGCGGCACCGAAACGTTCACGCGCGACGTCATCGAACGGCTGCCGGATCGGCTGAAGATCGTGGCGACGTTCTCGGTCGGCTACGACCACATCGACGTCGCCGCGGCCCGGGACCGCGGCCTCGTCGTCACCAACACGCCGGACGTCCTGACCGATGCCACGGCCGACATCACGATGCTGTGCCTGCTGGGTGCGGCGCGCCAGGCGCAGAACGCGGAACGCATCCTGCGCGAGGGACGCTGGGGTCGCTGGGGCGCGACGGACATGCTGGGCCTCGAGGTCACCGGCAAGCGGCTGGGAATCTATGGCATGGGACGGATCGGACGCGCCGTGGCCCGACGCGCCCGGGGCTTCGACATGGAGATTCACTACAGCAACCGAAACCGCCTGCCGCCGGAGCGCGAGCAGGGCGCGATCTACCATGCCGACGCGGACGAAATGCTGCCGCGCTGCGATTTCCTGTCGACGAACTGTCCGGGCTCGGCGGAAACGAGCCATTTCGTCAATGCGCGTCGCATCGCCCTGCTGCCGGACGGCGCGGTCGTCGTCAACACGGCGCGGGGCTCGGTGATCGAGGACGACTCGCTGATCGCGGCGCTGCAATCGGGCAAGCTCGCGGCCGCCGGCCTCGACGTCTTCGAGGGCGAGCCGAATCTCGACGCGCGTTACCTTGCGCTCCCCAACGTGTTCCTCCTGCCGCACATCGGCAGCGCCACGATCGAGACCCGCAATGCCATGGGGTTCCGGGCGCTCGACAACCTGGACGCCTGGTTCGCCGGGCACGCGCCGCGCGACCGGGTGGCCTGACCCATGGAATCGCGGGCGCGAGTTGGCTACCCCCGGATCGCTTGCCGGGCCCGGGCCGGGGAAGAGGCAAGCATCACCGGCATGTGCGGGCTGGCGGCGCGGTGAGCGCCCGCGGCATCATGGCGCGCACGCCTGTGCGGGTCGCGCTGGCGCTCGCCACCGGAGTCGCCGGCGCGCTCTTGTTCTCGTGGCTGCAGCTGCCGCTACCGTGGATGCTCGGCGCCATGACCACGACGACCATCGCAGCGCTGCTCGGCGCGCCGATAACCGGTCCGACCCGGATTCGGCCACTGATGTTCATGGTGCTCGGGGTCATGCTGGGCAGCACCTTCGCACCCGACATTCTGGACCGGGTCGGCCACTGGCTGACCAGTATCGCGCTGTTGCTGGTCTGCGTCACCGTCACCGGGGCGATCGCCTATCCGTATTTCCGCAAGGTCGCCCGCTTCGATCCGGTGACCGCCTTTTTCTGCGCCATGCCCGGCGGGATGAGCCAGATGGTGCCGATCGGGGGCGCGCTGGGCGGCGACGAGGGCAAGATCGGGCTGATCCACGGCAGCCGCGTCCTGCTGGTCGTCTTCGCGATCCCGATCTGGTTCCAGATCACCGGCGATCTTGGCGCCGTCGACCGCTCGACGCTGGGCGTCGGGATTGCGAGCGTCGAGCTCTCCGACCTCCTGGTCCTCGGCGCGGCCGGGGCGGTCGGCTGGGCACTCGCCTGGAAGCTGAACGTGCCCTCGGCGGCGACGATGGGGCCGCTGATCGTCAGTGCCGCCCTGCACGTCACCGGGGTGACCCACTCGCAGCCGCCGCGCGAGCTGGTCAACCTCGCGCAGCTCATCATCGGCGCGTCGGTCGGCTGCCGCTTCGCCGGGGTGCCGACGCGGGAGGTCACGCGGGCGCTGGCGGTCGGCACCGGGCTGACCGCGATCATGCTGGCGGTCGCCGCGGCCTTCGCTGTGGCCGTCAACAAGATCGGCGCGGCCGGCCTGGCCCCCGCCATCCTGGCGTTCTCGCCCGGCGGCCTGCCGGAGATGACGCTGGCGGCGCTGGCGCTGGGCGTCGACGTCGCGTTCGTGGTGACCCACCACGTCACCCGCATTATCGTCGTTGTGGCGGTCGCGCCGCTGGTGATCCGCAGGTCCATTCGGCTGGAGTGACGCCGATGGGCGCCATGCAGATCGAACCGGTCTGACCCCCAATCAAAGCCGGGGCTTGCCGGGGGATGGGCAGCCGAATAGGGTTGGCGCCGGCTCGCGCTCGGCTGGCGTCGCGGGGCCGATTCGGGTCAGGACGGGGAGCGGGAATGGATATCGTCGATTTTCTCAAGGCACGCGGGTCGGCGCCGTGGCGGGTGCTCGGCGAACCCGGACCCAGCGAGGAGGAGATCCGGGAGTTCCTGGATGCCGCGGTGACGGCGCCCGATCACGGCGCGCTCCGGCCGTGGCGCTTTATCGTGGTACGTGGAGAGGCACGCGAGGCACTTGCGGAGGTATTGACCAAGGCTCTGTTGAAGCGACAGCCGGACGCCAGCCCGGCGACGATCGAGAAGGATCGTGACCGGTTGCGGCGGGTGCCGCTGCTCATCGTGGTGGCGGCCGCGGTCACGCCCGACCATCCCAAGGTGCCCCCGTCGGAGCAGCTCGTCGCCACCGGCCTGGCCGCACAGGCGATCCTGCTGGCGGCGCAGGCCAGGGGATATGGGGGTGTGATCCTGACCGGCGACCACGCCTACGATCCGACGGTCAAGAAGGCGCTCGGCCTGAAGGACAGGCACCAGATCGTTGGCTTCGTCTATATCGGCACGCCGGAGGGCGAGCTGCGGCCCAAGAAACGCCCGGACGCGGCCAAGTTCACCCGCAACTGGACCGGGCCGGCGTCCTGACGCCATACGCTGCCGCGCAGCGGCCGGCCGGGCGCAAGGGAGGGTACTTTGGCTTACGATGAGGGGCTCGCCGAGCGGATCCGCCGGGCGCTGGCCGGGCGGCCCGATATCGCGGAGCGCAAGATGTTCGGCGGCCTCGCCTTCCTGCTGCGTGGCCACATGTGTTGCGGCGTGGTGGGCGATAGGCTGATGCTGCGGCTCGGCAACGACGGCGGCGCTGCGGCCCTCTCAGAGCCGCACACGCGGCCGATGGACTTCACCGGCAAGGCGATGAAATCGATGGTCTATGTCGATCCCCCCGGGATCGCAACCGCTGCCGATCTCGGGCGTTGGCTGCAGCGCGCGGTGGCGTTCGGCGAGACCCTGCCGCCGAAATAACGGGCCGCTCAGCCGGTGTTGCGGAACAGCGAGAACAGGCCGGGAATGGCACTCGGCGCGGCGTTTTCGTCCTGTTCGATCTCGTAGCCGGCGAGCTGCCAGGCGGCGATTCCGCCGTCGAGGTTGCAGACGCTGCCGTAACGGTCGGCCAGCATGCGGTCCGCCGCCATCAGCGAGCGGGCGCCAGACGCGCAGCAGACCACGACCTTGCGGCCATCCGCTTCGGGCAGCTCGGCCGCGGCGAGCTGCGAGAGCGGGCGCAGGATCGCGTCCGGAATATGGGCGCGGGCGTGCTCGTGCGGCTCGCGCACATCGATCAGCAGCGCCTTGTCCTGTTCGATCCAGTCGTGCAACGTGTGCGCGTCGATCGTCTGAATTCTGTGAGTCATTGCAGTCCCTCTCTATATTAGAGAAATCTTATTTAATTCGAAGATACCCGCGCTGTCAGACGGAGTCTACGCCGTAGTACAGCGTCACCACGTGCTTCGCCTCGGCGAAGAACAGCCAGCGCTCGACCAGGATGCCGATCGCGGCCGACGCCGCGGCGATAACAGCCAGCGCCGTCGCCGCCGGACCCGTTTCCGAAGCGGTTACTGTAAGGATTAGAACGAGCGGCACGACAAACAAGGTCGCGACGGAAAGAATCCTGAGCCGCGTCGCGTGCTTGCGGGCGACGCGGTAGCCCATTTCCTCGAGCAGGTAGTTCGATTCGGTGTGCGGCGCGTCCAGCAGGCGCACGAGGCCCGGCCCGCCGAGGCCGGTGGCGCTGGCCGGGGTGCTGCCGCTGTCGCGGCCGATCGTCTTCCAGTAGGCGAGCTTGACTGCGGCGGCAAGCGCGATGGCGAGGACCGCGGTCAGGTCGACCGATGGCGTGGCCACGGCGAACAGGCGGGTCAGCAGCATCAGCGCAATGGCGCTGGTGGCGAGGCCGAGCAGCAGATAGGCGGGCGCGACGAGCGGGTTCGACCAGCGCGGGATGCTGCGCAGCGCCGCGTAGATCATCGCCGTGCAGTAAACCGTGACGGTGCAGCACAGGGCGCCGACCAGCCCGAGCGCTGCGACAATCCCGTCGGTCCGCCCCAGATACACCCAGCCGATCGCATAGAGGCCGGTGGGAATGAAGGTTAGCACCGCCATCACGCCCTCGCGGCTGAGCCAGGACGTGCGCCACTGGGTCAGCGCCCGCCAGGCGCGCTCCGGATGGCCAAGATGGAAGGTCGAGGACAACAGGCCCGCCGTGACCAGGGCGAAGCCGGCGCCGAAGGCGACGATGCCGAACCACTGCTCGGGCGGCAGGACGCCGAGCGCGCCGAACACGCCGAGCAGCGCCAGCAGCCCGTAGCCGGCGCCGGACGCCGTGGTGAAGAAGATGACGGAAAACGCGGGATGCATGGCTCAGCGTTTCCCTGCGTCGCTAAGCGGCGCTGGCTGTCGCCGGCAACTCGCTGTTGGCTCTCCCTCACCCCAATCCTCTCCCATCGAGCGAGAGGGGGGTGTTTGCCGAAAGCTCAAAGCCCTCTCCCTTGATGGGAGAGGGTTGGGTGAGGGTGAAAAAGCACCTCGCCGGCAACGCCGGCGGCCGAATTCATATTTCGCCATCTCGACCATCGAGCCCCTCAGCGCGACAGCAGCCGGTCGACCCAGCGCAGGAAGGCGCCGTCGATGTCGTCCGCCGCCGGCTGCAGCGCCGCCGGCCGGCCTTCGTCGTCGCGCAGGTCCTTGTCCTCGCGGGTGCGCGGCGGCAGGTACTTGTTGGTCGGCTTGCAGCCCTGCTCGGGCATCAGATCGTAGCCGCCGCGCGCCGCCACCAGCTTCGAGACGCCCGATGCGGGATCGCCGAGATCGCCGAAATGACGGGCCCCGGCCGGGCAGGTGGCGACGCACGCGGGCACCCGGCTCTCCGGTGGCAGGGTGTCGTTGTAGATCTTGTCGACGCACAGGGTGCACTTCTTCATCACGCCCGCATCCGCGTCGTACTCGCGGGCGCCGTAGGGGCAGGCCCAGGAGCACAGCTTGCAGCCGATGCACCAGTCGGCGTTGACCAGCACGATGCCGTCCGCCTCGCGCTTGTAGGAGGCGCCGGTCGGGCACACGGTCACGCACGGGGCGTCCTCGCAGTGCAGGCAGGATTTCGGAAAGTGCACCGTGCGGCCGGGCGCCGCGCCGTCGCCGTCGACCTCGAAGCTGTGGATCCGGTTGAACCACACGCCGGAGGGATCGGCGCCGTAGGGATCGCGGTCGGTCAGCGGCGCCGAGTGGCCGCCGGTGTTCCACTCCTTGCAGTTCACCGCGCAGGCATGGCAGCCGACGCAGATGTCGAGGTCGATGACCAGCCCGAGGCGGCGCCTGGTCTTGTCCGGCAATGCGGTCACGACTCGCCGCCCTCCGCATCGTCCGCGCTGCGGTTGCCGGGGCCCGGCGCGATGCCGGGCACCGTCTCGGCCACCTCGGCCCGATTGCCGATATACTCGCGGTGGAAACCGCCGGTCCGGCCGCTGTGCGGCGGCTTGAGGGATTTGCCGTAGCGCAGGATCCCGGGCGTCCGGCCGACCCCCGGGGGTGCGCTCAGCCGCTCGAACATCGGCGCGGTCTCACCGGCCTCCTCCGGCCGGCATTTCTCGATCCGGACCCGCAGATCGAACCAGGCCGCCTGGCCGGTGACCGGGTCGGAGTTGGAGTAGCGGTAGCCGTCGTCGCGCGGCGGCAGCAGCTCCGAGATCACGTGGTTGAGCAGGAAGCCACGCCTCGACTCGGGCGCGTCGCCGTCCAGCGCCCAGGCCCCCTTACGCTTGCCGATGGCGTTCCAGGTCCATACCGTGTCGGGGTTGACGCCGTCCATCAGCTGCACCTGGCCCTTGACGCGGCCGTGGCTGCTGACGATCCAGACCCAGTCCTCGTCGGCAATGCCGAGGCGGGACGCCGCCGTGCGGGCCATGTAAAGCCGGTTGCGGGCGGTGATCTGGCGCAGCCAGGCGTTCTGCGAGCCCCAGGAATGGTACATCTGCATCGGCCGCTGGGTCAGCGCGTGCATGGGGAAGTCGCTCTGGCCGACCAGCGCCTCCTCGAACGGCCGGTGCCACAGCGGCAGCGGGTCGAAATAGCTCTCGATGCGGGCGCGCTCGCTGTCCGGCGGCTGCACCTCGCCGTGCCCCCGCGCCGCAAGGCGGAACTTCTGCAGCACCTCGCTGTAGAGCTGGAGCACGATCTGCCGGTTGTTCTGGATCCAGCCCATGTCCTGGGCGTAGTTCAGGTAGCCCATGTTGGCGTGCTTGTAGTAGTGCCGGTCCTCCGGCAGCGGGTCGTGCCAGAAGCAGCCGTTCTCGATGTAGTGCTCGAGCTGGTCCGGGTTCGGCGCACCGCGGCCCTGGGCACGACCATCGGTGCCGCGCCAGCCGGCCAGCGGCCCGATTCCGGGACCGCGCTCATGATTGACGATGTAGTCGGGATAGCCGCCCGGGTATTTCGCGCTGCCGTCCTTCCTGACCATGCCCGGCAGGGCGAGCCGGGCGCCGAGGTCGAGCAGCACCTCCTGGAACGGCCGCACGTCGCGGTCGGGCTCGATGACGGGCTGGCGGATCGCGTCGGCCGGCCCTTCCGCGGTGCAGATCGGGCGGTCGAGCAGCGAGATGCAGTCCCAGCGCTCGAGATACGTCGTGTCGGGCAGCACGAGGTCGGCATAGGCCACCATCTCGGAGGAATAGGCGTCCGAATAGATGATGTGCGGGATCCTGTAGTCGCCGGTTTCCGGGTCCGTGTCGGTCAGCGCATGGAGCGTGCCCGGCACGTTCATCGCCGAGTTCCAGCCCATGTTCGCCATGTACAGGAACAGCGTGTCGATCGGGTACGGATCGCCCTTCCAGGCGTTGTGGATGACCATGTGCATCAGCCCGTGCACGGCCAGCGGGTGCTCCCAGCTGAACGCCTTGTCGATGCGCTTCGGCGTGCCGTCCGCGTCGACCAGCAGATCCTCGGGGCCGAGCGGGAAGCCGAGCGGCGGGCCGCCCAGCGGCGTCTCCGGCTTGCCGGTGCCGGCGCTCGGCGGCGCGGGGGGCGGCACCGGCTTCGGAAACGGGGGCTTGTAGCGGAAGCCGCCCGGCGTATCGACCGAGCCGAGCAGCATCTGCAGCAGGTGGATCGCGCGGCAGGTGTGGAAGCCGTTGGAATGGGCCGAGATGCCGCGCATCGCGTGCATCGAGACCGGCCTTCCGATCATCTTCTCATGGGTGCGGCCGGCCCAGTCGGTCCACTCGATGTCGAGCTCGACGGTCTGCGAAAACGCAGCGTCGGCAAGCTCCGCGGCGATGCGGCGGATCGTCGCCGCCGGCACGCCGATCGTCTCGGCGACCGTGTCGGGCGCGTAGCGCGGGTCCATGTAGCGCCGCGCCAGCAATTCGAACGCGGGTACGGCGGCACGCCCGTCGGCGAGCTTGCGCCGTCCGACCAGCGCCGGAGTCGCGTCGGGCGACAGCGCATCGGCAAGCTTCTTCGTCTTGCCGTCGAAGCAGAGGGGGTGGCCGTCCTCGTCGCGGGCGAACAGCCCGTCGTCGGCGGCGACCGCGTCCTGCACCACGAGCCAGCCGGCATTGGTGTAGCGGACGAGGAACTCCCAGTCGACCTGGTCGGCGCGCAGCAGCTCATGGATCAGCGCGAACACGAACAGCCCGTCGGTGCCGGGCCGGATGCCGACCCATTCGTCGGCGACGGCCGAATACCCCGTGCGCACCGGGTTGACCGAGACGAACTTGGCCTTGCCGAGCGTCTTCATGCGCCCGATGCCGGCCTTGATCGGGTTCGAATCGTGGTCCTCGGCGACGCCGAACATCAGGAAGTAGCGGGTGTGCTCCCAGTCCGCCTCGCCGAACTCCCAGAACGCGCCGCCGATGCTGTACAGGCCTGCCGCCGCCATGTTGACCGAGCAGAAACCGCCGTGGGCGGCGTAGTTCGGGGTGCCGAACTGGCTCGCCCACCAGCCGGTCAGCGCCTGGCTCTGGTCGCGGCCGGTGAAGAAGGCGAGCTTGCGCGGGTCGCTGTCTCGGATTTCGCCCAGCCATTGCGTCGCGATGTCCAGCGCCTCGTCCCACTCGATCTCCTCGAACTCGGCGGCGCCGCGCTCGCCGACCCGCTTCAGCGGCTTGGTCAGGCGCGCCGGCGAGTAGTGCTGCATGATGCCGGCCGAGCCCTTGGCGCAGAGCACGCCTTTGTTCACCGGGTGGTTGCGGTTGC
>CAYFYY010000012.1:0-33017 GCA_964347475.1 uncultured Flavobacteriales bacterium
TTGCCGTGTTTCTTCTTGATCGGCCAAAGCAGACGGCGCGCCTTGTCCAGGTTCACGTTGTCGGGCCAGGAATTCAGGGGCGCGAAACGCTGATTGCCGGTGCCTGCGCCGCCGCGGCCGTCGGCGATACGATAGGATCCCGCGGCGTGCCACGTCATGCGGATCATCAACCCGCCATAGTGGCCCCAATCCGCCGGCCACCAGTCCTGGCTGTCGGTCATCAGGGCGAGCAGATCCTCTTTGAGGGCCTGGACGTCGAGCTTCTTGACCTCTTCAGCATAATTGAAGTCCCGACCCATCGGGTTTGTCTTCGAATCGTGCTGGTGGAGAATGTCGAGGTTCAGGGCGTTCGGCCACCAGTCCATCACCGAAGTGCCGATGTTTGTCAGTCCGCCATGCATGACCGGGCATCTGCCCGCGTCAGTCCTGCCATTTCCGTCCATGTTGATCTCCTGATCGTGCTGTGTGAGTTGCGCTGTTCGGTGGACAAACATCGTCAGACATTCGAACGGCGATGCCGTTTCACGGTGACTGGTTCGTCGCTCGTATATTAGAATGATTCCAAATCACAAAAAATCAATAGGGCGAATCGTTTTTTCCGATCGCGTTAACGAATTCGTCGCAACGGTAAATTCAGGCTGCCGCCCGTTGTCGCCGCATGATTTCTCACGGCCCCGCAGGTTGAACGGCCCCGGGCTTGTCCCGCCGCTGTGGCGGCGCTACTCTCCGGCGCGGCGGGCCCGGCCCGCCGACGGCAACCAGGAGAGGAGCGACATGGCCGTGCTCGACATCCAGCAGATCCCGGTCTGGGACGACAACTACGTCTACCTCGCGCGCGATCCCGGGACCGGGTCGACCGCGGTGATCGACCCGGCGGACGCGGAGCCGGTGCTGGAGGCGGCGGCGGCCAAGGGCTGGACCATCACCCACATCCTCAACACCCACCACCATCACGACCATGTCGGCGGGAATCTGGAGATCAAGGCGGCGACGGGTTGCACCATCGTCGGCGCGCGCAACGACGCTGCGCGCATTCCGGGGATCGACGTGACGGTCGGCGAGGGCGACACCTACGACCTCGGATCGGCCCGCGCGCAGGTGTTCGAGGTGCCGGGCCACACCAGCGGCCACATCGCGTACTGGTTCGCGGAGTCAAACGCGCTGTTCTGCGGCGACACCATGTTCGCCCTCGGCTGTGGCCGGCTGTTCGAGGGCACCCCGGCGCAGATGTGGGACTCCCTCGCCAAGCTGCGCGCCCTGCCCGGCCCGGCCCGCGTCTACTGCGCCCACGAATACACCCAGGCCAACGCCCGCTTCGCTGTCACCGTCGACCCGGAGAACAAGGCCTTGGCGGCTCGTTCGGCCGAGATCGACCGGCTGCGCGCCGACGGCATCCCCACCGTGCCCTCGACCCTGGAAGAGGAGCGCGCGACCAACCCGTTCCTGCGCGCCGACGATGCCGGCGTCGCCGCGGCGGTCGGCCTCGCCGGGCGCGACCCGGTTGCGGTGTTCGCCGAGGTGCGCGCCCGCAAGGACCGGTTCTGAGCGGACGCGACCGCAGCCGTTCGCGTTTCAGGCACGACACAAAAAAACGAACAGGATAGGCACCGACCCATGAAACTCCGCTCTGCCGCGACCTCGCCCTATGTGCGCAAGGTCATGGTCCTCCTGCACGAGACCGGCCAGGCCGGCGACGTCGAGCTGATCCCGACCAATGTCTGGGACCCGGCCACCGACATCGGCGCCGACAACCCGCTGGGCAAGGTGCCGGCGCTGATCCTCGACGACGGCACGGTGCTGTTCGACTCGCCGGTGATCTGCGAGTATCTCGATGCGCAGCACGACGGCGTGACGCTGTTCCCCGAACCGGGGCCGGAGCGCTGGGCGGCGCTCCGCCTGCAGGCGCTGGCCGACGGCGGCCTCGACGCCCTGTTACTGCGCCGCATGGAGGGGCTGCGCGAGAAGGCGCAGCAGTCCGAGGCCTGGATCGCGCGCCAGGTCGCCGCCGCGGACCGCACCTTCGACGTGCTGGAGCGGGACGCGGCGATGCTTGCCGGCACGCTGACGATCGGCACGATCACGGTAGGCTGTCTGCTCGGCTATCGCGATTTCCGGTTCGATGCGGACGGCTGGCGCACCGGACGGCCGAAGCTCGCCAAGTGGTACGAGGCATTTGCCACGCGTTCCTCGATGCAGGCAACGGTGCCCCGTGACCCGGCCTGAGCGGGCCGCGCGCAATCCCCGGGCACCAAGGACGCGGACCGCCGCTCAGGCGGCGGGCCCGGGCGCAATGTTTTGAAATTTAAAGATATTTGACGCAAATCGACGGCGAAATCCGGGTTAACGGGGCGTTTATGGCCCGCAGCTTGCTTGATTCCCACTTGTCGACCGGCAAGAAAAGGGAAGGAACGGCTGATGTCCCGGGTTTTCGCAGTTGCACTGTCCCTCGCTGTTTCGCTTTCTGCGAACGTGGCGCTGGCAGATTCGCATGAAGAGAAAATTAAGAAATTCCTGCCGGCGGTCGAATCCGCGCTCATGGACGAGGGGGTGGTCCGCACGCTGCGCAACTACAATGCGACGCGCCGCGACATGACCCAGTCCGACATCGACGGTTGGGAGCGAATCTGGCAGGCGGAGCTGGGCTCGAACAACCGGCCTCTGATCACCGGCGTCGTCCGCAACATCACGGCTCTGCGCATGTCCCGGGTGATGCGCGGGACCGGCGGCATCATCCTGAAGATCAACCTGCTGGACGCGCGCGGTGTCAGCGTCGCGCAGACCGAGGTGTTTCCCACCATCCGGCAGAATTCGACGGCGCAGCTGATCAACGTCGCCCTGACCGGGCCGAAGATCTTGACCGTGAGCGAACTCGACTTCGACGGTGAAGGCTACACGCGCCAGTTCGAGGTCCTCGTGCCAGTGATCGATCCCGAGACTGACGCGCTCATCGGCTCGGCGATCCTCGTCGTCGACGCGGATGCGCTGGACGAGGCCTATCCGGATCGTTCCTTCTGATCGGCGCCCCACAGACGGGCTGACGGCCAGCGCCTATCGGGCCGCAGTATTTTCCCATCGGCCGTTTCATCGCCGCAACAGCCCCGTGAACCCTCCCGCGCGCCGCCAATGATCGCGGCGCACGCGGCGGCCTGCGGAGTCGTCACGCCATGCTCCGCGCTAGTTCGATAACCCGCCGCGTCACGTGCCACAGATCGAGCGCCTCCAGCTCGCCCGGCGCGAACCAGCGCGCCTCGGCCGCATCGCCGCCGGCCCGCGGCGTGCCGCCGGAGGAGTCGGCCCGGAAATCGACCAGGGTGTAATGGTAGCGCACGCCGCCGTCGCCGTCGCGGGTCAGCGAATCGACGACGTCCACGAGCGGGCCGATCTCGGCCTCGATACCGGTCTCCTGGCGCAGTTCGCGAGCCGCGCAGTCGCGCACCGTCTCGCCAAGCTTCTGGCGCCCGCCGGGCAGGCTCCAGCTGCCCGCGCGCGGTGGCTTGCCGCGGCGGATCAGCAGCACCTCGTCGCCCCGGAAGCAGACAATGCCGACCCCGACGATCGGCGCCTCGGGATAGTCGCGTTTCATGCGTCGTCCGAGTGGTTCGAAGCCGCGACAATGTGGCATGGCCAATCGCGCGCCGCAATCACCACCCCGGCAACCGCACGGCAAACGGGGCAGCGGAGCGAGACGGATGCGTTGGATTTGAGGCAATACCGCGGCGTCGCGACGACCCGATATGCTATCTTTGGGTGTGTATGTTGGCGATTGCTATGCCGACGCTGAAGTCGACGGGCTTTCAGCGGCCTGTCTCGAGCGGCGGCGGGAAGGGAGAAGTTATGAGATTCTTCAGCAGCTTGATCGCATCGGCGATCCTGGTCCCGCTTTGCGCCGGGGGCGCACTCGCTGCAACCGCAGCATCCCGCGACGACACGCGCGTCGTGCCGCCGGGGCTCGCCGACCGCGACGGCAATCGGCTGTCCGACGCCCTCGAAGCACGGCTCGACGGCATGGGCGCGGACGATCCAGTCGACGTTATCGTAACGTTCGCGGCCCCGGGCCTTGGAGTCAGTTCGGCACAGCGCGCCGTCGGGCCGTTTTCCGTGCACGCCGGTTTCACCATCATCGACGGTTTCGCCGCCCGCATGACCGCTGGACAGGCGCGCGCGCTCGCCCGCCTGCCGCAGGTGCGCCGCGTCGAGGACGATGTCATGGTCCATGCGAGTGACATCAACGCCCTGCGCGACTTCAAGGTCGACCAGGTACACGCGCCGACTCTGGACGGCGGCCTCGGGATCGCCGGCGCAGGCGTCGGCATATGCATCATCGATACCGGAATCCACGGCATCCATGAGCAATTCAACGACGCCGGCACCAGCAAGATCGCTGGCTGGATCGACTTCGTGAACAGAAGAGCCGATCCCTACGACGACAACGGCCACGGCTCGCACGTCTCGAACATCGCGGCCGGCGACGGCACCGGCTTTCCCGCCGACGAGGCGGCGCTGTTCATCGGCGTGGCGCCGGCCGCCGACCTCTACGGAGCGAAGGTCCTGGACGCGGCCGGATCCGGGCGTGTCCGCAACGTTATCCGCGGAGTCGAATGGTGCGCCGCCCAGCCGACGGTCCACGTCATCAATCTCAGCCTCGGCAGCGACGCCAGTTCCGATGGCACCGACGCCCTCAGCGCCGCCATCGACAATGCCGTCGATATCCATGGCAAGACCGTGGTCGTGGCGGCCGGCAATGCCGGGGCGACCCCCGCGACCGTCGGCACGCCCGCGGCGGCGCGCCGTGCGATCACCGTCGGCGCGGTCGCCGACTGGTCCGCGTCCGTCGAGCGCCGCGACTGGTGGTCGGCCGGGCCCTACCTGACGCCGTTCTCCGGCCGCGGCCCCACGGCGGACGGACGGACCAAGCCGGACGTCGTCGGCCCGGGTCATACCATTGCCGCAGCCTATATCGACCCGTGGGGCGGACTGCTGTGCACGACCGACTGCTATACGGTGTTGAGCGGCACGTCCATGGCCAGCCCGTTCGTCGCGGGCGTGGTGGCGCTGATGGTCGAGGCCGGCGGCGGCACGATGTCGCCAGAGGATGTCCGTCAGATCATCTTCGAGACGGCGCATCCGAGAGGTCCGGTCGCCGGCAAGGACAACGACTGGGGGTTCGGCATGATCGATCCATGGAGCGCGGTCAATCGGGCCGGAGGCGCAAGCCTGACCTCCTATGCGCCGGCCGCCTTCCCGGCCTACCGACACGGTGCCGGCAGCGTGCCGGATGGCGGGTTGTTCTCGATCGACCTCGAAGTCCTGGATCCGACCCAGCCCTTCGCGGTCACCGTCACGATCGACGGCGCATTGGTCCGGTCGAGCCGGATCACCGCGTGGCTGCCGGATCTCGAGGCGCGGCTTCGCAAACTGGACGGCAGCGACGCCGCCTTCTGGCTGTTTCTCGACTCCAGCACCAGCCGATGCCCCGCGATCGGGGCCGAATGCGGCCGCTACGGCCGCCAGGAGACCCTGTTCCTGGCACCGCCGCTGGCACCGGCGTACCGCCTGCAGGTCTGGCCGGCGAACGACACGTTCAACCAGAACAGGGGCGGCAGCTTCGTGTTCGAGATTGCCAACGGCCGGATTGCCGACCGCACGGATCTGGTCCCCGCTGGCCTGACTGCCGACGCCGGTGCCGACGTGAACGTTCGCGACGACGATGGCGACGGATTCGCCGCCGTCGAGCTGGACGGCAGCGCCAGTGGCCCGTTCGGCACGATTGTCACGTATCTGTGGAGCTGGACAGACACGGCCGGTGGCCATGCGGTAACGGGAATGGCCCCGACCGTCAGCCTGCCGACAGGTACCCACAGCATCTGGCTGACCGTGACGGATACCGCGGGCGCCAGCGCATCCGACATGATCACGGCGACTGTTGCCGCGGGAGGCGGCAACGGCGGCGGCGGTCCGAAAGCGAAGGGCAAGGGCGCGGCCGGCGACCCCACCCTGGCCGCCGGGCCATAGCCGGCACCATTCGCAGCTTTGCGACGAGGCGCGGTCAGGTTAGATTGGCCGCGCCTCTTTCTTGTCGAACCTGCGAAGACCCTTCGATATGGACTACCGCCGTCTCGGCCACAGCGGCCTCAAGGTCTCGCCCCTCTGCCTCGGCGCCATGATGTTCGGCGGCCAAACCGATTCCAAGACCGCCCAGAAGATCATCGCGATCGCCCGCGATTCCGGCGTCAACTTCATCGACACCGCGGACAACTACAACAGGGGCGAGAGCGAGCGCGTCGTCGGCAAACACATCGCCGAGGACCGCGACAAGTGGGTGCTGGCGACCAAGGCCGGCAATTTCCTCGGCTCCGGTCCCAACGAGGGCGGGCTCGGGCGCAAATGGCTGCTGCAGGCGATCGATGACAGCCTCGAGCGGCTCGGCACCGATTACGTCGACGTCTGGTACTTGCACAAGCCGGACGAAGGCACGCCGATGGAGGAGACGCTGACCGCGGTGGCGGACATCCTGGCCACCGGCAAGGCGCGGTTCTGGGGCGTCTCCAACATCCGCGGCTGGCGCATCGCCGATGCGGTGCGCATCGCCGACGGGCTCGGCATCTCGCGCCCGCTGGTCTGCCAGCCCTACTACAATCTCTTGAACCGCGTGCCCGAGGTCGAGGTGCTGCCGGCCTGCGACCATTACGGCATGGGCGTGGTGCCGTATTCCGTGCTGGCCCGCGGCGTGCTGACCGGCAAGTACAAGCCGGGCGCCGAGCCCGAGGCCGGAACCCGCGCCGGCCGTGCCGACAAGCGCATGATGGAGACAGAGTTCCGCACCGAATCCATGGTCATTGCCGAAAAGATCGCCGAGCACGCCAAGGGGCGCGGCATGACCGCCGCGGACTTCGCGCTGCTGTGGATGCTCAACAACGAGATCGTCAGCAGCGCGCTCACCGGCCCGCGCACCGTCGAGCAGTGGGAGGGCTACCTTTCCAGCCTGCGCCACGAGTTCACGGCCGAGGACGAGGCGCTGGTCGACACCCTCGTCGCCCCCGGCCACCCGTCGACACCGGGCTATTCCGACCCGCAATACCCGCTGACCGGCCGCCGGCCCCGGACGGGGTGAGCACCGGCGGGCCGACGGAAATGGCCGGGTTCTGGATCCGCTGGGTTGCCGCCAATGCCGTCGGCGACGTGCTGGGGCTCGGGCTGGTCGGGCTTATCACCGTGATGCTGGCGCAGATTCTATCCTGGAGCGTTACCTACGTGCTCTCGATTGTGCCGCTGTTTGCCGCGATGGGTGCCCTCGACGGCGCGGTCGTCGGCTTCGCGCAATGGACGGTGTTGCGAAGCCGGCTCCATAACATGCGGGCGCGAAGTTGGACGATGGCCACAGCGATCGGCGCCGCGATTGCCTGGTTCATGGGCACACTGCCTGCCACCGTCCCATTCTCGAGCGAAGGTCCCGTCACTGTCGACGAGCCTATCGGGTTCGGCATGGTGACGGTGCTCGCCATCGAGATGGGGATCGGTGCGGCCTTTGGCGCCGTACTCGCCGTGCCGCAATGGCTCATCCTGCGCCGGTATGTCGGCCGGGCCCTGTGGTGGATACCGGCGAACAGTCTGGCTTGGCTCGTCGCGATGCCGATGATTTTCTTGGCCGCCGACGCAAGTATTCCGCTTGAAGGCATCATGTTTCTACTCGCGGTATTCGCGGCGATAATCGCCGGCGCGGGCGCGCTGGTCGGCGCGATTCACGGCCTCGTCCTGATTCGCCTCCTCATGCCGGCCCGCTAACCCGGAACGCGGGCGACGATCAGCTTGATGATGTCCTCGAACAAAAAGCGCTCGTCGACGATCTCGAGGCCGGCCTCCGGCACGTAGCGCTCGGTCTCGCGGTCGAAGGCGGCGCCGTAGACGAGGCGGACCCAGGGCGCCCACAGACGCATCACGAAGCGCTTGCGGGGGTGTTGCGAGTAGACGTATTCGAGCATGCGGATCTCGCCGCCGGGCCTGACGATCCGCGCCAGTTCCTTGAGCGCCGGCAGCTGCAGCGAATCGTCGAGGACGCAGAACAGGAAGGTCGCCACCGCGGCATCGAACCGGCCGTCGGGAAATCCGCTGTCGCAGACGTCGCGCTCCAGCAGTTCGACCTCGAGGCCGAGCCGGTCGCGCCGCTCGCGCGCGCGGGCCAGCATGGCGGGGCTCAGGTCGATGCCGGTAACGCGCAGGTCCTTCGGGTAGTACGGCATGTTGCGGCCGGTGCCGACGCCGGCGTCGAGGGCCGTGCCCGTGAGGCCTTCGAACATCCGCGGGCGGATCGGCGCGTAGCGCCGGCCCTCGAACGGCAGGTCGAGCAGGTCGTAGAACCGGGCGACCGAGCGGTAGATTGTTTGCGTCATGGTCCCCGATCATATCCCGGCTGCGGCGAGAGGTCCCCGGTATCCATGCATGCGCGATCGCAGGAAACGGTTCCACTTCCAATTTCCGGCCCGTGCGCGGTCTGGTTACTGGTGCCGGCAACATACGGACAAGGATCATCGTGATGCGACAGGCAATCAGTGGCGCGACGGTGTTTGCTACTGTTTTGGTATCCGCCTCCGCCAGCGCGCAGACGACCGATGTCGGACAGCCGTCGCCGGTCGCCCCGAGGAGCTGGTATGTTGCCCTCGGCACTACGTTGGGAGCAGTGAACGACCCGGTTGCGGAAGATATCTACCGGGCCGATCTCGGCCTCGAAGTAGGCGGCGGCATCAGTGTCGGCCGCACGATCGGCCGGATTCGCCTGGAAGCCCAGCTGTCTTATGAGAATTTCGTGCTGAACAATCTGAACCCGTTTCCCGGCAGCCCGATCACCGCGACCGACACTGTCGGCGATCTTTACGGTGCCGGCATGATGGGAAATGTGGTTTATGAACTGGGGGCGCAAGAGGGGATCCGGCCGTTCGTCGGGATCGGGGGCGGATTCCTGCATCTCAAGGCCGACTACCGCGAGATCGGGTGTGCCCTGTGTTTCACTGGCGGTCCGCTGGTGGTGGGCGGCAGCGATACGGTTGCGGCCGGGCAAGCGATGGCCGGACTTGCGTTTCCCTTGGGCGGCGGTTCCGGCTCAAATCTCATCGGCTACCGGTTTCTCAAGACGGATGAAATCAGGCTGGAGGTCGTCGGAGCCGGGCCGGTCACACAGGACGGCGTGACTTCGCACAGCTTCCTTGTGGGGTTTCTTTTTCGGCTGCCTCCCTGACTGCGAACCGGAACACGCCACACGGTACCGGTGCGCCGCCGCTTGCGGGCCGGTTCGCATCGCGGCACTTGCGCGCTGACTCAGCCGCCCCGCGCCGCCTCGCGCAGCTTCTCGTCCAGCTCGACCTGCCAGCCGGTGACCAGGGCGTTGGTCTCGTTGGCCATGCCGATCACCGCCATCAGCTCGGCCAGCATGGCGTCGCTCATGCCCTTGGCCCGCGCCCCGGCGAGATGCGAGTTGATGCAGTACGCGCAGCCGTTGGTGACGCTGACCGCAACGTAGATCATCTCCTTGGTGAGCAGGTCGAGCGCGCCCGGTGCCATCACCTGCTTGACGCTCTCCCAGGTGCGCTTGAGCGTCGGCGGATCCTGCGCCAGCGCCTTCCAGAAATTGTTGATCCAGTCGACGCCGCGGGTCTCCATGATGTCGTCATAGACCGCCCGCACCTCCGCCGGCGCATCGTCGTACTCCACGAACCTGCCGATTGGCATGTCGCGCCCTCCGCTATCGTGCGTCCTACGACTTGCCGTCGCCGCCGTCTGTACGCCCCCTCAGCATCTCGCCGAATTTCATCGGGAACGGAAAGACGATCGTCGAGGATTTGTCCGTGGCAATCCCCGTCAGTGTCGTCAGGTACCGCAGCTGCATCGCCTCCGGCACCTGCGCCAGGATCGCCGCGGCCTGGTAGAACTTCTCGGCCGCCTGGTGCTCGCCCTCGGCGTCGATCACCTTGGCCCGCCGCAAGCGCTCGGCCTCCGCCTGTTTTGCGATCGCCCGGATCATGCTCTCGTCGAGGTCGACGTGCTTGATTTCGACATTCGCGACCTTGATGCCCCATGCATCGGTCTGCTCGTCCAGGATGACCTGAATATCGGCGTTCAGCTTGTCGCGCTCCGCCAGCATCTCGTCCAGCTCGTGCTGGCCGAGCACCGAGCGCAGCGTGGTCTGGGCCAGCTGGCTGGTCGCCATGGTGAAGTCCTCAACCTGGATCACTGCCGGCTCCGGGTCGACGACCCGGTAATAGACCACCGCATTGACGTGAACGGAGACGTTGTCGCGCGAGATCACGTCCTGGGTCGGCACGTCGAGCACGCGGACGCGCAGATCGATACGCACCACCTGCTGGACACCCAGGAAGACGATCCGCAGGCCCGCTCCGCGCACACCAGTAAACCGGCCGAACGTGAACACCACGCCGCGCTCATACTCCCTGAAAATCCGGAGCGACCCCACGAAATACAACAGCAATGCCACGGGGAGTCCGATCACAAACCAAGTCATTTCCAGCCTCCTCAGTTCTCCGTTTCGGTCGCGTCTTCTTTTTCCACGACGAGGGTCAGGCCCTCGATCCCGGCAACGACCAGCCGATCGCCCTGCGTAAAGGGTCCGCCGGAGGACCGCGCCTGCCAGGCCTCCCCATGGGCCCGCACGCGGCCCCTGTGTCCGGACCAGTCGATGACGGTCGCAGGAACGCCGATCATCGATTCACGTCCACTCACCGCCGGCCGCGCATGCGCCCGCATAAGCAGCGTGAGGACGAGCAGTATCAGGGCGCCGGCCGTCGCCGCGACCCCGCCGATCGCCCAGGGCGAGATGCCGAATCCCGGTACGTCCGTCTCGATCAGCATCACCGAGCCGATCACAAACGAGACGATCCCGCCGATTCCGAGCGCGCCGAAGCTCGGCATGAAGACCTCTCCGACGATCAGCGCGAAGCCGAGCAGGATCAGCCCTGCGCCCGCATAGTTGATGGGCAGAACGTGCAGCCCGTAAAGGCCGAGCACGATGCAGATCGCGCCGATCACGCCGGCCACCAGCGTGCCGGTGTAGAACTCGATCATCAGCGCCGGCACGCCGATCGTGAACAGCAGCAGGTACGCCACCGTCGGGTTGGTGATGACTTCCAGGAACTCGGTGCGCCAGTCGGGAGCAAGGTCCACCACCGCGAGTTCCTTGGTCTTGAGCGTCCGCTGCACCCCGGCCACATCGACCGTGCGTCCGTCCGCCTTCTCCAGAATCTCCGCGGGCGTCTCGGCGATGAAGTCGATCACCCCCTCATTCAGCGCATCTTCGGCCGACAGGCTGGCCGCCTCGGTGACCGCCTTTTCCGCCCATTCGGCGTTGCGCCCGCGTTTCTGGGCGAGGCTGCGGATATAGGCGACGGCGTCCTGCATCATCTTCTCGTCCATGCCGGGCTTGCCGCGCCGCGGCGAGTCCTCCGCCGCCTTGTCCTCATCGTCGGCCTCGTCCTCGGCGTCCGTGTCGTCCTCGTCCTCGGCCGTCTTGTCCGAATTCGATGACTCCTTCTTCTTGGATTCCTTGTCGCCCGAATCCGTGTCCGCCGGCTCGTCCGGCAGATCCGGCTCGCCGCCGCCCATCGTCACCGGTGTGGCCGCGCCGAGATTCGTTGCCGGGGCCATGGCCGCCAAATGGGTGGCATACAGCATGTAGGTGCCGGCACTGGCGGCGCGCGAGCCGGAGGGGCCGACATAGCCGATCACCGGCACCGGCGAAGCCAGGATGTCCTGAATGATCTCACGCATCGAGGTGTCGAGCCCGCCCGGCGTGTCCATCTGCAGGATCACCACCGTCGCGCCGCGGTCGACGGCCTTTTCCAGCCCGCGATGGATATAATCCGCCACCGCCGGCCCGATCGGCCCCTTGACGATCAGGCGAACGGCGTGCGGCTCTTCCTGGGACCGCCCGCCACCCGCGACGATGAGGCCGATCGCGATTATCGCGACGGCTGCCGAGAACATGCGCCAGACTCGCAGCAACCGCCTGTCTCTCAACCAAAACATGCTCCAATGATGGTCGTTTGCGCCGGCCCTGTCCAGCCCCGACGAGACCGCATGGCCGCGATCAGCCGTTACGGATGCCGGCGACAAAGCGCATCACCTCACGCGACAGTTCGTCGGCCCTCTGCGTGAGCGATTTCGTGGCGTCCATGACTTGGCGCGCGGCCGATCCCGTCTCGTCCGCCGCCATGCTGACGGCTTCGATGTTGGCATTGACCTCTTCGGTGCCGGCCGCCGCCTGCTGGACGTTACGGGCGATCTCCTTCGTGGACACGCCCTGCCGCTCGACGCCCGCGGCAATGGTCATCGAGATCTCGTTGATCTCACCGATGATGCCGCGAATGCTCTGGATATCCGTGACGGCGTCGCGCGTTTCGTCCTGGACCGCCGCGATCTGGGTCGAGATTTCCTCCGTGGCTCTGGCTGTCTGGTTGGCAAGGTTCTTCACCTCGTTGGCGACCACCGCAAATCCCTTGCCGGCCTCGCCGGCGCGCGCCGCCTCGATCGTCGCGTTCAGGGCCAGCAGGTTGGTCTGCCCGGCGATGTCGTTTATGAGCTCGACCACCTCGCCGATGCGACCCGCCGCCGTGGTCAGCCCCTGGACGGTCTCGTCGGTCCGGTTTGCCCGATCGACCGCACGGCCGGAAATGTCCGCCGATTGGCCCGCCTGTCGGCCGATTTCCGCAATCGATGCGCTCAGCTTCTCGGCCGCCATGGCCACCGTGGTCACGTTTGCCGTCGCTTCCCGTGAAGCGGCCGCCACCGTCGCGGATTTCTGGGTTCCCTGATCCGCCGTTTCGGCCATGCGCGCCGCAATATCCTCCATCTGGCGGATTTCCTGGGCAACGGCCTCGACGACGCCGGTGACCTGCGTCTCGAAGCGGTCGGCGAGCTCGAGCATCGAGCTGCGCTTGTCCTCCTGCACGCGCGCCTCGCGCTCGCTCCGCTCCTGCTGCAGGCGTTCGTTCTCAATCGCGTTTTCGCGGAACACCTGAAGGGCACGGGCGATCCCGCCGATCTCATCGGCTCGGTCGGCCCACGTTATCCTGATTTCCTTGTCGCCCGCGACGAGCCGCTGCATGGCACTGGTCATCTGACTGAGCGGCCGCGTCACGCGCCACAGGACGATCCAGAACGACAGCAGGATCGCGGTGCCGCCGGCGACCAGCAGGATCTTGTCGACCCGGATGTGGCGCTCGCCGCGCGCGACCGCGGTCTCGGCGATCCGCGCGGACACCTGTCCGGCGAGGCGGGCCAGTTCCTCGACGGAGGCGGAGGCGGCCTGCGACCGTGCATGCCATTGGTCGGCGGTCGCCGGATAGGGGTCGCCCGCCATGCCGGGCCGCATGAGGTCTCCGCGCAATTGCCGATACCCCTCGAACATCGTTCCGCTCTTGCGCTGTACTCCGATGATCGCGGGATCAGCGGACGGGCGCGACACGTAGGCGCTCACGGCGTCCCAACCCCCGTCGATATATCCGCGGTAGATCCCGAGCTGCAGGATCTGGTCCGCGGAAAGCGGTTCGTCGTTCGACAGGGCGGTTGCGAGCACCTCGCGTTCGCGCGCCGTGTACTCGATAATCGTCCACACCGCCTGTTTCAGTGTGGCAAGCTCCTGAATTCGGGAAAACCGCGGCGGGAAGTCGAGCGTGTCGTCGGGGCGGAACTCGGCGGCCAGCCGCAACCGTTCCAACGAGTCGATCACGCCGGATACTGTTGGCCACCAGCGATCGGCAAGCTCATCACCAGCGGCCACCGACCCATCCTGCCGCAGCGCCTCGTCTACCCTGACGCGCAGCACCCGGAGGTCGTCCAAAGCTTGCCGTACAGCGCCAAAATGGGGCGCCAGTGCCGGGGAATCCATGCTGTCCAGATTTTCGATGACTTCCTCGAGCATGGATTGCCCGATACCTCTCTGGCGGTCTATCTGTCCGCGCAGGCCGGTGTCGACCGACCCCGCATAGCCCCCTATCCCAAGCGCCCGCGCCGTAAGCTCGCGCTCGGCCGCCAGGGCCGCGGCGGCGCCGAGCATGCGATCGGCGGTGGCCCCGGCGAGCGACGCGACGAGCGCATTGTCGCGCTTGTGTACGGCGTCGATCCACAGCGCGATGGTGTAATAGCCGATGATCCCGGTCAGCACGCAGAGGATCGCCACCAAGCTGTTCCGCACACTCAGCCAGCAGCGCGCCCTGAATAACAAAGAATCAGCGATTTCCCCCATGAGGCCGAGTTCTCCTCGCGCCGAATTCCGATCGACGGTAAAAATTACTTAAAATAATGGCAAATCGAGACCACTACACATTCTTTATTATCAACGTTCATGTACAATAAAATTGAATCACGAATTATTTATTACATCAGCCGCGTGCCGGTGTACAACCTGGTCACGGCAATTGGAACAGCCGGTTCTGCAATCATGGATCGAAATAGTTCCCGAGTCTTACCCGCCCGCGGAAAATCTTGATAAAATTTACCTATTTAGTATTAAGAAAAGGCTAATGCGCCCACACTAACGGGATAATCGCCAGGATCGCGGCGGCCATCGGCACACCGAATGCTCAAGCCCGGGATTCCCACAGTTCAGGCGGTCGCCGTCGATCGGGCCATCAGACGGTCTTTACGTCGCGCAGGAAGGTGTCGATCTGGCCGCGCAGGGTCTCCGCCTGCCGGGACAGTTCGCCGGACGAGGAGAGAACCTGCGCTGCGGCGCTGCCCGCCTGATTGGCAACTTCCGTGACGCCCGCAATGTTGCTGTTCACCTCGGCGGTGCCACGCGCCGCCTCGCGGACGTTGCGGGCGATCTCCTGGGTCGAGCTGCCCTGTTCCTCGACCGCGGCCGAGATCGTCGTCGCGATGTCGTTGACCTGGCCGATGATCGAGCGGATCTTCTCGATCGCGTCGACCGCGCCGGTCGTCTCCTCCTGCACCGCAGCGATCTGTTGGGAGATCTCCTCGGTCGCCCTGGCGGTCTGGTTGGCGAGGTTCTTGACCTCCTGGGCGACCACCGCGAAGCCCTTGCCGGCTTCGCCGGCGCGCGCCGCCTCGATGGTCGCGTTCAGCGCCAGAAGGTTGGTCTGACCGGCGATGTCGTTGATCAGGTCGACCACTTCCCCGATCCGGCTCGCCGCGTCGGTCAATCCCTGCACGGTCTGGTTCGTGCTGTCCATCTCGTCGGCGGCATCCCGCGCGATCTCGGCCGACTGGTTGACTTGCCGCCCGATCTCGGCGATCGAGGCCGACAGCTGTTCGGCTGCGGCGGCGACGGTCTGAACGTTGGCCGAGGCCTGGCTCGAGGCGGTCGCGACCGCAGTGGCCTGGCCGCTCGCCTCCTCGGCGGTCGACGACATCTGCTGTGCGGTCTTTTCCAGCTCCACCGCCGCCGATGCAACGGCCCCCAGAACCCCCGACACCTTGCCGTCGAACCCCTCGATGAGGCCGTCGATGCGGTGCGCCCGCTGTTCCCTTGCACGCAACCCGGCCTCGCGCTCCTCGGTCAGCTCCTGGTTGCGGATCATGTTGTCCTTGAACACCAGTACGGCGTCGGCCATCTCGCCGAGCTCGTCGCCGCGGTCTGTGCACGGGATCTCGACCCTGGAATCGCCGCCGGCCAGCGCGTGCATGGCCCCGGCCAGCGCCTCCATCGGCGCCACCAGCCATTTGCGGTTGGCCAGCAGGAATCCGAGGACGACCACGACCTGCATCAGCCCGATCAGCAGCGCGGCCAGGAGGGCGAAGCTGTTCAGGCTGCCGACCTTCGCGTAGACCTGCCCGGCCGCGGTCCGGCGCGCCAGGGCGAGCTCCTCGGCGAGGACCTCCAACGCCGCGAGCGCCGGACCGTCGTCGATCTCGATCGCGGCATCGATCTCTTTCGCGGTCATCTCGTCCCGCATCAGCTGCACCACGGCCTGCAGGGCCGCGGCGTACTGCCCGACCACGCCACGCAGGTCCTGCAGCGCCTGCCGCTCACGCTCGTTGACGCCGAGCTCTATGTATTTGTTGATCGCGCGATAGGCGTCGTCGACCTTGCGGCCGGCCTTGGAGATGCGGATCATCTCGCCGCGCAGGATGAAGTCCTTGAACTCATGAATGAGGCCGCCATAGCCAAGCGAGCCGCGCAGCTCGCCCAGCGTGTCGGATTTGCTGCCGGGCCCCTTCTCGAAGGTCTCCCAAGTGCGGCCGAGCTGGTAGGAATCCAGGAACACGCGGATCGACACGGCAAACATGAGGAGGGCGACAATTCCCAGCGCGACCGACATCCAGGTCCCGGCGGTCTTCATCCGCGTGTTCAGCAACAGGTATCGAAACAGACGGCGCATACGGCTCCCCGGCGTGCGACTGCACCGGATATTGATATAGGACATTGTTTAATTAATGGTTTGCAGGGATTGGCATGGCGTCGCGGTATCAGGCCCAGGGTCCCGGATCAGCGTTGCACGGTCCGCCAATCCGGGTGGATCCACGGTTCCTGATTCGCGGGCGGCAGCGGATCGCGGCCCAGGATTTGGTCGCTCGCCTTCTCGCCGACCATGATCGAGGGCGCATTGAGATTGCCGTTGGTGATGCGCGGGAAGATCGAGCTGTCGGCGACGCGCAGCGCGTCCACTCCGATGACGCGGCAGTCCGGGTCGACGACCGCCATGGCATCGTCTGACGCACCCATGCGGCAGGTGCCGCAGGGATGATAGGCGCTCTCCACCGCATCGCGGATGAATTCGTCCAGCGCGGCGTCGCTCTCGACCGTCGCACCGGGCGCGATCTCGCGCCCGGCATAAGGCTTGAAGGCGTCCTGAGCGAAGATCTCGCGGGTCAGCCGGATGCAGGTGCGGAAGTCCGCCCAGTCCGAGTCCTGCGACATGTAATTGAACCGGATGAGCGGCGGATCCCGCGGGTCCGCTGAGCGCAGTCGGACATGTCCGCGCGACGTGGAGCGCATCGGCCCGACATGCGCCTGGAAGCCATGTGTCTTCGCCGGCGCCTTGCCGTCGTAGCGGATCGCGACCGGCAGGAAATGGTACTGGATATCGGGGTATTGCACGCCAGCCCGCGAGCGCACGAAGGCGGCGCTCTCGAAATGGTTGGTGGCGCCGTGACCGGACCGGAACAGCAGCCACTGGGCACCGATCCACGCCTTCGAGACCAGATTGAGGTGCCGGTACAGCGTGATCGGCTGCAGGCATTCCATCTGCAGGTAGAGCTCGAGATGGTCCTGCAGGTTCTCGCCGACGCCGGGGCGGTCGGCGACGACCTCGATGCCGTGCTCGCGCAGCTCGGCGGCCGGGCCGATGCCGGACAGCTTCAAGAGCTTCGGCGAATTCAGAGACGAGGCCGCGAGGATGACCTCGCGCCGCGCCCGCACCGTCTCGGTCCGGTCGCGGCGCTCGAATTCGACGCCGGTGGCACGCCGCCCGTCGAACAGCACGCGCCGGGCGAGCCCCCGCCGCAGCGCCACGTTCGGGCGCTTGAGAGCGGGCTTCAGATAGGCGCTGGCGGCCGACCAGCGGCGACCGCGCCAGATTGTCATCTCCATTGCGCCGAAGCCTTCCTGCTTCTCGCCGTTGTAGTCCTCGGTGACCTGGTATCCGGCCTGCCGGCCGGCCTCGACGAAGGCGTGGAACAACGGATTGCGGCGTGCGCCGCGCGTGACGTGCAGCGGCCCGCCGGTGCCGCGCCAGCCCTCCTCGCCGCCATGGGCATCCTCCATCCGCTTGAAATAGGGCAGGACGTCGCGAAAGGCCCAGCCCCTGGCGCCCTGCTCCGCCCAGTGGTCGTAATCGCAGGCGTGGCCGCGCACAAAGACCATGCCGTTGATCGAGGACGAGCCGCCGATGACCTTGCCGCGCGGGCAGGCCATCCGGCGGCCGCCGAGATGCGGCTCCGGCTCCGACCAATAGCCCCAGTCGTAGCGCGCCATGTTCATCGGATAGGACAGCGCTGCCGGCATCTGGATCAGCGGCCCGGCATCGGTGCCACCGTATTCGAGGACGAGGACCGTGTTCCGGCTGTCCTCGGACAGCCGGTAGGCCAGGGCGCAACCGGCCGAGCCGGCGCCGACGATAACGTAATCGAATTCCGGTTCCACCGCTTCTCGACTCCCTTATTCCGGCGGATTCGCGTCTTTCGGCACAACATCTTTTTTTCCGGCGGGCGGTCAATGAAAAAACATCGCTGTGCGTTGCGTCGGGCCGCGGAACAGGGCAGGATAAAGCCACGAAAACGACCAAACGCGGCGGCAACCGCGCAAACGATCCAAGACAGGGAGACAACGATGCTCAAGACATTCTCGCGCGCCGGCGCGCTGGCCGTCCTCCTCGCGTTCGCCGTTCCGGCGGCCCACGCGGCCTCGGAGCCGGCCTCCTGCAAGACGGTCCGCTTCTCGGACGTCGGCTGGACCGACATCACCGCAACGACGGCGGCGACGTCCGTGGTGCTCCAGGGTCTGGGCTACAAGCCCGAGGCCCAGGTCCTGTCCGTTCCGGTCACCTATGCCAGCATGAAGAATGGAGACATTGACGTCTTCCTCGGAAACTGGATGCCCACCATGGAAGGCGATATCAAGCCGTATCGTGAGGATGGCTCGGTCGATACGATCGGCGTCAACCTCGAAGGTGCGAAATACACCTTTGCGGTGCCCAACTACGTGGCCGAGGGCGGCCTGCGCGACTTCGCGGACATCGCCAAGTTCAAGGACCGGCTGGATGGCAAGATCTACGGCATCGAGCCGGGCAACGACGGCAACCGCCTGATCCTCGACATGATCGCCAAGGACGCGTTCAAGCTCAAGGGCTTCGAGCTCGTCGAATCCAGCGAGCAGGGAATGCTGGCCCAGGTCCGGCGGGCAGTCTCGCGCAAGGAATGGATCGTCTTCCTGGGGTGGGAGCCGCACCCGATGAACAGCAATTTCAAGCTCGCGTACCTCTCCGGCGGCGACGACTGGTTCGGGCCGAATTTCGGCGGCGCTACGGTCTACACGAACACCCGTGCCGGCTATGTCACGGAATGTGGCAACGTCGGACGCCTGCTGAAGAACCTGAAATTCACGCTGGCCATGGAAAACCAGATCATGGGGGCGATCCTCGATGACGCGGTCGAACCCAACAAAGCGGCCGCGGACTGGCTGAAGAAGAATCCCGACGCTCTCGGGGCGTGGCTCGAAGGCGTTCAGACCTTCGACGGCGGCAATGGGCTGGCCGCGGTCAGAAAACATCTCGGCCTCTGACGCGGGCTGAACGATTCGTGTCCGATGGCCGGGCCCACAGGGTCCGGCCGTCTTGCGTCGCGGGACGGGCGGCCAACCAGAAGCGGGAGGCACACGGGAGATGCTGGACTGGCTAACCGAAAACAAGATTCCCCTTGGCCGGTGGATCAAGGGATTCGTCGAATTCCTCAACGACAACGTCGCCTGGCTGTTCGATCTCATCTCCGACGTTCTCGGGTTCCTCATCGAGGGATTCATCTGGGCGCTCGACTGGATGCATCCGCTGGCCCTGACGGCGATCGCAGCGGCCCTGTCATGGCGACTTCACCGTTCCTGGAAGCTGACGGCCCTGGTCGTCGCCTCGCTGCTGCTGATTCTCAATCTCGGCTACTGGAAGCCGACGATGGAAACCCTGGCGCTTGTCCTTTCGGCAACCGCCATTTGCATGCTCGCCGGCATCCCGCTGGGAATAGCGGCGGCACACCGGCCCTGGCTTTACACGGCACTGCGGCCGATCCTCGATCTGATGCAGACGATCCCAACCTTCGTCTATCTGATCCCGACGCTGATCCTGTTCGGTCTGGGCGTCGTGCCCGGCCTGATCTCGACCGTGATTTTCGCCATCCCTGCGCCAGTCCGTCTCACCTATCTTGGGATATCCGGCGTGCCGAAGCAGCTCGTCGAAGCGGGCGAGGCCTTCGGCGCAAGCAAACGCCAGTTGCTCTGGAAGGTCGAGCTGCCCTACGCGCTGCCGACGATTATGGCGGGCCTGACCCAATGCATCATGCTGTCGCTGTCCATGGTGGTGATCGCGGCGCTCGTTGGCGCCAACGGGTTGGGCAAGCCGGTGGTGCGGGCGTTGAACACAGTCAACATCGCCCAAGGATTCGAGGCCGGGCTGGCGATCGTCATCCTGGCGATCCTGCTCGACCGATTCTTCAAGCAACCAAAAGAAACGAAGAACTGAGCCCATGCCCGCGGTCGAATTCCGCAATGTCGATGTGATCTTCGGCGCCGACGAGGCGGCGGCGCTGAAGATGCTGGACGGCGGCGCCGACCGCGACGCGATCCTCGAGGCGACCGGCGCCGTGGTCGGCGTGCACGACGCGTCGCTGGCCGTCGAGGAGGGTGAGATCTGCGTCCTGATGGGACTGTCCGGCTCCGGCAAGTCGTCGCTGCTGCGCTGCGTCAACGGCCTCAACAAGGTGACGCGCGGCCAGGTCCTGGTCGCCGACGGGGACGGCACTATCGATGTGGCATCGTGCAACGCAACGACGCTGCGGCGGCTGCGCTCGCAGCGCATCGCCATGGTGTTCCAGCAGTTCGCCCTGCTGCCGTGGCGCACCGTGGCGGAGAATGTCGGCCTCGGCCTCGAGCTGCGCGGCATGCCGAAGGCGGCGCGCCAGGACATCGTCGACGAGAAGCTGAAGCTGGTCCACCTCGAGCAGTGGAAGGACAAGCATGCGCACGAGCTGTCCGGCGGCATGCAGCAGCGTGTCGGCCTCGCCCGCGCGTTCGCGACCGACGCGGACATCCTGTTGATGGACGAGCCGTTCTCGGCGCTCGACCCGCTGATCCGCGAGCATCTGCAGGACGAGCTCGTGGAGCTGCAGCGCTCACTGAAGAAGACCATCGTCTTCGTCAGCCATGACCTCGACGAAGCACTCAAGCTCGGCACCCATATCGCAATCATGCAGGACGGGCGGATCGTCCAGTACGGCCGGCCCGAGGAGATCGTCGGCCGGCCGGCCACCGACTACGTGCGCGCCTTCGTCGCCAACGTGAACCCGCTGAACGTGTTGCGCGGCTCGAGCCTGATGCGGCCGGCCGACGCGCTCGACCGCGATCCCGACGCTCCCGATACCGTGCGCCTCGACGCGGCGGGTCGTTACCGCTGCCGCCTGGACGGGGCGCGCCGTCCCAAGGCCTATTTCTGTGACAGCACCGAGGCACGCTGCGTGCCGTGGTCGCCGGAGCTCGCGCTGGAGACCGTACATGACGGATTCGTGTCCGGCACGCCGGAGACACCGATGCGCACCGCCATCGAGGTGCGCCGCGCGACCGGGCGGCCGATGCCGCTGATCGACGGTGACGGGGTGCTCGTCGGCGTCATCGGCGAGGATGAGCTGCTCACCGGAATGATGCGGCGGTCGGAGCCGCGCAAGGCCTGAGCGCCGGGGTCAGCCAAGCCCCATCTGATGCAGGATTGCCCGCGTCGCCGGGTGCGCCGGGTCGTCCATGCCGGTCAGTACGGTGAAATGGTTGGTGCCGGGGATCGCCTCGGCGACGGTCGTCGCGCCCTTTGCACGCCAGTGTTCTGCCATCGTCTGCGACTGCCGGCGGAACGCTTCGGTCTCGTCCGCGCCCCAATACAGCGCGAGCGGTGCCGCCGTGGCCGGGTCCAGGAACAACGGGCTGTTGCGCCGTGCGGTTTCCACATCCATGCCGACCTTCTCGTTGATCGTGGTGTCGACGAGAGGCGTGAGGTCGAAGACGCCGCTGATCGAGACCCCGCCCTTGACGAGATCGTGGGGCAAGCCCTCGGCGAACGCGCCCCAGTCCGTTGCCATCGCCATGCCGACCAGCTGTCCGCCGCAGGAATGGCCCGAAACGGTCACGTTGTCCGGGTCGCCGCCGAAGCGCTCCGCCTCGCGCCACAGCCAGGCGAGGGCGGCGCGGATCTGGCGACCGATCTCGTCGATGGTGACCGCCGGGCACAGTGCGTACTCGACCACCGCGACGTGCGCCCCGGCCGCGACCAGCGGCCGGGCGACGAAGCTCGAAGATTTCCGCGTGTTGGCCTGCCAGTAGCCACCATGGATGTACATGTGCACCGGCGCCTCGGCAACGTCGGCAAGGAACAGGTCCAGCAGCTCTGCCTCGCTCTCGCCGTAGGCGAGATCCAGTGCCTTGCGCGGCGCCTCGGTCTCCCAGGCCATGCTTTTTTCCGCCCATTCGGCGAGGAATTCGGGATGTTCGGGCACGTTGGCGCGGTTGTTGTACTGGCGCTCCATTGCCGGATCGATCATGACGGTCTTCCTGTCGTGCGCGGAAATCGAAACCGCCGCGGCCGTGCCGGCAGCGAGTTCTAGATCCCCAGATAACGGTGAGCGAGATCGGGATCCGCATCGAGGTCGCTGGAACGGCCCGACCAGACGACCTGGCCCTTTTCCAGAATATAGTGGCGGTCAGCGATGCGCGCGAGCGTTTCGACGTCCTTGTCGATCACAAGGATCGCCTGGCCACGATCGCGCAGCTGCTGCAGGATGTGCCAGATCTCCTGCCGGATCAGCGGCGCCAGACCCTCGGTCGCCTCGTCGAGGATCAGCAGCTTCGGGTTGGTCATCAGTGCGCGGGCGATCGCCAGCATCTGTTGCTCGCCGCCGGACAGGGTATCGCCCATATTGCCGGCCCGCTCGGCCAGGCGTGGGAACATCTCGCAGATCGCTGCATAATTCCATGGCATTGCGCTGTCCGACCGGTTGGCTGCGGTAGCGACGAGGTTCTCGCGGACCGTCAGGTTGGCGAAGACATGCCGACCCTCGGGGACAAGGCCGAGTCCGGCGCGCGCCACCGCATAGGCGGGAGATCCAGCGATCTCCGCGCCCTCGAACCGGATCGACCCGGCCTGCGGCGGCGTCAGGCCCATGATCGACCGCACGGTCGTCGACTTGCCCATGCCGTTGCGGCCCATCAGGGTAACGACCTCGCGGGCGGCGACGTCGAGGCTGACGCCGAACAGGATCTGGCTCGCGCCGTAACAAGTCTCGATGTCGCGCACCTCGAGCATCACGCCGCGCTCCCCAGATAGGCTGCGCGCACCGCCGCATCGGCACGAATCGCCGCGGGTGCGCCGCTGGCAATGACGCGGCCGTAGACGAGCACGCTGATACGGTCGGCGAGCGCGAACACGGCGTCCATGTCGTGCTCGACCAGCAGCACCGACACCGTGCCCTTCAGATCGGACAACAGCGAGATCATGCGGACCGATTCCTCCGGCCCCAGCCCGGCCATCGGCTCGTCGAGCAGCAGCACTTTCGGCTCCGTCGCCAGGGCCATGGCAAGTTCGAGCTGGCGCTGCTCGCCATGTGCCAGCTCGCCGGCCGGGAGGTCGGACCGGCCACCGAGGCCGACCGAGTCGAGCATGGCCCGCGCCGGTTTGCGCAGCATGGGATCGCGCCGAGCGTTGCGCCAGAACCGGAAGCTGTGGCCGGCGTGCGCCTGGATCGCCATTGCCACGTTGTCCTCCGCCGTGAAGCCCCTGAACAGGCTGGTAATCTGGAACGAGCGCGACAGGCCGAGCCTGGCCCGCCCGTCCGCGGCAAGCCTTGTAACGTCCCGGCCGTCGAACCGGACCGACCCCGCGTCCGCCTTCATCTCGCCGGACAGCTGCGCGACCGCGGTGGTCTTGCCGGCACCGTTCGGGCCGATCATCGCGTGAATCTCGCCCGGCCGGACCTCAATCGACAGGTCGTCGACGGCGACAATGGCCCCGAATCGCTTGACCAGGCCCGTCGCCTCAAGAATCGGGGCACGCATGCGTTCCGTCATGGTTCTGCGACGAGGACGGATGTCACGGCCCGCTCCAGGATGTCGAGGCCCTCGTTCAGTCCCGCATCGTCGATCGTCAGGGGCGGCGCGACCTTCAGGACCTCGTCTTGGGCGCCGCAGGTCTCCAGCACGAGGCCGTTACGGAACGCGGATTCGGCGATCCGCTCGGACACGCCGGGCCGGCCCCAGGCGATGCCCTGCAGCAGGCCGAGTCCCCTGACCTGTGCCGTGTTGCCGCCATCGACCGTGGCCATGCCGGCCAGCCGCTCTGCCACCGTTGTCGCCTTCCGCGCGATTTCGGCCTCGAGGCGGCCCGACTTCCAGTGCTCGAGGGCGGCGGTGGCCGCCACGAACGCAAGGTTGTTGCCGCGAAAGGTACCGTTGTGCTCGCCCGGCCGCCAGCGATCGAGTTCCGGCTTGATCAGGACCAGCGCCAACGGGAATCCGATGCCGCCGATCGATTTCGACAGGCACACGATATCGGGATACAGGCCGGCACGCTCGAAACTGAAGAATTCGCCCGTGCGCCCGCATCCGGCCTGGATGTCGTCGACGATCAGCAGGATGCCGTGGCGCTTGGCAAGGGCCGCCAGGCGGCGTAGCCAGTCGGCGGAGGCGACATTCAGACCACCTTCCGCCTGCACGGTTTCGACGACAAACGCCGCGGGGATGTCGATGCCGCTGCCGGCGTCGGCAAGCAGCTGCTCGATCAGCGCGATGGTGTCGATCTCCGGCCCGAAATATCGGTCGAACGGCAGTCGCGTGACGTGTGCGAGATCGACACCGGCCGACTGCCGCTTGCCCCGGTTCGCTGTGGCCGCGAGCGATCCCAGCGTGACGCCATGGAAGGCATGGGTGAAGGCGGCGACGGTGGGTCGGCCCGTCACCTTGCGCGCCAGCTTCAGCGCCGCTTCCACGGCATTGGTGCCGGTCGGGCCGGTGAACTGTACCCGGTAGTCAAGCTTGCGCGGCTGCAGGATGACGCTGTCGAATGTCTCCAGAAAATCCGCCTTGGCCTGGGTGTGCATGTCCATGGCGTGGAGGATGCCGCCGTCCTCCAGATACCGGACCACCGCGCGTATTATGGCCGGATCGTTGTGACCGTAGTTGAGTGCACCGCAGCCCGCGAGAAAGTCGATATAGCGGCGCCCGTCCCGGTCGAAGAGCTCATGGCCGCGTGCGCGCTCGAACACCGTCGGGAACACTCGGCAATAGAATCTGACCTCGGACTCGAGCATGGTGAAGACGTCGTGCGACATGACTATGGTTTGCCTTTCCTGTCAGCCCACCGATACGGCGCTCGCCTGGCGGCTTCCGAAAAAACCCCGCGCAGGTTTGCCCGGTATCCGTGCGTCAGCATGCCCCAGCCATCACCGGTAATCGAGTCCCAAAACGGGCACGGCACAAATGCCAGCGAAACCCGCGGGTGGTCGGTTCACGCGCGGTCGTCGCGGCCGACGATCCAGCCGTACATCCCGTGCCGCGCGAACAGGACGAAGAAGATCAGGAGCGGGCCGAGTACGATCATCCAGTGTTCGGTCCAGGTCGACAGCACCTCTTCCAGCAGGAGAAAGACGGCAGCGCCGAGGACAGGTCCGAACAGCGTGCCCATGCCGCCGAGGATCACCATCACCATGATCTCGCCGGATCGCGTCCAGTGCATCAGCGACGGGCTGACGAATTCCGTCTGGTTGGCAATCAGCGCCCCGGCCAGGCCGGCGGTCGCGCCGGCGATGACAAAGCAGGCGAGCTTGTAGCGGTAGGTCGGAAAGCCGAGCGCCGTCATGCGCCGCTCGTTTTCGCGCACGCCCACGATCACCCGCCCGAAGCGCGAGCCGACAAGACGATGGCCGAGTCCCAGGAAGGCCACCACCGCGCCGAGGCAGACGTAATAGAAGGCCGCGTCTGCCGACAAATCGATGCCCGGAATCCGGCTGCGGCCATACAGGCTGAGCCCGTCATCACCGCCATACGCCTCCAGCGACACGAAGAAGAAATAGAGCATCTGCGCGAAGGCCAGGGTGATCATGATGAAGTAGACGCCGCCGGTACGCAGGCTGACGGCGCCGATGACGAGCGCCAGAAGCCCGGTAACCAGCATGGCCAGCGGCCAGGTCACCAGGGCGTTGTCCGTGCCCGGGATCAGGCCGAGAAATGTGGTTCCGTCGAAGCCGTGCACGAACAGGATGCCGACGACGTAGCCGCCGGCACCGAAGAAGGCCGCGTGCCCGAAGCTGACCATGCCGCCGAAGCCAAGGATCAGATCGAGGCTCGCGGCCGCCAGCCCGTAGATCAGGATGCGGCTGGCCAGGCTGATGTAGAACGGCTCGTCCAGTGCCAGCGCCACGGGCGGCAGCAGCACCAGGAAGACGAGCGCGCCGAGGTGCACCGCCTGGCGCCGGGTCACGACGCCGATGAGGGGCAGCTCAGCCATGGGCCGGGAACAGGCCGCGCGGCCGCCATACCAGGATGCCGGCCATCAGGATGTAGATCGACATCGACGCCAGCGAGGCGCCGACCCCGTCGGCGGTCGCCGGATCGAGGACCAGGCGGAACAGCACGGGCAGGAACGCGCGCCCCAGGGTATCCACAAGACCGACCAGCAGGGCGCCGACCATCGCGCCGCGGATCGACCCGATGCCGCCGATCACGATGACGACGAAGGTCAAGATCAGGATGCCCTCGCCCATGCCGACCTCGACCGCGAAGATCGGCCCGGCCATCGCGCCGGCGAGGCCGGCGAGAGCGGCACCCAGCCCGAACACCAGGGTATAGAGGAGCTTCACGTTCACGCCGAGAGCCCCGACCATCTCACGGTTGCTGGCACCCGCCCGGATCAGCATGCCGACCCGCGTGCGCGTGATCAGCACATACAGGAACGCGGCCACCGCGAGCCCCACCAGGATGATCGCCAGCCGGTATGTCGGATAGGGGGCGCCGGGCACGATCTCTACCGTGCCCGACAGCGCCTGCGGCACGTCCATGAAGATCGCCCGCGGCCCCCAGACGATGCGCACCAGCTCGTTGAAGAACAGGATCAGCCCGAACGTCGCCAGCACCTGGTCGAGGTGGCTGCGCGCATACAGGGTGCGCAGGGCGAGGACCTCCACCGCCATGCCGGCCAGCGCCGCCGCCGGCAGGGCCGCCAGCAGGCCGAGCAGGAACGAGCCGGTCCACTGTGCCACCGTGGCGGCGACGAAGGCGCCGACCATGTACAGCGAGCCGTGCGCGAGGTTGATCAGGTCCATGATGCCGAACACCAGAGTCAGCCCGGCCGCCAGCAGGAACAGCATGACGCCGAGCTGCAGGCCGTTCAGCACCTGTTCGAGAACCAGCAGCGCATTCATCCGAACGTTCCGTTTGCGGACCGGTCACCCGCGCCCGGCGGTGCCCGCCCGGCGCCGGCGCTCGCCGCGATCCTGTCCGGGCCGGACGGGCCGTCGCCACGGCCCGCCCCGGTCCTTACATGATGCAGTCCTTCGCGTACGCGTCCTGATGGTCCGTGAACACCTTGCCGACGATCTTGTTGGTCAGCTCGCCCTGATCGTTCCGGTAGACCTGCCGCACATAGATGTCCTGGATCGGATGATGGTTCGACCCGAAGCGAAAATTGCCGCGCACGGACTCGAACTCGGCCTTGGTCAGCGCCAGCCGGAATGCGCTCCGGTCCGACATGTCGCCCTTGACGGCCGCCAGCGCGGAGCCGATCAGCCGCGCCGCATCATAGCCCTGGCTGGCGTACAGCGAGGGCCGGCGGCCGTATTCGGCGATGAAATCGGCAACGAAGGCGCGGTTCGCCGCGTTCTCGATGTCGGCGTTCCATTGCGATGTGTTGAACACGCCGATCGCGGCGTCGCCCACCGGTTTCAAGATCGTCTCGTCGAACGAGAAGGCCGGTCCGAAAAGCGGGATCTGATCCTTGAGACCCGCCTGGGCGAATTGCTTGAGGAAATTGATCCCCATGCCGCCGGGCAGGAAGAAGAACACGGCATCGGGTTTGGCCGCCCGCAAGGCCGAGATCTCCGCGGCATAGTCCTTCTGCCCCAGCTTGGTATAGACCTCGCCGGAAAGCGTACCCTTGTAGTAACGCTTGAACCCGGCCAGCGCGTCCTTGCCGGCCGGATAGTTGGGGGCAAGGATGTAGACGTTGTTGTAGCCCTTGTCGGACACGTGCTGGCCCATCGCCTCGTGCAGGTTGTCGTTCTGCCAGGCGACGTTGAAATAATTCTCGTTGCACAACTTGCCGGCCAGGGCCGAGGGCCCGGCATTCGGGCTGATGTAGAAGGTGCCGCCCCTTGTCACGGCGGGGACCACGGCCATCGCCAGGTTCGACCAGACGATCCCGGTCATTATGTCGACCTTGTCCGACTTCACCATGCGGTCGGCGATCTGTTTGGCGGTCTCGGGCTTGCGGCCGTCATCCGCGACGATGAGTTCGACGGGGATGCCGCCCAGCTTGGCGCCGCCCTGCTTGATCGCCAGCTCGAAACCGTCGCGAATATCGATGCCGAGGGCGCTGCCGCCGCCCGACAGCGTCGTGATCATGCCGATCTTGATGCCCTCGGCCGCGGCCGATGCCGAGACGATGCCGGCGGCCGCGGCAAGGGCCACGGCGAATGGGATTTTCCTGCTCATGGGATTGCTCTCCCGTGTCTTGGTTTGTTGTTTCGGATCGCGATCGATATCGGCGTCCGGGCCCCCTTTATAGCCGGGTCTGCGGTGCGCGCAAATGGACAAACCTAGCCGGAGCTGCCACGTTTCGGCGCAATCCGCTCGAGCAGCACGATCATGCGTCGCCGCCGCGGCCATATCAGGGCCGTCGCCACAAGGCATAGAATCCCGCCGACCGCAAGCGGCCAGCGCAGACCGAACGGTCCGGAAAGTGCGCCCATGGCCAGCGAGCCAATGGCCGGGCCACCCCGGAAGATCACGCCGTAGAGGCTCAGCACGCGCCCACGTACGGAATCCTCGACCGCCCGCAGGATCAGGGTCTGGGTGGCGATCGCGCTGGACACCATGGCACCACCGAAAATCGCTGCCGCCACGACCGCCACCCAGAACATCGTGGTGCCCGTGAACAGCAGGAGCGACACCGCGCATCCGCCGCCGCCGAACAGCGCGATCATCATGAGACCCGCTGCGTTGCCACGCTTCGCCAGCCAGACCCCGCCCGCCACCGCACCGAGGCCGATGGCGGAGGTCAGCCAGGCCAGCCCAGCGGCGCCGCGCCCGAAAACGGCATCGGCAAAACCCGGCAGCAACTCGCCGACCGGGCGCGCCAGCACCGAGATCGTCAGCATCAGGAGCAGCAGCGGCCCGACCGCCCGGTGCCGCACCGTATAGCGCACGCCTTCTGCGATCTCGGCCAGCATGCCGACGCCTCGCCCGGCCGCGGCAGCTCCGCGGTCGATGCGCAGGCGAGTCAGCGCAAACAACAGGGTGGCGACCGATAGCGCGTAGAGCGCGAAGGTCGGCGCAACACCCCACGCGGTGATAACAAGGCCCGCCAGGGCCGGCCCGACGAAGCGCGCCAGATTGAAGATCAGCGAGGAAATGGCGACGGCTGCCGGCACGTCGTCGGCTCGCACGAGCGACGGGACAAGCGACAGCCGTACCGGCATGTAGACCGCGCGCACCGCGCCCAGGAAACCGGTGAGCGCGACCAGCGAGACGATCTCGATCAGCCCCGCCCAAGTCAGTGCAAACAGCACAACGGTCTGCAGCAACGAAAGGCTCTGGCAGACAAAGGCCAGCCGCAGGCGGTCCAGGCGGTCGGCAAGAACGCCAGCAAACGGCCCGACGACGACCGCGGGGAACAGGTCGGCGAAGGCCACCACACCGAGCCAGAACCCGGATTGCGTGAGCTCCCAGGTCAACCAGCCGACCCCCAGCCGCTGCACCCACAACCCGACGAGCGTCACGGTACTGCCCGCCGTGTAGATCGCGAAGTTCCGGTTGCCAAAAGCGCTGCGGATGGCGCCGAAATCGGCCAGGCCGTATGCCATTAAGTCATAATCTTTCGCATTGCCGACGGGCCCCGTAATTCGGTTTTCGAAACGCTGCGGTAATATTTCCGAGCCTATTATGTGCCGCACGTTCACCGGTCGAGAACAGGAGTACCGCGAGATGCAGACACCAGCCGTCGAGATAGCGGATCTGCGCCGCATCGTAAATCGGTTGCTTGACCACATCGAAGGCAGCGGGCGGCGTTCGATCGTCCTCAACCAGACGTTCTACTGGGATGTGCCCGAGGAGGAGCGCTACGGCATCGACGATCAGCCGAGCGGTCTCGACGTGCGCTCCCTGCACGACGACTGGGATTGCATACGCTTTCTCCTCGAGGACGGCGAGGAGCCGATCGTCGATCAGCTGAGCGAGGCAGCGACCCTGCTTCGCTATATCGCCGACAGCCTGCGCGAAGAAATCGTCTGACACGCCGCAAACAGATTCGTCAACGCAATGGGCAAGAAGGGACTTTATCTGGCGGTCGGCTTCCTTTGGGCCACGCTGCTCGGCATCGGTGCCGGGATCGCTGCCGCCGTCATCACCGCGGGTGTCGCGTGGATTTACCTGTTCGGCGATTCGACCTGGCCGGAATGGACGAACTGGGCCATTCCCGGCTTCGGCTTCGTCGTGGGGCTGGCGACGTTCGCCGTTACGATGATGGTGAGCCGGATGGTCGCCAATCGCTACGACGGGCGCGCCAACGAGAAACAGGCCGGAAAGGGTGGCGCCCTTGCCTGGACCTTGTTGTTCCTGGGCCTTGCCGTTGCCGGCGGATTCGCCTGGCAACAGTACGGACGGCATGAGGAGATCGAGAAGGCCCGCGAAGGGGCCGCGGCGGCGGCGCGTTATTTCCCCATGCTGTTGTCCGAGACGCACCGGATTTCCGATATCGCGGTCACCTGGCCCGGCGGCGGCCAGGATGGCCGGGCCGCCGTAACGTTGGACGGTCTGCGCGAGGGCGGCTACCGCTTCGAATGGCAGGTGCGCGACACGCTATACGAAAAGCCGCTGATCTCGGGCACACGCGACCTGAATCTGACGACCGGCGTGAAAGAGATCGAGATTGTGCTGTCCGCGCACGACGTCGTTGCGGGTTACCGGACGCTGCTCAACCGCCAGGATGCGAACATCATGGTCGACGAGCCTTTCGTCTTCGAGGCGCAGCTGGCGCCGATCCCGACCGAGTACGAGACATCCCGGATGCCGCCGCACGAGGTCCGAAACCTGGCCAATGGCTGGTCACCGCTCATTCACAGCTTGAGCGCCGAGTTTCCCGTACGCTTCTTCCTGCATGGCGAGACGCTCTCGTGGAATTGACCGGGACCCGCTACCGCCGCGCCACCAAGCCAGAGTCCAATCAGCCGTCATGAAAGTCCAGTCTCTATATGCCGTTGCCGGCCTCATCTGGGGCCTTGTGCTCGGCCCCGATGCGGGCCTGTATGCGGCGCGCGTCATGGGCAGCGTGGCCTGGTTGTACCGGTACGACAACGGTGCCTGGGCCGACTGGATCATCGTGCCGTTCGGCGGCTTGATCGGCTTTACGGTGTTGTTCTCCTGCTATCAGCTGGGGGCCGCCGCCGGCCGGCGCTACGACGACACGACCGGCCCGCGCCTCCGGCACGCCAAATCGGTTCCCTGGGCCCTGGTGGTCGTCGGGATCGCAGTCGGTACCATGACCGTGCTGACGATCGACGACCGGCAGCGCGCCGTGGCAGGCTACGTACAGGGGCAGAAGGATGCGGCGGCACGGCTGCTGGTGTTCGCGGAAACGCTTCACCGGATTTCAGGATTCGGCGTCGAATGGCCCGGTGGCGGCGCGCCGGGCCGGATCGACCTGTCCTTCCGCGGCAAGCGACAGGGCGATTACAGGTTTGACTGGAAAATTCTCTCGAAAGAGGGGACCGAGCCGCTGCTGGGCGGCAGTTATACGGTCGGTCTGAGCGAGCGATACAAGAGCACCAACATCCCGCTGAGCGCCTCAGAACTCGCCAACGCCTATATCGTGCAGTTGAACAGGCCGGGCGCCAGTATCGCCGTCGACGAGCGGTTCCGGTTGGTCATGGAGCTGCGCCCGATCCTGAGCGGGAAGGAATGGGATTCGTTCCCCGAGGACGAGGCCGCGCGGCTGGCGGACGGCGAATCGATTCTGCTGGAGCGAGTCGCGACGGCCTTCCCGGTGCGCTTCGAGGCGCGCAACGGACGAATCATTTGGTGACACAGCAGCTTCAACCGGGCCGCCGTGCGCGGAACCGCCGCTTGACCTTGCGGCGCCGCCATCCGACATTCGCTGCATGAGCGCAGAGGCACGAACCAACAGCAAAGCCCCGCAGACCATCCGGCTCAAGGATTACCGGCCACCCGACTGGCGCATAGAGACGATCGCGTTGGTGTTCGACCTTGACGAGGACGCCACGCGGGTGGCCGCGCAACTCGAGATCCGTCGACAGCCGGGCGGCACGGGGGCGCTCGCGATGGATGGCCAGGATCTCACGCTGCTCTCCATTGCCATCGACGGCCGACGGCTGGAGGAACGCGAATACACGTTGAGCGACGACGGCCTGACGATCGCCGACGCGCCAGATGCCTTCACGCTGGACACCGAAGTCGAGATTCGCCCGCAGGACAACACCGCGCTCGAGGGCCTCTACAAGTCAGGCGGCACGTTCTGCACCCAGTGCGAGGCGGAGGGTTTCCGGCGGATCACCTTCTTTATCGACCGTCCCGACGTGATGGCGACGTACCGCACCACGATCACCGCCGATCGCAGCCGCTACCCGGTGCTCCTTTCCAACGGCAATCTGGTGTCCGAAGAAATTCTTCCGGACGGCCGTCATCGCGCGGTATGGGAAGATCCGTTCCCGAAACCGTCGTACCTGTTCGCCCTGGTCGCGGGCGATCTCGCCCTAGTGGAGGACACATACGTTACCGGATCGGGGCGGACGGTGACCCTGCGCATCTATGTCGAGCCCGGCAACGAAGATCGCTGCGCTTGGGCCATGGAATCGCTGAAGAACGCGATGCGCTGGGACGAGGCGGTGTACGGCCTCGAATACGACCTCGACGTCTACATGATCGTCGCGGTTGGCGACTTCAACATGGGCGCAATGGAGAACAAGGGGCTCAATGTCTTCAATGCGAAATTCGTGCTGGCCAAGCCCGAAACGGCCACCGATAGCGACTACGCCTTCGTCGAAAGTGTGATCGCCCATGAGTATTTCCACAACTGGACCGGCAATCG
>CAYFYY010000012.1:33027-67316 GCA_964347475.1 uncultured Flavobacteriales bacterium
CGCTGAAAGAGGGACTGACGGTGTTCCGCGACCAGCAGTTCTCTGCCGACATGCGCAGCGCGGCGGTCAAGCGGATCGGCGACGTGCGAACGCTGCGGGCCCGCCAGTTTCCCGAGGACGCGGGGCCGCTCGCCCACCCGGTGCGTCCCGACTCGTACATCGAGATTAACAACTTCTACACCGCCACGGTCTACGAGAAGGGGGCCGAGGTCGTGCGCATGATTCACACCCTTCTCGGTGCCGAGGGGTTCCGCAGGGGGGTCGATCTGTATTTCGGCCGCCACGACGGCCAGGCGGTGACTTGCGACGATTTCATCGCCGCGATGGAGGCTGCAAACGGCGTCGATTTGGTGCAGTTCCGGCATTGGTACGGCCAGGCAGGGACGCCAACGGTCCGGGTGGAGACCCGGCACGATCCGGCGGCCAGGGCATACGAGATGACCTTGCGGCAGTCGATCCCACCGACACCCGGCCAGAAGACCAAGATGCCGATGCATATTCCCATTGCCGTCGGGCTGCTGGATGCGCAGGGCCGCGACCTGCCGCTGCGCCTGGACGGTGAGGATGCGGCGTCCGACGGGACGCGGGTTCTCGAACTCCGCGAGCCGGTTCAGACCTTCCGGTTCGTCGATGTGGCCGCGCCCCCGACACCGTCGGTGCTGCGGAACTTCTCCGCGCCGGTGATCATCGAGCAGGATCTGTCGGAGGACCAGCGCCTTCACCTGATGGCCCATGACAGCGACCCATTCAACCGCTGGCAGGCCGGCCAGGACATTGCCCTGCAGCTGCTGTTGCGTCGCGTGCGCGCGATCCAGCGTGGCGAAACCGCCCCTGACGGCGCGGCCTTCGCCACCGCTCTGGGACGGTTGCTCGAAGACGAGTCGCTGGATCCGGCCTTCGCGGCCGAGATGCTGGCACTGCCCGGTGAGGATGTGGTCGCAGACCGCATGGAGGTGATCGACGTCGATGCCGTGCACGCGGCGCGCGAGGGCCTGCGGCGGACGATCGTACTGTCGCTGAAGGACAGGCTGCTGAGCGCTTACCATCGGCATGCCGGCAACGCGCCGCCCTCGCCGGCGGCCGAGGCCGCCGGCCACAGAGCCATGAAGAATCGAGCTCTCGGCTATCTGGTGGCGAGCGGTGAGGCGGCGCTGGATGATCTCTGCTACGCTCAGTTCGAAAACGCGCAGACGATGAGTGATACGGTCGCCGCGCTGGCTCTGCTGGCGCACGGGGATTCGCCCCATCGCCGGAGGGCGCTGGCGGAGTTCCGGCAGCGCTGGGCCGGGGACAAGCTGGTGCTCGACAAGTGGTTCATGGTGCAGGCCACGGCACCCCGCGACGACACACTGGACCGGGTCCGCGATCTGATGCGGGATTCCGCCTTCTCGATGCGCAATCCCAACAAGGTGCGTGCACTGATCGGCGCCTTCGCCGGCGCCAACGCCGTCCGTTTCCACGCCGTCGACGGCTCCGGCTACCGGTTTCTGGCCGACCGTGTGCTCGAACTCGATCGACTCAACCCGCAGGTCGCAGCGCGGCTGTTGTCGCCACTGGGACGCTGGCGCCGGTTCGACAAGGGCCGGCAGAAAAAGATCCGCGCCCATCTGCAGCGCATCCTCGGCAGCGACGGACTGAGCCGCGACGTATACGAGATTGCCCGGAAGACGTTGGGCTAGCAGGTCGGCGACCGCTGCCCGTCGTGTCTTGCCGCTGCTGCGTCCGTCCCGCTCTAGCCGCCGAACGTCATCTCGACGCGGAACAGGAAGCCCGGCACCGGATCGAAGGCGCGGCTCCTGGGCAGGGCGAGCTGCGGAGCCGCCTCGAGAGTCAGCCAATCGCGCCAGACCTGCTGGCGGTAGCGGAACCGCAACGTCACCCGATCGAGCCGGTGCGGATCGGTCAGGAACGAGTTGAGGACCTGGTATTCGACGGCAGACTTTGCGTCCAGCGGCTGGAAGACGGCGAAATTCACTCCGTAGAAATAGTTCGGCTGCTCCTCCAGCCAGGTGCCGTCGATCTCCCAGCGGAACAGCATGTCCCCCGGCAGGACGCGATCCAGTCCGAACACCGTGCGCGACTCGAGCCCGTCAAGCGAGAAATAGCGAAACCTCTGGATGAAACGGAAATCCCAGTCCTCGTTTAACTCGACCCGCTCGCGATAGCGCAGCCCGATGAACGGGTTCGGCTCGTAACCGTCAAAGTCGAGGCCGACCCGGGCCCTGACCGAGCGCATCTCGTCATTGCGGAAGAAGTAGGACAGCGCGGCGGTAATGCTGTCCAGCGACAGGTCGGACCGCGCCGGCTCGGCGGGCTCTTCGGTGGCTGCCGTGTCTTCTTCGGCCTCACCGGCGCTCAGCACTTCGATCCGCAGGCGATCGTCCAGGGCTGGCAGTTTGAGGTGCAGCCGTGCCCTGGTATCGACGTCCGTTCCCTGGTACTGCTCGGAGAAACTTTCGGTCCGGACACGCACGCGCGATTCGTTGAGCTCCGCCTCGTAGTTCTCGTCGGCAAAGAAGCCGTCGATCCAGGCGCCCAGCCCCCGCACGCCGGCCGAGGCGCGGGCATGCCCGGCATCGATGAGGCCCGGCCGCCGACCATCGTCAAGCGGCACGCTGTCGTTCGGAGGCGAGTCGTCGCCTGTTGGGTCGTCTTCGACCGCCGTGTCCTCTTCGGTTTCCGAGTCGTCATCGTCGGTCGGATCACCTTCATCGGCCGGATCACTTTCGCCGCTCGGAACGGTTTCGAGTGCCGGAATGTCCGGGTCATACGTTACATGCTCGGCAGCGCCTGCGGTGCCGACCGACTGTATAGCGGCGACGAGAGCAATCGCGCCGATAATCCCAATCGCGTGGAGCTGCCGGCGCCGCGGGGTCATGGGACGACGCCCCCCAAGCCGGGTGAGATCGAGACGCTGGGCGTTGCGACCATGCCGGTCCTGCGCATTCCCTTGTCTGTCATGCGCCCGCTCCCTGCGACATGCGCGGGGGCGACGATCACCGGCGCCATGATACCGCAATGACGGTGCAGCAGGCAGCGGAGAGTCAATCGCACCAAGTCATTGAGCTGAATGGCGCACCGGGGACGCAGGATTTGAAAAATATTACCGCGAATATCGGTAGCCTTGATCATGACACGATAGCGCCAAACTAAAACATGCATAAAATATGATCAATTTTTACTTTTTCGTTAACCGCCGTTTTGTTAGACATTACTATACCATCGCCGGAAAATCGCGACCAGCGTTTGCGCAGGGGCACGCTGTCTGTTAGGGAAAATCGAAAACGGCAGGAAAGATCGATCAATGATGCGATATCGACCGATACGCAGCGTAACCGCTTTTCATCTGGCTGTTGCCGCGACCCTCGCCGCGACGGCGGTGCCGGCCCTGGCGCAGGAGACTGTGTACAGAGTGGATCCGTTGGCCATGACCGGCGAATCCGCCCCAGGGACAGAGGCTCTGGATTTCGGTTGTTTTGAATATCTCTCCAACAACTTGGGTGACTCGGGCATCGGTTCCCTCGTCGCGTCGACCGAGCCATGTGATTCCCAGACATGGTTTTTTGACACCGATCACGGCATCTGGGTTGGAACGCCGACGGGTCTGGTGCTGGTTGCGCGCAGGGGCGACGCAGCACCCGGTGGCACGGCGCAGACGTTCACCCAATTGAGCGGCGCCTTCGTGAACAGTTCGGGAGATCTCGCGATCCAGGCGAACCTCGATACGATCAGTTCCGGTTACGGCACCGATATGGGTGTCTGGGTCAGATCCGCCGAAACCCTGAGTCTTCTTGCAAAGTCGGGCGATCCGGCGCCCGGCACCGCCGGACTTGCGTTCTTGTCCGTATGGGCAATCGGGTTGGACGATCTCGGCATTACCACGTTGGCAGGATATGCCGGCGACAGCAGCAATCCCCTGACCGGTGTCTGGAAAGGGCAGCCGGGCTCGTTGCAGCCCATCGCGCTCAGCGGTGATCCCGCTCCCGCCACCGCAAGCCGGACTTTCGACTGGATCGACTGGCCAATGTCGACCTCTTCGGATTACATGGCCTTTTGGGCCACCACCGACGATCCTGACCCCGGACGTGCCCAAGGTGTCTGGAAAGCCGGGCCGGCCGGAGTCGAGTTGGTGGCCCTCCTCGGCAATGAGGCGCCGGGAACGGGCGGCCGCGTCTTCAGAGCCTTCAACGGCTGGGGGTTGACCCCGGATCCGGTCATGGATGACCCGATGCTCGACCCGTACCGGTTCGATGCCATCGTGGTCAATCAGGCCGGAGATGTCGCGTTCACGGCCTATATCGACCCAATCGACCCGGCGGACGCATACAGCGATGGCGGCCTGTGGATCCGGCACGCAGACGGATTGACGAGTCTGGTCGCATTGACCGACACCATCGCCCCCGGCACCTCCGCTGAGCGGTTTCTCTATTTCAACCATCTGAACCTGAACGCATCCGGACAGGTCGCGTTCGACGCCTCTCTCGACATCGCCGATGCGTCCCGCGACCATGGAATCTGGGTCGGGCTGCCCGGCAGCCTCAACCTCGTCGCCCGCGAAGGCGATCCGGCTCCCGGGACCGCGGGAGAAACCTTCGACAGCCTGGTCATGGGGCCGTCCCTGAACGATTCCGGAGAGGTCGCATTCTTCGCGAAGCTCCGCGAGAGCGGGACCTATGGATTGTGGGCCGCGGCGGCGGACGGGAGCCTCTCGCTGATCGCGCGAGTCGGCGACAATGTGGAGGTACGGAGCGCAGACTACCGTACGATTGAGATGATCTCGCCCGTTTACGGCGGCCTCGGCAGCTATGCGTTCTTGGGTGTTTTCAATGCGGCTGGCCAGATGATGGCAGTCGCGACCTTCACCGACGGCACGGACGCCGTGCTCCTGGCGTCGCCGGTCTTGACATCGCCGAACCAGCCGCCGGTGGCAAATGCCGGACCGGACCAGACGGTCGCGGAAAACAATGTGACCATGCTCGACGGCTCCATGTCGAGCGATCCCGACGGAACGGTCCTGTCCTTCTCCTGGAGCTTGAGTGGCACGGCAATCGGGACGGATCCGAAGGTGTCTGCGGGGCCGCTCGCGGTCGGCGTGCACACGGTGACGCTGACGGTGACCGACCGCAGTGGCGCGAGCAGCTCGGACCAACTGATCCTGACCGTTGAGCCCAACCTGCCGCCGGTCGCCGACGCCGGACCGGACCAGACGGTGAACTATACCCAGTCGATCTTGCTCGACGGCACGGGCTCGTCGGATCCGGAGGGCGGGGCCCTGAGCTACTACTGGGATTTCGGGTGCTGGAGCACGGCGGGCGGTTCGGGTGGATCCACCAACAGCTGCCTCACCGCGACCGGGCCAAGCCCGACCATTTGGCCGCCCGGAATCACGGTCTTTACCGGCGTGCTGACGGTCACGGACATGCACGGGGCCACCGGTACGGATGAAATAACCATCACGGTAGTCAACGATCCGCCGGTCGCCAATGCCGGGACCGACCAGACGGTCTTGACCCTGGAGACGGTGGCGCTTGACGGGTCTGCGTCCTTCGATCCGGAGATTCGCCCGATCAGCTACGCGTGGAGCCTGGGCGGCGTGCAGATCGCAACCGGGCCGACACCGGTGGTCGGGCCCCTCGAGGCCGGCATTCACACGATCACGCTGACCGTCACGGATGAACTCGGCGCCTCGGCGACCGACGAGGTCGTGGTGACGGTGCTGAACCGGGCCCCCGTCGCCAATGCAGGCACTGACCAGGCCGTCAACCATGCACAGACCGTCACGCTGGACGCTGCCGGCTCCTCCGATCCGGAGGGCGGCGTGCTCAGCTATGCCTGGACGCTGAACGGTACGCAAATCGCGACCGGGCCGAACCCCGTCGTCGGGCCGTTCGCGGTCGGTGCGTATACGATTGCGCTCACCGTCACCGACGATCACGGCGCGACGGCGACGGACAGCATGATCGTGACCGTGATCAACGAGGCGCCCGTCGCCAATGCTGGGCCCGACCAGACGGTCGGCGTCAAGGGCAAGTCGACGACGGTGACGCTTGACGGTACGGCGTCCGGCGATCCGGAAGGCGGCACCTTGACCTTTCTGTGGACCAAGGACGGCCAGGCCGTCGGAACGGGCGCCGTGTTGCAGACGAACGTGTCCGCCGGCAGCCACAGCTTCATGTTGACGGTGACGGACGACCACGGTGCCACGGCATCCGACACGGTGGTCGTGACCGCGGTCAAGGGCAACGTATAACCAGGCCTGCCGAAACATCGGGGCGCCCTCCGGACGGAGCGGCGCCCCGTTTATTTCTAGTCCCGGAAGCTTCGCACTGCCGCCAGCATGCGCGAGACCGTGGTGACCCAGCAGGCGGTGGCGAAGAACAGCGCCAGCGGCACGAAATGCTGCGGCAAGAGGCAGAAGACGATGAAGGCGAGGATTGTCTCCGTACCCTCGGTCAGGCCGCCCAGGTAGTACAGCGACTTGGAGCCCTGGATGTCGGTCGTGATGCCGCGCTTGGCGGCGAAGATGGCGTAGGCGAGGAAGGACGCGCCGGTGCCCATGAAACTCAGCATCAGGAACGCAGCGACCACCGCGTGATCCGGCTGCGCCACCGCGAAAGCGAACGCCCAGGCGCTGTACAGAATGAAATCGCAGACGATGTCAAGGTAGCCGCCGACGTCGCTGGTGCCGCCGGCGCGCGCCACGGCGCCGTCGAGTCCGTCGAGCACGCGGCTGGCGAGGATCGGAACCACGCCCCAGGCGTAATGGCCGAGCCCGATCAGCGGCACCGCCGCCAGGCCCACGACGAACCCGGTCAGCGTAACGGTATTGGCCTTGATGCCGAGCGCCGCCGCGCGGCGCGCGGCGGCATTGAGCGGCGGGTCTATCAGCGGGCGCATGAAGCGGTCGAGCATGGTCCCTCTCGCTCGCCATCACCGGTCGGAGGTGTATTGTCCCCGTACCGGCCGCCCGGGGCAAGCTTGGCGGGCCGACGCCTATTTGCAGGCGCCGCCGCCCTTGCCCTTGCCGGTGCGCACACCGGACTCGCAGGACGAAGCGGGAGTCCCGTTGCCGTGCCCGTTGCCCGGTGGCTGCGGCGCGGGCTGCGCGGCCGGCTGCGGCGCGGGCTGCGCGGCCGGCTGCGGCCCGGGTTGCGGCGCCGGCTGGCGCTGCATGACCGGCTGTTGCTGCGGTTGCGCCGGCGTCGTCGGCTGTGGCTTGTGCCGCGCCTGTCCGGCACCCTGACTGCCGGGTGCCGGCCTGCCGTGCGCGGCGCCCTGACTCTGCGGCGGCAACTGCGGCTGTGTCCCGGGCCGGGCCACGCCGTGTCCGACCCCCTGACTCTGCGGCGGCAATTCCGGCTGTGTCCCGGGCCGGGCCACGCCGTGTCCGACCCCCTGGCCGTGCTGCGGCAGCTTCCGCGTCTGCGGACCATGGCCGACGCCCCGGGGCTCGGGCGTAGCCGGCCGCTTGTCGTGGCCGTAGGCATTGCCGGGCGGCAGGGGTCGCGGCGGGTACTGGCGTACATGCGCCTCATGCCGCGCATAGGGGTGCCCGTCGCGGATGACGAGCTTGTGCCGCCGCCGGTCGTCCAGATAGAGGAAGCCGGGGCGTTGCTTCGTCTTCCGCCACGCACCGTTGAAGTAGTAGTAATAGTACCCCGTATGGATGTGGTAATAGACCTGCACGTCTGGGTAATAGTAATATTCGTAGTACGCTGGCGGGTGCGGCGCCGGCGCGTATACGACCCGAGTCCGGGTGTGGGCGTGGTCGGCGCATCCGGCAATGCCGGGTAGCAAGGCGATCGCCGCCGTTCCCGTCATCAAACGAACGAATTTCCGTCGGTCCATGATCCGATCTCCAATGTCGTGGCGACGGTATCAATCGGCCGCAAAATGCCGGCCTCCGCCGCTGGCTGAATTGCCGGCCCCGGGATGCCGGGGCGCGCTGCCGACAGTGGGCACGCCGCAACATCGGGCCGGCAGAGGTGATCATACCAGGCCGACTTGAACGGAAGATGAACGCCGGAGGCAGACGGCCGACCGGCGGTGACGGCGTCAGGCCATCGCGCTGTCGCGCGCCGCGACCGTGTCGCGCCAGGCTTTCAGGGCGGCCAGCCCGGGCGGCGGCGTGAGCTCCACGGCGCGCTCGGCGAAATCGATGGTGATGAGCGCGTGGATGTCGGCCGCCGTGAAGTCGGGCCCGGCGATGTACGCGCTCTCCTGCAGTCGCCTGTCCAGCATCTCGAGGAACAGCGCGTAACGGCGCCTGCCGCGTTCCGCCAGCTCCGGGATCTGTGCGAAGGCTTCGGCGCTCGGCACCGCCCGGTCCTTGAACCGCTCGGCGCCGTTGCGCAGCACCTCAACGACCGCCTGGTAGCCCTCGAGTTCGACCCGCCGCAGCCACAACTCGACCATCGCCTTCTCCAGCGGCGTCGTGCCCATCAGCCGGGGCTCCGGCTTGATCTCCTCGAAATAGCGCCAGATCGCAAGGCTGTCACAGATCGTCGTACCGTCCTCCAGCTCCAGCACCGGCACGGTGCAGTTCGGGCTGATCCGGCGGAAGGTCTCCGTGAACTGCTCCTTCTCCCGGATATTCACGGTTTCGATATCGAGCTCGATGCCCTTTTCGGCCGCGAACATCCGTGCCCGGCGCGGGCTCGGCGACAGGGGAAAGTCGTAGAGTTTCATTGCCGGCGTGCCGTGTTCGTTAATCGGGAACAGCGATGATAGGCACCCGTCAGGATATCCGCCACAACGAAAACATGAACACGAATTCACAATAGCGAAACATTTCTGTCAGGCGGCATCCGCCATAGTGCCAGTCGGGCGTCCGGTTCGGGATTCTTGCTATCCCCCTTTGATCCTGAACCGGGTCGCAAGCCGCTCGCCCCGCAATTGGAACCCTCACGGGGCAACAGGCGGCAGATCCGGCGGATTGCCGGCAGGGGCGCGGAACCGCGAATCCCCTCCGCGCTCCAACCTAACCGGCCCGGCGGCACACCCCCGTCCTGCCGCCGGGTCATTCTTTCGGCGCCGCGGCAGCGCAGGTGCAAGCTCAAGGCGCCGTTCACGCCGGCCAGCGGCTGACAGTTGAACGATTGCGGCAAATGGGCGAATGGCGGCTTTTTCCGCAAATCCCATACTTAACGCTTCCGAAGCGAATTTCGGACAATGATGTTACCGGTCATCCGGTCTGATAGTCTGCGTCCGGCGCGCCCGCACGCTCTGCGGCTGCCGTGCGTCGGCCGTCGTTACCAGGGGAGTGTTTCGATGAGCAGGTCTGCAAACAGCAAGATCATCGCGGCGATCTTCCGCCGCAGGATGGGCAATGCCAAGAAGACGAAGCTATTCAGCGACCTGCCGGAAACGAAACAGCGGCTCCTGCTCGAGCACGCGCGGCTGGAAAGTGGCGAAGATCCCGTGATCGCCTATCTGGGCGGCGACACCAGCTGGTGCCTCGTCACCAACCGTGGCCTTGTCTGGCTCGATCTAGAGGGGGTGCACCGGGCCCATATCTTCGAGATCCGGCGCGTCACCCACGACATGGGGGCAGCCCTGCAGCGCGGACAGCTGGACAAGCGGCAATTCCATGAACTGACTGTGCACTACGCTGCGGGCGACACGGCAGTGATTCAGCTCGAATCCGGCGCGCCCTTCTATGCGGTGTGGCGCGCCCTCGACTGGATGCTCGACTGGGCCAACCGCCCCGAACATAAAACCGCACACGAGAGCCAGGTCGCCTGACCGCGCGGTCCGCTTGCCCCGACCGAACGCGTACGTTCGCAGCATCGGGAGCACGTGGCGGCCCGGACTTCACGCCACATCACGAAGATTTTGGTTTGACGCGAACGGCGCAGACCTAAAGTGTTGACGCACGAGCATCGGCAACCACCGGGAACATCCCAGCAATGACCGACACCATCACGGCCGATCTCTGCGTTATCGGCGCCGGTTCCGGCGGCCTGATGGTCGCCGCCGGCGGCGCGCAGATGGGGGCCAGCGTCGTGCTGATCGAAAAGGGCAAGATGGGCGGCGACTGCCTGAACTACGGCTGCGTGCCGTCGAAGGCGCTGCTGGCGGCCGGCCACGCCGCGCAGGCGATGCGCGAGGCCGGACGCTTCGGCATCGCTTCCGTCGAGCCGGAGATCGATTTCGCGGCGGTGAACGGCCATGTCAAGGGCGTCATCGAGGGCATCGCGCCGATGGATTCGCAGGAACGGTTTGAAGGCATGGGGGTTCGGGTGATCCGCGCCACGGGGCGCTTTGTCGGCCCGCGTGAGGTAGAGGCGGGCGGCCAACGCATCCGGGCGCGACGCTTCGTGCTGGCGACCGGCTCCACCGCGGCGATTCCCCCGATCCCGGGCATCGAGCATGTGCCCGTCCTGACCAACGAGACGATCTTCGATCTTGCGATGCGGCCGGAGCACCTGCTCATCATCGGTGGCGGTCCGATCGGCGCCGAGATGGCGCAGGCGCACCGTCGCCTGGGCTGCCGCGTGACGGTGCTGGAGTTGTTCGGCCTGCTCGGCCGCGACGATCCGGAGGCGGCCGAAGTCGTCCGCCGCCGCCTGCTGTCCGAGGGAATCGACATTCATGAAGGCATCCGGATCCAGGAGGTTTCCGGCACGTCAGGCAAAATCGCCGTCACGCTCGAGCGCGACGGCGCCACCGAGACGATCCGGGGCTCGCACCTGCTGGTCGCGGCCGGCCGCAAGGTCAACGTCGACGGGCTCGGCCTCGACGCGGCCGGCATCGAGCACAGCGCGCAGGGAATCGTCGTGGACCGGCGCCTGCGCACCAGCAACCGGCGCGTTTTTGCCATCGGCGACGTCGCGGGCGGCTACCAGTTCACACACGTCGCCAGCTACCATGCCGGGATCGTTCTGCGCAACGCGCTGTTCCATCTGCCCGCGAAGGCGAGCCACGATGCTGTCCCGTGGGTCACCTATACCGACCCGGAACTGGCGCAGGTCGGGCTGACCGACGTCCAGGCCAAGAAACAGCTGGGCGACGGGATCAACATCCTGCGCTGGCCGTTCGCCGAGAACGACCGCGCCCGCGCGGAGCACAGGTCCGACGGCTTCGCCAAGGTCGTCACCGACCGGCGCGGCCGTGTCCGCGGCGCCACCATCGTTGGTCCACACGCCGGCGAGCTGATTTTGCCCTGGGTAATGGCTGTAGCCAACAGAACCAGGATCGGCGGCCTGGCCGGCATCATCGCCCCCTACCCGACCCTCGGCGAGGTTGGCAAGCGCGCCGCCGGGAGCTTCTATGCGCCGAAGCTGTTCAGCGAGCGGACGCGCAGGATTGTTCGTTTCCTTCAGAAATTCTGACGGGCGAAATTCGAGGAACGCGGGGTCAAACAGAACCGAAGATCGCGTTGCGCACCTCGTCAACCTTGTTTCGCGCCGTGTCGCCGCTGCCGCTCCAGCTGGAACGTCCGGACTCCAGAACGCAGACCGCGTCCGCGACGGCCAATGCCCGATCTGTGCTCTGGTCGACCATCAACACGGCTAGCCCGTCCTCTCGCGCCAGCCGGCACAGCACGTCATAACAGGTGTCGATGACCTTGGGCATGAGGCCCAGCGAGAGTTCGTCGACCATCAGCAGGCGCGGGCGTGCCATCAGGGCACGGCCGATAGCCAGCATCTGCTGCTCGCCGCCGGACAAGCGGCCGGCCGGCTGATGCAGACGCTCACCCAAGCGCGGGAAATAATGCACCACGCGGTCCCGGTCGGCGGCATAGACCTGCGCGGGCTGGCTGTGCGCCCCGACGACCAGATTCTCCTCCACGGTAAGGTCCGGGAACAGACGTCGGCCTTCGGGAACGAGTGCCAGCCCTGAGCGCACACGTTCTGCGGCGGGGATCGCCGACAGGTCCCGGTCCTCGAATACGACGCGGCCCCCTTGCAGCGCCACGTGGCCGGCAAGGCACATGATGGTCGACGTCTTGCCGGCGCCGTTGGGGCCGAGCAGAGCAAAGATCTCGCCCTTTGCGATGGCCATGTCGAGCGCGTGCACGGCGCGGAACGGTCCGTAACCGCACGCGAATCCTTCAAGCCGGAGCATGGGTCCGTCCCAGATAGGCGTCCTGCACCGCTGTGTCGGCGAGCACCGAATTCGTCGGCCCGTCAGCCAGGACGCGGCCGTTGTCCAAAACTACGATGCGGCTGCAGATTCGCGCCACCTCACCAAGATTGTGTTCGATGAGGAGGATCGGCAGCCCCTGCTGGTTCAGTGCGGTGATCGTATCGGCGAGCAATGCGGCCTCGGCATGGTTGAGCCCGGCGAGCGGCTCGTCGAGCAGCAGCAGCCGGGGCTTCAATGCAAGCGCGCGGGCCACCTCCAGCCGTTTCAGGTAACCCAGCGGGAGGGTGTCGGGCATGCGGTCCGATGCATCCTCGATGCCCACCAGCTCCAGGAGGCGGCGCGCCTCGCCCTGCTCGGCACTGCGGTCGCGGGCGAACATGGCGTGCAGGGGCCGGCGCGTGCGCTCCGAGCCCGCCGCGAGTGCAACGTTATCGAGCGCGGTCATTGAACGGATCGGCCGCGTCAGCTGCTGCGATATCCCGAGCCCGGCGCGGATGCGGACATGAACCGGCAGCCCGTGCAGATCACGATTGCCGAGCCGCATGACGCCGCGGTCCGGCCGCACCACGCCCGTGATCGTGCGGATGACCGTGGTCTTGCCGGCGCCGTTGGGCCCGATCAGGCCCAGTAGCTCTGTGTCGTCGAGGGCAAACGTCACGCCGTCGAGGGCCACCACGCCGCCGAAGCTCACCGACAGATCGGCGACCTGGAGGACTCGCTCGCTCACGGCTTTCTCCCGCGCCGCAGGCGCGCCGTCAGCCCGGCAACCCCATCGGGAAACAGCCGCATCGTCAGGAACAGCAGGGCGCCGTAGACCAGCAGCTTGTAATCCTCGATCACCTGGAAGAGCAGCGGGGCCACACTCATGACGGCCGCGGCCAGAGCCACGCCGCCGATGGAGCCGATCCCGCCGACGACCACCATGGCCAGCACCGTTACCGACTCGACAAATCCGAAACTGCTCGGGTCGATGAAGCGGACGTGGTGGGCATACAGCGCGCCGGCAAGGCCGGAAATGGCTGTGCCGATCGCAAACGCCGCCAGTTTGTAGCGCGCGACGTCGATGCCGAGGATCTGGGCCGTGTCCTCGTCGGCGGCAATGGCATCGAACGTGTAGCCCATCCAGCTGCGTCGCAGCAGGTAGCTGAGGATCGCCGTCACGGCGACCAGTGCCAGCACGAACAGCATGAACGACGGCCGCCCCATTCCCGGTGCCGGAATGCCGGAAAGTCCCATTTCGCCGCCGACCCAATCCATCTGCCGGACGATGCCGATAAATAGGAATCCGACGCCCATCGTTGTGATCGCCAGAAAATCGTGGCGCACCCGCAGGCTGGCGAATCCGACGACGATCCCGACGGCGCCGGCCAACAGCATGGCGGGTGCCAGCACCAGCAGGAACGGGACGCCTGCCTTGGTCATCATCGCCGCGGTATAGGCGCCGATTCCATAGAAGGCGGCATGCCCGAGGCTGATCTGCCCGCAGAACCCCGCCACGATGTTCAGCCCCAGCGCGAAGATCACGGCGATTCCCATGGTCGTCAGGAGGGTGATCTCGTAGTTCATGGGTCACCGGCGTCCCAGCAGGCCCTGAGGCCGCAGCATGAGAACGACGATCAGGAATGCGAATGCAATGGCGTCGCGATCGAGCACGCCGGACAGGTAGATCGTCCCGAATGCCTCGATCACGCCCAGCGCGATCGATGCGACAAGGGCGCCGGGAATACTGCCCAGACCGCCCAGCACGATGATGGCGAGCGCCTTGTATGACGGAACGGCGCCCATTCCAGGTTCCACCAGGTTGTTCAGCAATCCGACCATGATCCCGGCAGCCGCCGCCAGCGCCGAGCCGACGAAGAAGTTGAGGTGCCGCACCTGCCTGACGCTGATGCCGAACGATTCGGCCATCGTCGGGTCGGTCACGGTGGCGCGCCAGGCAACGCCAGTGCGGGTGCGGGTCGCGAGCAGCCAGAGCACGAGGATGGCAAGAACGGCTCCGCCGATCGTAGCCAGTTCGGCGGTCCTGATGGCGATGCCGCCGCCCAGTTGGACGATGCCGGCGAGATGCGGCGCGGCATAGGATACGCCGTACGGGCCGAACAGGATGCGGAACAATTCCTCGGCCGCAATGAACACGCCGATCGACGCGATCAGGGCGACGAATGGCGGCTTGTGCAGGATCGGCCTGTAGACCGCCTCGTAGACAAATATCCCGACAATCCCGACCGCCGGCAACGAGACCACGAACCCCAGCGCCAGGCTGCCCGTGGCGTTGGTCACCAGCACGCCCAGATAGCCACCCAGCGTGAACAGGGCCGCGTGTGCGACGTGCAGGATGCGCAGCAGCCCGTAAACCAGCGTCAGGCCCAGCGCGACAAGAACGTAGATGCCACCCTGGACGAGCCCCTGCAGCAGCAACTCAAGGAAAAGCATGAAGGAGCCCGTTGCGCGATACCGCGGGGTGCGGCCGTCGGCGCGACCGCCCCCGAGCGTACACTTACCCTAATCTTCCGGCGGGGCCAGAAGCTCCGGATCGCTGATCACGGAATGGCGCCGCCACGCGCCGTCCCTGACCAGCTGGACCTGCACGTCCTTACGGACCTCGCCCAACCGGTTGAACGAGATCAGGCCGGTGGACGCCTGCAGCGACGTTTCGGCGATTGCCGCGCGAATCGCTTTCGGGTCCGTTGACCCGGCCTTCTGCATCGCGGCGATGGCCACCTTGACCGCTGTGTGGGCGGACGCGGCCACCATGTCGGCCTTGAAGCCGGCCTTCTTCTCGAATGCGGCGATAAAGTTGCGGGTCTCTGCGGCGTCGGAGTCGCGATCCAGAGACGTGGTGATGATGACGCCCTCCGCGGCCGGCCCCGCGATCTCGATGAATTTTTCGCTGTCATACCCCTCCTGCCCGATCACCGGGACGTCGACTCCCGCCGTTCGCAGCTGGCTGACCAGCGGGCCGGCGGTAAAGAAGTAGCCCGACGCGTAGATCGCCTCTGGCGCGTCCGCCTTGACCTTCGAGACGATCGGCCCGAACTGCCGGTCCTTGATGCTGTATTCGTACTCGTTGACGATATCGATGCCGAACTTGCCGGCGGCTTCGCGAAATCCGTTGGCAAGGGACGTGCCGAAATCGTTGTTCAGGGTAATCAGGACGACCCGCTTCTTGCCCAGACCCTCGCCAACCAGCTTTGCGCCGGCACGACCCTGGACCTCGCCGACGAACGAGGTCCGGAACACGAACTCGCCGGCCCGCGTTATCTCCGGATGCACCGCATAGGCCGAAATGTACGGCACGCCGGCCTCCTGGAACACACCCGCGGCAGCGCGCGTGGCACCGGAATAGCTGCCGGACACCGCCACCACGACCCTGTCCTTCTCGATAAGCTTGGCGGCGATCGGCGCCGCTTCCTTGGGCGATGCCTGGTCGTCATACACGACAAGCTCGACCTGCGCGCCCTTGATCCCACCCGCGGCATTGGCCTGCTCGACCGCAAGCTCCGCGCCGATCAGGGCCGATTTGCCGTCCGCCGCCGCGAAACCCGTCAAGGGTGCATTGAATCCGATCTTGACCGAATCGGCCAGTACCGGCGTCGCCACAGCCATGACGGTGGCGATCGTCAGAATCCATAAGCGTTGAATCATCTTCGTGACTCCTGCTGTCCGTCTTACCCGGCAGCCCCGTATTTTTGGCGATCGTTCCGCACGGGCGTTATTTGCCGCTAACGCCGCAGCAGTTCACGCCGCCCGCGCAATGCGCAACTTCACCATCTTCACGGATCGAAGGCAATACCCGGCGTGACATCCAGGGTGGGCGTTCGGGCAGGCCGGACGGGAAGCCCGGCGCGGTGACCCGACCGCCCGCCGCAGGTCAGATGTCGAGCCCGCGAATATAGTCGCCCAGCGCGGCGGTGGCCGCATTGAACGCCTCGCGGCTCTCTTCGGTTTCCGCAAGGATGGTCTCGAGGTTGTCCTCCTGGACGTCGAGCTTCTTCAGATACCGCTGGTGCAGGTCGCTGTCGCGCGGAATCCGCGCGAGGTTGTCGCGGATGCGGCGCTGCTCCTCGTGGATGCTGTTGCGCTCGCCCTCGAGCTCCTGCAGCCGGCGCTGGTGCGTATCGACCACGTCGCGCAGCTGCGCCAGCTGACGCAGCGCCTGGCGCACCCGCTCGCTCAGCTCCCCGTTGCCGGCATAGGCCAGATAGGTGTCCCGGGACTGGCCGGTCAGCGCGATCGTCTGGATCCGCGGCATCGTCAGCTTCACCGTCACCCTGGCCTGCTGCCCCGCCGCGATGCGGCGCCGCATGCGGTACTGGTCGTCGGTCAGCTCGATCTCCTTGGGATCCGGCGTGACGATCTTCCAGCCCTGCTGGCGCGGGTGCTCGATCAGCACGTCGCGGTCCTCGTGCGCCGGCCCCTTGATCCGGTAGACGGTGGTCTCCTCGACCTCGTAGGTCAGCTCCAGTACGCCGCGCACGATGCGGCCCTTGGCGATCGCCTGCTTCGACTCGACCTCGCGGTCGATCAGCGTCTTCTGGTCGAGCGCGAAGCTGACCAGCCGCTCGTCGCCGGCAGGGAGAGTGGAAAGCTGCGCGTCTCCGACATAGGACGCGCCGCCGCGACCGGTCTCGTACAGGGTGATGACTCCGGCCGGCAGACCGGTGTCGCTGTCGTTGGCCAGCCGCACGGCGGCCAGCGGATGCTTGTCATGGGCGGACAGCTGATACAGCCCGACCCGCTCGCCCGGAATGTCGCGGTCGATGATCGGCACCAGCACCGACTGGCCCGAGGTCACGTTGACGGCGTGCGGGATCCGGAAGGTCACCTGGGTGGCAGCCTCCTTTGAGGCGGCTGCCACGAGCCGCGCCTGGCTGGGCGGTGCTATGGGTGCGGCGAGCGACGCCATCGGCTCTCCGGCCCGGGGCGCTTCGGCCATCGCCCGGTCGCGGCGGGCGACATCCCCCTCGTTCCGCATGTCGAACATCCCCATCATCGCCCCTTCCCCGGCGAAGCCGCGTTGCGCCTTGCGGAATTGCTCCTGGTATTCCAGGTTGGCGGCGGCGAGCTCGTCGACGTCGAGGTCCACCGCACCCGTGTCGGCGCGCGGCATGACGCGGCCGAGCACCTCGACCGGGACTTCCGGCCGATGCACGTAGTACGCGGAATAGAGCGCCTGGCGAAATGTCACCGGATTGCCGGACACGATGGTCAGCTCGACGTCCGTCCAGTCCTGGCCGCTCATGTTTTCGATGACCGCCCAACCCTGCAGCCGCGCCTTGCCCGCCGCGCCGTCGGCCAGGCTCAACCGATAGCTCGCCTTCCACAGCGGCGCCGCGACGACGTAGCCGACGCGCACGGTGCGTTTGCCCTTGCCGCGGCTGACGACCTGCAGCGTGCGGCGGTCGCGGGTGCGATGCTCGGACACCGCCGCGAGTGCGAGGTCGATCTGCGCGCGTAGGTCCGGATCGCTGAAGACGACGGACTCCGCCTCCTCGAAGATAAAGGTCTGCAGTCCTTCCGCGGTGATGACACTGACCCGGTTGCGGGTCACCGAGCGTGCCCCGTCGGGCAGCGTCGTCGACTCGGGCACCACGCGGACCAGGCGGCCCTCGATCTGGCGCTGCCCGGTCGCCCGGATTCGTGCGCCCGGCAGGGCGTTCAGCAACGCGACCGGCGACTGCAGCGCCTCCGGCCCGAACGGCAGGTCCCGGAAGACCTGGGACAGTGGCTCCCGGCCCGGCAGGCGGATCGCGCCGGCGGCCCCGGTGTCGTCATAGACGACGATGCTTTTCAGCACGTCGTCGACCTGGTCAAGCCGGATCGACAGCGGCAAGGTCGCGTCGCCTTCGACCTGCGCTTCGTATTCGAAATAGCCGACGCCGCCGGCCGACAGCATGACGCGCTTGAGCGCCAGGTCCTGGGCGGCAGCGGTATACGGCATTGCGAACGTCGCGGCGGCCAGTACCAGGCTGGCGACCATCGGCAGATGTTTGCTGATCACTGTGACGTCTCCTCGCTGGATTGCACCCATTAACCACGATTTCGGACCCGGTTGAAAGAACCGTGACTGCCGGGCCCGACAAGGTATGCCGGCAACGACCCGCTCTGATGCCACGACGTGGTGATTTTTCCGGAAAGTCCCCGATCAGACGCCTTCCGCCTCTGCCGGTGGCGAAAGTTCGCGCGCGTCGGGAAGAGCGTACACCGTGAGCGGTTTCGATCTCCCACGGATGGCGACGGTATGGGAGTCGCAGGACGGCGGGGAAATGCCGGCGTACCGGACCACGGTCTCGGAGACGATGAGCTGGCAGTCGTACTCCTTGGTCAGCGCCTCGAGCCGGCTCGCCGTATTGACCGTATCGCCGATCGCCGTGATCGAGGTCGCCCCGCCGTAGCCCATCTCGCCGACGATCGCCGGCCCGGCGTGGATGCCGATCCCGATGCGCAGCGGTGCGATGTTTTCCAGCACGACGCTCTCGTTGAGCTGTTGCAGGTTCTCCGACATGGCGCGGGCGGCGGCCAGGGCCCGGCGGCACGCCTCGCCGATCGGCCGCCGGATGCCGAAGACGGCCATGACGCCGTCGCCGATGAATTTGTCGATATGGCCGCCGACACTCTCGATGGCGCCACCCATGGCGTCGAAATAGCGGTTCAGCAGAAAGACGACGTCGTAGGGCAGCTGCTGCTCCGACATGCGGGTGAAGGAGCGCAGGTCCGCGAACAGGACCGCCACCTCCGACTCGTGGCCGTGCGCGACCATTTCCCGCGACGCGGCGGCGCGCAATCCTTCCGCGGGCAGCACCAGCGGGATGACCGAGACATCTGCGAGCGGGCGGGTCTGGCAGGCAAGACGCACATTCGGCGGTGCCCCGATCCGCTTCAGCACCTCCCGCTCCTGGCTGTTGGGCGGTGCCAGGCGGTCGAGTCCTTGCGAGATCCGTGTCCGGCAGGTCGAGCACCGTCCCCGGCCGCCGCACACGGCCGCCTGCGGATAGTCCAGCATGCGGCCCGCCTCGAGGATGGTCGTGCCGGGCAGGACGGCGGCCCGGCGCCCGGCGGGAAAGGTCACCGCGATCTTGCGCCGCCGGTTGATGCCATCGCGGATCGCGCGGGCCAGCAAGGTTCCCCCCAGAAATATCCAGAATCCGACCAGCAACCCGTCCCTGATCGACAGCAGCAAGGCGGCTTCGGGCGGCCGCGGCGGGTCGGCTCGGGCGACCAGCGCGGCGGCCCATTCGGCGTCCCCGGAATAGGCGGCGACCGTCTGCGCCGCCTGCGCGAAACCGAGGACGCCGAAGGCGGGAACCAGCAGCACCGCCCCATAGGTCAACGGGAGCAAGCGGGGATACCAGGGCCGGAACCGCAACCAGAAATGCAGGCCGATGCAGCCGTGGATCCACGCCGCCGCGAACACCGCCAGCTGGCGTACGGAGTTCATCGGGTCCGCCACCCACAGGACGTAGAGCACCCAGGCGTAGCTGCCCTGCGTGCCGGCGAGCTCGTAGCTGATGCGCGTGCCGACGATATGCGCGATCAGCAGCGGCGGGATCGTCAGGCCGAGCAGCAGCTGCGCCGCCTCCCATCCCGCCATGCGCAGCGTGTGGCGGCGGAAGATCGACCATAATGCAAGCGCGAAATGGATCAGCAGGGAGCCATACAGCGCCACGGTACCCGGCGCGCTGCGCCACAGGCCCACGAACAGCTTGCGACCCCACTCCATCGCTTCGAGCGAGACGAGGCCGAGCGCGTGGTTTGCGAAATGGGTGAGCAGGAACGAGAACAGCACCAGGCCGGTGCCGAGCCGCAGGCGCGTGACGATCTGCGAGCCGCGGGCGGGCTGGTCGGTCAAGGCGGCGTCCCCCCGATGCGCGCCGCTAATTCGTCGTCTGCTTCAGCAGGTCCGGGAAATACCGACGCAGCTTGTCCATCTTCGGTAACGCCACGCAGGCGATATAGGGCTGCGTCGGGTTCAGCGCGGCGTAGTCCTGGTGATAGTCCTCGGCCTCGTAGAAGGTCTCGAGCGGCACGACCTCGGTGAGGATCGGCGCCGCGAACACGCCGGCGGCATCGAGCTGCCGGAGATACGCCGCGGCAACCTCGCGCTGGGCATCGTCGACGTGGAAGATCGCCGAGCGGTATTGCGGGCCGATATCGTTGCCCTGGCGGTTCCGCTGGGTCGGGTCGTGCGCGATGGCGAAAAAGATCCGCAGGATGCGGCCATAGCTGATGCGCGCCGGATCGAAGCGGATCCGGACCACTTCGGCATGGCCCGTGTCACCCGAGCATACGGCGCGGTAATTGGCGGTCTCGGCGGCGCCGCCGGCATAGCCCGACACCGCCTCGCGCACGCCGTCGAGCTGGCGATAGACGCCCTCGACGCACCAGAAGCAGCCGCCGGCCAGCACCGTGACGGACTCCGCCGGCGCCGAAGCCGGATCGATGTCCTGCGCCGGCTCGGGAACCTGGTCGGGGCTGACGCGCAGGCCCTCACCGGTGGTCGCATTGCCGCCAAGTCCGAACAGCATGTCCTGTCTCCTCCGCTGCGCCTGCCGCATGTCCGCCGCATCAGAAACTCTGTGCGCGGCCCGCGAATTTCAAGCCCTTCCCGTGGCGATTTGGCTACGGCGCCGGATCCAGCGTCGACGGGTCGAACAGCGCCGCCGGGTCCAGCCGCGTTGCCGTCAGCCCGTCCTCGTGCGCATAGCGGGTCATCGCCGCGAGCTCGTCGCGGTTGCGCGCGAAGCCGTACGGCCAGATGTCGGCGCCCATGACCGCCTGCGTATCCGCCAGCGCGGTCGCGACCCAGGGCAGGCTGACGCGCAGCACGTTGATCAGGCCGAGCTCGGCGAGCGCCAGGTCCCGTGCCTCGGTGAACGCGGCCAGCAGGCGGCGCGGCAAGTCGGGGTGCGCGGCCGCGAGCTCGCGGCGGACCGCAAGGCAGTGCATGATCGGGAAGAATCCGGTCTTCCGGTGATAGGCGATCTCCGCCGCGCGATAGTCGGGAAACAGCCGCGCCACCGGCACCGCCGGGTCGGCGAGGCTGGCGGGCGGGCGCGGCGAGACGATGGCATCGATCTCGCCGGCCGCCAGCAGTCCGTTCAGCGTCGCGTCCGGGGCGATCGCGGCGGCGTCGATGTCGGCCGGCAGGTCGAGCCTGATGCGCTCGGTCTGGCCCGCCTGCTCGACCCCGCCGATGCGCCACCTCGCGTCGCGCACGCCGACGCCGTGCCGGTCGCGCAGGATGCCGCGCACCCAAAGGGCCGCGGTCTGCTGGTATTCCGGCAGGCCGATGGTCCGGCCCCGCAAATCCTCCGGCCGCTCGATGCCGCGGTCGGTGCGCACATAGATCGCGGAGTGGCGGAAGGCGCGCGACAGAAACACCGGGATGCCGACGTAATGGGCATCGCCGCGCGCGGTCACCGTGATGTGGCTCGACATCGACAGCTCGGTCACGTCGAATTTCCGCTCGCGCAGCGCCGTGCGGAAGATCGCCTCGGGCTCGCCCGGGCTGGCCTCGAAGGTGACGCCGGGCACGGTCACGCGGCCGTCGAGGACGGGCCGCGAGCGGTCGGTGGCAACGCAGGCCAGGGTCAGTCTGAGATCGGTCACGACGCGAGGCTCTCCTGCTGGAAACGGCGGTCAGGCTGGCCTCCAGCGTAGCGCAGACACGCCATCGTGGACAATCGGAGACATCCTATGGCTTGACGGCGCGCGAAAATACGTGCTGTATACTTGTTGCATTCAAACTGCGGCAGCGACGGCGCGGGGAGCGATATCGTGGCCTGGACCATCGGGGTCGACGTCGGCGGCACCTTCACCGACTTCTTTGCGCTGGACGAGGCGACCGGCGCGGTGCGCGTCGGAAAACGCCCGTCGACGCCGGACGACCCCGGCCGGGCGATCCTCGAGGGCTTGCGCGAGGTCGCCGCCGCGCACGGCATCCCGCTGGCCGAGGTCGGGCGCTTCTCGCACGGCACCACGGTCGCCACCAACGCGCTGATCCAGCGCCGCGGCGGCGCGGTCGCGCTGGTCACGACGAAGGGCTTCCGCGACCTCCTGGAGATCGGCCGCCAGACCCGCCCGCACATGTACGACCTGTATCGCGACCACCCGCCGCCGCTGGTGCCGCGCCGGCACCGGCTCGAGCTCGACGAGCGCATCGACGCGGCAGGCGAGGTATTACGCGCGCCCGACGATGCCGCCATCGCCGACATCGTCGCGCAGGTCCGCGCCACCGGCGCCCGCGCCTGCGCCGTCTGCTTCCTGTTCGCCTTCCTCAACCCCGCGCATGAGCGGGCGGTCGCGGATGCCTTGCGCGCCGCCGACCCGGACCTGCTGGTCTCGCTGTCCTCGGAGGTGCAGCCAGAATTCCGCGAATACGAGCGCTTCTCGACCACGGTGCTGAACGCCTACCTGCAGTCGGTGATGCACGACTACGTGCGGCATCTCGAGGCGGGGCTCGCCGACATCGTGCCGAACGCGACCCTCGGCATCAACCAGTCGAGCGGCGGGCTGATGTCGCTCGGCACGGCGCGCGACTTCCCGGTGCGCACCGCCCTGTCGGGCCCGGCGGCCGGCGTCGTCGGGGCGCTGCACGTGGCGCAGGCGGCCGGCCGCGCGAGCGTCATCACCCTCGACATGGGCGGCACCAGCGCCGACGTCGCGCTCATCCGCGGCGGCCGCGCCGACATCGCCTTCGACCGCAGCGTGGCCGGCTTCCCGATCCGCCTTGCGATGGTCGACATCAACACGGTCGGCGCAGGCGGCGGCTCGATCGCCTGGTTCGACCGCGACGGGCTGATGAAGGTGGGCCCGTTGAGCGCCGGCGCCGACCCGGGCCCCGCCTGCTACGGCCGCGGCGGCACCGAGCCGACGGTGTCCGACGCCAATCTCGTCCTCGGTCGCCTGTCGCCGCGCGGCCTCCTCGACGGGCGCATGGCGCTGGACCGGGAGCTCGCCCGCACGGCCTTCGCGCCGGCCGCCGAGCGCCTCGGCTTTTCCGTCGCGCGCACCGCCCACGGCATGCTCGGCATCGTCGTCGCCAACATGGTGCGGGCGATCCGCACCATCTCGGTCGAGCGCGGCCACGACCCGCGCCGCTTCGCGCTGATGCCGTTCGGCGGCGCCGGGCCGCTGCATGCAAGGGACGTCGCCGCGGCGCTCGGGATCTCCGAGATCCTGGTCCCGCCGGCGCCGGGCATCGTCTGCGCCCAGGGGCTCGTCGTCTCGGACCTCAAGGAGGATTTCGTCGCCAGCCAGCGCACCCCGGTGGAGCCGGCGAACGACCCGGCGATCCGTGAGCTGGTCGCCGGGCTGCTGGCGCGGGCCGCGGCCTGGTTCGCCGACGAGGCGGTGCCGGCAGAGCTGCGCGGCCTCGAGCTCGGCTACGACATGCGCTATATCGGCCAGAATTTCGAGCTCGCGGTACCGATCGTCGCCGCCGCGGCCATCGCGGCCGACAGCCTGCCCGCCGCGGGCGCCCTCAAGGATCTGTTCTTCGCCGCGCACGACCGGGCCTACGGCTACCACAACCCGGACGACCCGGTGGAGGTCGTGAACATCCGGCTGACGGCGCGCGGCCGTCTGTACCGCGAGCCCGCGGCGCAGGACGCGCCGCCCTCCCCCGCCCCGCCGGCGCCATTCGAGACGCGGCCCGTGTATTTCACGGATTTCGAAACGCCGCTGGACACGCCGGTCTACAAGCGCTCGGATTTGCTGGCCGGCCACGTCATCGAAGGGCCGGCCATCGTCGAGCAGCTGGACGCGACGACGCCGCTCTGGCCCGGCGACCGCGCCACGGTCGACGGCGGCGGCACGATCGTCATCGAGGTGCGGACATGACGGACAAATCGCCGGCGCTGGACCCGATCGGGCTCGAGATCCTGTCGAACGCCCTGCGCTCGATCACCGACGAGAGCTTCGTGGCCCTGATGAAGAGCGCGTACTCCACCAACATCAAGGAACGGCACGACCATTCTACGGCGATCACCGACCCGGCCGGCCGCCTGATCGTGCAGGCGGAGGAATCGCTGCCGATCCACATCGCCTCGATGATGGGGCTGATGGCGGCGCTGCTCGCGAAGTTCGCCGGTGACATCAAGGAGGGCGACATCTTCGTCGCCAACGACCCGCATGTCGCCGGCGGCACCCACCTGCCGGACATCAACATGGCGATGCCGGTGTTCGTGGACGGCAGGCTGGTCGCCTTCGTCTGCAACATCGCCCACCACGCCGATGTCGGCGGCATGGCCCCCGGCAGCATGGCCGGCGGCATGTCCGAGATCTACCAGGAAGGGCTGCGCATCCCCGTCGTCCGCCTGTTCCGCGCCGGCGAGCTGCAGCGGGACCTGTTCGACCTCCTGCTGCTCAACGTACGGGTGCCGGCGGAGCGGCGCGGCGACTACTACGCCCAGATCGCCGCCTGCCAGCTCGGACGCCGCCGCCTGCTGGAGGTGATCGACAGCTGGTCGGTGGCGACCGTCAGCGCCGCGTTCGACGAGATCATCGCGCGCACGGCTTCCCGCATGCGCAGCGCCGTCGCCGGCATCCCCGACGGGACGTATCGCTTCGAGGACGTCATGGACGACGACGGGCTGGGCACGAAAAGCATTCCAATCCGCCTCGAGATGACCAAGTCCGGCGAGGCGATCCGCTTCGACTTCTCCGGCACCGCCAAGCAGGTGCCCGGCAACATCAACGTGACCATGAACGCGACCATCGCCAGCGTCTGCTATGCCCTGAAGGCGCTGCTCGACCCGGAGGTGCCGAACAACGAGGGCATGCTGGGCATCCCGGAGATCGTCGCGCCGAAGGGCACGCTGCTGAACGCCGCCTTCCCGGCCCCGGTGGCGGCGCGTGCCAACACCTGCCAGCGCATCATCGATGTCGCGCTCGGCGCCCTGGCCGAGGCGCTGCCGGGCCGGGTCGTCGCCGCCGGCAACGGCGCCAACACGACGGCCGTGTTCGCCGGCACCGACCCGCGCACCGGCAGCGGCTATGTCTACCTCGAGACTCTGGGCGGCGGCATGGGCGCGCGGCCGACCGCCGACGGCAAGGACGGCGTGCAGGTCGGCATCACCAACACCTCGAACCTGCCCGTCGAGGCGATCGAGATGGAGTACCCGCTGCGCGTCGAGGAATACAGCCTGGTTGCCGATTCCGGCGGCGCCGGGACGTTTCGCGGCGGCGGCGGGCTGCGCCGGGTGGTCAGCCCGGTCGGCCACGACTGCCTGTTCAATGGCGCCGGCGAGCGCTTCAGCAACCGCCCGTGGGGCCTCGAGGGCGGCCGCCCCGGCGGCAGCGGGCGGTTCCTCATCGAAGGTGGCGCCGCGGCGCCACGGCGCCTTGACGACAAGCCGTCCGGCGTGACCGTGACGCCCGGCCAGCGCATCGTCGTCGAGACCCCCGGCGCTGGCGGCTGGGGCGACCCGAGGGAGCGCGACCCGGCGGCCCTGGCCGAGGACCGCGACAGCGGCAAGTTCACGGACGCGTTCCTGGTCGAGAACTACGGCGAGGGAGGCGGTGAATGACGGACCGGCGGCGCGACCTCATGCTTCGAGACGGGCCTTCGGCCCTCCTCAGCATGAGGCAGGTAGGATCGAGATGTTGGGGCCTCCTGCTGAGGAGGCGCGGAGCGCCGTCGCGAAGCATGAGGTCGCCGGGCGCCGCACATACAGGGGGACCGCAATGAACACGCCCGCGGACACGCGTGAGAGCCGCCGGCGCGGGCGGGCGGCGCGACGGGCGGAGCGGCTGGCCGCGCCGGCCGTCGCGTTGCCGACGCTGGTGCGCGACATCCCGCTCTACGAGGTGCTCGACGCCGAGGGGGTGGAGCTGATCCACGAGGAGTCGATGAAGATCCTCGAGGAGGCGGGGATCGATTTCCGCGACGAAGAGGCGCTGGACTACTGGAAGGTCGCCGGGGCGGCGGTCGACGGCCAGCGCGTACGCATCCCGCGCACGCTGCTGCTCGGCCTCGTCGCGCAGGCACCGGAGGAATTCACGCTGCACGCCCGCAATCCAGAGCGCAGCGTGCGCATCGGCGGGCGCCACACGGTGTTCGTTCCGACCTACGGCTCGCCCTACGTGCTCGACCGCGCGCAGGTGCGGCGCTACAGCACGCTCGCCGATCTCGAGGACTTCCACAAGCTGGCCTACATGCTGCCGGCGCTGCACCTGACCGGAGGCATCACCTGCGAGCCGGTCGATATCGCCGTGCCGCGGCGCCACCTGCACATCGCCCACAGCGCCATGCGATACTCGGACAAGCCGTTCATGGGGGCGACGACCGCGAAGGAGCGCGCCGAGGACACCGTCGCCATGGCCGGGATCGTGTTCGGCGCGGATTTCGTCCGCGACAATCCGGTGATGGTGTCGGTCTGCAACTGCAACTCCCCGCGCGTGTGGGATGCAACCATGCTCGATGCGGTCAAGGTCTATGCGCGCCACAACCAGCCCGTCCTGCTCTCGCCGTTCGTCCTCGCCGGGGCCAGCACGCCGGCCAGCAGCGTCGGTGCGGTGGCGCAGCTGAACGCCGAGGCGCTGGCGGGCATCGCCTTCTCGCAACTCGTCAGGCCGGGCGCGCCGATGATCTATGGCCAGTTCCTCGCCACGGTGTCGATGCGCTCGGGCGCGCCGATGGCCGGCACGCCGGAGATCAGCCTGATGAACTTCATGGTCGGCCAGATGGCGCGGCGCTACCGCCTGCCCTGGCGGTCCAGCGGCATGACCGCGGGCTCCAAGCTGGTCGACGCGCAGGCCGCGTACGAGGCCAGCATGACGATGCAGTCCGTGCTGCTGGCCGGGGCGCACTTCGTCTTCCACGCCGCGGGCTGGCTGGAAGGCGGCATGACCGCGAGCTTCGCCAAATTCCTGCTCGATGCGGAACAGCTGGAAATGTATTACCGCTTCGGCAAGGGCGTCAGGCTCGACGACCTCGCCGACGCCATGGCCGCCCTGCGCGAGGTGTCGCCGGGGGATCACTATCTTGGCACCGCGCATACGCGGGCGAATTTCCGGACCGCCTTCTTCATGCCCGAGCTGCTGGACAACAACAGCTGGGACCAATGGGCCGCGGAGGGATCGCTCGACGCCAACGCGCGGGCGCTGGTCCGCTGCGAGGAGATGCTGGCGCGCTACGAGGCACCGGCGCTCGACCCCGCCGCGGACGAGGCGCTGCGCGATTTCATCCGCCGCCGCGAGGCGGAACTGCCGGAGGACGTCCGATGACCTCTGTGCAGATACATGCACGGGGCACCGGCGCGGCCCACGCGTATGAGACCCTGCGCCGCGAGATCCTGAGCCTGGAGCTGGCGCCAGGGCAGGACCTGGACGAGGCCGGGCTGGTGGCGCGGCTCGGCCTGTCGCGCACGCCGGTGCGCGAGGCGCTGATCCGCCTTGCCGCCGACGAGCTGGTGGTGCTGCCGCCGAACCGCGGGGCCAAGGTGGCGCCGCTCGACCTGGCCGACACTCCGCGCTACATCGAGGCGCTCGATCTCGCCCAGCGGGCCGTCCACCGCTTCGCGGCGCTGCGCCGGACCGCGGCGGACCTGGCGCGGATCGAGGCGGCACGCGACGCGTTCGAGGAGTCGGTTCCCGGCGGCGAGCCGATGGCGATGACCGAACGCAACCGGGACTTCCATGCCGCCGTCGCCGAGGCGGCACAGAACCGCTATGTCGCCGGCCATTACGTGCGGCTGCTCGATCAGGGCATGCGGCTGCTGCGCATCCCCTTCGCCTACGATCCGGCGGGAAACGGGGCGGACGCGCATATCGCCAGGATCGTCGCCGACCACCGCGACATCACGGACGCGATCGCGGCGCGCGATGCCGACCGGGCGGACGCGCTCGGGCATGCCCACGCGGCGCTGTTCCAGTCGCGGCTGATGATGTTCCTGCAGCAGAACCTGGCGCCGGGCATGGTGATCGGATGAGCGGCGCGCGGATCGGCCGTCGCGGCGGCGCGACATTCACCATCGAATTCGATGGCCGGCAGATCGAGGCCTGGCCGGGCGAGAGCGTCGGCGCGGCGCTGATCGCGGCAGGGATTGCAGGTTTCCGGATCGCCGTGGACGGCAGCCGGCGTGGCCCGCTATGCCACATCGGCTCCTGCTGGGAATGCCGCTGCGTCATCGATGGCGAGCCCAACCGGCGCGCCTGCCGTACCGAAGCGCGGCCGGGCATGGTCATCGCAACGCAGAAGGAGCCGGGATGAGCGGCGGCCATGTCGCGATCGTCGGCGCCGGGCCGGCCGGACTGATGGCGGCGGCGGCGGCGCACCGGCGCGGCGCGCACGTCACGCTGATCGACGAGGCGCCGCGCCCCGGCGGCCAGATCTACCGGCAGGCGCATCCGAACATCGATCCCGGCGATCTGATCACGCCCGGCGAAGCGGCACGCAAGCGGGCCGTCCTGGCCGACTTCGCGGCCGTCGCCGAGGTCATCGACTACCGCGCCGGCACCGCCGCCTATGCTGTCTTTTCCGGCCCCGAGCTGCACATCGCCGACGAGACACGTTCCGAGGCGCTGAGACCCGACGCGCTGGTGCTGGCAACCGGCGTGAGCGAGCTGGCGATCCCCTTCCCGGGCTGGACGCTGCCCGGAATCATGTTTGCCGGCGGCATGCAGGCGCTGCTGAAGGAGCACGGCATCGTGCCGCGGGGGCCGATCCTCATCTGCGGCGCCGGGCCGCTGCCGATCGCCGTCGCGGCCCAGCTCGTCCGCGCCGGAGCGGACGTCGCGGCCGTTGCCCTGATCCGCAGCCCGAGATCGATGCTGTGGCATCCACTGGCGCTGTGGCGCGGCCGCGATATCGTGCGCGAGGGCATGGATTACCTCGATACGCTGAAGCGCGCGGGCGTTCCGGTGATGGCCGGCTGGCGGCCGGTCCGCGCCGAGGGCGGCGGGCGGGTGCAGCGGCTGGTCGTGGCCCGTCTGAACCGGCAGGGGGAGCCGGTCGTCGCCACGGAACGGAGCTTCGCGGTCGACTGGGTCGGCCTGAATTTCGGCTTTACGGCAAATTCCGAGCTCGCCCGCATGGCCGGCGTGGCAACGCATTACGATGCCGTGCGCGGCGGCTGGTTGCCGGTCGCCGACGACTTCGGCCGCACCGATGCGCCCGGCGTGTTCGTCGCGGGCGACGGAGCCGGGTTGCGCGGCGCCCTGAATGCCGCCACCGAGGGCCGAATCGTCGGCGCCGCCGCGGCCGCCGCCGCGTCGGGCGCCGGTCTCGATGAAACCGACTCCGAGCTGCGCGCAGCGCAGGCCGAACGGCGGCGGCACCTTGCCTTCCAGAGGGCCGTCGCAGCATCCCTCGACCTGCCGCACGGGCTATGGTTCCCGCTGCACAAGGATATGATCCTCTGCCGCTGCGAAAGCGTGCCCGCCGGCGCTGTCTTCGATGCCGGGGCGCGGGGGCTGCAGGAAAGCCTCGATTCGATCAAGCGGCAGACCCGCAGCGGCATGGGCCCGTGCGGCGGGCGGACCTGCCTGCGCGCGGTGCGCGAATACCGTTTGGACACGGATCGCGCCGCCATGCGGGCGCGGCCGCCGGCGCGGCCCGTCACAATCGGCGCCCTGGCGAACAGGGACGAGCCATGAGCGGCGGGCCGGACGTCATCGTCGTCGGCGCCGGGCTGTACGGGCTGTCGGCGGCCTGGCACCTGGCACGGCGCGGCGCCAAGGTGTGGGTTCTCGACGGTGGCGATTTCGCCTGCGGCGGGTCGGGCCGCAACATGGCCGGCTTCCGCATGCAGTGGGGTCTCGAGTTCAACATCCGCCTGTCGCAGGAGAGCATCGAATTCCTCGAACAGGCCGAGGACCGCCTCGACTATCCCGGCGGCATCGAGTGCAAGCAGGGCGGCTACCTGCTGCTGGCGCACGACGCGGCGACACTGGACGGGTTCCGGCAGGTGCGCCCGGTGCACGAGACATTCGGCGTGCCGAGCGAGATCCTGGCGCCGGAGGACATCGCGCGGATGGTCCCGGACCTCAACATGGACGGCATCCGGGGCGGCTCGTTCTGCGGCCGCGACGGCACCGCCAATCCGTTCCTGCTGCTCGACGCGTTCCTGAAGGCAGCGCGGCGCGAAGGCGTGACCGTGCAGTTCCGAACCCCGGTCCTCGGGATCGAACGGCGCGACGACCTGTTCCTTGCGAAGGTGCCGCGCGGCGGGCACTGGGCGCCGACGATTCTGATCTGCACCGACTGGCAGGCGCCGGAGCTGCTGGCGCCGCTCGGCGTCGACGTTCCGATCACCGGGCTGCCCAAGGAAGCGATCGCCACCGAGCGCCGTGCGCCGATGATCGGACCGCTCTTGATCTCGTACAGGCACGACCTGGTGATCAACCAGATGGGCAACGGCACGGTCCTCGCCTATGCGACGCAGGAGCGGCCGGAAGGCGCGGATTTCAGCTCCACGCCCGGCTATCTGCCGCATGTCGCGCGCAAGGCCGTCGCGCTGATGCCGCCGCTGGCCAAGCTGCGGGTGTTGCGCAGCTGGGCGGGCGTGGTCAGCTGCACGCCGGACATGCAGGCGGTGCTGGGGGAGACCGGCATTCCCGGGCTCTATGTGGCGGTGTCGGCCTACAAGGGCCTCATGACCTGCCCCGCGGTCGGGCGTCTGATGGCCGAGCTGATTCTCGACGGCACGTCGGATCATCCGGCGATCGCGCGCCTGACCCTCGAGAGGTTCCGCACCGGCGACCTCGTCCCGGAACCGCTGACCGTATAGAAAAGAAGGGGCGGGCGGACCCGCCACCCACCCCCGGGAGGAAGAACCAAACTCGTCCGGCGCGGCGCGCCGCAATTCGAGGATCAGGATAGCCCTGCCGAAATTCTTTCACAAATGAAAATCGGTTCACGAATTCTGAACATCGGGCCGCCGTTTTCGGTGTCGCGATAATCGAGACTCAGGCACCGGCCACGTGCAGCTCGACCTCCGCCTCGGTGCACAGCTGCGCCAGCGGCTCCGGCGGCGGACGGTCGGTGAACAGGGCGTCGACCAGCGACAGCGCCCCCAGGCGCACCATCGCGTTGCGGCCGAACTTGGTGTGGTCCGCCACCAGGAAGACCTTGCGCGAGTTGGCGATGATCGATTGCGCGACCCGCACCTCGCGGTAGTCGAAGTCCAGCAGCGTGCCGTCCAGGTCGATGCCGCTGATCCCGATCACCCCGTAATCGACCTTGAACTGGTGGATGAGATCGACCGCCGAGGCGCCGATGATCCCGCCGTCGCGGCTGCGCACGACGCCGCCGGCGACGATGACCTCGAAATCGTTGCGGCGGCTCAGCATCAGGGCGATGTTGAGGTTGTTCGTGATGACCCGGAGCCCCTTGCGGTCCTGCAGTGCCCGCGCCACCTCCTCGGTCGTGGTGCCGATGTTGAGGAACAGCGACGCGCCGTCCGGAATGTGCCGCGCGGCGAGCCGTGCGATGCGCTTCTTTTCCTCATGGCACAACACCTTGCGGGCGGGATAGGCGATGTTCTCGACGCTCGACGGCAGGCCGGCACCGCCGTGGTAGCGGCGCAGCACCGCCTGCTGCGAGAGCACGTTGATGTCGCGGCGCACGGTCTGCGGCGTCACCGCGAAGGACATCGCAAGATCCTCGATCGACACGTAGCCGCGCGCCTGCACGAGCGCGACGATCTGCTCGCGCCGCTGCTCAACACCGTTGGCCATGGACCCGCCTTTCCCGAGTGTTGACCGGCTGCCGCCGCCGCCATGCGACGCGCGCGACGGTCAGACTAGGCAACTTTTCATTTTCGAAAAAGGGCGAAAAATCCGCCGGGATGTCAGGTGACCTCGCCGGCCCGCATGTACCGCCACACGGTGGCCGGCGGCAGGTTGCCCCAGACGTGGCTGCGCGCCGCCCCGACGATCGCCAGCTTCGCCGCCGCGGCCCGCGGCACCGGCGGCAGCAGCCAGTAGGTGAACTGGATGAAGACGCCGCCCTTGCGCAGCGCCGCGAAGCTCTCGGCCACGATGGCGCTGCCGATGTCGCGCGGCAGCGAGCGTAGCGGCAGGCCGGACACGATCGCGTCCACCGGGCCGATTCCCTCGGCCCGCAACAATGCCGTCAGTTCCTGGGCCTCGCCCCGGATCACCCGGACGCCGCGGAACCGCTTGCGCAGGTGCGCCGCAAGCCGGGGATCGCGCTCGATGACGATCAGGTTCTCCCGCGGCAGACCGGCGGACAGCAGGGCGCGCGTCAGGCTGCCGGTGCCGCCGCCGAGCTCGACGCAGATCCGGTGCCGGTCCGGCAGCTCGGCCGCCATCGCCCGCCCCAGCCGCCGGCTGCTCGGCGCGACCGCGCCGATCTCCCGCGGGGCGCTGGCCAGACGCGACAGGAACAAAAGATTGTCGCCGATCGCCCGGTTGCGGCGGATGCGCCGGCGCATGACGGAGATCCGGCGCTGCACCCGGGAGCGCGTTCGGCGCCGGCGCGGCGTTTCCGTCCCGGCGTTCGGCGTACGCGCCGCCAGCGCGGTGTCGTCGGCCCGGCGCTCGTGCAGCAGGAACGCGCCGGCATTGCGCGCGCCCAAGGTGCGCGAGCGGTGCAACGCCGCCGCGAACACCGACAGCAACGCGAGCCCCGCCAGCGCCGTGGCGAGGATCAAGATCGCCGACGGCTCGCTGCTCAGCCAGTCCCAGCCCCGATGAAGTGCCTGCACGCCGCGCCCTCTGCTTCGCCGTGCCGTATCCCATCACTCGGGAGGGTTTTTGACAAGTTCTGAATTCGCCGACAGGCGACTTTTTTGCGTCATGTCCACGCCGCAATCGACGGCAAAACGCTACGACCCCCGGATGATGTTGCGCAGCTGGCGCTCGCCCAGCGGCATCGGGGCGCCCGAGCGGAAGGCGCGCCACAGGAATTCCCGCGCCGTGCCGGCATAGGCGCACGGCATCGCATCGGCGCGCCGGTCGATCCGCCACGCGCTGGCGGCGTAGCGCACCGCGCGGGTATGGATCTCCCGGGCGCGGGCGCCGACGCTGAGCTCCTCCGGCAGGCAGCCCGCCAGGTCGCGCAGCGCCGCGTCGCGCCGGCGCACGCGCGCCTCCTTCCACCACGGCATGCCGCCGCGGCAGGACGGCAGCCCGAACGCCTCCTCGAAGGTCGCGGCACCGCGCTCCAGGAACTGCCGGAGGCAATGGCCGAACCAGACCGCAAGCTCGTCGTCCAGCGGCTCGCCGCGCTGGCACAGCTCGGAGATCTCGCGCAGCCGTTCGATCGTTATAGACATCGCTCGCTCCCTCGCTTGGTCGTCGGGGCCGGGGACCCTGCGGCGCTTGCCATCCCCGCCCGATGCGCTATAATTGAACAACGTTCACTGAACGCTATCACAAAAATGAACGACGTTCAATATAATTTTCGAACATCGTTCAATTTGTATTGCGAGGGTGCGCCATGGGCCGCAGACCGAAACACAGCAAGGCCGAGTTCCAGAGGATCGCGCTCGCGGCGGCGCAGGACATCATCGCCGAGCACGGGCTGCACAATCTCAATGTCCGTGCGGTCGCTTCCCGCATGGGCGTCTCGGTCGGCACCATCTACAACATCTTTACCGGCATCGAGGAGCTGGTTGCGCTGGTCAACGGCGAGACCCTGGACGCGCTGCATGCGGCGTTGTCCGGCGTGCCGCTCACCGGCCGGCCGGAGGCCGACCTGCACGCCGTGCTCGATCGCTACCTGGCCTTCGTGACCGAGCGGGAACGCAGCTGGAACCTCCTGTTCGAGGAGCGCCTGCCCGGGGCGAAGGAACCGCCGGCCTGGTATTTCGACAAGATCGCGCGGCTGTTCGCGCTGCTGGAACGGGTCCTCGGACCCCTGTTCGGCTCCGGACGGGAGGCGGACCTTACCCGCGCCGTGCGCCTTTTGTGGATCAGCATGCACGGCGTCTGGTCGCTGAACGCCACGGGCCAGCTGTCCATCGTCACCGACGAGCCCCTGGATTCGGTCGCCCGCGACATGGTCGACATCTATCTCGCCGGCCTGCGGGGCCAGGCGGCCGCCGGCTGACCCGGCGGCCCGGGGCCCGCCGCGCGCTCAGCTCTCCGCGGGCGGCTGGGCGCCTTCCGGCATCGGCCCGATCCACTCGCCGAACGCATACACGTTGAGCTTCTGGAACCCGGACTGGTTGACCACATAGATCAGGTACTTGGCGCGGAAGTTCTTGTCCACGTAGCGGGCGAAGTAGTCG
>CAYFYY010000013.1:0-66179 GCA_964347475.1 uncultured Flavobacteriales bacterium
ACCGGCGAGAAGACCGCCGACCTCGAGGGCATCAAGGTCTACGCCAACTCCCACTACGTGACGCCGCGGCCCACCCTTCAGCAGGCGGTCAAGCAGATCAAGGAGGACCTGAAGATCCAGATCGCCCTGTTCGAGAAGCAGGGCAAGCTGCTGGAGGCGCAGCGCCTGGAGCAGCGCACGACCTTCGATCTCGAGATGATCGAGGCGACCGGCTCGTGCCCCGGCATCGAGAACTACTCGCGGCACCTGACCGGGCGCGCGCCCGGCGAGCCGCCGCCGACCCTGTTCGAATACCTGCCGGACAACATGATCCTCATCGTCGACGAAAGCCACGTCAGCGTACCCCAGGTCGGCGCCATGGCGAAGGGCGACTACGCCCGCAAGTCGGTGCTCGCCGAGTTCGGCTTCCGGCTGCCGTCCTGCGTCGACAACCGGCCGCTCACCTTCGACGAATGGAACCGCATGCGCCCGCAGACGGTCTACGTGTCGGCGACGCCCGGCCCGTGGGAGCTGGAACGCACCGGCGGCGTGTTCACCGAGCAGGTGGTGCGGCCGACCGGGCTGGTCGACCCGGTCTGCGTCGTCCGCCCGACCGAGCACCAGGTCGACGACCTGCTCGCCGAGTGCCGGTGCGCCACGGCAAGAGGCGAGCGCGTGCTGGTCACGACGCTGACCAAGCGCATGGCCGAGGACCTGACGGAATACATGGTCGAGGCCGGGCTCAAGGTGCGCTACCTGCACTCCGACGTCGACACGCTGGAGCGCATCGAGATCATCCGCGATCTCCGGCTCGGCGCCTTCGACATCCTGGTCGGGATCAACCTGTTGCGCGAGGGGCTCGACATCCCGGAATGCGCGCTGGTGGCGATCCTCGATGCCGACAAGGAGGGCTACCTGCGCAGCCGCACCTCGCTGGTCCAGACGATCGGGCGGGCGGCGCGCAACGTCGACGGGCGGGTGATCCTGTACGCCGACACCGTGACCGAGTCGCTGAGCTACGCCATCGGGGAGACCGAGCGCCGCCGCGAGAAGCAGCAGGCCTACAACGCCGCACACGGCATCACGCCGGAATCGGTGCGCAAGCAGATCGCCGACATCCTGACGAGCGTGTACGAACGCGACCACGTCACCGTGTCGACCGGCGACGTTGGCGCGCCGCACCTGATCGGCATCGACCTGAAGACCTACATCGCGCGGCTCGAGGAGCGCATGCGCGCGGCCGCGGCCGACCTCGAGTTCGAGGAGGCGGCGCGGCTGCGCGACGAGATCAAGCGGCTCGAGGCGTTCGACCTCGAGATGCCGGTCGACGCGATACCGGTGGACCCGGCGATCGCGGCGACGCTGGCCGGCGTCGACCGCGCCCTGCAGCCGAAGGGTGCACGCCGCCGGCCGTCGAAGGGCAGGTCGAAGGGCAAATACAGGAGACGCTAGACCGTTGTCCGCTTGAATGGGAATTGGCTCCGGCCGGCGGCGCGGCCTCATGCTTCGAGACGGCGCTCCGCGCCTCCTCAGCATGAGGACAGAAACGTTGGAGCCTCATGCTGAGGAAGGCCGCGAGGCCCGTCTCGAAGTATGAGGCCGCGCCGATCCGGCCGCGTCAAATTTAACGGTTTTCGCGTCGGTGCGGGACGCCGGACGCGGCGGCACCGAACCGAATGCCGGCCCCGTCGTCCCGGTACCGGTCCACAAGGGGGGAAAGAGCGATGTCGATTCTGGGACTGGCGACCGTGCTGATGGTCGCGGCCGTGCTCGCGGTGCCGATCGCCAAGCGGCTCGGGCTCGGCTCGGTGCTCGGCTATCTTGCGGCCGGCGCGGTGCTCGGCCCGGCCGGTTTCGGCCTCGTCCGCGACGTCGACAACATCCTCCATTTCGCCGAGCTCGGCGTCGTCCTGCTGCTGTTCGTCATCGGCCTCGAGCTGCAGCCGAGCCGCCTGTGGACCATGCGCCGGCCGGTGTTCGGGCTCGGCGGCGCACAGGTCGGGCTGAGCGCCGTGCCGATCGCGCTGGTGGCGTGGGCCGCCGGCCTGCCGCCCGAGACGGCGGTGGTGGTCGGCCTGGCGCTGGCCCTGTCGTCGACCGCCTTCGCCCTGCAGATGCTGGCCGAGAAGAAACAGCTGACGACGAAACACGGGCGGGCCGCCTTCTCGATCCTGCTGTTCCAGGATATCGCGGCGATCCCGATCCTCGCCCTCACGCCCCTGCTCGCCCTGCAGGACGGCGCGGCGCCGGATTTAGCCGAGACGGCGCTGGCCGCCGGCCGGGTGATCGCCGTGGTCGCCGCCGTCGTGGTCGGCGGCCGCTACCTGCTGCGCCACGTCTTCCGCATCGTCGCCGCCACCGGGATCCGCGAGGTGTTCACGGCGACGGCGCTCTTGACGGTTGTCGGCACCGCGTTGCTGATGGAACTGGCCGGCCTGTCGATGGGGCTGGGCGCGTTCCTCGCCGGCGTGCTGCTGGCCGATTCCGAATACCGGCACGAGCTCGAGGCGAATATCGACCCGTTCAAGGGCCTGCTCCTGGGCCTGTTCTTCATCGCCGTCGGCATGTCGGTCGACCTGCGGCTGATCGGCGAACGGCCGCTGCTCATCGCCGGCCTGATGGCCGGGCTGATCGTTCTCAAGGCAGCAATTCTGTATGGACTCGGCCGGCTCTATTGCGAGACCGACGCGTCGTCGCGCCAGCTCGCCCTGGCGATCCCGCAGGGCGGCGAATTCGCCTTCGTCATCTTCGGCGTTGCCGTCGGTTCCGGAGTCATGGAGCGCGGCGTCTCGGACCTGCTGATTCTCGTCGTGTCGCTCTCGATGGCGGCGACCCCGCTGCTGATGGGCGGCCACGACATCATCCTGCGGATGCGCTCCGGGCCGGCCTCGACCGCACCTTACGACACCCCGGACCCGGAGGAGCACCCGGTGATCATCGCCGGATTCGGCCGCTTCGGGCAGATCATCGGCCGCATCCTGCGGGCCCGCAAGATCGGCTTCACGGCGCTGGAGGCGAGCCCCGACCAGGTCGATTTTGTCAAGAAATTCGGCAACAAGGTGTATTACGGCGATGCCTCGCGGCTCGACCTGCTGCGCGCCGCCCGTGCCGACAGGGCGGCCGCCTTCGTGCTTGCCATCGACGACGTCGAGGCTTCGCTGCGCACCGCCGAGACGGTGGCGCGGCACTTCCCGAACCTGAGGATCTACGCGCGGGCCCGCAACCGGGCCCATGCCTACAAGCTGATGGAGCTCGGCGTCACGGTGATCCGCCGCGAGACGCTGCTGTCCAGCCTCGACATGGCGCGCGAACTGCTCGAGGCCCTCGGCCTGCCGGCCTACGAGGCCGAGAAGACCGTGCAGACGTTCCGCAGGCATGACGAGCAGCGGCTCCAGGCCCATTTCGACATGCGCGACGACGAGGACCGCATGGCGGAGCTGGCGAAGGAATGGGCCAGGGAGCTCGAAGAACTGTTCGAGCAGGATTCGACGGGCGAAACGGCGCAACGCTAGGCCGCAAGCGTGACCGTGCGGGTGGTTGCCACGGCGGACAGGGGCCGGATCGCGCGCGAGGGATTCGTTCCAACCCGGTTGCCCGGCTGCCCCCTGACCGCTAGACAGGGGTGACGGACCCGAGCACCCGCAACCATTCGGATCGACCTGCGCATGCCCTCCGGCCTCCTTTCCCTCCTCCGTCTGGTCCTGGGCAGCCTGCGCGATATCGCGCCGATCCTGCTGGTCATCGGCTTCTTCCAGATCGCCGTCCTGCAACAGCCGTTCCCGCATCTCGAGCGGATCGCCGGCGGCGTCCTGCTGGTCATGTTCGGCCTGACGCTGTTCATCCAGGGGCTGGAGATGGGGCTGTTTCCGATCGGCGAAGCGATGGCCCAGGCCTTCGCCCGCAAGGGCAGCCTCGCATGGCTGCTCGCCTTCGCGTTCTGCCTCGGTTTCGGGACGACGGTGGCAGAACCGGCGCTGATCGCCGTATCCGCGGAGGCCGCGCGGGCGATGGCCGAGGCCGGGGTGGTCGCCGCGGACGAGACGGCGCAGCGCTCCTATGCGCTGGGCCTGCGCCTGACCGTCGCCCTGTCGGTCGGCGCCTCGCTGGTGCTCGGCGTGTTCCGCATCCTCAAGGGCTGGCCGGTCCATGTCCTGATCATCGGCGGCTACGTGATCGTCGTGCTGCTGACCGTCGTCGCGCCGCCGGAGATCGTCGGCGTCGCCTACGATTCGGGCGGCGTGACCACGTCGACCGTCACCGTGCCGCTGGTCACCGCCCTCGGCGTCGGCCTCGCCTCGTCGATTCGCGGTCGCAACCCGCTGACCGACGGATTCGGCCTGATCGCCTTCGCCAGCATGTTCCCGATGATCTTCGTGATGCTGTACGGGATGGCGGCGTGATGGGCTTCCTCGCGCAGCTGTGGATCACGGCGTCGGCGACCGTCCTCGACGTCCTGCCGATCGTCGCGATCCTGGCGTTCTTCCAGATCGTCGTGATCCGCCGCCGGCCGCGCAACCTGCGGCGCATCGTGTACGGGTTCCTCTACGTGCTTCTGGGCCTCACGCTGTTCCTCGTCGGCCTCGAGGAGGCGCTGTTCCCGCTCGGCAAGATCATGGCCCAGCAGCTGACCGATCCGGCCTTCCTCGGCGTGGAGCCGACGGCGGTTCGCTGGCAGGACTATCTGTGGGTCTTCGCCTTCGCTGGCGCCATCGGCTTCGCCACGACCATCGCCGAGCCGTCGCTGATCGCGGTCGCCGACAAGGCGAACCAGGTCTCGGGCGGCACGATCTCGGTCTGGGGGCTGCGGATTACGGTGGCGATCGGCGTTGCCGCCGGGGTCGCGCTCGGCAGCTACCGCATCGTGACCGGCACGCCGCTGTACTGGTACATCATCGCCGGCTATGCCGCATTGATCCTGCAGACCATGCGCGCGGTCCGCGTCGCCGCGCCGATCGTGCCGCTGGCCTACGATTCCGGCGGGGTGACGACATCGACGGTCACGGTGCCGCTGGTCGCCGCCCTGGGCCTCGGTCTCGCCTCGACGATCCCGGGCCGCAGCCCGGTGATCGACGGCTTCGGCCTGATTGCCTTCGCAAGCCTGTTTCCGATGATCTCCGTGTTGGGTTACGCTGACCTGTCGACCTGGCTCGGCCGCAGACGCAAACCCCGCGACGCGGAGCAGCAAGGGAGTTAAGACATGAGGTTCAAACTGATCATGGCCCTGGTCGACGAGGACCAGACCGAGGACATCCTCAAGGCGGCGCGCGAGGCCGGGGCGACCGGCTGCTCGGTCATCACCAGCGCGCGCGGCGAAGGCCTGAAGCCGGAGAAGACGTTCCTCGGCCTCGACCTGGCCGTGGCACGCGACCTGCTGCTGTTCCTGGTCGCCGAACCGTTGAGCCGCGATATCCTGGAGACCATTGCCGAAGTCGGACAGTTCGACGAGGAGCCGGGAACCGGCATCGCCTTCCAGGTCGACATCGAGGACGCCGTCGGCCTGTCGTCGCAGATGGAGACCCTGTCGCAAGAGATCGAAGAGCAGATATGAAGCAGGAACCCCACATCAAGGTCGCGGAAATCATGAGCCGCCACGTGCGGACCATCGACAGCATGGCGACGGTCCGCCAGGCGATGGAGACAATGGCCCGCGAAGGCGTCACCTCGCTGGTCGTGGACCGTCGGGACGAGAGGGACGAATACGGCGTGATCGTCGTCACCGATATCGCCCGCGAGGTCGTGGCCAGGAACCTGTCCTTCGACCGTGTGCAGGTCTACGAGGTGATGAACAAGCCGGTCCTGACGGTCGACCCCAACATGGACCTGCGCTATGCGATCCGCCTGCTGGTGCGTTTCGGGCTGCGGCGCGCCCTGGTGCTGGGCCCGGACCGCCAGATCCAGGGCGTCGTGACCATGCGCGACATGGTGTTGCGCTATGCCCAGTCGCAAGAGCGGGAGGGCGAGCCTTGAACGGCGCGATCGACGCGTCCATTCCGCGCACCGCGCTGGTCACCGGCGCGGCCCATCGCATCGGCCGGGCCATTGCGCTCGATCTCGCGGCGCAGGGCTTCGACGTCGCCATCCACTACAGGGACTCGCGGGATGCCGCCGCCGCGCTCGCCGCGGAGATCGAGAGCGGCGGCCGGCAAGCCGCGCTGCTCGACGCGGATCTGGCGAACGAGGATCACATGGCGGCTCTGGTGCGCCGGGCCGCGGACGCCTTGGGCCCGGTCGGGTGCCTGGTCAACAACGCGTCGCGCTTCGAACTCGACGTCTGGGATACCGCGACCCGCGAAAGCTGGGATATCCATATCGAGACCAACCTGCGCGCACCCTTCGTGCTGTCCCAGGACATGGCGCGCAGCTTGCCGGAGGGCGCCGAAGGCGTGATCGTCAATCTGATCGACCAGCGAGTCTGGAACCTCACCCCGTATTTCCTTACCTACACCCTGTCGAAGACGGGCTTGTGGACGCTGACCCAGACGCTGGCGCTGGCGCTGGCGCCGCGAATCCGCGTCAATGCGATCGGGCCGGGGCCGACCCTGAAGAGCGAGCGCCAGTCTGAGAAGCAGTTCCGGATGCAGTGGGACGCAACGCCGCTGCGGCACGGCGCGACGCCGGAAGAGATCGCAGCCGGTGTCCGTTACATCCTGTCCGCACCCTCGATGACCGGACAAATGATTGCGCTCGACGGCGGCGAGCATCTCGGCTGGGCCCAGCCATCCCGCGGGGTTGTGCCCGTCGAGTAGAGTCCGGCCGTTCCAGTCGCAACGACACGCTCACACGCGACAGGGGAATTGTTAACGAATCCGGAACGAACAGAGAAAACTTTGCACAGCCCGCAATGGCGGATCGCGGCTGGCGTACAATCCCGTGAAACGGCGCGGCTGGCCCCCGCATATGAGCCCGATCCAATCGTTAAAATGATTTAAAACAACGAGTTAGATGGCAGTGCCCAAATTTTGTGCAACCGGCACCAAGCCGTGGGATTCCAATATCGAGCGCCGATCCCCAGCAAGTTATCGACAGTGTTATCCACAGATTTCGTGGATTGATAGTTAAGCTTCTGAAAAACAACGCAACGGAATGCTGCCATGTGGAGCGACCGACGGCGATACCGGCATTGACGGGACGGCCGGGTGCCCCGAAATTAGCACAGATGACGGACCACGCAGCCAGCACGAACCCGGAACGCGACGGCGCGGCCGTCAGCCTCGCCGAGGGGATCGCGCTCATCCGGCGGAAACTGCGGACGATGCCCGGAAATTCGGGCGTCTACAGGATGGTCGACCGACGCGGCAAGGTCCTCTACGTCGGCAAGGCGCGCAACCTCAAGAAACGGGTGGCAACCTATGCCAATCCCGGCCGTCTGCCCGTGCGTCTGCAACGCATGGTCGCGGAAACCCGGGACATGGAAATCGTGACGACCCACACCGAAGTCGAGGCGCTGCTACTCGAGGCGAATCTGATCAAGACGCTGAAACCGCAGTTCAATATCCTGCTCCGCGACGACAAGTCGTTCGCCGACATCCTGATCGCCACCGACCACGACTTCCCGCAGATCCTCAAGCACCGGGGGGCGCGCAAGCGCCGGGGCAACTATTACGGCCCGTTCGCGTCGGCCGGTGCGGTGAACCGGACGATCACCGCGCTTCAGCGTGCCTTCCTGCTGCGCAACTGTTCCGATTCGGTGTTCGCGAGCCGCAACCGGCCGTGCCTGCAATACCAGATCAAGCGCTGTAGCGCCCCCTGTGTCGGCCGCATCGACACGGCCGACTACAATGCCCTGGTGCGTCAGGCGCATGCCTTCCTGAGGGGCCGCACGCATGCGGTTCAGGCAGATCTTGCCGGTCAGATGCAGGAGGCCAGCGAGGCGCTGGAGTTCGAGCGCGCCGCGGCGCTGCGCGACCGCATCAAGGCGCTGACCCTGATCCAGTCGCATCAGGACATCAACCCCGAGGGTATCGGCGATACCGACGTGATCGCGCTGGCCCAGGAGGGCGGGCAGTCCTGCATGCAGGTGTTCTTCTTCCGCGACGGCCGCAACCACGGCAACCGCTCCTATTTTCCGAGCCACGACCGGAGCGCGGACCCGGGGGACATCATGTCGGCCTTCATCGGCCAGTTCTACGACGGGCGCCAGGCGCCGAAGCAGATCCTGGTCAGCACCGATGCCGCCGAAGCGGACCTCCTCGCCGAAGCGCTCGCCGTCAACGCCGGCCACAGGGTGGTCATCCGCAGGCCGCGGCGGGGCCGCCTGTGCAAGCCGGTCGAACATGCCCTGCTGAACGCGCGCTCGGCGCTCGCTCGGCGCATGTCGGAGAGCGCCTCGCAGCGGCGCCTGCTCGAGGGACTCGCCCGGACACTGGCGCTGGATGCCGCGCCGGAGCGGATCGAAGTGTACGACAACAGTCATATCCAGGGCGCGAACGCGGTCGGCGCGATGATCGTTGCCGGGCCTGACGGGCTGAACAAGGCGGCCTATCGCAAGTTCAACATCCGCACCGCGGGCACGGCGGACGGCACCGCCGGCGGCGACGATTATGCGATGATGCGCGAAGTGCTCGGCCGGCGCTTCAGCCGCGCCCTCAAAGAGGATCCGGATCGCGAGGACGGCAGCTGGCCGGACCTGGTTGTGATCGACGGCGGGCCGGGCCAACTGTCCGCCGCCGAAGCCAGTTTGCAGGAGCTCGGAATCGACGACGTCGAGCTGCTGGCGATCGCCAAGGGGCCGGACCGCAATGCCGGACGCGAGCGTCTGCACCGGCCCGGTCGGCCGTCATTCCTGCTCGAGCCCAAAGATCCGGTGCTGTATTTCCTGCAGCGGCTGCGCGACGAGGCCCACCGCTTTGCCATCGGCACGCACCGCGCGCGCCGCGGCAAGGGGATCACGGCCTCCCCGCTCGACGAGATCCCGGGTGTCGGCGCCCGGCGCAAGCGAGCATTGCTGCAGCATTTCGGGTCGGCCAAGGCGGTCGCCCAGGCCGGCCTCAACGACCTCGAGGCGGTGGCCGGCATCAGCGGCACGGTGGCCCGCAAAATCTATGGCCATTTCCATGACGAACGTTAGAATGCCGCCACGCGCGCGCCCGTCGGACCAGACAAGGTGACTGTCCCGGAGAGCCGATGATTTACAGCCTGCCGAACCTGTTGACCGTCTCGCGAATCCTCGCGATACCCCTGATCGTGGGGATGTTCTGGATCGGCGGAGACATCGGCCGCTGGATCACGCTGGCCCTGTTCATCATGGCCGGCGTCACCGACTATTTCGACGGCCTGCTGGCGCGCTCGATGGGAAAGATCTCCAGCCTCGGCCGGTTCCTCGATCCTGTGGCGGACAAGCTGCTGGTCGCGTCGCTGTTGCTGATGCTCGTCTGGTCCGGCAACATAAGCGGGCTGTTGATCCTGCCGGCACTGGTGATCCTGTGCCGGGAGATCATGGTGTCCGGCCTGCGCGAGTTCCTTGCCGGCATCAAGATCGGCGTCCCGGTCAGCAAGCTGGCAAAGTGGAAGACCGGCGTCCAGATGACCGCCCTGGGCTTCCTGATCCTCGGCGACGCCGGACCGGTGTTTTTCCACCCACTGCTCACGACGGCGGCGATCGGCGAGGCGCTGCTGTGGATCGCCGCCATGCTGACCATCGTGACGGGCTATGACTACATGCGATCGGGCTTGAAGCATATGGCCGAACACAGACCGGCCGGCACGAAGAGCACGAAGAAAGAGAGTGCGATCAAGGCCGAATGAACGGGCCGATCGCGGCGGGTTCGGGACGACGGATGAAGATATTTGGACTTGCGGGTTGGAGCGGCAGCGGTAAGACGACCCTCATGGTGCGCCTGCTGCCGGAACTCGTCGGCCGGGGCCATTCGGTCTCGACGATCAAGCATGCGCATCACAGCTTCGAGATCGACAGGCCGGGCAAGGACTCGTTCGAGCACCGCAGCGCCGGCGCCACGGAGGTGATGATCAGCGGCGGCATGCGGTGGGCGCTGATGCATGAGAACCGCGACGCCGGGGAGCCCGCCATCGAGGATCTCCTGCGCCACATGACGCCGGTCGACCTGGTCTTGGTGGAAGGCTTCAAGAGCTACAACCACCCCAAGCTGGAGGTGCACCGGCCGGCGACCGGCAAGCCGCTGATCTGCAGCGAAGACAGCCGCATCGTCGCGGTGGCGAGCGACGCGGCCATCCCCGGACTCGCGATCCCGGTCTTCCACCTCGACGACATCCCCGCGATCGCCGACTTCATCATCGAATATTCCGGGCTTGGCTCCCGGGCGAAACATGGCGCAGCTTAGCGACGACTGCTTCGCCCACGGCGGCGCGCTGATGCCGCTCGACGAGGCGCTGGCCCTGCTCGACGAGCGGCTGCAGCCGGTGTGCGAGCCGCAGACCGTGCCGCTCGCCCAGGCGGCCGGCCGGTTGCTCGCCGAGGACGTGGTGGCGGATATCGATGTGCCGCCGCACGACAATTCCGCGGTCGACGGCTATGCCGTGTTCCACGACGATCTCGACCCGGACGGCGAGACGCGCCTTCCGGTGACCGGACGGGCCGCCGCCGGCCACCCGCTGGGCCGTCCGGCCCGCCGCGGCGAGGCGATCCGCATCTTCACCGGGGCACCGATGCCGGCGGGACCGGATACCGTGATGATGCAGGAGGACTGCAGCGAGGACGGCGACCATGTGGTGCTCGCCCCGGGCATCAGGCGCGGCGCCAACCGGCGCAGCCGCGGCGAGGACGTGACGCGCGGCCACACCATCCTGCGACGCGGCCGGCGGCTGCGGCCGCAGGATCTCGGGCTCGCAGCCGCGGTCGGCCGGACCGCTGTGTCGGCGTACCGGCCGCTGCGGGTGGCGGTGTTCTCGACCGGTGACGAGGTGCGCGAGCCGGGACGGCCGCTGCCCGATGGGGCCATTTACGATGCCAACCGGTACACGTTGGTGGCCGCCGTCTCGCGCCTCGGCTGCACGGTCAGCGACCTCGGAATCCTGCCGGACGACGCGGACGCCATTCGCCGCGCCCTCGCCGGCGCCGCCGCAGCGCACGACCTGCTCCTGACGTCCGGCGGCGTTTCGGTCGGCGACGAGGACCACGTCAAGGGCGCCGTCGAGGCCAACGGCCACATGCATTTCTGGCGTCTTGCCATTAAGCCCGGGCGGCCGGTCGCGATGGGCCAGGTCGGATCGACGCCGATCGTTGGCCTGCCGGGCAATCCGGGCGCCGTGCTGGTCACCTTCGTGCTGGTTGCGCGGCCGATTCTGTTGCGCCTGGCCGGGGCAGCTGACATCGCGCCACAGCGCTTCCCGGTGCGACTCGACTTCGATTACAAGAAAAAGGCGGGGCGCCGTGAATTCGTGCGCGCCGTCCTCCGGCCCGGCCCGGGGGGCGCGCTGTTTGCGGTCAAGCACGGCAGGAGCGGCGCCGGCATCCTGTCCTCGATGGTGGCGGCCGACGGGCTGCTGGACTTGGCCGCGGACTCGACTTATCTGGAGTCGGGGAGCACGGTTGATTTCCTCCCCTTCAGCGAGGTTCTGGCATGAAGATTCTGTATTTCGCCTGGTTGCGGCAGCGCGTCGGCGCGGGCGAGGAAACCGTCGATTTGCCGGCCGACGTCCGCGACGTCGCCGGGCTGATCGACTGGCTGAAGAGCCGCGGGCCGAACTACCGGGAGGCGCTGCGCGACACCTCGGCGATCCGGGTCGCGGTCAACCAGGAGTTCGCGGGCCTGAACGCCGCCGTCGCCGCCGGCGACGAGGTCGCCCTGTTTCCGCCGATGACCGGCGGCTGAGCCATGACGGTGCGTGTCCAGCGCGAGGATTTCGACGTCGGCGCGGAAATCGCCGCGCTGACCGGCGGGCGCACCGATATCGGCGGCATCGCCACCTTCCTCGGGCTGGTGCGCGACTCCGCCGGCGGCGAACGCATTGCCGCGATGACGCTCGAGCATTATCCCGGCATGACCGAGAAGATGCTCGGCGAGATCGAGGCCGAGGCCCGTGCGCGCTGGCCGCTCGACGCGACGCTGATCATCCACCGATACGGGAGGCTCGAGCCGGGCGACCGCATCGTGCTGGTCGTCACCGCCAGCGCCCACCGCAAGGCGGCGCTCGACTCGTGCGAATTCCTGATCGACTGGCTGAAAACCAAGGCGCCGTTCTGGAAGCTGGAGGAAACGGGCGCCGGGGCGCAGTGGGTGTCCGCCCGAGAGAGCGATGATGCGGCCGCGGCGCGCTGGGAGGAGGTTCCCGACCCGAAATCCAAGGCGGCAGAGTAAGGGTCGCCGGTTCCTGCCTCCGGGGGGTCCATGAAAGACACATCCGGCGTGCCCAGGCGAGCCGCGCTCGTGCAGCTTGCGCTCACGCTTGCGGTGTGGCTCATGTTTGCGGTCGCGGCGCACTCGATGGTGCACCGGTTCCTGGCCGATGTCGGGCCGGTCCCCGGCGCGGGCGTGCCGGTCCTGGCCGCGCAGGCTGCCGCCGTTGCCGTCGCAACGCTCATCCTGCTTGCGGTACTGGGCCCGATGAACATCCTCAGCCTGCGCGCCGTCGTGGCCAGCGCAATCTGGGTCGTGCTCATCGTATTCGGCCATTACCTGTCCCATCTCGAGCCGATCGACATCCGCCAGACCCTGACCGCCCTGCGCGAGGCGATGGGCATGGGCGCGCTGGTCGCCGGTGCCGTCGTGCTGGCGATCCTGCTCGGCCTGCCCTTCGTTCCCAGCGTCGAAATGGGGTTGATGATGATGGCGGTGTTCGGCCGCGACGGAGCGGTTGCGGCGTGGCTGGCCACCATCGTCGGGTTGTCTCTGGCCTACGCGGCGGGCCGCTACATGCCGGTCGACTGGGTGCGGCAATGGCTCGAGCGTTGCGGTCTTCTGAACGCGGATTCGCGGCGCGGCCGATCGGTCCTCGCGCGCTTCGTCAACCGCACCAACCTTGCCAACACCCGCGCCCGGCGCATCGCAACCTTCCTGCTGCGGCACCGCTATCTGCTGTTCGCAGTGCTGATCAACACGCCGGGAAACTCGGTGATCGGCGGCGGCGGCGGCATCGCACTGGTCAGCGGCTTCGCCCGCCTGTACCGCTGGCCGCGCTACCTTCTGACCGTCGCCCTCGCCTCGCTGCCGATCCCGTTGCTCGTGTTCTTCGGGCTGATCCAGGTCGATGCCTGGCTGGCCGCTCTGGCCGGTGACTGAGCAGACGGCGGAACGGGCCCGATCGGCCTCGATTGACAATTGGCCGGCGCCATGCAACATGCGCCGCGAATCTCCTGGCGGTTTCGTTTCATGCAATTTGTGCACGGTTTTCGCCGCAACAATGTCCGCGGCGATGTGCTTGGCGGATTGACAGCCGCGATTGTGGCCCTGCCCTTGGCGCTGGCCTTCGGTGTAGCCTCGGGCGCCGGCCCCGTGGCCGGTCTTTACGGCGCCATCGCAGTCGGCTTCTTCGCGGCGGTCTTCGGCGGCACGCCCGCGCAGATTTCCGGGCCGACCGGGCCCATGACCGTGGTCATGACGGCCGTCGTCGTCCAGTACGCCGGCAATCCGGCCATGGCCTTCACCGTGGTGATGCTGGGCGGCCTGCTGCAGATCCTGTTCGGGGTCGTCAAGCTGGGACGCCTGATCAATCTGATGCCGTTCCCGGTCATCTCCGGGTTCATGAGCGGCATCGGCTTCATCATCATCATCCTGCAGTTGGCACCGCTGCTCGGTCATGCCAACCCGGCCGGCGGGCCGCTATCGGCACTGTTGAACCTGCCGGCCCTGGTGGCCGCCCCGCAAAATGACGCGATGGTGCTCGGGGCCGTCGCGCTGGCGATCATGTTCTTCAACCCGGCGCCGGTGAACCGGATCCTTCCGGCCCCCCTGGTCGCCCTGGCGGTCGGCACGGTACTGGCGTGGCTGGTGCTGACCGACGCCTCGATCCTGGCCGACGTTCCAACCGGCCTGCCCCAGATCTGGATACCGGAGATGAGCGTCGAGGCGTTTCCCGACATGATTGGCTCGGCGCTGGTGCTGGCCGTGCTCGGATCGCTCGACAGCCTGCTGACATCTCTGATCGCCGACAATATCACGCGTACCCACCACGATTCCGACCGGGAACTGATCGGCCAGGGCATCGGCAATGCGGTCGCCGGCCTGATCGGCGGCCTGCCCGGCGCCGGGGCAACGATGCGCACGGTTGTGAACGTGCGGGCCGGCGGACGCACGCCGATCTCCGGCGCGGTGCACGCCCTGGTGCTGCTCGCCATCGTGCTGGGCCTTGCGCCGCTTGCCGAGCATATCCCGCATGCCGTGCTCGCGGGCATCCTGTGCAAGGTCGGCATCGACATCATCGACTGGGACTATCTGCGACGCACCCGCCGGGCGCCCCGGGTCGAAGTCTTCTTCATGCTGGTGGTGATGGGGCTGACCGTCTTCGTCGACCTGATCGTGGCCGTCGGCGTCGGTGTGGTCATGGCCAGCCTCCTGTTCGTCAAGAGCATGGCCGATCTGCAGAATCGCAGCATCCGCGCGATCACCGGAGATACCGAGGATGCGCCGCTTAGCGACGAGGCGCGGGAGATTCTGAAGTCGGCGGGCGGACGGCTGCTATTGTTCCACCTTGAAGGACCGATGAGCTTCGGCGTCGCAAAGGGCATGGGGCGGAGCTTTTCGATCGCCGACAAGTTCGAGGCCGTGGTCCTCGACCTCACCGACGTGCCGATGATCGATTCGAGTGCCGCGCTGGCCCTCGAGCTCGGCATCCGGCATGCCCACGGCCAGGGCCGCCCGGTGTTCGTGGCGGGGGCGCGGGACCCGGTCGAAAAGGTCATGGACCGACTGGGTGTGCTCGAGCATCTGCCGGTGGACCACCGCTTCCGCACGCGCGCGGAGGCGCTGCGGCACGCGCTCGAGCACATCGACGCGCCGGAGGGCGCGGAACCGGAGCATACCGGCACGTATCCGTCGAACAGCAAAACGGGCCGCGACACCGGGGTCCCGTCCGGCTGACCCGGCCGCGATCAGGCGGCGTTGAGAGTGGCCGGGATCTCGCGGCGGACCTCCGCGTCGTAGTCCTCCATCAGGACGCGGGTCATCTCGCCCGGCGTGAACCGGTAATCGTCGATTTCCCTCACGGGCGTGACCTCCACCGCGGTGCCGGTGAGGAAGACTTCGCTGGCGTCAGCCAGCTCCTCCGGCATGATCGCCCGCTCGACGATATCGATCTGGCGCGCCCTGGCCAGCGCCATCACCGTGCGCCGGGTGATGCCGTCGAGGAAGCAGTCCGGTTTCGGCGTGTGCAGCGTGCCGCCGATGTTCAGGAAGATGTTGGCTCCCGTCGCTTCGGCGATCTGGCCGCGCCAGTCGAGCATCAACGCATCGTTGTAACCGGCCCCCTCGGCCGCGTGTTTGGACAGCGTGCAGATCATGTACAGGCCGGCCGCCTTCGATTTGGCCGGGATGGTCCGCGGATCCGGACGCCGCCACTTCGAGACCTGCATACGGATCCCCTCCATGCGCGCCTGCGGCGAGAAATAGGCCGGCCATTCCCAGGCCGCGATCGCCAGATGGATCTTCGTCTTCTGCGCCGAGACGCCCATCATCTCCGCGCCGCGCCAGGCGATCGGCCGCACGTAGCCGTCGGAGATGCCCTGCGCGGCGACGAGTTGGCGGCAGGCCTTGTCGATCTGCTCCGTGGTCCAGGGAATCGTGAAGTCGAGCTGGCGCGCCGAGTCGTGCAGACGTTCGGTGTGCTCGGTCAGCTTGAAGATCCGACCCTTGTACACCCGCTCGCCCTCGAAGACGGCAGAGGCGTAATGCAGCGCGTGGCTGAGAACGTGCAGCTTGGCGTCCTTCCACGGGACCATCTCTCCATCGAACCAGATATGGCCCGGGCGGTCGTCGAACGGCAACATGGACATGGCAATCACCCCTGCGGCTCTTATGTCTGTTGATCAAACGCGGCCTCGATCGACGCCTGGAACGAACGGATCGGTCGAAATTCCGGTCTTTTTTGTTCGTTTATGTCGTTTGGTCTTGCTTTGAGATACCATTTCGTATCATATAAGTCAACATGACTGACGTAAAATTGCCGCCGCACGGCACATCCAAACACGGCATCAACCCGCTGTTCCTGCGCGACGAGGAATTGCGGCAGGCCATGGAGCTGCTGTTCTTCGCCTATCGCGATTTCACCGCCGAGCCCGACGCAATTCTGGCGCAATTCGACTTCGGGCGCGCGCACCACCGGGCGCTCCACTTCATCGGCCGCAATCCGGGCATCACGGTCAGCGAGCTGCTCGGCATCCTGCGGATCACCAAGCAGAGCCTGAACCGGGTTCTGGGGCGGCTGATCGACCAGGGCTACGTCGAACAGCGCCCGGGCACCCGCGACCGGCGGCAGCGGCTGCTGACGCTGACCGCGGCCGGCCACAGTCTCGAGGAGCAGGTGTCGGCCGATCAGCGGGCACGTATCGCCAGGGCCTATCGCGAAGCGGGCGCGGAAGCCGTCGAGGGCTTCCGGAAGGTCCTGCTGGGCATCATTACCGAATCCGACGACCGCACACGCTTTGACCGGCCAGGCGCGCCGCGCCGCTAGGCGCTGCAGGCGTCCGGCCATATAATCCCGGCGATGGACGAGATCCGGCATATCCTGGTGGTCGACGACGACCGGCGCCTGCGCGAGCTGCTGCACCGCTATCTGAGCGACAACGGATTCCTCGTGACCTCGGCCCACGACGCAGCCGAGGCGCGACGGTTGCAGCAGGGGATGGCGTTCGACCTGATCGTTCTCGACGTCATGATGCCGGGCGAGAGCGGGCTGGAGCTGGCGCGCGCGTTGCGGGCGATTCAAAATCACGTGCCGATCCTGATGCTGACCGCGATGAGCGAACCAGCGGACCGGATCGGCGGTCTCGAGGCCGGCGCCGACGATTACCTTCCCAAACCGTTCGAGCCCCGCGAACTGCTGCTGCGCATCCGCACCATACTCAGACGCACGATGATGGGTGCGCCGGAACCCGAGCCGGCACGGGACATCGGCCTGGGACCGCTGCGCTTCGACCGCGATCGGGCGATCCTGCTCGATCAGGGCGGCGGCGTCGTGCGGCTGACGACGGCGGAGGCCAGCCTGCTGAACGTTCTGTCGGAGGCGCCAGGAGAGGTGCAAAGCCGCGAGACCCTCGGCGAGCGCTGCGCGATCGACGGCGGCGACCGCGCGGTCGACGTGCAGGTCGCAAGGCTGCGGCGCAAGATCGAGCCGGACCCGAAGGCGCCGCGCTACCTGCAGACCGTGCGCGGGCGCGGATACGTCCTGCGCCCGGACTGACGCACCGCAATGCTGCTGAATCTGATCAAGAACAGCATCGTACCGCGGTCCCTGTTCGGACGGTCCCTGCTGATCATCGTCATGCCCCTGATCCTGCTGCAGGTGGTGTCCACCTGGATCTTCTACGATCGCCATTGGGATACGATCACGCGCCGCCTGTCGAACTCGATTGCCGGCGACATCGCGCAGGTCATCGAGCTGATGCGCCAAAGTCCGAGCCAGGAGTCGCGCGCCGTGATCTTCGGCATGGCGGAGCGCAATTTCGGACTCACCATCTCGCTGCGGGAGGGTGCGATTCTGCCGACGGACAACAGCGCCAACAATGCGCGCATCGACTTCTTTCTGTCGCAGGCCCTGACCGGGCGGATCCGCCGCCCGCACCAGATCGATTCCTCATCCTACCGCGAGCGCGTCGTCGTCGACATCCAGTTGCAGGATTCCGTGATGACCGTCGTCGTCCCCGGCAAACGCCTGTTCAGCACGACCACCTACATCTTCATCATGTGGATGGTGGGGACGTCGCTGGTGCTGTTCGCGGTGGCCTCGATCTTCATGCGCAACCAGGTGCGGCCGATTTCCCGGCTGGCGCACGCCGCCGACCAGTTCGGCAAGGGCCGTGACCTGGACATGAGTTTCAAGCCTGAGGGTGCACAGGAGGTGCGCCAGGCGGCGGCGGCCTTCAATGTGATGCGCGAACGGCTGCGCCGACAGATCCGCCAGCGTACCGACATGCTGTCCGGCGTCAGCCACGATCTGCGCACGCCGATCACCCGCATGAAACTTCAGCTCGCCATGTTGCCGGACAGCGCGGCCGTTGCGGAGCTCAAGGATGACGTGGCCGAGATGGAGCGGATGATCGAAGGCTATCTGACCTTCGCGCGCGGCGAGGACAACGAAGCCGGCAAGCACGTCGATGTCGGTCTGATCGTCGAGGACATCGTGGCCGCCTGGCGCCGCAACGGCGTGAAGATAGACTGTCACGTCGAGGGGACCCTCGAGGCCTGGCTTCGGCCGGACGCCATACGGCGGTCGCTCGACAATCTCCTGGTCAACGCCCGGCGCTACGGCGAGAACATCTGGGTGCGGGCCGGACGGCGCGGCGATGCCATCGACATCACTGTCGACGACGACGGGCCGGGCATCCCGAAGGCGCACCGCGAGGACGTGTTCCGGCCGTTCTACAGGCTCGACGAATCGCGCAACCCGGACACCGGCGGCACCGGCCTGGGCCTTGCCATCGCCCGTGACCTGATCCGCAGCCACGGCGGCGACATCACGCTTGACGATTCGCCCCATGGCGGTCTGCGGGCGCGCATCCGCCTGCCACTCTGAAATCGCCCGGGGCCGCTGCCGGCAGACGTCGGCATGCTGCCATGCACGTCCGGCGATCAGTACATGCGGCCGCCGTCGGGTACCGCGTGGCTCGGCCCGAGCAGCACGACCTCGCCCGCCGCGTCGGGGACCCCCAGAACCAGAACCTCCGAGCGGAACGGGCCGATCTGCTTGGCCGGGAAATTCACCACGGCGATCACCTGGCGGCCGGCCAGCGCCTCCACCGAATAATGTTTCGTGATCTGGGCCGACGTCTTTCGCTCGCCGATCTCGGGACCGAAATCGATCCACAGCCGGTAGGACGGCTTGCGGGCCTCGGGAAACGTCTCGGCGCGGACGATGGTCCCGACACGGATGTCGACCTTCAGGAATTCATCGAACGAGATGGTCACGCTGTTTCCTCCCGGGTCGGTGGCGCTGTTGCAGACGGGCCGTCTCGCGGCGGGGCGTCCGGCTTCAGCCATTGCGCTACCGGATTAGCACCGGGCAACGCCAATGGAAACGGTCGTAACGAAGAAATCGGCCGCTCCCGCCGGGCGGGAGCGGCCATAACCTTCGGACGAGGGAGGAGAGCGCCCGAAGAGGATCCTGCTGTGAGTTACTTCTTGCCGTTCTTGACCAGGCCCTTGACCTCGTCGAGGCCCTCGACGAACCGCTTGTTGAGGATCTCGAACACGGCGCCGTTGGTCTTGGCGACCGACTCGTTGAGCTCCTTGAGGTTCACGATGGCCCGCTCGATGCTCTCGCGGGTCAGTTCGGCATGCCGGGCGACCTTGTCCTTCGGCTCGCCAGCGGCCATCAGCTCCTGCATCGCAGCGGTCAGCTCCTCGATGTTTTCGCGGACGATCGCGGTCTGACGCTCGAACAGGCCCTGCGCCGCCTCGGCGGCCAGCTTGTTGGCCGAGGTCAGGGTCTCGAAGTTCTTCTTCTGGGCCGCCACGACCTTCTCGACATCGACGGTCGGGAACTTGAGGTCGGCCATCAGCTTGGTGAAATCAAACGTCCCGTAGGGATTGGCATTCGCCATCTTGTCTCTCCTGAAATCCTGGTTGCGTCGCACAAAGCGTTATGTTGCAGTGCAGCAATTTGGGATTATACGGCCCAAAAACAAGAGGTCAAGAGAAATTTTTTGCAGCGCACAATTTTTGTGCGCTGCACATTTATGACTCAGGCGGCCTCGGCTGCGGACCGCTGACGACGGCCGAACAGCAGCTCGGCGAAGCGCCCGGCGCGGCCCAGATTGCGGTCGAGGGCGGCCATCGTGCGCGCCATGTCCGCGGTGTCGTCGTCCAGCCAGACCCGGAACGTCTTGGCCCAGACACCGGCGAGACCGGTGATCTTGACGCAGCCGGCGGCGCCGTCCGATGCGATTTCCGCGGCCTCGAGCATCCACGCCATCGAGCATCCGAAGGCGGGCATCGTGGCGACCACGCCCAGCGGGTCGAACGCCAGGCCGGCGCGGATCCGGCGGAGCGCCTCGCGGTGCGGCCGCAGCGCATCGAACCGGCGCATGATGACCTCAAACAAGCGGTCGCGCGCCGTGTCCTCCGGCGCGAATGCGAAGTCCGACGCCACGACCTCGCGGTCGATGCGGCGCATGAAGGCGGCAAGGATCGCCAGCCGCGAGCCGTAGCGCGGGTGCAGATCGGCCAGCGGCACGTCGGCCCTGCGGGCGATCGCGGCGACGGTCAGCCCGCGCCAGCCCTCCGATTCCGCAAGCGCGAGCAGGGCGTCGACCAGCTTGCCCTCGATATCCTTTGCGCCACCTTTGGCTGTTCCCTGTTTCGGTGCCGACGGTTTCTTTGCCATGCTTTTACTCCCATTCCTGATTGCGACGGCATGATCGGCTGCATCATACCCTTACCTTAGAAATGGGGCGATTCAACGCTGCCGCAAGGCAATCTCGGCGACGGTGCCACCGGTCAAGTCTGCCAGGCTGGCGGGGTCGAGCCGGCACACAGCGAACAGGGTGCCGGCCGCGGCCCATATCTCCTCGAACGCCAGGAGGTCGACGTCGATATATGTGACGAGGGGCCGGTCATGGCCGAGCGGCGGCACGCCGCCGATGACGAAACCGGTCTCACGGCGCACGAAATCGGCATCGGCCTTGCCCAGGGCCTCGCCGAGCAGCGCCGCCACCGCGTTCTCGTCGACGCGGTTGCCGCCGCTGGCGATGACCAGCACGGCGCGGCCGCTGCCGGCACCGCGAAACACGATCGATTTGGCGATCTGGGCGACCTCGCAGCCGATCGCCGCCGCGGCCTCCGCCGCCGTGCGCGTCGTTTGGTCGAGTTCGCGGATCTCGACGACGGCGCCGCGCGCCGCCAGGGCCGCTTGCACGCGCGCCACGCTGGCCGATTGGCGGGACAAGGCTAGCCCCCAAGTTCCCGGCCGCGGCGCGTGGCGGCGGCGACGGCCTTGTTCAGCAGGACCTGCAACCCGTCCTTCGCCATAAGGACCTCGAGCGCGGCCTGGGTCGTGCCGTCGGGGCTGGTCACGTTCCTGCGCAGCTGCGCCGGCGACTCGTCGCCGCGCAGGGCGAGCTGGCCGGATCCGGCCACCGTGACGAGAGCGAGGCGATCGGCGAGAGGAGGCGGCAATCCGGCGGCGACACCCGCCTTGGCGAGGCACTCGATCAGCAGGAACACGTAGGCGGGGCCGCTGCCGGAGACCGCCGTGACCGGATCGATCAGCCCCTCATCGTCGATCGTCAGGACCTCGCCGATCGCGCCCAGCAGCGCCGTGCACAGGGCAATCTGCTTTTTTGAGGTTTGTTCGCTCGGGCAGGCCACGGTGATGCCCTGGCCGATCGCCGCCGGCGTGTTGGGCATGGCACGAACGATCGCGGCAGCGGGCCCGAGGTGGCGCACGAAGTAACGGATCGGCGTACCGGCCGCAATCGACAGGAACACCGTGCCCGGCCGGGCGAAGCGGGCGGTCGGCGGCACCGCCTCGTCCATCTGTTGCGGCTTGACGGCGAACACCACCACCTCCGGGTCGAATTCGTCCGGCAGCGCGGCGACCGTCTCGTGCACGGAAACCTTTTTGCGGCGGGAAAAACCGCTCGCACCGAGCGGATCGACCACGGCGACCCCGCCGGCGACGATGCCGCTCTCGAGCCAGCCCGACAGCATGGCACCGCCCATCTTGCCGCAGCCGACGAGAAGCAGGGGCCGGGTCAGACGCGGCTTCGCGGGGGGCACGGCTTGCCTCAGGCCTCGCCCATCGTTTCGATCAGGGCGGCCGAGATCGCCTGGTCCGGCGCATGGCCGGCCCACAGCACGAACTGGAAGGCAGGGTAATACCGGTCGCACTCGTCGAGCGCGACCTCGACGAGGTCCTCCAACTGCTCGACGCCGGGCGCGAATTGCCCGCGCGTCAGGAGGGTGTGGCGGAAGGTCGGCATCGGTTCGTCGGCGGCCACCTCGAAATGGCCGAGCCACAGCCGTTCGTTGATCGACGCGAGCAAATCGTTGATGTCGCGCCGCTTCCCGTCGGGCACCCTGATGTCGATGCTGCAGTGCAGATGCAGCGCGTCGAGGTCCTGCTGCCAGATGAAGTGCAGCTTGTAGGCACACCACCGGCGCAACGGCTCGGTCACGAATTCGTCGTCGGCCGCGCGCATGTGCGGCCAGCCCTGGGTGCTGGCCAACTCTTCTAGAAGATCGAGCGGATTGGCGGTGCGGCTGCCGGCTGCTTCAAGCGTCATACCCATCGGCACCCCCTCGGGCAATTGGGATCGGGCCGCCACTGACCGTGCAACATATTGCGGTTGGCGTTAAGAGTACCACAACACCTAGATTGCCACAGGCCGATTCCCGGGCGCAAGCCCGGAAACCGCAGGAACGGGATTTTTCTTGTGGATAATCAGTCGGCCGGCTTGCGGCTTCCCTTCCGCTTCGCCTGCCCCGCCGCCGGGGACGCCTTCTTTGCCGCCGCTTTGCGCCCGGAAAGCGCCGCCTCCAACGCGGCGACGCGCTTTTCCAACGCTTCCTGCTCGCTGCGCGCCTTGGCGGCCACCGCCTTGACCGCCTCGAACTCCTCGCGCGGCACCACGTCCATCTCCGCAAGAATGCGCTCGAACTGCTGCTTCAGTCTCGCCTCGACCTCGCCGCGCACGCCGGAAAGCATACCGGCCGCGCCGCTGGCCATACGCGCGAGGTCATCGAGCAGTCGGTTGTCCACCTGCATAAAAAGGCTCCGTCGAACTGAAGATCCTCGTTCCGGCCACGTATACGCCGCGCGGCCGGCCAACGCAACCGGCCACCCTCCCTTGCGAACCGGTGGCACGGTACCTATAAAAAGGGCACCCTGCCCCGTGCGCCGGCCCGCGCGGGCGGCCCATCTCCAGCCAGAGCAAGAGGATCGGCGGCGTATGGATGCCTTAATGGTGGTCAATTTCGACCCGATCATGGTCAATATACCGGTGCCGTTCACCGACCTCGTGCTGCCGATCCGCTGGTACGCCCTGTCCTATATCTTCGGACTCCTGATCGCCTGGCAGTACTGCATGCGCCTGGCGCGCCGCGAGCCGAACCTGGTGACGCCGCGGCAGATCGACGATTTCCTGCTGTGGGCGACCCTGGGCGTGATCGTCGGTGCGCGATTGGGTATCGTGCTGTTCTACAAGCCCAGCTTCTACCTCGCCAATCCCCTGGAAATCCTCAAGGTGTGGGAGGGCGGCATGTCCTTCCACGGCGGCCTCGCCGGGGTGACGCTGGCGATGATCATCTTTGCCCGGAACCAACGGATCCCGCTGCTGGCGTTGACCGACATCATCGCCGCCGGCGCCCCGATCGGCCTGTTTCTCGGACGCATTGCGAATTTCATCAACGGCGAACTCTGGGGCCGACCGACCGATGTTCCCTGGGCCATGATCTTCCCCAACGCCGGCGACAACCTGCCGCGCCACCCGAGCCAGCTGTACGAGGCCACGCTCGAGGGGCTGGTGCTGTTCATCGTCCTCGCCGTCCTTGTGTTCGGCCCCTGGAAAAGCTTGCGCCGGCCGGGGTTGACGTCGGGGGTCTTCCTGTCCGGCTACGCGCTGGGGCGCGGCATCGTTGAGACGATGCGCGAGCCCGACGGGTATATCGGCCTGCTCAGCTTCGGGACCACGTGGGGCCAGTGGCTGACGCTGCCGATGCTGCTGCTTGGCGCCTACCTGGTCTGGCGGGCGCTGAAGCGGGAGCCGGTCGCCGCTTGACCACGGAACTGGCCCGCCTGCTGGGCCGGCGGATCGCCGAAGCCGGCCCGATCTCCGTCGCGGACTTCATGGCCGAGGCACTGGGCCATCCCGAGCATGGTTATTACATGACGCGGGATCCGCTCGGCAGTGCCGGCGATTTCATCACAGCGCCGGAGATCAGCCAGGTGTTCGGCGAGCTGATCGGGCTGTGGTGCGCCGACATGTGGCGCAGCCGCGTGGCGCCGCGTCCGGCGGCGCTGGTCGAGCTCGGCCCCGGGCGCGGCACGCTGATGGCGGACGCGCTGCGGGCCACCCGCGTGCTGCCGGAATTCGCTGAGACGCTGTCGGTCCATCTGGTCGAGACCAGCCCGGCACTGCAGAACATGCAGCGACGGACCCTTGCGGCGTCCCCGGTGCGCTGGCATCGCAGCCTGCAGTCGGTCCCGGATGGCCCCGCACTGCTGGTCGCGAACGAGTTCTTCGATGCCCTGCCGGTGCACCAGTTCGAACTGACGGTGGACGGGTGGCGCGAGCGCATGATCGGGCTTGCGCCGGACGGCGGCGGCCTTCAATTCATCCCGGGGCCGGCGCCGGCCCCCGACTCGCTGTTGCCGCCGGACACCCGCGCTGTGGCGCAGGTCGGCGACATCGCCGAAATCTGCCCGGCCGGAATTGCCCTCGCCGCAGAGATCGGCCGCCGGGTGGCGGGCAACGGCGGCGCCGCCCTGATCGTCGACTACGGCCATGCCGTAAGTGCCCCGGGCGAGACCCTGCAGGCGGTGCGCGGCCACCGAACCGCCGACCCGCTCGATGCGCCGGGCGAAGCCGACCTGACTGCGCACGTCGATTTCGCGGCGTTGTCGCGCGCCGCAACCGATGCCGGTGCGGCGGTCTACGGTCCGGTCCCGCAGGGTCTGTTCCTGTCGCGCCTGGGCATCGCCGAGCGGGTCGAGCGCCTGCGGCGGGGCGCGACGCCGGACCAGGTGCGCGACATCGAGACCGCGTGCCACCGCTTGATCGCGGACGAGGAAATGGGCACTTTGTTCAAGGTGCTGGCGATCACCCCGTCGGGCATGCCGGCGCCGCCTGGATTCATCAACCGCCCCCGAACGCGACCGACGCCATGACCGATCCGCATCCGCCGCAGCTCACCGATCCGGACCTGACCGCACTGGACGGCGTGCGGCATGCGTTCTTCACGCGGCAGGGCGGGGTCAGCACGGGTGTCTACGACTCGCTCAACGCCGGCTTCGGTTCCGGCGATGATCGCGACAGCATTGCCGAGAACCGGCGGCGCACCATGGCGGCGCTTGGCCTGCCGGAGGCGGCGCTGAACACGGTCTACCAGGTCCACGGCACCGCGGTCGCCGTCGCCGACCGTAGCTGGCGGCCGGAGGACGCGCCGCACGCCGACGCGCAGGTCACCGACCAGCCCGGCATCGCCCTCGGCATCCTGACAGCCGACTGCGCGCCGGTCCTGTTCGCCGGCCGCAAGGCGGACGGTCGCGCGGTGATCGGCGCCGCGCACGCGGGCTGGAAAGGCGCGGTGACCGGGGTTCTGTCGGCCGCGGTCGACGCGATGGAGGCGCTGGGCGCCGCTCGCGCGACCATCCACGCAGCGATCGGACCGTGCATCGCCCGGGAGTCGTACGAGGTCGGGCCGGAGTTCCCGGAGCCGTTTCTCGGCCAGGATCCCGCCAATGCAAGATTTTTCAGCCCGGGCCGGCGCGACGGCCATCCGATGTTCGATTTCGCCGGCTACGTCGAGAGCCGGCTTGCGGCGCTGTCGCTCGCCGCGGTCGGCCGCATCGACGCCGACACCTGCGCCGACCCGGACCGCTTCTTCAGTTACCGCCGCGCCACCCTGGCCGGCGAGCCCGACTACGGACGCGAACTGTCGGTGATCGCCATCACGGCCTAGGCCGACCGGAGGGTATCGCGATGCAGCAGCATCTCCACTTCAGCGTCGCGGAGCTGGCCGGCCGGCGCGACCGCGCCTGCGCGGCGATGCAGCGCGCGGACCTGGACGGGCTGCTGGTCTTCCGGCAGGAGAGCATGTATTGGCTGACCGGCTACGATACCTTCGGCTACTGCTGGTTCCAGTGCCTCTACCTGGGCGCCGACGGCAGCATGTTCCTGCTGACGCGCGCGCCGGACCTGCGCCAGGCGCAGTTCACCTCGGTAATCCCGTCCGGCCGGATCCACGTCTGGACGGACCGCGAAGGCGCGGACCCCGTCGCCGAGCTGAAGGCGCTGCTCGACTCCGAAGGGTGCCGCGGCAGCCGGCTCGGCGTTGAGTGGGAGTCGCACGGCCTGAATGCCCGCAACGGCCTGCGCCTGCAGGACGCGCTGGACGGTTTCGCCGAGCTCGAGGACGCGTCCTACCTGGTCAGCCGGCTGCGGCTGGTCAAGAGTCCGGCGGAGCTGGCGTACGTCCGCAAGGCCGCCGAGCTCGCCGACGCCTCGTGGGACGAGGCGGTCGCGCTGGCCGCGCCGGGCGCCTTCGAGGGCGACATCCTGGCCGCCATGCAGGGCGCGGTGTTCCGCGGCGGCGGCGACGATCCCGCCAACGAGACGATCATCGGCTCCGGTCCCGGCGCGCTGATGTGCCGCTACTACACCGGGCGCCGTGCGCTGGCGGCGCGCGACCAGCTGACCCTGGAATTCGCCGGCGTCTACCGGCACTACCACGCCGCGCTGATGCGCACCATCGTCGTCGGCAAACCCACGGCCCGGCACAACGCCCTCCATGCAGCCGCCCGCGATGCCCTGGCGGCCTGCGAGGACGCGCTGCGGCCGGGACGGCCGGTCGGCGAGGTGTTCGACGCCCATGCACGCGTCCTCGACGCCGCGGGCCTCGCCGAGCACCGGCTCAACGCGTGCGGCTACAGCCTCGGCGCGACCTACGCGCCGACCTGGATGGATTGGCCGATGCTGTATCACGGCAACCCGGTCGAGGCGGCGCCGGGGATGGTGTTCTTCATCCACATGATCCTGTTCGATTCGGGCGCCGGCGCGGCCATGACCCTGGCCCGCACATCGCTGGTCACCGAGACCGGCAGCGAGCCGCTGTCGCAGGCGTCGCTGGAGCTCGTCGTGGCCTGATCCGATGCCCTGGCTGATCCAGATGTTCGCGTTTCTGCTGCTGTGCCTCGTGGCCAGCTGCGTCATTCTGCTGTGAATGGCGGCATGTAGCCATTGAGCGTTTACAGGGCGCTAGCGCCTTGATATAGAAGTCGCGCCCCAGCGGCCGCATGGCGACGGCGGGGCGCTGTGGTTTGTGCGCGGGGGCGCCGGCGGGGCCGGGTCTCGGGGATACGGGACGCAACATGAAAATCCTCAGTGGCAATAGCAACCGGCCGCTGGCGGAAGCGATTTCCGCCAAGCTCGGCGTGCCCTTGACCGAGGCGGCGATCCGCCGCTTCTCCGACCAGGAGGTGTTCGTCGAGATCCTCGAGAACGTGCGCGGCGAGGACGTGTTCGTCGTCCAGTCGACCTGTTTCCCGGCCAACGACAATTTGATGGAATTGCTGGTGATTATCGACGCCCTGCGGCGCGGCTCGGCGCGGCGGATCACAGCGGTCATCCCGTATTTCGGCTACGCCCGCCAGGACCGCAAGACCGGCCCGCGCACGCCGATCTCGGCCAAGCTGGTGGCCAATCTGATCACCACCGCGGGGGCCGACCGGGTGCTGACGCTGGAGCTGCACGCCGGGCAAATCCAGGGCTTCTTCGACATCCCGACCGACAATCTGTTCTCGTCGCCGGTGTTCGTCGCCCATATCGAGACTCACATGAAAGAGGGCAACGAGCTGGTCATCGTCTCGCCCGACGTCGGCGGCGTGGTGCGCGCGCGCGGCATCGCCAAGCGGCTGGAGGCGGACCTTGCGATCATCGACAAGCGGCGCGAGCGGGCCGGTGTGTCGGAGGTCATGCATATCATCGGCGACGTCAAAGGGCGGACCTGCATCCTGGTCGACGACATCGTCGATTCCGCCGGCACGCTGTGCAATGCGGCCACGGCGCTGGTCGACAAGGGCGCGAAGTCGGTGTCCGCCTACGTGACCCACGGCGTGCTGTCGGGCGGCGCGGTGGCGCGGGTGACGTCGTCGCCGATGGAAGGGCTGGTCATTACCGACAGCATCCCGCCGACCGAGGCCGTCCGGGTGGCCCACAATATCGTGCAGGTGTCGATCGCACCGCTGCTGGCCGACGCGATCGAGCGCATCGCCAACGAAAAATCGGTTTCCAGCCTGTTCGATTGAGTGTAGAACAGCGCCCGCCGCCCGGGCAGGGCGGCATCCGCAGCGTCGGCACCCCTGGAGGCCGCGCCGCGCAACGAGAGTTTCGAGGAGCAGACGAATGAGCGATTCCCACGTTCTCAGTGCAGTGACGCGTGACCGGGCCGGAAAGGGGGCCGCCCGGGCGATACGCCGCGCGGGCCGCGTGCCGGCCGTGATCTACGGCGACAAGAAGGACCCCACCACCATATCGCTGGAGCCGCGCGAGCTGCGCAAGCACCTGGACACCGGCAGTTTCTTCTCGACCGTCTATTCGGTCGACGTCGATGGCGGCAGCGCGGAGCGCGTATTGCCGCGCGACGTGCAGTTCCATCCGGTGAACGGCCGGGCCCTGCACGTGGACTTCCTGCGCGTGACCAAATCCACGCGCACCAATGTCGACGTGCCGTGCGTGTTCATCAACGAAGAGCTGAGCCCGGGCATCAAGCGCGGCGGCCTGCTGAACATCGTGCGCCACGAGATCGAGGTGATGTGCGGCGTCGACGACATTCCCGAGCAGTTCGTCTTCGACCTGACCGGGCTCGATATCGGCGACAGCCTGCACATCAGCGCGATTACGATGCCCGAGGGCGTCGCGCCGACCATCACCGACCGCGACTTCACGGTCGCCACCATCGCCGCCGCGATCCTCAAGGAAGAGGAAGAGGAAGTCGAAGGCGAGGAGGACGAGGAACTCGAGGGCGAAGAGGGCGAGGAAGCCGAAGGCGAAGAGGAAGGGGCCGACGAGGACTCCTCGGAGGATTAGGAGATTTTCCGTTGCTGGTCGCACCAGCCCGCTCCCCCTCCCAGCCACCCACCGGTATCGTACGCTGTGGCTGGCCGGGAGGGGAAGCGGGCGGGCGCTGCATCCGCGAACGCGGAAAACGAGCGTAAACGGGCGGAGCGATGCTTCTTCTCGTCGGCCTGGGCAATCCCGGCCCGAAATACGAAAAGAACCGGCACAATATCGGGTTCATGGCGGTGGACGAAATCGTCCGCCGCCATTCCTTTGGCCCCTGGCGCGCCCGCTTCCAGGGCCTGACGGCGGAGGGGCGGATCGCGGACGAGAAGGTGCTGGCGCTCAAGCCGTCCACCTTCATGAACGACTCCGGACGCGCGGTCGGCGAGGCGATGCGCTTCTACAAGCTGGCACCGTCCGACGTGATCGTCGTCTACGACGAGCTCGACCTCGTTCCCGGCAAGGTCCGGACCCGGCAGGGCGGCGGCCTTGCGGGGCATAACGGGCTGCGCAGCATCGACGCGCATATCGGCAACGACTTCCGGCGCGTGCGCGTCGGCATCGGCCATCCCGGCGACAAGCGCCGTGTCCAGGGCCACGTGTTGAGCGACTTCGCCAAGGCCGAACGGCCGGTCATCGAGCGCGTGATCGACGCGATCGCGGATGCGATCCCGATCCTGGTCGCCGGCGACGACGGCGCCTTCATGAGCCGGGTTGCGCTGACGGTCTTTCCGCCGCCCCCGAAGCCGCCGCGGGAGGACGATCCCGCACCGCCGCGCGACCCCGAGGATTGACCGCACCGTTCGCTGAGGACACGAGAATAATGGGTTTCAATTGCGGCATCATCGGCCTGCCCAACGTCGGCAAGTCGACATTGTTCAATGCCCTGACGCAGACCGCGGCGGCCGAGTCCGCCAACTATCCGTTCTGCACCATCGAGCCGAATATCGGTCGCGTCGCCGTGCCGGACCCGCGCCTCGACCGGATTGCCGAGCTTGCAAAATCGCCGCAGAGCACCCCGACCTTCCTGGAATTCGTCGACATCGCCGGCCTGGTGCGCGGCGCCTCGAAGGGCGAGGGTCTTGGCAACAAGTTCCTCGCAAACATCCGCGAGGTCGACGCCATCGTCCATGTGCTGCGCTGCTTCGAGGGCGATGTGACACATGTCGAGTCGACCATCGATCCGATCCGCGACGCCGACATCGTCGAGACCGAGCTGATGCTGGCCGACCTCGAAAGCCTCGAGCGCCGCCTCGAGCCGCTCGAGAAGCGGGCGACGGGCGGCGACAAGGACGCGAAGGCGCAGGTCGCGATCATGCGCAAGGCGCTGGATCCGCTGCGCGAGGGTCGGCCGGCGCGCGAGGCGCGGCTCGAGCCGGAAGAGCAGCGCCCCTATCGGATGCTGCAGCTGCTGACCGCGAAACCGGTGCTGTACGCCTGCAACGTCGACGAGGCCAGCGCCGCCACCGGCAATGCGCATTCCGACCGGGTCGCGGAAAGGGCCGAGCGCACGGGCGCCGGCTGCGTCGTGATTTCGGCGGCCATCGAGGCGGAAGTGGCGTCGCTCGAATCCGAGGCGGAGAAGCAGGAGTTCCTGGAATCCCTGGGTCTTACCGAGACCGGCCTCGCCCGCGTCATCCGCGCCGGCTATGCGCTGCTCGACCTGATCACGTTCTTTACCGCCGGGCCCAAGGAGGCGCGCGCCTGGACGGTGCGACGCGGCGCGACGGCGCCGGAGGCCGCCGGCGAGATCCACACCGATTTCCAGAAAGGCTTCATCCGCGCCGAAACCATCTCCTACGAGGACTTCGTCCGCTACGGCGGCGAGCAGGGCGCCAAGGACGTGGGCCGCATGCGTCTGGAGGGCAAGGACTACGTCGCCCGCGACGGCGATGTGTTCCGCTTCCGCTTCAACGTGTGATGCCGCATAATCGGGACCGGAGGCACCGCGCGCCGCGACGGCGGCGCGGCGTGGGCCGGAATTCAGGCGGACAGGGAGGACACGATGGGCGAGACGATCACACTGACGGCATCGGACGGACACGACATGGCGGCATACCGGGCCGACCCTTCGGGCCCGGCGCGCGGCGGGCTGGTGATCGTCCAGGAGATTTTCGGCGTCAACGCGCACATCCGCAGCGTCGCCGACGGCTATGCGGCGGACGGATACGTCGCCATCGCACCGGCGCTGTTCGACCGCATCGAGCGGGGCGTGGAACTCGGATACGAGGAGGACGGCCGCACGCGCGGCCGGGCCATCCGCGCCGACATCGCCTGGGACGATGCGGTAAAGGACGTTGCGGCGGCGGTGGCCGCGCTGTCGGGCATGAAGGTCGGCGTGGTGGGCTATTGCTGGGGCGGATCGCTGGCCTGGCTGGCAGCGACGCGGATCGCCGGTATCTCCGCGTCGGTCGGCTACTACGGCGGCCAGATCAAGGACTTCAGGGACGAGACCCCGAAATGCCCGGTCATGCTGCATTTCGGCACGGAGGATGCCTCGATCCCGATGGATGCCGTCGAGGCGATCAACGCGGCACAGCCGGACATTCCGATCCACATCTACCAGGGGGCCGGACACGGCTTCAACTGCGACCACCGCGGCAGCTACCATGCCGAAGCGGCTGCCACCGCGCGCCAGCGGACGCTGGCGTTCCTGCGCGAACACGTCGGCTGACCCGCGCACCGCCGGCAGGCGTCGTCAACGCAACCGTTCGAACGCGACGATGACGCCGCAGGCGTCTTGCGGTGGCACGAGCAGTCTGCCGCCGCTGCGCAGGCCGGCGATCCCGTCCTCTTCGAGGCACGACGCCGCCGCGTCCAACTCGGCGACCGTCACCGTCATGGCGGCGATCGTTCCCGGTCGCGTTGCGCCGACATCCAGTCCCTCGAAATCGCGGGCCAGGGCGGAGGGGGTAACGAAATCCAGACGCGCTGTCCGGGTCTCCACCGCCAGCCGGCCGCCCGTCGCGACGACCGCGGCGGGACCGAACAGCCGGGCCCAGCCTCCGGCCAAGGATTCGGGGTCCTCGGCCAGGACGGTGTATGCGCTGATCCGGGTCGCACTGTTGCGATGCACGCACCATCGGTCGCTGCGCAGCAGGCCGGGCGTCAGGTGTTCACAGACGAACGCGGCGAGGCCCGGCGTCGCCGCCGGATCGGGATGGACGAGGCGGAACTTCGGCAGGAGGGTGCCGTCAGGCGCCTCCAGTTCGCGGGCCAGGTCCGCGACGGGCACCGAGACGAGATCTTCGGCGGCGAAGAAGGCATGGGTCGCGGACGCGTCGTCGCTGCCCAGCGCCAGCTTGAGGATTCCCTCGCCCTGCACGGCGAGAGCCGTATCGAGGCCGGCACTGTAGGCGCCCGGTTCGACGATGCCGAGCAGCTCGATGTAATCCTCCGGGAACATGATGCAGTAGTTGGCGGTGGCCCAGCCGATATGGCGGCCACGCGGGGTGATCGTGAAGCCGAGGCGCCGGTAGCGCGTGCGGGCCGCCTCCAGGTCGTGGACCGCGATGACGCAGTGGTCGACGCCGGTAAGGGCCGCCTGCCCGCCGGACACGGCCGCGCCGGGGTCAGGTGCCCAGCACGCGCCCGGCCACCGCGTCCAGCTTCTTCAGCAGCGTCGGATCGCGCGCCTCGGGCGCGGTGATCAGGGCCGCGTCCAGCGCCCTGTGGCAGCCGGCGCTGCACTGACCGGTCCGGTCGCGCAGCAGCGGCGCGACGCCGCGCACCAGCCCCCGCGCGCGCTCGGCATTGTCGAGCAGCACCTTGATGACCGCGTCGACGCTGACGTCTTCGTGTCCCGGATGCCAGCAGTCGTAGTCGGTGACCATGGCGATCGTCGCGTAGCAGATCTCCGCCTCGCGGGCGAGTTTGGCCTCCGGCATGTTGGTCATGCCGATGACGTCGCAGCCCCAGCTCCGATACAGCTCCGATTCGGCCCGGCTGGAGAACTGCGGGCCCTCCATGACCAGGTAGGTGCCGCCATGCGCCGTCGCGATTCCGGCACGCCGCGCGGCGGCCTCGATATGGCCGCCGAGCCGACGGCACACCGGGTCGGCCATCGAGACGTGACCCGCCATGCCGGTGCCGAAGAACGACTTCTCGCGCGCGAAGGTGCGGTCGATGAACTGGTCGACGATGACGAAGGTGCCGGGCGCCAGCTCCTCCTTCAGCGAGCCGACGGCGGACAGCGACAGGATTTCGGTGACGCCGGCGCGCTTCAGCGCATCGATATTGGCACGAAAGTTGATTTCCGTCGGGGGGATCCGGTGGCCGCGCCCGTGCCGCGGCAGGAACACCATCTTCTGGCCCGCAAGCTCGGCGAACATGAGGTCGTCCGACGGCGTGCCGAACGGGCTTTCCACCGTGCGCCACTCGACGGAGTCGAGGCCGGCCATGTCATAGATTCCGCTGCCCCCGATGATGCCGACGACCGGCGGCGTCTTCGCCTCGCCCATGCATTCCCCCTGGCTGCCCAAGTCACGCTGGCCGGAGTATCGGTCGAGACGCCGACGGGATCAACCGGCAATGGGGCGATGCGAAAGGGCCGCGGCCTGGACGCGGCCCCTTCGGCGATCGATCCGATCCCGTCCGGCCGGTTACTTCTTCACGTCGGACCAGACACGGTTTTTCACGGCGACCACCATGCCGAACAGGACCACCAGAACGAACATGACCCAGATTCCCAGCGCCTTGCGCTCCTCCAATTCGGGTTCCGCGGCCCAGGCGAGGAAGGCGGTGATGTCCGCGGCCATGCGCTCCACCGTGGCCTCGGTGCCGTCGGCGTATTCGACGCCGCCTTCGAACAGCGGCGGCGCCATGGCGATCTGACGGCCGGGGAAGACCTTGTTGTAATACATCCCGTCCGCCAGTGCGACGCCCTCGGGCGGCTCGTCCTGGTAGCCGGTCAGCAGCCCGAAGACGTAATTGGCGCCGTTCTTCCGCGCCTTGGTCATCACCGACAGGTCGGGCGGATAGGCACCGTTGTTGGCGACGCGCGCGGCCTGCTCGTTCGCAAACGGCGGCACGAACCTGTCGGACGGCAGGGCGGCCCGCAGGAACATCTCTCCCTGGTCGTTGGGGCCGTCCTGCACCTCGTAGTTGGAGGCGTAGGCCTTGATCTCGTCCTCATCGTAGCCGAGCGCCGCAAGGTTGCGGTAGGCCAGCAGGCGCAGGCTGTGGCAGGAGGCGCAGACTTCGGTGTAGACCTGCAGGCCGCGCTGCAGCTCGGCGCGGTCAAACGTGCCGAACGGCCCGTTCCAGGACCAATCCCGGTCGGGCAGTTCGGGTTTTTCGAGCGCGGCCCCGACAGCAGTCGCACCGGCAGCGATTGCCGCCAAAGCAGAAATCAGAGTCCGGGTCATTCGCATCACGCCTTCTCCTTGAGCACCGGCTCGCTGATGCTGGTCGGCACTGGTCGCGGGGTCTCGATCAGGCTGACCACCGGCACGAAGATCAGGAAATGCGCGAAGTACAGGAACGTGAAAATCTGCCCGATCAGGATCCAGTTGCCCTCCGGCGGGTTGGCGCCGACCAAACCCAGCACGAAGCAATTAAACACAAAGAACCAGAAGAACCCGTTGTGGATTGGCCGGTAGCGGGCACTACGCACCTTCGACCGATCGAGCCAGGGCAGTAGGAAAAGCACGAGGATCGACGCGGCCGCCGCGATCACGCCGAGCAGCTTGTGCGGGATCGCGCGCAGGATCGCGTAGAACGGCAGGAAGTACCACTCCGGCACGATATGCGCCGGCGTCTGCAACGGATTGGCCTCTATGTAATTATCGGGTTCGCCGAAGATGTTCGGGTAGAAAAACACCACTGCGGCAAAGAACAGCAGGAAGACGACGAGCCCGACCGAATCCTTGGCGGTGAAATACGGGTGGAACGGCACGGTGTCGCGCGGCACCTGCACATCGATGCCTTTCGGATTGTTCGATCCGGTGACGTGCACGGCCATCACGTGCAGCGCGACGACCGCGAAAATCACGAATGGCAGCAGGTAATGCAGGGCATAGAAACGGTTGAGCGTCGGGTTGTCGACCGAGAAGCCGACCCACAGCCAGGTGACGATGGCATCGCCAGCCCACGGGATCGCCGAGAACAGGTTGGTGATGACGGTGGCGCCCCAGAAGCTCATCTGGCCCCAGGGGAGCACATAGCCCATGAACGCCGTCGCCATCATCAGGAAGACAATGACCACGCCCAGCATCCACAGGAGTTCGCGCGGCGAGTGGTACGACCCGTAATACATGCCGCGGAAGAGGTGGATGTAGACGACGATGAAGAACATCGTCGCGCCGTTGCTGTGGAGATAGCGCAGCAGCCAGCCGTAGTTTACATCGCGCATGATGCGCTCGACGCTCTCGAAGGCGTAGTCCACATGCGGCGTGTACTGCATGGCCAGCATGACCCCGGTCAGGATCATCAGCACCAGCAGGACGGAGGCCAGCGCGCCGAAGTTCCACCAGTAATTCAGGTTCTTCGGCATCGGGAACCGGTTGTACTCGTGGTCCAGATACGTGAAGACCGGCAGCCGCTCGTCGACCCAGCGGACGAGCGGATTCTTGAATTCTGTCCTGGTTGCCATGATTGCCCTGCTAGCCGATGCGCACGAGGTTGTCGTCGAGGAAGGTGTAGTTCGGCACAGGAAGGTTCTCCGGCGCCGGCCCCTTGCGGATACGGCCCGACGTGTCGTAGTGCGAGCCGTGACAGGGGCAGAACCAGCCGCCGAACTCACCCTTCGGGTCGCCGGTCTTCTGGCCCAGCGGTATGCAGCCGAGATGGGTGCACACGCCGACCATGATCAGCCACTGGGGCCGTTTCACCCGCTCCGCGTCGCTCTGCGGGTCCGGCAGCTCGGCATCGTCATCGGCCCGCGCCTCCGCGATCTCCTCGGCCGTGCGATGGCGGATGAAGACGGGCTTGCCGCGCCATTTCACCGTGATGGCCTGGCCGATCTCGATCGGTCCCAGATCCACTTCGACCGTCGACAGCGCCAGCACATCCGCCGCCGGATTCATGCTGTCGATGAGCGGCCACACGAAGGCGAGGCCGAGACCGGCGCCTCCCGCCAGGGTCGCCAGGTACAGGAAATCCCGCCGGGACGGTTCCTCAACATCCGTATCCGACGTCTGAACCTCATCCGCCATAGTTCGATCCTCGCCATCGACAGACCGTCCGCGGAACGCGGACGAGATTGGAATGCCCCCTTGCAGCGGCCGAATGAGAGCGCTGCGCCGCCGCGCCGCGGACCGTATAATGCATATCCCGGCGGAAAGCAAAGCCCCCGGCTGTCGATTCGACCAAAATTGCCATTTGCTGCGACGATGCGTCTCGCCCTGTACCAGCCAGACATTCCCCAGAACACCGGCGCCATCTTGCGTCTCGCCGCCTGCATGGGTGTCGCGGCCGACATCATCGAGCCGTGCGGATTCGTATGGTCGGACCGGCATCTGCGGCGCGCCGGAATGGACTATCTGGCGCATGTCCGGCTTACCCGTCACGCGTCCTGGGAGGCCTTCGTGACGGCGCGGTCCGGCGCCGGCCGCCTCGTCCTGTTGACGACGCGGGCCCCGATCACGCATACGGAGTTCTCATTCCGTCCGGACGACACGCTTCTGCTGGGCCGGGAAAGCGCCGGCGTGCCGGACGGCGTGCACGAAGCGGTGGACGCGCGCGTCCGTGTGCCGCTCGCCGCTCCGCTCCGCTCGCTCAACGTTGCGCTGGCGGCAGCGATGGTGCTGGGCGAGGCGCTGCGGCAATGCGGCAGATATCCGGGCAACGGCTAGGTCGGAAGGCAGGGACATGGACGATACGGAACGGAGAAAAGCCCGGGCACGGTCCTGGTTCGAGGCGCTGCGGGACGACATCTGCGTCGCCTTCGAAACGCTCGAGGTCGAGCTCAAAGGGCCGTTGTCGGACCGTCCGGCGGGGCGTTTCGAACGCACATCTTGGGAGCGGCCGGATCCCTCCGGCAGCGGCGGTGGCGGTGTCATGTCGGTAATGCGCGGCCGGGTCTTCGAGAAGGTCGGGGTCAACGTTTCTACTGTGCACGGCACCTTCTCCGAGGAGTTCCGCAAACAGATTTCCGGGGCCGGGGCAAGCGGCCGGTTCTGGGCCAGCGGCATCTCGCTGGTGGCGCACATGCAGTCGCCGTTGGTCCCGGCGGTGCATATGAACACCCGCCACATCGTCACCGAAACGAGCTGGTTCGGCGGCGGCGCCGACCTGACGCCGACTTATCCGGACGAGGACGACACCGCCAGCTTCCACGCCGCCCTCAAGGCTGCGTGCGATGCGCACGACCCCCGCTATTACGACCGGTTCCGGAAATGGTGCGACGAGTACTTCTACCTCAAGCACCGCGGCGAGCCGCGCGGCGTCGGCGGTATCTTCTTCGACGATCTGAACAGCGGCGATTGGGACGCCGACTTCGCGTTCGTGCAGGACGTCGGCCGGGCGTTCCTGAAGGCCTATCCGGGGATCGGGCGGCGGCACCTGAACGAGGGCTGGACGGACGCGCAGCGGGAGCACCAGCTCATTCGCCGCGGGCGCTACGTCGAATTCAACCTGCTCTACGACAGGGGCACGAAATTCGGGCTGATGACCGGCGGCAATGTCGAGGCGATCCTGATGTCGATGCCGCCCGAAGTCCGTTGGCCTTAACTGGAATTTGACCTAGACTCCCTGTCTCTGTCGGAAACCCGGATATCGGCATGCGAATTCTGTACCTCCTCGTGATGATCGCACTTGGTGTGACGGCGGCGGGCCCGACCGCCTTCGCGCAGCAATCGCTGCCCGACGGCTTCGCCGGAAGATTCCGCGGCACGCTCAGCGCGAGCGGCGGTATGGTCACCAGCCAGTTCACGGTTGCCATCAGCACGACCGACGGCGGATTCACGATCGCCTGGCCGCCGCGGATCAGCGCCAGCTTCGAGCCGGCCGGCCGGCCCGGCGTGTTCGTCAGCCGGGAGCGGACACAGATCCTGGAGGGCGACCCCGTCTACTGGGCCCGCATCGACAATGGCAGCCTGGTCGTCTACGCGGCGCAGGTCGACGAACTGGGCGGCTACCGCATCGACAGCTTCATATACGCGCCGGCCGACACCGGCCTCGACCTGGTGATCCGGCGTCTCGTCACCGGGGCCGAGCCCCAGATTTCTAGCGGAAGGTTGACGCGGTATGGCGGCTGAGCGGCGGCAAGTCCGGTCCTTCCTTGCGGCGGTTGCCGGATTCGTGCTGCTCGCCACGGCGGCCGGCGCGGCGGAGCCGGAGGCGACGATCGGGGACTTTTTCGGCACCTATGTCGGGAACGCGCGCGTCGAGGAAGACGGTGAGTATCGCGACATCATCGTCGCCATTGCGCCGGCCCACAAGGGGTTCTCGATCTACACCTCGACGGTCATCCGCAAGGGGCCGGTGCGTGCGGTCCCGGGCGTCAAGTGGCGGGCGGAGACCCAGCGGTTCGTCAAGTCGAGCGTGCCGCGTCTTTATGAGCCGATGCTGCGCGAAAGCATGTTCGCTCAGCGTCGGAGCCCCAACCTCCTGAAGGGAGACACGGTGGCCTGGGCCAGCATCCGCGGGCGTACGCTCGGCGTCTATGCCATGGATGTGCTGGACGACGGCCATTACGAACTGCGGGTTTACGAACGCACCCTGACCGACCTCGGCATGGACCTGCGCTTCACGCGCTACCGGGACGGCATCGCGATACGGCGATTGGAGGGCATTCTCGCCCGCGCCGACGACTGATCACGAATCGGGCGACGCAAGCGCTCTCAGATGCGCAAGGCATGCGTTTCGATCCGCCTTGAAATCGCCGGCGATCCACCAGGATTCGACAGCGTTCAGCAACTCTCCCACCATCGCGCCCTGGGCGATGCCAAGCCGCTTGACGTCGCGACCGGTCAGCGGGAATTTCGGCCGCTGCCAGCCTTCGGCCGCGGCCAGCAGGTCGTGCCAGCGCGCATCGTCCGCGGCGGCGCGGCGGTCGGCCCAGGTGATGAGCACCGCATCGGCCCACGCCGCGGCACCGATATGGTACAGCGTGCGGCGTCTGGCGGCGCCGTCGAGGTCGGGCAACGGAACCGGATCCGGCGCCGCCATGGCGACCAGCCGGCCGCGCTCGGCGTTGGAAAGGCGCAGCCCCTGGGACAGACGGTTCGCGGTTTCGGCGTCCACGGGCAGCATTGCAGCGAGGCGGCGCAGCGGGTCGTTCAGCCCGAGCCGCGATTCGATCTCGACGAGCCGCGCCAGCCGGTCGATGGCGGTGGCGTGGGCGAGGAAATGGTCGAGCACGCCCTCCTCGCGCATCAGGTGCACCACCGGCGCCGGATCAGGCGCGGCCAGAAGTTTCAGGAGTTCCACCCGCACCCGCTCCGCCGACAAGCGCGGCAGCAGATGCGCCATATTGGCGCAGGCCCGGAGCGCCTCCGGATCCGGCGGCGGCCGGCCGTAATGGGCATAGAAGCGGAAGTAGCGCAGCAGCCGCAGCACATCCTCCTCGATACGTTGATACGGGTCGCCGACGAAGCGCACGCGTCCGGCGCGCAAGTCGGCGACGCCGCCGAACGGATCGTGGAGCAGGCCATCCGGCTCCAGCGACAGGGCGTTCATGGTAAAGTCGCGGCGCGCGGCATCCGCTTCCCAATCATCGGTGAACGCAACCACGGCGTGGCGCCCGTCGGTCTCGACGTCGTGCCGCAGGGTCGTCACCTCGAAGGGTCGCCCGGCCGAGACCGCCGTGATCGTGCCGTGCGCGATGCCGGTCGGGATCGCCTTGAGGCCGGCCGCCTGGAGCAGCTCGGCGACCCGTTCCGGCGGCGCCTCGGTGGCCAGGTCGATATCGGAGATGGCGCGGCCGGCGACCGCGTCGCGCACGCACCCGCCGACGAACCGCACGGTCGCGCCGCCGGCCCGCAACGCGTCGAGCACGGCGCGCGTCTCGGGTGCCTGCATCCATGGCTGCGGGTCGATCCGGAGTTCGGTCATGATCCGCGCGTCATCGCCGCGGCGCCGCCGTCAGGTGCCGACGCGTCGTCACCGGCCGTCCAGAATATCGACGAGATTGACCAGCATCGCCGCAGTCGCGCCCCAGATGTACCGGTCCTCGTACTCAAGCACATAGAACGACCGCTGCACACCTCGGAACTCGCGGCTCTGGCGTTGATGGTTGCTGCGATCCAAGAAGAACGTCAGCGGCACCTCGAAAACCTCGGCCACCTCGAACGGATCGGGGTCGAATTCGAAGGGCGGATGCACGAATCCGACCGCGGGCGTGACGATGAACCCGGTGCGCACGATGTAGGTGTCGAGCCGGCCGATGAGCTGAATCCGAGCACGCGGCAAGCCCACCTCCTCCTCGGTCTCGCGCAGCGCCGCAGCTTCCGGCGTGTCGTCTTGGGGCTCGATCCGACCGCCGGGAAAGCTGATCTGGCCGGCATGATCGTTCAGGTGGTCGGTGCGCTGGGTCAACAGCACGGTCGGGCCCTCCGGGCGCAACACCAGCGGCACCAGCACCGCGGCCGGGGTCAACGGCCCCCGAGGGCGGATGCCAGGGTTGAGATCGTGGTCACCATGCGGCGTTCGCGCCTGTCGTTCGGCGCGCCACTCGGCGGCACGCGCGATGGATTCGACGATTGCCTCGTGCAGCGGGGGCACCGGTTTCACGGGCTCTCCCCCAGTTCGAAAAACACGCCGTCGCTCCACACGCCCAGGACGTGGCGGCCATCGCGCCGCGCCGGTACGGCGATGTCAACCAGTTCATAGAATACGGACCGGACGATCAGCGCATCGAGTCCGTCGCGAACCCGGACATACGGCGACGGTTCGCCACTCTCGCCATCGATCGTCACCGTGATCGGATGGTCGGGCCCTGCAGTCACCCAGTCATCGAAATTGTTGCGGAATCGCAGCCGCGCGTTTCGGCCCTCGCCTTCCACGGCCAGCTCGACGGCGGTGAACGGCGCATCGTCGACCTCGATCGTGCCGCGTTCGGCCGGCGTTTCCAGCCAGTATCGTCCGGCCTCGTCGCGCCGCAGCACCGTCGAGAACAGCCGGGCCAGCTCGCGCCGCCGAATGGGCGATCCGCGGTAGAACCACGTGCCGTCGCGCGCAATCCGGATCGGGAACGCGCCCGTTGCGTCGACGGCAAGCGGCAGCGTCTTGCCGGCGCCGCGCGCGGCGGACGCGGCCGGCGCACTCACAATCCCTCGAAGCGAGCCTTGCCTTCTCATGATGCTGCCATATACCTGTTATAATAAGATGTGCATCCGATTAATATCGGCACCATATCCAATCGACCGTAGCACTGGAGATAGGCGTGAGCAGCACGGATACAAACCCCCCGGCGGTGCAGAGCAAGGCGGACGGCGAGGCGCGCCGGCTCGCCGGAGAGATCGAGAAGCTCGGGGAGACCCTGGAGACGACGCGCGAGCATATCGGCCGGATCATCTTCGGCCAGCGGGAGATCGTCGAGCAGACGCTGATCACGCTGCTGTCCGGCGGCCATGCGCTGCTGGTCGGCGTACCCGGCCTCGGCAAGACCAAGCTGGTCGAGACCCTGGGACAGGTGCTGGGGCTGGACGAGCGGCGCGTGCAGTTTACACCCGATCTCATGCCCGCGGATATCCTGGGGTCCGAGGTTTTGGAGGAGTCCGAGACCGGCATGCGCAGTTTTCGCTTCATCAAGGGGCCGGTGTTCTGCCAGCTGCTCATGGCCGATGAGATCAACCGAGCCAGCCCGCGGACCCAGTCGGCGTTGCTCCAGGCGATGCAGGAGCACCGGGTCTCCGTGGCCGGCCAGTATCATCCCCTGCCGTCACCCTTCCACGTGCTGGCGACGCAGAACCCGCTGGAGCAGGAGGGCACGTATCCGCTGCCCGAGGCCCAGCTCGATCGCTTCCTGCTGGAGATCGACGTCGGCTATCCGGACGCGGAGGCCGAGCGCCGCATGATGACGGTCACGACCGGGCTTGGCGAGGAAACGCCGCCTGCCGTGTTCGACGGCGAATCGCTGATTGCGGCGCAGCGGCTGGTGCGTCAGGCGCCGGTCGGCGAGAAGGTGGCGGAGGCGATCCTGTCGCTGGTTCGCTCGGGCCGGCCGGAGAGCAGCGACCTCCCCGAGATCAAGGCGCATGTGGCCTGGGGTCCCGGGCCACGCGCCAGCCAGGCGCTGATGCTGGCCTGCCGCGCCCGTGCCGTGCTCGAGGGGCGCCTCGCGCCGTCGATCGAGGACGTCGTGGCATTGGCCGGGCCGGTCCTGCGCCACCGAATGGCCCTCAATTTTGCAGCCCGCGCCGAGGGGGTGACGATCGAGCAGATCATCGCCCGGTTGGCCGAACCGCTGGCCTGACGGCGAGGGGGCGGATGCAGGGGGTCATGCGCAAGCCGACGCCGGTGCAACGCCGGCAGGAAGCCGAGCGGCTCGGCGGTGCGCTGCCGCCGCTGCTGGTCGCCGCCGATCGCGTCGCCCAGACGGTTGCGCAGGGCGTGCACGGCCGCCGCCGCGTCGGCCAGGGCGAATCCTTCTGGCAATTCCGCCGCTACGAGCCCGGCGACGCGACGACCAGCATCGACTGGCGGCAGTCGGCGAAGACGCAGGCCGTCTTCGTCCGCGAGCGCGAGTGGGAAGCGGCGCAGAGCGTCTGGCTGTGGCGTGACGCGTCGCCGTCCATGGAGTACGCGTCGGGTGCAGAATTGGTGACCAAGCGCGAGCGCGCGGACCTCCTGTTGCTGGCCACGGCGGCGCTGCTGGTGCGCGGCGGTGAGCGCGTGACCATGCTGGGCAGCGGCCAGCTGCCGACGACCGGCCGGGCCGGATTCAACCGGGTTGCCGACTCCATTCTCAACGATGGCCCGGGACCGGAGAGCCTGCCCGTCGTTGCGCCCCTACCGCGGGCCGCGCATATCGCTCTGTTCGGCGACTTCCTGTCCGATATCGAGGCGTTCCGTACAGTCGTCACCGGCTATGCGGGCCGCGGCGTTCGCGGCCAGATCGTCCAGATCCTCGATCCGGCCGAGGAAAGCCTGCCGTTCAAGGGCCGCGTCCGCTTCGCCGGGTTCGAGGGCGAGGGCGAGGCCCTCATGGGTCGCGTGGAGGCCGTGCGCGACGGTTATCGCGACCGGCTCGCGGCGCATCGCGACTCCCTGCGCGAGATCGCCCGGCGGGCCAACTGGGGCTTCATCCTGCACCACACGGATCATCCACCGCAGACCGCATTGCTGCCGCTCTATACCGCGATGGCAGGCATGGTCGAATGGACGGGCCGACGTTGATGCTGGAACTGGGTCCCATTGCCTTCGCGTCGCCGGCCATGTTGCTGGCACTGTTGCTGTTGCCGGCCCTGTGGTGGCTGCTGCGAATCACCCCGCCGATGCCGCGCCTTCTGCGATTCCCGCCGATCCGCTTGCTGTTCGGCCTGCATTCGAAGGAAGAAACCCCGGCCTCGGCGCCGTTGTGGCTGATCCTGCTGCGGCTGACGATGGCGGCACTGCTGATGATCGGCCTCGCGCACCCGCTGCTCAACCCGGACGGTGCGTTGCGTGGCAGCGGGGCGCTGATGCTGGTGATCGACGATGGGTGGGCCGCGGCGGCAGACTGGGACAAGCGGCGCGAGGCGCTGATCGCACTGATCGACCGCGCCGACCGTACCGACCGCGCCGTGATCCTGTTGCCGACGGCGCCGGGCGAGGCCGGCCAGCCGCCTGCGCCGAGCGGTGTGCTGCGCGCCGCCGAAGCGCGGAATCTGGCCGGTGCCCTGCAGCCCCGGCCGTGGCCGGTCGACCGGGCGGCGGCCGCCGCCACGCTGTCGGGGCTCGGGGCAAGCCAGATCGGGGCCATCGTATGGCTCAGCGACGGGCTGAACGACCCGGGCGCGACGGCGCTGGCCAGCGCATTGCGGCGCATGGCGAGCCTTCATGTGCTGACCGATTCGGCGCTGCTGCTGCCTGCGGTCGTGCTGCCGCCGGAACCGGGCGCCGTCGAGTTCGCAGCGACGGTCCGCCGAGCCGCCCCCGGCCCGGAACGGAATCTGCGCCTGCGGGCGATCGCACAGGACGGTCGCATCGTCGCCGGTCAGGACGTGCGGTTCGAATCCGGCAAGACCATCGCCAAGGCCACCTTCTCGCTGCCGCTGGAGCTGCGCAACGAGGTCGTCCGCATCGACATCGAGAACGCGGGCACGGCCGGCGGCGTCGCCCTGCTGGACGATCGCTGGCGGCGCCGCCCGGTCGGGCTGATTTCCGCCAGCCCGCTGGACGCGGACCTGTCGCTGCTCGATGAGCTGTATTACATCGAGCGGGCCCTTGCCCCCTATGGCGAGGTGCAGCGGGCGCCGCTCGACGAGCTGCTGGCGGCCAACCGGGCGGCGATCGTGGTACCCGACGGGCACATGCTGGTCTCGACCGAGACGCAGGCGCTGAACCGCTGGATCGAGCAGGGCGGACTCGTGCTTCGCTTCGCCGGCCCGCGCACGGCACAGAGCGAGGATGACGGGCTTTCGCCGGTGCGTCTGCGCAGCGGTGGCCGCGCGCTCGGCGGCGCCATGCTGTGGACCGAGCCGGCGCAGCTCGCCCCGTTCGCGGAAGGAACCCCGTTCCACGGTCTGACGATTCCATCCGACGTTCGTGTCGCGCGTCAGGTACTGGCAGAACCGACGCTGGATCTGCCGGCCAAGACCTGGGCGCGGCTGCAGGACGGCACGCCCTTGGTGACCGCGGAGCGACGTGGCCAGGGTTGGCTGGTTCTGGTGCACACGACGGCCAATCCGGATTGGTCGAACCTTGCCATTTCGGGGCTGTTCGTCCAGATGCTGGAGCGAACGGTGGCGATGAGCCGGGGCGTCGGCGGCGAGTCCGCCTCGCGCCGGCCGCTGCCGCCTCTCGAGGTGCTGGACGGTGCCGGGCGCCTGGTCCGCCCGCCGCCGGTCGCGATGCCGATTCGGGCCGATGCCTTCGCCGAGGCGAAGCCGGGCCCGCGCACCCCGCCGGGCTATTACGGGACCGAGGCGGAGCGGCGGGCGCTCAATCTCGGCCCTGCACTCGCCGGCCTCGAGCCGCTGGCCGTGCCGGACGGCATTCCGTCCTCGCCCTATTTCGAGACGACGGAGTTCGACCTGATGCCGTGGCTGCTGGCGGCGGCGCTGATCCTGCTGCTGGCGGACGGGCTCGCAACCCTGGTGATGCGCGGCTTCGTGCGCCCCCCGCGTCACCAGCCTGCACCGGCAGCCGCGGCGGTGCTCGCGCTCGCCCTGTGGGGCTTCGCGCTTGCGTCGGGCGACGCTCTGGCACAGGGCAGCAGGGACCCCGAGGCGCTGGCGCTGGAAGCCACGCTGGAGACGCGGCTCGCCTATGTACTGACCGGCGTCGAATCGATCGACAACACCAGCCGGGCCGGCCTCGAGGGCCTGACGACGGTGCTCAGGCGGCGGACCGCGGTCGAGGCCGGGCCGCCGCTCGGCGTTGACGTGACGCGGGACGAGCTGGCCTTCTTCCCGCTGCTTTACTGGCCGGTCGCCCGGGAACAGCAGCCGCTGTCGCCGGAAACGGTGGCGCGCATCAACCGCTATATGGAGAACGGCGGCACCATCCTGTTCGATACGCGGGACGGCAGCTATGGCGGCGCCGGTGTCGGGCCGGGCACGCAGCAGCTGCGCGCCATTGCACGGGACCTCGATATCCCGCGCCTGCTGCCGGTGCCGGTCGATCACGTGCTGACCAAGGCATTCTACCTGACGCAGGAGTTCCCCGGCCGCTGGGCCGGCGACCGCGTGTGGGTCGAGCAGCCCGGCGAACGCGTCAATGACGGCGTGTCGCGCGTTATCGTCGGCGGCAACGACTGGGCCGCGGCCTGGGCGATCGACGAGGCCGGCCTGCCGGTGTATCCTGCCGTGCCCGGCGGCGAAGCCCAGCGCGAAATGGCCTTCCGCTTCGGCGTCAACCTCGTGATGTATACGTTGACCGGCAACTACAAGTCCGACCAGGTCCACGTGCCGGCGATCCTCGAACGGCTGGGCCAGTAGGGGGCAGGCATGTCGACGACAGCCATCGAATTCGCGCCGCTGTTCCCGTGGCCCGTGCTGGCGACGCTGGCAGCGCTCGCCGTGCTGGCCCTGCTGCCCGGTCTGTGGGTGCAGGCGAAGGGCACCGGGTTCCGGGTGCTGGCGGCGTTGGCCATCCTGCTCACCCTGGCCAACCCGTCGCTGGTCGAGGAGGAGCGTGAGCCGCTCAAGGACGTGGCGGCGGTCGTGGTGGACGACACGCCGAGCCAGTCGGTGGGCGCGCGCCGGGCGCAGCTGAGCGAGGCGCTTGCAGCGGTCCGCGAGCGCCTCGCCGAGGAGGACGAGTCGCTTGAGGTGCGCGTGCTGACGCTGCGCCACGAGTCGGTCGCCGCCGCCGAGGAAGGCACGCGGGTGGTCGAGCCGCTGGTCCAGCTGCTGGCCGATGTGCCGCCACGGCGCCTGGCCGGCACGATCCTGTTGACCGACGGCCAGATCCACGACCTGCCGGACGATCCGGCCAAGGCCGGACTGCCCGGCCCGGTGCACGTGCTGTTGACCGGAGAGCGCGACGAGCGCGACCGCCGCCTCGTGGTCACGCGGGCGCCGAGCTACGGAATCGTCGATGATCTGTTGAGCATCACCGTGCGGATCGAGGACCAGGGCGGTTCTGCCGGGGGCGAGGCCGTGGTCGAGCTGCGCCGCCCGGACGGGCGGGTCGAGAGCTTCACCGCCAGGATCGGCGCCGACACCGAGATCCCGGTGACGCTGGAGCATGCCGGGCCGACGATCCTGGAACTGTCGGTCGACGGCGGCCCTTCCGAGCTGACCCTGTCCAACAACCGCGCGGTGGTCGAGATCAACGGCGTGCGCGACCGGCTGCGGGTCCTGCTGGTCTCGGGTGAGCCGCATGCCGGCGAACGGACCTGGCGCAACCTCCTGAAGTCCGATCCGTCGGTCGACCTCGTGCACTTCACCATTCTGCGGCCGCCGGAAAAGCAGGACGGCACGCCGATCAACGAGCTGTCGCTGATCTCCTTCCCGACCCGCGAGCTGTTCGAGGTCAAGCTGCACGAATTCGACCTCGTGATCTTCGACCGCTACCGGCGGCGCGGCGTCCTGCCGCCGGTCTACCTGCAGAACATCGTCGACTACGTGCTCGCCGGCGGGGCCCTGCTCGAGGCGGTCGGCCCGACCTTCGCGAGCCCGTACAGCATCTATCGCACGCCTCTCGGCGCGGCACTGCCGGGCGAGCCCACCGGGGCGATCATCGAGCGCGGCTACAAGCCGACCGTCACCGAAACCGGCACCCGCCATCCGGTCACCGCCGACCTGCCGGGCAGCGGCGACGGCGAGGACGAGCCGAAATGGGGCCGCTGGTTCCGCCAGATCGACGTCGACGCGACGCGCGGCCACGTGCTGATGAACGGCGCCGACGGCCGGCCGCTGCTGATCCTCGATCGGATCGGCTTCGGCCGCGTCGCGCAGATCAACAGCGACCATATCTGGCTGTGGGCGCGCGGCTTCGAGGGCGGCGGTCCGCAGGCCGAGCTGTTGCGCCGCATGGCCCACTGGTTGATGCAGGAGCCGGACCTCGAGGAGGAGTCGATCGTCGCCACGGTCGAGGAGGACAAGCTGAAGATCGTCCGGCGCAGCGTCGAGCCGGACGAATGGCCGATCGAGGTGCTGAAGCCGGACGGCGAAACGCTGTCGGTGGAGCTGACCGAGACCAAGCCCGGCCGCTACGAGGCGATCCTGCCGGTAACCGAGGCCGGCCTCTACAAGGTCAGCGACGGCATCAACGTCGCCATGGCGGCGGTCGGCGCACTCAACCCGCTGGAATGGGCGGACGTGCGCGCGACCGCGGCGATCGCCCGGCCGGCCGCCGAGGCGACGCAGGGCTCGGTGAACTGGCTGGCCGACGGGCTGCCGTCGATCCGCCGCGTCAAGCCGGGGCGCAGCCATGCCGGACGCGGCTGGATCGGCCTCGTCGCCAACGGCGACTACCTGGTCACCGGCGTGCGCCAGGTGCCGGCCTACCCGGCGCTGCTGGCCCTGATCCTGGCCCTGGGGACAATGGTCATCGCCTGGCGCCGCGAGGGGCAGTAGCGCGCGGAGTGGAGACCGCCTGCCGAATCACCGCGCTTTTCCAGCGTGGCCGCGGGCGGCCATGAGCTTGCCCGATACGGGCGATCTGTCGACCGACAACCCGACCCAATACCGGCATGAATCAGAGGCCGCCGGCGAAGCGGCGGCGTCTGCGTTACGATGGCACGCGCCGTCAGCGGCGGTACAGGACGAACTCGCCATCCTCGCCGCTGAACAGCCCCGGCCCAGGCGGCAATTCGTGGACCTCGGTATATGCGAAGGGCTGGACGCCGGAGCAGGCGGCGAGCACGCCCGACAGCCAGACGAGGACGAGCCAGCGCCGCAGGGCGCGCACGCCCGAAAATGCACTCTTCATCGCGTCCTCCTCAGAACTTGACACGGGCACCGGCGAGCACCGCGAAGATGTCGTCGGGATTGCCCGGCGCATCCAGGGAATGGAGCCGGCCCCCGATGTAGATTTCGGTTCCGGCGTTCTCGAAACTGCGGACATAGGCCGCTCCGACGGTGCTGAAATCCACGCCGGCCGCCGCGATTTCGTCTGCCTGGGCGACGTCGACGGAAAAGGCGTTGACGCCCCGGATGTAGCCGAATTTGAGGTAGACGAAGGCGGGGTCCTGTGCCGCCGCGCCCTCGAGCTCCTGCACGCCGATCGCGCCGGTCAGGTTGAAGCCGGAGCTCAACAGAACGGACACCGACCCGCTGATCTGCGACTCGATGTTGCTGCCGTTCTTGTCGACCGCATAGCCGACCGCGCCGGCGAATCTCGTGCCGCCGTCGAGGCTGCCCGCGTATCGCGCGGCGACGTCGTATTTCGCGCTGTCCGCATTGCTGACCGAAATGACGAACCCGCTGAACGACCGCGTGTCGTATCGAATGCGGTCGTCGCGTCCGATTCCGTCCATGTTGCTGTATACGGCGTTGATCGGCACGCCGCCGAGGCCGCCGAACTCGATGCCGCCGGCCATGTCGGCAACGCTGGAGTAGGTGACCACCGCGGTGCCCGACAGGTCGACTTCTGAAACGCCGTTGGACGCGGTATCGCCGTGGCCGAGCCAGAGCTTGCCGAGGCGCTGATGGTCGAAATAGACCTCGAGCTTGCGTTTGGTGAAATTGTCGGGGCTGCCGGACGTTCCGTCGATCGTGATATCGGACGACGAATTGGACTCGAACTGGACCTCGATCTGGGCGCCGACGCTGATGTCCGGGTTCAGCCTGCCGTCACCGACCAGGCGGATCCGGGTCGAGGAATTGTCGTTGTCGACGTGGAGCACCCGGCTGTTGGTGCCGTCGTCGGCCCACAGCAGCGCGCGGTTCACCTGGCCGGAGAGGGTCAGCGACACCTCGTTATTGCCGGACGACACCTCCGCCGCGCCCGCCTGGGTCGCGGCCAGCGCAGCCGACGCGCCGAGCACGATGCGAAGAGACCGCTGAACGCCGGTGGTCGGATAATTTCTGATTCCTGCAAACATGCCTACCTCCTCGTGGCGAATGTTTGAGTTCAGGTCCCGACTCCCCGTCCAGGAATCGCACGGGTTCGGTCATACATCGGCATTCGATACCAAACGGTTAAACGCCGATCCGCCGGGCGCGGGATTACGGGCGGGCAGCCGCTGCGTCCACGGGTCGACCGGTGGTCCGCGCGCGGACTGTCATCGGCTGTCAAGACGAGGCCGCCGTCGAAACGGCGGCCTCGACGCTGCGACGATATGGGGCGTCAGCGGCGGTACAGGACGAACTCGCCGGCCTCGCCGCTGAACAGGCCGGGCCCCGGCGGGATCTGGTCGATCGGCGTGTAGCTGTAGGGCCGCACGCCCGAGCAACCCGCCAGCGCCGCCGCCAGCGCCGCGGCCAACACCAACGGGAGGCCGGCACGGCGTCGCGATCTGCCTCTGTGGCTCATGGCGACTCCTCCTCAGAACTTGATGCGGGCGCCGGCGAGCACCGCGACGATGTCGTCGAAATTGCTGCCGGGGCGGTCGAGTTCGTGGGTGCGCGCGCCGAGATAGAGCTCGGTCGAGATCCTGTCGACCTTCTGGACCACGAAGGCGCCGATCGCCGTGAACTCGTCATCGAGCTGGGCGACGTCCTCGGCCACCGCATAGTCGACCGCAAAGGCGGTGTCGCCGATGCCACCGCCCCAGATATAGCCGAGCTTCGCATACCAGAAGAACGGGTCCCTCGTGCCGACCTGCAGGTCCTGCTGCCCGGCCGCCGCGGTCACGTTGAAGCCGGAGCTGTGGCGCACCGACAGCGAGCCGTTGACCTGCGAATCGACGTTGCCGTTGATCGCATAGGCGACCGCCGCGGCCAGGGTCAGCCCGCCGCCGATGTCGCCCGAGAACCGTGCGGCGACGTCCGACTTGCGGCTTTCCGCATGGCTGGCGGCCAGGCTGAAGCCGCCGAAACTCGGCGTATCGTAGCGGATCCGGTCATCCCGGCTGAGGCCGTCGAAGTTGCTGAACACCGTACCGATCGTCGGCCCGACCCCGATTCCGCCGAACTCGATGCCGCCGGCCAAGTCGGCGATCCCGGAATAGCCGATCACGCCGGTTTCCGACAGGTCGACCTCGGATGTGCCGTTCGATGCGGTATCGCCCTGGCCGAGCCACAGCCGGCCGAACCGGTCATGGTCGAAGTACAGCTCCAGCTTTCGCTCCGTGAAGCTGTTGCTGCCACCCGGCGCCGAACCGTCGATCTTGATGTCGGCCGTCGAGTTCGATTCGAACTGGACCTCGATCTGGGTGCCGACGGTGATCGCCTCGTCGTAGGCGGCCGACCCGATGAATCGCAGACGGGTCGAGGAATTGTCGTTGTCGACATGGAGGAATTCGCTTTCGGTTCCGTCATCGACATAGAGGACGCCGCGATTCACCTGGCCGGAGATCGACAGCTTCACATCGTCGGTGCCGGAGGAGATTTCCGCCGCCGACGCCAGGCCGGCCGGCGGCAACCCGATGACAGCGGCAACGGCGGCGAGCGCCGCAGGACCCGATAGACGGGGTAGGAAGTACGCCTTGGACATGTCTGCCTCCTTACGGTTGATCCGATGCATCGCGGGCAACGCCCGCACCACTCAATGGAGCGCGGCCCCGCATCGACCTTGGAGGCGGAATTGAAATAGACGCAATAAACAGGTCCGTGAAATAACATAATTATTATTTCTGATTACGAATATGTAATCATATAACAATTTTTCTTGATCGGCTTATATATTTGGTTTCACAGTCAATGATCTGGAATTTTGGAGGCTTTTACTTAGCCGCGCATGCCGGTTGCGACGCGGCGGTGTGCCGCCGCGCCGGGCACTTGCCCGTTGCGATCTTGCCCGGTTGTCCGACTGCCCGAAATTGCCCGAATGTGCCCGCCCGTCCGGGAAACCGTCGGCGAAACGCGCCGACCCTATTGCTTTGCGTCGAGCGGCCGAAGGCGATAGGCCTCCGGCAGGAAAAACAGATGATCGGTGTCGGCCCGCGTGGCGTGGCAGCCGATACAGAAGGCCACGCTGTCCGAATTCACGCCGTTGGTCTCGCCGAACAGGCTGCCGTCGGGCATGATCATACGGTAGCGCCAGTCCCCGCCGGCCGGGTTGAAGCCGACGTCCATCTTCTCCATGACGAACATCGGGCCGGGGTAGATGCCACCATCGACCGTGGCCGTGAAGCTGTCCTTGACCAGGATCGACCCTTCGGGCAGCCGATCGACCTGCTCGAAGGCGCCGTACCCCTCACCCGTGCGGTTGGCGTAGTTGTTGACGTACCGCGCGCCGTGCGTGGCCGAGCGGTACGGTGCCCTGTTGAAGCGGCGCCACGACAGGTAGCTCCGCAACTTCGGCATCCGGGCCAGTGCATAGCCCGCCGCCATCTCGGCGCGGATGTTCTGATAGACGGTCTCCGCCGTATTGGGGAACAGGTCGGCGGGCCGTTCGACCTTGAAATGGGTCCGCGGCTTGGCGAGCGTTGCGCTGTCCTGCTGGCCCGACGCGGTGTCTGCGCCGAAGGCGACGACCGCCCCCGCGACAAGCAGTAACGCCGATGTTGCGGCGGCTCCGGTCTTGATTAGCCGGTCACTGGCCATCGAACGCTCCTTTCAGCAGGGACAGGCTACGGCAAGTGCCGGCGAGGCTGAACTAACGAGGACGTGAGATAACGCAGAGTTGATGGGCCCGGCCCGGCGACGGCGGTCAGGCCGCCACTTCCCAGGGCGGGGGGTCAAAGGCGCCCACCAGATGGTCGATGAACACCCGCACCTTGGCCGAAAGATGGCGGTTGTGCGGATACACCGCGTAGATTCCTCGGGTTGGCGGTTCGTAATCGGGCAGAACCGCTTCCAGCCTTCCGGCACGCAGATCGTCACAGACGATGAATACCGGCATCGCCACCACCCCCACGCCCGCAACCGCGGCCTGACGCAAAACGTCGCCGTTATTGGCGGCCAGCGAGCCGGAGATCCGCACCGCAACCGTGCCCCCGGGGCCCCGCAACCGCCATTCGTTGCCGGTCGCAAGGTAACTGTAGGCAAAACACTCGTGGTCGGCGAGCTCGGACGGCTCGCACGGACGGCCGTGGCGGTCCCAGTAGGACGGGGCGGCGCAGATCACCGATTTCGTTTCCGCCAGCTTGCGGGCAACCAGGCTCGAATCCGGCAGCTGGCCGATCCGCACGGCGAGATCGCAGCCCTCCTCGACAAGGTCGATGAAGCGGTCGTTGAAGCTCATATCAACCCGCAATTCGGGGTGTTGCAGCATGAACGGCGGCAGCAGAGGCGCCAGATACTGCATGCCGAAATTGACCGGCGCGTCGATCTTCAGGGTGCCGCGCGGCGTGACGTTCAGCCGGGACACCGCAAGCTCGGCATCTTCGGCCTCGGCAATGATCCGTGCGCAGCTCTCGTAGAAGGCGGCGCCGACCTCGGTCAGGCTGAGCCTACGGGTGGTGCGGTTCAAGAGGCGTGCGCCAAGCCGCTCTTCCAGTTTCGAGACCTGCTTGCTGACCGCCGCCTTGGACATGCCGAGCCTGCGTGCCGCCTCGGTGAAGCTGTTTGTCTCGACGACGCGTGCGAAGGCCGCCATACCGGAAAGATTGTCCACTTCGATTCTCTATTGTTTCTATTTTCGAAACAATGTTTTTACACCGAGGCGGATTGTTGTGTCCAGCGGGCGGCCCCATTGTCGTAGGTGAACCGAAATCATCAGGCGTCCAACCCGACATTTGGCGCCGACCGACAGCAAGGCCGAGGGCAACGAATGAGTAAGGTGCTGGTGCTCTATTACAGCAGTTACGGACACATCGAAACCATGGCGAACGCCGTGGCCGCGGGCGCGGCAGCGGTCGAAGGCGTCGAGGTCACGATCAAGCGGGTGCCGGAGCTGGTGCCCGAGGACGTGGCCCGCAACTCCGGGATCAAGCTCGACCAGGCCGCGCCGGTCGCCACGCCGGACGAGCTGGCCGACTACGACGCGATCATCTTCGGCACGCCGACGCGGTTCGGCAACATGGCGGCGCAGATGCGCAATTTCCTGGACCAGACCGGCGGCCTGTGGATGAAGGGCGCGCTGATCGGCAAGGTCGGCAGCGTCTTCGCGAGCACGGCAACGCAGCATGGCGGGCAGGAGACGACGATCACGAGCTTCCATACCACACTGCTGCACCAGGGCATGGTCATCGTCGGCCTGCCGTATTCCGCGCAGGGTCAGATGGACGTCGACGAAATCACCGGCGGCTCGCCCTACGGCGCGACCACCATCGCCGGCAGCGACGGCTCGCGCCAGCCGAGCGAGAACGAGCTCGAACTGGCCCGCTTCCAGGGCCGCCACGTGGCCGAGATCGCGAAGAAGCTGGCAGCTTGACCGCCGTGGCCGGCCCGCAAAGAGGCCGGCACGGCCCGGAAACAATGGCGGAGAACGAGTGATGGGGCGGTTGATCGACGGCAAGTGGCGTGACGAGTGGTACGACACGAAAAAGACGGGCGGCCGGTTCGAACGCCAGGAATCGGCGTTCCGCAGCTGGGTGACCGCGGACGGCACCGCCGGGCCGAGCGGAGACGGTGGCTTCAAGGCAGAGCCCGGCCGCTATCACCTCTATGTGTCGCTGGCCTGCCCGTGGGCCCACCGCACCCTGATCTTCCGTGCCCTCAAAGGGCTCGAGGACATCGTCTCGGTCTCGGTCGTCAACCCTTTGATGCTGGACGAGGGCTGGACCTTTGAGCCCGGCGAAGGCGTCGTCGCCGACGGCGTCAACGGCACGCGCCGGCTGTACGAGGTCTATACCAAAGCCGACGCGGACTATACCGGGCGGGTGACGGTGCCGGTGCTGTGGGACAGGAAGACGGGGACCATCGTCAACAACGAGTCGGCGGAGATCATCCGCATGTTCAACACCGCGTTCGACGGAGTCGGCGCCGTCGGCCCGGATTTCTATCCGGAAGCGCTGCGCGACGAGATCGACGCCCTGAACGAGGCGATCTACGACCGCGTCAACAACGGGGTCTACAAGGCCGGCTTCGCCACGACGCAGGCGGCATACGAGGAGGCCGTGGAGGCGCTGTTCGCGGAACTGGACACGCTGGACGAGCGGCTCGCAAGCCGGCGCTATCTCGCCGGTGCCCGGCTCACCGAAGCCGACTGGCGGCTTTTCACCACGCTGGTCCGGTTCGATGCGGTCTATCACGGCCATTTCAAGTGCAACCTGCGCCGCCTCGTCGATTATCCGAACCTGTGGGGCTGGACGCGCGAGCTCTACCAGATGCCGGGCATCGCGCAGACGGTGAACCTGCGGCACATCAAGGAGCACTATTACCGCAGTCACCGCGCCATCAACCCGAGCGGGATCGTTCCTGCCGGCCCGCACATCGACTTCGCCGCACCGCATGGCCGGAGCAAGCTGCGGAGGGCGGCATGAGCCTGGACCTGCGCCCGTTCGAGGAGCTGGGCCAATTCCGCAACGGCTGGCTCGACGCCCGGCACCATTTCAGCTTCGGCGCGTATCACGACCCTGCGCGCATGGGGCACAGCGTCCTGCGCGTGTGGAACGACGACATCATCCGGCCAGGCACCGGGTTCGATCCGCATCCGCACCGCGACTTCGAGATCGTGACCTATGTGCGGCGCGGTGCCATCACCCACGAGGACAACAGGGGCAACCGCGGCCGCACCGAGGCCGGCGACGTCCAGGTCATGTCGGCCGGCACCGGCATCGTCCATGCCGAATACAACCGCGAAGACGAGGACACCTGGATTTTCCAGATATGGTTTGAAACCGACGCCATCGGCCATGCGCCGCACTGGCGGACGCGCGCCTTCCCCAAGGGCGAGCGGGCAGGCGGCCTGGTGGCCCTCGCCTCCGGACAGTCCGGCGTCGCAGGGGCGCTGCCGATCCACCAGGACGCCACGCTGTACGGCGCGACGCTGCGCGCCGGGACCGCCATCCGCCACGGCTTCGGCGCCGGGCGCAGCGGCTACCTGGTGCCCGCGACCGGGGCGGTCTCGGTCAACGGCCAGCGGGTCGCGGCGCGCGACGGGCTGGCCATCGCCGACGAAAACGACATCCTGATCGAGGCGGTCGAGGACAGCGAACTGCTGCTCGCCGACCTGCCGTAACGGATTCTCTGTGACAACTCCCTGACCCCGAAGGAGACCATACGATGGCACACCCGCCGATGGATCGCAGCAAGCTGATCATCCCCGCCCTTGGCGGCGTCTACGAAAACATCTCCCCCTATTCGTGGCTCGTGGTGCGCGTCACCGCGGGCGTCCTGCTGATCCCGCACGGCTACACCAAGCTGTTCACCGCCGGTGCGATCGACGGCCTAGCCGGATATCTGGATTCGCTTGGCCTCGCGCCGGGAATTTTCTGGGCCTGGGTGATCGCCCTGCTCGAGTTCTTCGGCGGCATCATGCTGGCGGTCGGCTTCCTGACCCGCCCGGTCGCCGCGATGGTCGCCGGTTTCATGGCGGTCGCCGCGTTCTACGTCCACTGGGGCAACGGTTTCTTCTGGAACAACGGCGGCTACGAGTACCCGCTGATGTGGGGCATCATCGCGCTCGTCATCCTGTTCCGCGGTGCCGGCGCCTATTCCGTCGACGCCAAGCTCGGCCGCGAATTCTGAACCCGGAGGGGCGGCCCGTGGACGGGCCGCCCCGAATTCGCGAAACTGTGCGTCATGGGCACCGAGAAGACCCAGCCTGTCCTGTTCATCAGCCACGGCTCGCCGATGATGGCGCTGCGGCCGGACGCGACGGCGGCGTTCCTCGGCTACCTTGGCCGGGAGTTGCCGCGGCCGCGCGCGGTCCTTTGCGTCTCCGCACACTGGGAGACCGGGGCGCCGGTCGCCAGCGCGCCGGCACGCCCGGCGACGATCCACGACTTCCACGGCTTTCCGCAGCCCCTCTACGAGATCGAATATGCGGCGCCGGGCGACCCGGCGCTGGCGCGCCGCGCCGCCGAGCTGACCGGCGGGACGACGGATCCCGACCGCGGCCTCGACCACGGGGCGTGGATGCCGATACGCTTCATGTATCCCGACGCCGACGTGCCGGTCGTCCAGCTGTCGGTCCAGCCGGGGCGGGATGCGGCGCACCATCTGGCGCTCGGCCGGGCCCTGGCGCCCTTGCGCGAGGACGGCGTGCTGATCCTCGCCAGCGGCGGCCTGACCCACAACCTGCGGGAATTCCGGCAACACGATGTGGACGACCTGCCGGAGGCCTATGCCGCGGAATTCGAGGCCTGGGCGACCGCGGCCGTCGAGGCGGGCGACAGCGACGCCATCGCCGGCGCCACCGACGCCCCGCACTACGCCCGCTGCCACCCGACGCCCGAACATTTTTTGCCCCTGCCGGTCGCCATGGGGGCCGGCGGCGGCCCCGGCCGGGTCATCCACAGCGCCTGGATCCACGGCGTCCTGTCGATGCGGGCCTTCGCCTTCGGCTAGACAATACTGCGTCCATCAGCGTTTTCCCGCGTCCGCACGATCGACTAGGATGCGCCGGGCATTCGTTGGACCCGAATTTCGCGGAGGACCGAAGGCATGGCTGCATACCGCGCAATGATCATTCCGCTTGCCTTGGTGGTGTTCGGCTGCACCTCCGCGCGGACGCCCGAAGGAGCGGTCGGCCCCCTGCCCGAGCGAATCGTGCTGCAGTACGATTATGCCGGCGACTGGGCGGCCACCGCCGGGGACCTTTGCCAGGAACGGCTCGACCTGTCGCGGGCCGTGTTCCTGGGAATCGACGCATCGCCCGGCGGCGGCGCCTCCGCCTTCCACATCGCGCGGTTCTTCATGCTGGACGAGGCACGGCGGGCGCAGGCGCTGGTCGGCGTGGCCGACGGAACCGGTGCGTTGCCGCTGGCGGTCGAGACGGAGGGCGTGATCGACGGTCGCGACGCGTCCATCACCTATGATCTGATGCTGGAGCCGCGAGATCCGCGGCACATCCGTCTGACGGTCTTTCGGATGACCGCCCGGGATCTCGCCGGCCGGACCGTACAGGCCGATCTGCTCGCCGAGGCGGCGGCGGACCCCACGATTCCGGTTCTCTCGGCGGCGGGCAGCCGGGGGCTTTGCCTGAAACGGCTGTAGCCGGTGCCGGCGTCGCTTTCGGGCATGGCGTCTTGCGCCGGTGCGCCGCTGGTGCGAAGTATGTTTCCCCGTTATTTTGTCGCCGTTCACAGCGGCCCCGGAGCGACGATGTTCGAGTTGAGCGACACCCAGAAGGACCTTCAACAACAGGCCCGGATCCTGGCGACAAAGGAATTCGCCCCGCGGGCGGCGGAGATCGACCGCAGCGAGGCCTATCCCTGGGACAATGTCGAAGCCCTCGTCAAGGCGGGCTTCATGGGCTTCACCCTGCCCGAGGACTACGGCGGCCAGGGCCTCGGATACCTCGAGGTGCTGCTGATCGTCGAAGAGATCGCCAAGGTCTGCGGCGTGACCGCGCGCATCGTCGTCGAGGGCAACATGGGCGCCATCGGCGCGATCATGACCTACGGCACCGACCAGCAGAAGCGGCTCGCCGCCGCGCTGGTGCTGGCCGGCGACAAGCCGGCCATCTGCATCACCGAGCCCGGCGCCGGCAGCGCCGCCTCGCAGATGACGACGCGGGCGGACAGGAAGGGCGACCGCTACGTCATCAACGGCGGCAAGCACTGGATCACCGGCGGCGGGGTCTCGAAGCTGCACCTGATCTTCGCCCGCGTCTTCGAGGACGGCGCCGAGCAGGGCATCGCCGGCTTCATCGTCGTGCGCGACCCCGACGCGGCCACGCCGGCGGGCTTGCGGATCGGCCGGCGCGAGAAGACCATGGGCCTGCGCGGCATCCCGGAGACCGAGATCTTCTTCGAGGACCTGGAGGTGCCCGAGGAGATGGCGCTGATCCCGCCGGAGGGCGTGCGCCGCGGCTTCGCCGGGCTGATGAACGCCTACAACGCGCAGCGCCTCGGCGCCGGCACAGTGGCGCTGGGGATCGCCGCCGGCGCCTTCGACCTCGCCCTCGACTACGCCCAGGAGCGCGAGCAGTTCGGCCGCCCGATCTGCGAATTCCAGGGTCTGCAATGGATGCTGGTCGACATGCACACGCGGCTCGAGGCGGCGCGGCTGCTGCTGCACCGCGCGGCGGCCGGCGCCGGGACCGGCTTCCCGGAGGTCGCCCAGGCCGCCGAGGCCAAGATCTTCGCCAGCGAGTCGGCGATCGCCGTGACCAACGATGCGCTGCAGATCTTCGGCGCCGCCGGCTATTCCCGCGATTTGCCGCTGGAGCGCATGGTGCGCGACGCCCGCATGTTCACCATCGGCGGCGGCACCGCACAGATCCTGCGCACCGTGGTCGCCTCGCGCCTCCTCGACCGCAAGCTGCCGCAGACCCGCGACGGCTATCTGAACCTGCCGCACCGGCGCCGCTAGCCGGCGCTACATCGGCGGCGGGCCGAATAGCTGCACCGTCCCAACGATATCGTCCGGCGCGACGATCAGCGGATGCGTTTCGTTGAACAGCCATTCCTCGACCATGTTGCCGTAGAACGGGCTGCCGAGGACGCCGCTGACGCCGCCGGGAAGGCTGGTCATGGCCCGCACTCGGTCTGCCGTGACCCTGGCGGCATAACGCCGGCTCGGCCCGAATGCGAACATGAAGCCGTTGCTGTCCGCCGCGCGCACGTCGTGGCCGGCGGAATCGACCGTCTCGAACCCGCCGTCCGCAGGAAAGCCCGGGAGCGCCTCGCCGAGCGGCGAGAAGCCCGGCGGCGGCAGGTTGAACACGGGCGCCGCCTCGCTCAGGACGTGCCGCAGGACGATGCGGTGCAGCCGGCCCCACCGGTAGTCGTCCTGCGCGGTCGAGCGGCCGAACGCGGCCGCGAACGCCTCCGACGCCAACAGGTCGAGCGCGTCGGACAGGCTCTGCAGCAGCACGATATCGCGCCGCGCCGCGGCGTCCGCGACACCGTCCACGTGGAAGAAGTCGACCCCCGAGGCCCCGATCCCCTGGCTGATATCGAAACCGTCGAGCAGGTGCCGCAGGGCGGTGAGCTCTTCCTCGCGGGCGTTCGGCTTCGGCATTTCGTCAAGGCCGAGGGCCGCGAGCACCGGGCCGACGGCGAATCGGTCGAGCGTCGCGTCGAGCGTGTTGACGATCATCCGGCCGCGCCACACCGCGTAGATCGTGGCGGCAACGCTGGCCGCGATGTCATCGCCATTCGGGTCGGCATCGAAGCCCAGCGCAATCCCCGTCGGGGTGGTGAAATCCCACTGCCGCAAACGGCCCGCTGCCTCCGCGATGCGGGAGTCGGCGGCAAGTGCGGCGAGGGTCGGCGGGCTGTCGCCCCGCCGGGCGTTGTCGAAGGCGCGCAGGAGGTGCGGCACCAGGGCCTCCGCGTCGCCGAGCACCGTATCGGCCTGGAACCGCATCATGTCGCCGAACGAGACGCGGCGATCGCCGCTACCGAGCGACCGCTCGAACAGCCGTGAGAGCCGTCCGGCACGGAGCGAGAAGTCGTACCCGCCCCAGGTCAGGTAGTAGAGCCCGGCGCCGCTCGGGCGAAGCTGGTTCAGCGAATTGTTGTCGAGCGTGTTGCCGACCGGGGCATTGTTGGCGTTGAGGATGAATCCGGACGACGGGTTCACGACCTGCGGCATCTCCTCGAACGGCAGGATCGCGAACGGCGTGGCCTGGTCGGGCGCCGGGGTCGGGTCGGGGATCCACTCGTTGTCGCGCAGGCCGCTGCCGTCGCGGATCAGGAAGGGCGGCACGCCGTCGACCGAGAAGGTCTGCAGGTCGGCGCGCAGCGGGACCTCGCCGGTGGTGAAATAGGCGATGTTGCCCGCAACGTCCGCATAGACGAAGCTCTGCGAGGCGAAGTCGATGAAGCGCATCGCCTCGGCGAATTCTGCCGGGCTCCGCGCGTGGTTGGTGCGCCAGACGCCTTCCAGGTCGCGCGTCGGCCCGAACCCGACGGACTGGATGCTGAGCGCCGTCAACGTCCCGGTCTGCGGGTTGAAGGCCGGCGCCGTGACGAGCGGCCCGTTGTTGCGCCGCGGCACGATCAGCACCGCAGGGGGCAGGCCCGGCGAGCCGGTCACGTCGACCACCTGCCCGCCGATATTGGCCCGGTAGGACTGCGGCAACGGCACGATCGGCTCCCGCACACCGTTGTGGACGGTGCTGAGCCCGCTCGGCGACGCAAGATCCGGGACGATCACCTCGGCGAACACGTCGGTATGGTCGTAGCGGGCGTTGGTGATGCCCCACGAGATATGCCGGTTGTGGCCGAAGACGATGAACGGCGCCCCGGCGACGTCGTCGCCAATGACATCCGTCTCGGGCGTGCTCAGATGCGTCTGGTGCCACAGGGCGGGATTGCCGAGCGGCTGGTGGACGTCGTTGCCGAGCATGGCGCGGCCGTTCGCGGTGCGGGTTCCGCTCACCGCCCACTGGTTGGATCCGGTGGGCCCGCCGCGTCGGCCCGGCATGCCGTGCGCCTTGCGCACGCGCTTCAGGTAGGCGCCGGCCTGTGCGAGCGTCGGCGTGTCGAGATGGGATGCGGTCCCGGGCGCGGCGGTCGAGTGTGTTGTGGCCGTGCTGGCTGCGACGGCCGGCAGCACCACCACCGGATCGAACGGCGCCTCGCGGAACACGTCCTCGAAGAACAGCGCCGCGCCGTCGAACGTTTCGGTCCCGAGGGCGGCATTGCGTGCCTCCGCCGATCCGACATAGGCCTGCAGGGCAAGAGTCAGAGCGATTTCCTTGCCGGGATCGAAGGACGTGGCGAAACCGATCGCCTTGACCACCGAGGAGCTGTCGAGCGGCGTCCACGGATCGACATGGTCGAGCCCGAGGACGGCGTATTCGGGCGGCAGGGCGGGCGCCGCCGCCAGGAAGGCGTTCACGCCTTCGCTGTACGCTTCGAGGGCGTCCGTGACCGGCTGCGGAAAGGCCGCGAGCGACAGTTCCGCGGCCCGCCCGAGGCCGATTGTGCGCGCCTGCACGTCCCCCGGCAGGGCCGCGGGCCCCAGCAATTCGGCCAGTGTCCCGTTCACCGACCGCCGTGTCACATCCATCTGGAACAGGCGGTCCTCGGCGTGGACCCAGCCCTGGAGGAAATAGAGATCGTGCTCGTTCCGCGCGAAGATGTGCGGAATGCCGTTGGCCTCGCGGACGACCTGCGCCGGCGCCTGCAGCGACGGGTGGTGGATCGTCTCCGCGGCCACCGCCTGCCCGGCCAGCCCGATCAGGATCAGTGAAATCGGCAAGAATAGAGTCTTCATTGAACGTCCTCCCATATGCACAGCGTCACGGCCCCGTCCGTGCCGCCCGACCGTGCTTTTGGTGGTTCACCCCTCTCTCGGAGACGGCCGGCCTTGCGCGCCTGTGGCGCGTCGCAATGCGGTCCGGCCGGTCCATCATCCGAATACTGCGATGCATGGCGTACTGTAATACACAGCGGCCAGGGAAATGCAAAACGCCTCGGATTGCCATCTCGGCCAAATTCACGGAAATTCTTCGGACCTGCCCCCTGCGATTGCCGCAGCTATGGCATGGCGGGCCGGTTTCCGGTATTTTGCCGTCCCGCAAGGGGCCGCGTTGCGACATACGCAGGCTCAACCTGCGGGGCCGATATCTGCGCGGACGTGGCGCATCGCGGGTTTCGCCCGCAGCGTCGCCAAGCCGCCCCGGGGGACTGGGAAAAACCGCACGGTATCTGGAGGGGTAAACACGATGGCCACCGCAGCGCAGCTGATCGCAAGGCGGCTCGCCGAGGCCGGCTGCCGGCACGTGTTCGGGGTGCCCGGCGGCGAGGTGCTGACGCTGATGGAGGCGCTGCGCGCAGAGGGCATCGCGTTCATCCTCGCCAAGCATGAGAACAACGCCGGCTTCATGGCCGAGGGCGCGTGGCACGCGACCGGCGCGCCGCCGGTGCTGCTGACGACGATCGGCCCGGGCGTCGCCAACGCGGTCAACGTCGCCGGCAACGCGCTCCTGGACCGGGTGCCGCTGATCTTCATCTCCGGCGCCGTCGATACGCAGGAGCGGCAGACCTACACGCACCAGGTCGTGGACCACGGCGCCCTGCTGCGGCCCGTCGTCAAGGCCAGCTTCGAGGTCGTGCCCGGCGCCGCCGACGTGATCGTCGACAAGGCGGTGTCGATCGCCATGGATCCGCCGCTGGGCCCGGTGCACATCGACCTGCCGGTCGGCGTCGCGGCGCAGGAGGAGCCGGCGGCGCCGCTGATCCGGCGCCCCACGCCGATCCCCTCGCAGCCGGCCGGCAGCGAGGAGCTGGTCTCGGCCCGCCACCTGCTGTCCGGGGCCGAGCGGCCGCTCATCATCGCCGGCGTCGAGGCGCTGGAATCGCGCGATGCGCCGGACATGCTCACGGCGCTGGCGCTCGATTTCTCGATCCCGGTGATCACCACCTACAAGGCCAAGGGCGTGTACCCGGAGGACGACTTCCTGTCGCTCGGCGCGGCCGGCCTGTCGCCGATCGCCGACAAGCTGCTGATGCCGCTGATCGAGAAGAGCGACCTGCTCTTGCTGGTCGGCTACGACCCGGTCGAGATGCGGCACGCCTGGACGGCGCCGTGGGACGCGACGGAGAAGCCGGTGATCGAGTTCACCGCCGCCCCCAACACCCATTACGTCCACATGGCCAATGTCAGCTTTATCGGCGACATCGGCGCAAGCCTGAAGACGCTGGCGCTGCGGCTGACCCCGAACCCCGACTCCTGGCCGGACGGTGAGCCGGCGCAGGTCCGCCAGGCGCTCGCCGAGGCCTTTCGCGCCGACGAGGACTGGGGTCCGGCGGCGATCGCCGACGAGGTGCGCAAGGCGCTGCCGGACGACGCCATCGCCTGCGTCGACAGCGGCGCGCACCGGATCCTGTTGAGCCAGGTCTGGCGCTGCGCGAAGCCGCGCACGCTCCTGCAGTCGACCGGGTTCGCGACCATGGGCTGCGCCCTGCCGCTCGCCATCGGCGCCGCGCTGGCGGCGCCCGCCCGCGCCGTCGTTTCGATCACCGGCGATGCCGGGCTCGAGATGGTGCTCGGCGAGCTCGCGACCCTGCGCGACCGCAAGCTGCCGGTGGTGGTCGTCGTCTATGTCGACGAGTCGCTGGCGCTGATCGAGAAGAAGCAGCGCGAGGCCGGCCTGCCCAATGTCGGCGTCGATTTCGAGGGCACCGACTGGGTCGCGCTGGCCAGGGCCATGGGCGGGCGCGGCGTTGCGGTGCAGGACCGCAAGGCGCTGGGCGCCGCCGTCAAGAAGGGGCTCGCGGCGGACACGTTTACCATCGTCGCCGCGAAGATCCCGCGCAAGGCCTATGACGGGCGGCTCTGACGCCCTATATCTGGCCCAGTCATGCTTCGATACCCCCATTCGGGGTGCCTTGGGAGCGAGACCTTTGCACGGAAAAGGACTTCGTCATCGCGAGGCTGCGGAGCAGCCGTGGCGATCCAGAAAAACGCTCGCCGACACGGCATGCTGGATTGCCGCGTCGGCCTTCGGCCTCCTCGCAATGACGACGTTGTGTTTCGTGCAAAGGTCTCCGGCGTGAGGCTCCAAGGCGGGTGTCCTCATCCTGCGGAGGTTGCGAAGCCGCGGCTCGAAGGGCGAGGTCGCACCGCCGGCCGGCTCCAGTTTCATTTTGCCGGACGATGCCCTAAATATGACGCCATGGACTACGGACGGGACAACATCCGCGACGGCCTGTTCGCCGAGCTCGCCGCCGAGGGGCGCCGGCTCGGCATCCTCCGGGCGCACACCGAGGAGGAGCGCGCCGAATCGCGGGCCCGCATGCTGGCCGAGACCGAGCCGGACGAGGACGTCTGGGTGTTCGGCTACGGCTCGCTGATGTGGAACCCGGCCTTCCATTACCTGGAGCGGAGGCCGGCGCTGCTGCGCGGCTGGCACCGCAGCTTCTGCCTGTGGACGCCGCTCGGCCGCGGCAGCCCGGACAATCCCGGACTCGTGCTCGGCCTCGACCGCGGCGGCTCGTGCTGCGGCATCGCCTACCGCATCGCCGCCGCGGACCGCGAGAGCGAGCTGGCGCTCGTCTGGCAGCGCGAGATGGTGGCGGACGGCTACCGCCCGCGCTGGGCCCGCATCCGCTGCCGCGAGGGCGAGGCCCGCGCCATCGTCTGGACGATCAACCGCGACGGCAGGCGCTATGCCGGCAAGCTGCCGGCGGAGACGGTGGCGCGGACCGTGGCGACGGCGGAAGGACGGCTCGGCAGCAACCGCGCGTATCTGGAGCAGACGGTCGCCCATCTCGACGAGCTGGGCATCGCCGAGCGGCCGCTGCACGCCATCCTCGCGCGGGTGGAAGAACTGGATCGTAACGGCGGTAGTTTATGATGGCGGAGAAAGTTAAGAAATCGGATGAGGAGTGGCGACGCACCCTCACGCCGGAGCAGTACAAGGTGTGCCGGCGCAAGGGCACGGAGCGGCCGTTCACCGGCGCGCTGCTCAACGACAAGAGGAAGGGCACCTATGTCTGCGCCTGCTGCGGCAACGCGCTGTTCGAGTCCGAGACGAAGTTCGACTCCGGCACCGGCTGGCCCAGCTTCTTCGCCCCGATCGCAGAGGACGCGGTCGCCGAGGAGGCCGACCACAGCCTGTTCATGCGCCGCACCGAGGTGCTGTGCGCCGCGTGCGACGCCCATCTCGGCCACGTCTTCGACGACGGCCCCGAGCCCACGGGCAAGCGCTACTGCATGAACTCGGTCGCGCTGGCGCTGAAGCCGCGGGAGGAATAAGGGCAATCTGACCCACTCGACGCCGGCCGGCGGGATGGCCCCGGGAGCGGGCGGCGCATCCTAAGATGCGCAGCCCACGGCGCCGGCCGGCCCCCTGCGACGATCAGGACGAACGCCGCTATGGAATTCGGGGGACAGGGAATTCGGGGGACATGGCCGTAATCGCGGCTGGTGGAATTCGGGGGACAGGGAATTCGGGGGACAGGGGAATTCGGGGGGGCAGTATACCTAACTCCGACCCTCCCCGGCGATCTCGACGGACAAAGAGCTCTAATTAAGTGTACTGTCCCTGGATTTGCCTGGATTTGCTGTCCCTCGATTTGCATCCCCAGAACCAAGTCCCCACAACCCAAGCCGCTCGTCACGCCCCTCTTATCTGTTTGATGACGGGCTCGCTCGATGATGCGACGTCTATGACGTGGTTGCAGCAGAGCAGGCCATAGTGTTTGAAAGGCCCCGGGGAAAGCTTGGTCGCGAGAGACCCCCTGCCGACATAATCCAGAAAATGTGACTTCTCATAGATACAGAACAGCGTGCCTGTGAATTTCTGATAGTCGTCGCTGGTCGCGTAAGACTCATTCAGAACCGAATAGCAGATATTGTCCTCGAAATAGACCTCGTAGGCGGCGGACTCATCGGTCGGCAAGATCTCGCGCAGCCCCTTGAATACCTTGTTTTCGATCTTCAGGTCTTCGGGCGGGCCGGCCACCATTCCCTCCACGACAGTGACCCGAAGCTCGTTTTCCTCGGGCTCCCGGATGTCGGCGAGGAAGAGACATCTGTGGCCGTTTATCTTCTCGAAGAAATCCATGTGGTGCCTGCCAGTGATCCGACGGGGTGATAGGACTCTTATACCGTCCTGCGGCAAGCGGATCGCCAATGGATAGCCAACCCGCTATCCAGTCGAAGGAAGACCGGGATCCCGAAACCCGCTATTCCTCGCATATCTCCGGCGATTCCGGGGACATGGCCGTAATCGCGGCTGGTGGTCACGCTCCGGGTCTATAGTG